>DATKEN010000091.1:0-5435 GCA_035512155.1 Terriglobales bacterium | reverse complement strand
CGGACAGGTTGAATCGCCCGTCGGAGATGCACGTGCTTTCAAGCGTCCATTCTTGGAACGGTTTATTATCGCTGTCCGCGGCGTAACTTGAAGCATGGCTGAGGTAGATTGGCCAGCTATTGCGTGACCGATCCGCATCATTGTGCCGTCTCACTGAGGAGCCCCGGCGTCCGCACCCGGGGTTGGGCGGCGTGCTACACGCAACCTTGGCCATAAAGGAACAAGGGCAGCAAGCCGAGCTTGCTGCCCTTTTTATGCCTTAGCCGAGGCGGTTATTGGTTGAGCGGATTGAATGTCAGGATGCCCGCTTCGGTAGCGGAGCAAACGCCAGCCGGGTCGACGCGAACCACTGCATCTTCCTCAGCGCAGAAGCCACGCAGACCAGTCTGATTGATCACGATGGGCACCGCTTTTACGGTGTAGCCAACGTTGACGCCACCACCCACTGTGCCAGCTCCGGTGGTGAACAGGTAGCCGCTCTTGCCGCTACCAGCCGGGTTGCCGTTGTTGGCCAACACGGAGTCAATCAAGCAAGCAGTGGCCTGTGCAGGCACGCAAGCCGCGCCGATCGCGCCGCCCAGGCTCACCAGGTTCGCCGAAAAGCCAACCGTCGGATAGGTCGAGTTGTAGGTGACTTCAGCTGTGTTGATGGTACGGATCGACGCGACAGCAGACGACTCGTTGGCCGCCATGCGGGCGCGAAGCAAGTTCGGAATCGCGATTGCTGCGATGATCAGGATGATGGCCACCACGATCAGCAGCTCGATTAGTGAGAAACCCTTTTGTTTCCGCATCTCGAATTTTCCCCTCGTTAGTTCTGTTTTTAAAGTCTCTGCGAACATCGCAGCCGTCCTGATGTTTGCATCTGCCTCGCCAAAACTGGTAGTTACCTTCGTTCTTGGTACTCTTTGGAGAAGATCTTTGTTTTCAGTCGTGGGGCAAACTTCGGTGCTACGGGCGCACGCCTAAACGGCCAATCTCTGGCAAAATCCGTCGCGGGAACTGACAATTCCTGTCAATCCAGGATTGAGGCGGTCCAGCTTTGGGAAGCCGGGATGCCAACTGGTTATGCCTTAGAATGTTGCGGCGTCGTTCCCCAGGCTAATCATGGAAATCACTGCCGATACCTTTCGCATCGAGAGCAAGATCGAGGATGCGTGGACACTGCCGTCTGTTCTTTACACCGATTTGAATGTATTCGCTGCCGAGAAAGAGAAGATCTTCTCGCGAACCTGGCAAGTCGTGGGACACAGCAGCCAGGTATCAAATCCCGGAGACTACTTCACGACGGAAGTCGCTGGCGAACCTCTTCTGTTTGTGCGCGGAACCGATGAGAGGCTGAGAGGTTTCTATAACGTATGCCGGCATCGCGCCGGTCCTCCCGCTGAGGGTTGCGGGTCGCGCAAGCTGTTTCGCTGCGCATATCACGGATGGACGTATGACCTCGATGGCAGGCTGATCAGTGCCACTGAGATCGAAGGCGTGAAGGGATTTCGTCCAGAGGACTTTGCGCTGACGCCAGTAAGAACCGAAGAATGGTTCAATCTCTTGTTCGTGAACCTTGATCCGCAGGCGACACCACTGCTTCAGACTTTGGGCGAGCTGCCCAGGCAGGCTGGCAGATTCCCATTCACGAAAATGAAACTCTTCGAGCGCCGCACGTATGAAATGAAGTGCAATTGGAAGACATACGTTGATAACTATCTGGAGGGCTACCATCTGCCGAGCGTGCATCCGGGATTGAACAGGGAACTGGACTTCAATTCCTACGTGGTCGAACCTCATCCCGAGTACGTGCGACAGTTCAGCCCAATCCGCGGAGCTCAGCCCGGCGATACAACTCCCCGCCGATATCAGGACGCCCACCAGGATTTGACTACCGACTATTTCTGGATCTTCCCCAACTGGATGCTGAACTGCTATCCCGACAACGTCTCGCTGAACATCGTGCTGCCACTCGAGCCCGAGCGAACGCGGGCCATCTTCGAATGGTATCTGCCCGAGAAGGAGCATACGTCACCGGCGGCCAAAGCGTCGGTGGAATTCAGCGATCAGATTCAAATCGAGGATGTTGGGATCTGCGAGGCCGTGCAAAGGAATCTACGATCCCGAAGTTATTCACGTGGTCGATTCAGCCTCAAACAGGAAAAAGGAGTTCACGCTTTTCAGCGGATTTACGCAGACCTCATGCGGCCTACCTAGGTGGTTGAAAACCACCACTATTGGCCGAGGTCGGCCAATTCCGCCCCTAATACTCAAATTGCATTGCCGCCTGCGCTCCTTTCTCGCTGAGAACAAAGGAATTGTATCTTCTGTGAATCGCGTGTCTTTGGCATGGGAGTTGCCATTCAGCTGATATGAGGTTTTTCGCATTCAAGCATTTTTGGACTAGTGTCGGGCGGGAGGTCGTTATGAAAGGCAGACTCGCGGGTAGATTCGCAATCCTGGTTCTATCGCTGTCGGGAGCGCTTTCGATCGGCGCTTTGGCGCAGACGACCGAAGAAGGGCCTGGACCTTCGGAACAGCCCAGTGCTCCGATGGAGATTGGACAGGGACAAGGACCAGATTCCCATCCCCAGGGACAGGGCCCGGATTCTCAACCCTATGATGACTCCAACGCACAGCCGACGGAAGCGCAGCCCGGAGGCCCGTCCGGTGAGGCTCCGGCGGCGACAGATCAGGGCGTGGGGCGCATCAGCCTGATCCACGGAGATGTCTCGACCCAGCGCGGCGACTCGGGCGATTGGTCGGCTGCAGCCTTGAATCAACCCTTGATGACGGGCGACAAGATTTCGACGGGCGACAGTGCTCGCTCTGAAGTGCAGCTTGATTTTGCCAATACCCTTCGGTTGTCGAGCAACACCAAAGCCAACGTCGCTACTCTCACAAAAAAGAACATTCAGATTCAGTTGGGCGAAGGTCTTGCGACCTACACCGTCTCAAAGGACAGCGAGGCAGAGCCCGAGATCGACACTCCGAATGTCTCCATCCATCCATCGCATCATGATGGTGTGATTCGTATCGAAGTGCATCCGGATGGCGACACAATCGTGATTGTGCGCAAGGGTGAAGCGCAGATCGCCACGCCGCAGGGAAGCACCGAAGTACGCAGCGGCGAGATGGCGACTGTTCGCGGTACCGCTGAGTCCGCGCAGTACAAGATTGCATCCGCACCGGATCGTGACGATTGGGATCGCTGGAACAGCGACCGCGATCACATCATTCGCGATGCGAGTTCATGGCGCCACACGAACCGCTACTATACCGGAACTCAGGATCTTGACACCTACGGCCACTGGCGCCATGTCGACGACTATGGCGACGTCTGGTATCCAGACGAGTCGGGAGACTGGGCTCCCTATCGCAACGGCAACTGGGTGTATCAGCCTTATTACGGCTGGACGTGGGTAGGCTATGAGCCTTGGGGCTGGGCACCTTATCACTACGGACGGTGGATGTATAACGGTGGCTGGGGATGGTGGCCCGGACCGGTGTACGCCGCGTATCAACCGTTCTGGGCGCCGGCGTACGTTTCGTTCTGGGGGTGGGGTGGTGGCTGGGGTTTCGGTGTTGGATTTGGTGGCTGGGGCGGATTCGGCTGGCTCCCGCTCGGTCCTTGCGATTGGTACCATCCATGGTGGGGTGGATATCGCGGCCGCTTTGGCTTCGCAGGCCGGGGTGGATGGGATGGCGGTCGCTACGGTGGATTCCACCCGCTGCACAACGGAATGCGATTCTCGAACCTGGCGAATCTGCATAACGTACACGTTGGCCGCGCGATGTCGACAGTCAACGCAGGCCACTTTGGAGCGGGCAGGGTTGGTTCGGTAGCAGCTCGGCCGGAACAGTTGCGTGGAGCTCGGATGATGGCGGGCAATCTTCCAGTCGTTCCGTCGCGGGCGAGCCTGTCGGCTAGCGGACGTCCGGCATCGTCGACGACGATTCGCAACGGTGGCGCGCAGCGCTTCTTCGGATCGCACAACAACATCTCGCGTCCGGTCTCGTTCCAGCAGCAAACCGCCAGCCTACGGCAGACGATGCAGCAGAGCCACGTGGGTGCAATACCGGCGGGCGGACACTCGAACGCCGCATTCGCCGGACGTGGTCCTGGCACGGTTGGGACTATGCAAAGGCCAAGTGCGGGAGTAGCGAGTCGGCAGGCGGGTAGCTTCAGCAACCGAAACGTGCCGAATCAGAATGCGCCGAACAGTTCTTATCGGCCGTCCAATGGTGGCAACAGCGCATCCCGACCTGAGCCGCAGCGCGGCACAAGTCAGGCTGCGCCTGTCCAAAACCGTGGCGGCTTCCGGCCATTCACGCCGCCAAACGAGAACAACCGCTCCTCCGGCGCAAACAGCATTGCATCGAGGCCAGAGCAGCAACGTGGAACAAGCCAGGCGGCTTCGGCTGAGAATCGCGGCGGGTTCCGCCCGTTCAATCCTCCCTCGAATAGTGAGGTGTCGCGAGGTGGGGCGAGCAGCCGCAGCAGCAGTGGTGGCGGGTATTGGAATCGGACCGCTCCCAGTTCGAACGGGCAGCAGCGCAGCTACTCAGATGGCTACGGGCGAGGGTCGTCACGGCCGCAGCTCGACATGCGTCAGCCGATCGTGAGAAGCCCGTCGTACGGCGGAAGCGGATATCCGCGAGGAGGTTATAGCGCGCCCAGCTACGGTGGATCGCGCAGCGCGCCGGGCTACTCGCGTCCGAGTTACGGAGGTGGTGGTGGCTCCCGGCCAGCACCCAGCGGCGGTGGAGGACATGCGCCCAGTGGCGGCGGAGGTCACATCGGTGGCGGAGGAGGCGGTGGTCACTCGAGTGGCGGAGGTGGAGGTCATTCCGGAGGTGGTGGACATTCCGGCCACCATTAAACGCGGTGATCGCAAGTTGATGTAAACGAAGTGAACGATAGAGGCGAGAAGGGCGTGCTCAAGCGGCACGCCTTTTCTCTTTAGCGATACTTGTTGCGAAGTCGACTTCACGCAAAGCCGGGCTGTGCCCGGCGGACAGCCGAAGGCGGCTGTCCCCACATTCCTTATGCCTGTTACGGTCTTGCGTATGCAGGACTGTCGGGTTCCGGGCGGTCGTAATCGTGCCCGTACTTGTTCTTATGTGCCACGGCTACATCGGGCTCAGGCAGGGCAAAGGTCCCAAGAGTTGACTGTCCCGGCGCAATGGTGATCTCTCGTACCATGGCGCGGAGAGCATCAGGTGCCACACCCGCGTGAAAGATCTGAAACTGGTATCGTCCCGGCGGCACATTGGAAATTGCTAAGTCGCCACGAACATCGGAGATCGCATAGTAAGGCGTTGCCACGGCGATCACTACTGCACTCATCTCAGCATGAATGTTGCAAAAGATAAAAGAAATTCCGGGCTTGTCGAATTGAACGAAGCGCGTCGTTCCGCTCTCATAGAGCCCGAGGTCGAAACGTTTA
>DATKEN010000090.1:0-2742 GCA_035512155.1 Terriglobales bacterium | reverse complement strand
GCCTTGTCAAGGATTTGGAACACTGCTTGCTTTACTAAAGTCACTTGCGACGGTCTGAACCGAGCAAGAATTCCCCAGGTCCCAGAGGAGCAAGACAATGACGGTAAAAATGAATGCAAAGCTGGTAGCGAAAATCACGATTCTGACCGCCGTAATGATCGGCACATTCCTGGCAGCGAGCGTTCAACCGGTGCCTTCTGCTGACGGAGGCCCCCTTCTTCTTTGCCCACCGCGAGCAACGAACTGCCAGTCCTCCCTGCCGACGCTACGGAGAGCTAGCTAAGCCGCAGAGTCCAGCGAAACCACCGTCTGGAAAGACGCGAATGAATTTTTTGGGGTCGGCTCCGGTAGGTGCCGACCCTTTTGCTTTTTATGAGAGAACAATCGAACTTAGCGCTTGGAGGAGGCGATGGTAGCCAACAGGCTATCATCGGCGCCTTTGTCGGTGAGACGCTTCCGGGTGCTGGCGCTCAAGGAGAAATCAACTCCGTAGGTGTTAACGAGGGTCGCCATGCGTTTGCTGGTAATCCCGCCGGTAAGTCCGGTTTCCACTTCGCCGACTGAGAATGGCGGCGATTTGTTGGTTTTTGGCTGTCTCGCGATTGTCGTAGATGGGCCGGAGGCATGCCAGTCTGCTTCCTTGGCAGAGATTGAGCCCTCGGCGAGCATCTCTGAGAGGTGATTTTGGGCAGTCTGCGCGTGCTTGAGATCTTTATCGCTCTGTTTTGCGGCCTTCCTGTACCACTTCGCTGCTTCTGAGGGATCCTTTTCCGTATTAATCCCTTTCTGATAAAAGTACCCCAGTACAACCTGCGCACCTGCATAGCCCTGGAGTGCGGACCTTCTTAGCCACTCCATTCCTTTGGCGGAGTCCTTGGTGACGCCTTTTCCTTCCGAATAGGCATCGGCCAAATCGAATTGCGCTTTGGCATCTCCCGCCTCGGCCTTGTGGCGAAGTGCATCGAATTCGGCCGTCTGAGCCGAAACCAAGGCTGTCGCCAAGGCCAACAGAGCGACAGGCAACGTCAATTTGAGCTGCAGAAGCATATCGAGAAAAAGTACCGGATTCCGCTAGTGTATCGAAGCCATTCTCTGCGTTTGCAAGCCCGCTTGGCAAGCTCTTGACATGTGCCGGGTTCTGCATGAGCATTCTTTTCATTGCGTGCTCGCCGGCCCAAGGCTGGATCTGTCAGCGTGAACCGATGAAATATTGTCCCTCGTGCCACAAAACCTATCCGGGTGACTACAACGTCTGTCCGGCAGATCAAACCGGGCTACAGAGTAGCCATGAGTTTCAGCCCGGGATGATCATCCGCAATAAATACGAGATCCTCGCGCGGATTGGCATTGGCGGCATGGGAGCGGTCTATAAAGGGCGGCACGTCACGTTCAACGAGTTCTGCGCCATTAAGGTCGTCAATGATTCCATCGCGGGCGATGCGAATTTCCTGCAGAGGTTTCAGACCGAAGCAGTTGTAACCCGCAAATTGCGACATCCGAATGCGGTGCGCGTGGATGACTTCGATTACACGGATGATGGCCGTCCGTTCATCGTCATGGAGTTGGTGGAGGGACGGAATGTCGGAGAAATCCTTCACGCCGAAGGACCCTTTCGCGTGCCGCGTGCCGTTCGTATCGCCACCCAGGCAGCTCGGGCACTTGGGGCCGCGCATAAACTTGGGTTCGTTCACCGGGACATCAAGCCAGGCAACATTATTCTCACCGTCGATGAACAAGGACAAGAGACGGCCAAGGTCCTCGATTTCGGGATTGCAAAACTTCGCCAGGCTGCAGGAGATGCACAAACCGGAATGACCATGACCGGCATGGTTGTCGGCACGCCGCTTTATATGTCGCCGGAACAATTCATGGGGAAGAAGGCGGGCGAAGAGATCGACGGGCGCACCGATCTTTATTCGCTTGGCGTAGTTCTCTACCAGATGGTCACCGCGAGACTGCCTTTTGAGGGCGATACTCTCTACTCGATCATGATGCAGCACATGCAGGGAACGGTCCGTCCGCCGGATGAACTGGTGCCGGAGTTGAACATTCCTCCGGAACTTTCGACAGTAATTCTGAAGTCGATTGATAAATCGCGCGATTTGCGATTTCAAAATGCCGAGCAATTTATTGCTGCGCTTGATCAGGTGGGAAGCGACACTCCATCCAGCGTGCGCGTTGTTGGCGGTTCCACTGTGGCGCCCAACCCGGCAAGCAAGAGTCCGCAGAATGTACAGGGGCCGCCGGCGCCAGTCCAGACATCGCAAGTCCCGATTCCACCTCCTTCTTCCGGGTCTGTCGTTCTGCAGTCGACGGACGTCACGCCCGCGCCTTACGTCCCTTCCGCGCCGGCAACTCACCCGCCGTTGCCCAAAAGCGCCGCGCAGCACGTCTTCGTCCAGCAAAGGACATTCAAGGCGAGGAACGTACTGGTGCTGATCGTGCTGTGTCTGGCGCTTGTAGTGATTGCGGGAGTGGGGTACCTCAAGTACCGGACCATCCAGCGCACGCAGATCGAGAACGCGGTGGTGGAAAACCTCAAGAACGCACCTTCGCCCGCCGTGCGGGCTGCGCATATTAAGGTGTCTGTGTCGGACACGGGCGAGGTCATACTCGACGGAGTCGTGCCGAGCGTGGCAGATTCGACTACCGCAGCATCTTTGTCAGCGATGGTTACAGGGGTCACCCGGATCAACAATCGGCTCCAGGTGGTTCCTCCCATAGCTCCACCTCCGAATGGGA
>DATKEN010000089.1:0-2098 GCA_035512155.1 Terriglobales bacterium | reverse complement strand
ATTTTCTACCAGCAGGTCGATCCGATATCCCAAGTCGAGTTTTTCGCCCTCGTAGACCACCGGCAAGCCTACTTGCGTTTCCACCATCAAACCTCGCTTCCGCAGTTCTTGGGCCAGGCAAACTTGATAGGCACTCTCCAGCAGACCCGGCCCAAGCAATGAATGAACTCTCATCGCGGCGGTAACAACTATGCCGGATACCTGATTTATGCGAGGCATGAGAACGATTGCGGGGCTGGTCATTGGCTTCTCCTGGTTAGATCACTACCAGCCGCGGACTGTCTCGTCTGTGATCGCCGATTGTCTTCTTGGTGATGAATACGTCACGACCTTTAACCACAGGGAGCACAGAGGAACACAGGGAAGCACGGGGGAAACCTGCTTTCGCTGTGTCCCCGGTCGTAAAGATCTTTGGCGGCGGTTAGAAAGCTTCCGCGGCCATTACCTCTGTACCACCCTTCCTGACAAAAATTTTCAAGAATATTCTTGCATCTCCGCGAATTTCCCGTAATCTCACACATGCGAACTAACTTCGCCGAAATGCCCGGGAATCGCCGTGCACCCTGGGAGCCGCGAACAGAACGTCGTTTTTCCGAAACTCCGGAGACGCGGTGGTGAGAGTGAGTCGCCTGAGGAGGAAGCCATAGAAATTGGCAACAGCTACCGCAACCTCTAACCTTTCGCAGCCTGGCGTGATTCCTGCCGCTCCCCAGTTCAACAAGACGAAGAAATCTATTCGCCTCACGCTGTGGCCCCTGGTCGCCGCAACCTTCTTTATGGTTTCCGGCGGAACCTACGGCACTGAAGACATCGTGCATGGCGCCGGGTATGGCAAAGGGATTCTCATCCTGCTTCTGACCCCGCTTCTCTGGAGCCTGCCGACTGCGTTCATGATCGGCGAGCTTTCGAGCGCTCTGCCCTTTGAAGGCGGCTACTATGCCTGGGTGCGTCGCGCCATGGGAAATTTCTGGGGATTTCAGGAAGCCTGGCTGTCGTTGGTAGCTTCGATTTTCGATATGGCGATTTATCCCACGCTGTTTGTCGCCTACCTCACGCGCATGTTTCCTTATTTTCAGGAGAACCATCGCGGCGTAGCCGTCGCGCTTGGCGTGGTCATCGTCTGCGCGATCCTTAATATTATGGGTGTGAAGGTCGTCTCGACCACTTCGCTGTGGTTGTTCTTCGCCCTGTCAGCACCCTTCGCCGCCATCTTTGTGCTGGCTCCGTTCAAGATTCACGCGCTGGCAAATGCGGTGACCAAGCCGACCACCTCCAACGTCGATATTCTCGGCGGCCTGCTCATCTGCATGTGGAATTACATGGGGTGGGACAACGCCTCCACCATCGCCACCGAAGTGGAGCGTCCGCAGCGAACTTATCCCCGCGCCATGCTGGCCGCGGTGGTCATTGTCTGCATCACTTACGTCCTTCCATTTGCCGCCATGTGGATCACCGGCCTTCCGGCCAGCGCATGGGAAACCGGCGCGTGGGCTGATGTTGCGCAGTTGATGGGTGGGCCCGTGCTTCGGATCGCGCTGGTGGCGGGCGGCATGATGAGCGGCTTCGGAATGTTCAATGCGTTGGTCATGAGCTACTCCCGGCTGCCGCTGGCCATGGCGCAGGATGGCATGCTGCCGAAAGTTTTCGGCAAGCTGCATCCGAAATCGCGAGCACCGTGGGTTGCGATTCTGGCGCTGGCGGTGGGTTGGGGCCTCGCTCTGAATCTCGGATTCGAACGGCTGGTCACGCTCGACATAATGATTTACGGCGCCAGCCTGACGCTCGAATTTGTAGCGTTGATCTGCCTGCGCATTCGCGAACCGGAATTGAAACGTCCGTTCCGTGTGCCGGGCGGCCTGTTTGGAGCAATTGCGGTTGGCATTCCTCCCGTTCTGTTGCTGGGATTTGCCATCGTTCGCAGCGAGCATGAAGTTGTGCTCGGGATGAGTTCGTTCTTGTTTGGACTGATTGTGATCTGCGCCGGAGTAGTCGCTTACTTGATCAACCATGCGCTGAAGCCAGCGGGCTGGACGCCGGCCGAGCCCAAGCCAGAGATGGCGGCTTAGCTTTTCAGCGGCTCAACTTGGCGACGTCCGCA
>DATKEN010000088.1:0-2546 GCA_035512155.1 Terriglobales bacterium | reverse complement strand
ATCAGCTCAATCGCATCTTCGAGTTGATCTGCAAGAGAAATGCTAGCCATGATTGCTCCTTATCCGTTCACGAAGATTTTGCAGAGCCCGCAGTTGAAGTTGTTTGATCGCACCCTCGCTGCGTCCAAGTTCCATCGCGATCTCGCGTAAACTCTTCTGACCGACGAAGCGCCGGATGATCACTCGCCGCTGATCGTCTGGCAGCGTCTCGACGAGTTGGTAAAGCATAGCCCGCTGCTCGATATCGTCTTGAATTCCAATTTGATCGAGATCATCGTTCACGGCTTCTTGGTGCGTAGCCGTCCGCTGCCAGCGATCCGAAAGCACGTTCGCAGCAATACCCAAAAGCCAAGCCACGAACGGCAAGCCGCGCCATTCGAACCGCGGAAGGCCGGCCAGGGCCTGGTGGAAGACATCCGCGGTGACATCCTGTGCCTCTTCGCGGTTTCCCACGCGACGTGCGACGTAGGCGTAGACGCGTTCAAAATTGTCCTCATACAGCTCAGCAAAGCGCGCGGGATCCTGCCGCGCCGCCTCAACCTGCAGCCGCTCATCGCTCTGGTTCGTCAGGTTCTGGTTTTCCAGCGCCTTCAAAAGTGTTCTCCGCGGCACTTCGTTCTTAATCACATAATCCCTGGCACTTCGTTCTTAATCACATAATCCCTAAAAGAGAGGGAAAAGTTACGGTCTCACAAACTTTTTTTGGAGAAGTCGATAGAGCCCAGTCCCGCTAGGAAGTGAGATGCAGTGGTGGGACGCAAACCGCGATCCGGTCGGCGATTGTCGTAACATCGCGTCTCTAACAATGTCGGCAGTGTCAAGCACTTTTGGGCGCACTAGCCCGTGCACTCCGAAGAGCGCGCCATTTCGCTCCCGTTGAAGGTTTTGCCCTACCAACCAAGGCTCGCCTCGTAATCGCTCAGGAGGAGCCGCCCTAAGTGACTTGCGGAGCGAAAGGCGCACCAGATTGTGCGGCTTGCCCTTTCTTGTGGAGAAAACAAAAGGCTTTGAGCCACCGAGAAAGGTCTGTCGCCTGCCCAGTGAATGTCGTATGCTAGGAGGCCCTTGAACGAGATCAACTGGACACGTTTTGCGCTGACGGTGTTGGCCAGTGGGATTCTATCGTCACTGACGGACTGGCTCTTCATGGGGGATCTGCTTTATAAGAAGTACAACACGCACCCTGAAATCTGGCGGCATCAGAGCGGTGTAGGAGAATCACAGGCAATTGCGTGGGCTAGTCCGCTGCCATTCTTGACATGCGCGGTGTTTACTTTCGTCTGTGAGCGCCTTCATCTCTTCTCTTACGGCGCAACGTTGAAACTGGCATTGGCCGCATGGCTGATTGGTCCTTTGCCAATGATTGTAACCAACGCCTTATTCATCAAACTGCAACCCCAGATCGCGGCGTCGCACTCGCTCGGATGGCTCGTGAAGCTAATTATTGCAGCAGTCGCTGTGGTCTGGATTCTTCGATAGCCAAAGTAGTCTGGCTGAGTCCTTGAGTCGGTCCGAACCCAAAGCGTTCGGAGATCCTATCTACGCCAAAACCAGTGTGGATGCAACGATCGGCCAGGGACTAGTCAAACCGCCCTCGGGTTACCTAAGTACCGTGACCCCCGTAATCTTGTCCGCCTTCTCCACCTGCCCCATACTCGCCTCACCTACCACAGAACCTGGGAGACGGGGTTGGAAACGGAGATTAGGGTCGCCGCTTTCAGCCCCGCATTTTTTTGCCCGCACCGCCTGACTCACGCTGATCACTCCCCCGATAACCCCCGTTCTGCACCTCGCATCGAATAGAATCATAGACAACGGAATCCATACTCCTATCTCCCAAGTGAGGCCTAATGCGACATTCCTTCGTTCTGCTGCTGCTCGTTTGTTTCCTGACCTGTTTTCAAACGACGATTCTTTCCGCTGATGAGGACACCAAGGCCGCGGAAGCCAATACCAAAGCCTCGGGGCGTATCGAAGCCGCCGGCACGGTGCTCGACGAAATCGAGGCTGCTCCAGACCAGCGTATCCCCGAAGAAGTGCTCGGCTCGGCCGAATGTGTGGCCGTGGTTCCGTCGCTGCTCAAGGGGGGATTCGTCGTCGGCGGCCGTTATGGCAAAGGCGTCGCCAGTTGCCGCACTGAAAAAGGATGGAGCGCCCCCGCTTTCTTCACCATCGGCGGCGGCAGTTTCGGCTTGCAGATCGGCGGCCAGGCAGTCGATCTCGTCATGCTGATTATGAACAAGAACGGCATGAATAACCTGCTCTCCAGCCAGTTTAAACTCGGAGCCGATGCCAGCGCCGCCGCCGGACCCGTAGGACGCCACGCCTCCGCCGACACCGATTGGAAGATGAGGGCTGAGGTCCTGACCTACTCGCGCGCCCGCGGCCTCTTCGCCGGGCTCGAGCTCCACGGCGCCGTCATCAAGCAGGACAAGGACAGCACCCGCGAATTCTACGGCCGCATGGTGCCCTTCAAGACGTCTCTTACGGGAGAGATCGAACCGCCGAAAGCCGCTTACCCGTTCTTGAGCACGCTCGCCAAGTGG
>DATKEN010000087.1:0-50863 GCA_035512155.1 Terriglobales bacterium | reverse complement strand
GCCACGAACCGGGAGCTGAGAGCGCCGGCAGGAAGAGCGCGTGCCATGGTACGTGGGTTGGCGGCATCAATCGAGGCATCGGCCAGGCGATTGAAAGCCATAGCAGCTGAGCGCGCAGCCACCATGGCGATTACGATCCACGTCAGTTGATGAATTGTCGGATGCCCGTTGGCCGCTAGCATCGCTCCACAGAGCGCAAACGGGAGGGCGAAAATGGAGTGCTCCCATTTGATCATCTCCAAGGTGACCCGCAGGTTGTGGAGGAGAGGCATGAGGAGATTGTAAAGCAGTTGTTGGTTCTCGGTTTCCAGGTGTCAGTTTTCTGTTTTCGGGTTACCAGGAAGAAGCATAGCCTTGCCCGCCGATCAAAGGGACGAAACGACATCCTTCCAAGCGATCGACAATGGGTTGACCGTCATGCTTGCGCACCAGTTGAAGCTCCTGAGCCTCGGCTGGGCCTACAGGGATGATCATTCGCCCGCCCTCCGCTAGCTGCTCGAAAAGAGCGGAAGGAATGCGGGGAGCGGCGGCGGAGACGACAATGCCGTCGAAGGGAGCGAATTCCGGAAAGCCCTGACTACCATCACCTACGATCACGGTCACGTTGCGGTAGCCGAGTCGTACCAGCGCGGGTTCAGCTTCGCGCGCCAGCTGGGCATGGCGTTCGATCGAGAAGACATGAGCGCAGAGTTCGGCAAGAACAGCAGTCTGATAGCCGGAGCCGGTACCAATCTCCAAGACTCTTGATGAAGGCTCGAGTGAGAGAGTTTCCAACATGAGCGCAACGATGTAAGGCTGAGAAACGGTCTGGCCTTCGCCGATCGGAATGGGGTGGTCCTCGTAGGCTTGATCGTGGTAACGCTCGGCCACGAATTCATGACGCGGCACGCGGGCCATGGCATCGAGGACACGCGGGTCACGGATGCCGCGGGCGCGTAACTGTGACTCCACCATATTCTGACGTTCGACAGTGAAGCGATCGGGGTGAATTACCGTGGGCATGTTTCTTTTTAGAATACGCCAATCGGACGGCCACCTCGCCCCTACTTCTTGCGCTGGCGCATTCTCACGTCGAAGCTGACTACACCGTTTTGATCACGCAGGCCCACGATGGAGACGTTGCGCGTGATGTTGTATTCCACCTGGATGATCTGCTGCGATGTCTGCGAAACATTGGTGGTGTAGGTGACGGTGAGATCGTTGGCTACTTGCTGCTCAATGGTTACGGCCGGTCCGGTCTGAGTCGGCGAGGTTTCGGTGTTCAATCCCTGCGGATCAATCTTGATACGGCTTATACCAAACAGGTGCTGCATCCGGTTGCTGACCGTAGCATTGAGAGCTGCGTTGAGGATGGCGCTTGAAGCCTCCTGGCTAAAAGGCGACCCACCCGATTGCTGCAACTGCGCGGACTCCTCGGTGGTGCGGCCAAGAGCCAGCAAGGCGATGACGTCGGCGGTGGGCAGGGGCGGTTCGGAACGGTACGTAATGTTGAGCTTATCGACCTTCCCGTTCACAATCAAAGTGATGTCGTAGTCGCGCACGTGAGTAGACGCTTGCAGATCGAGCACTGGATCGGTGCTAACCGGATTGGTGAAGGTGACCCCGCCTCGCTCCAGACGATACTTTGCTCCGTTGAAATAAACTTCGCCCTCGATAATATCGGCGCGACCGAGAAGAACTGGTTTTGCGGCGGTTCCGCGTAGGCGCAAATCGGCGTCCCCAGAAAGTCGCACGACGGCAGTCTGCATTTGCAATTCGGGAGCAGTCACGATGTGAACATCAAGCCGGATCTGATTCAGCAGAGGATTGGTTTGAGGCAGTGCGGTGGTCTGGGCGCTGCGCGCGAGGTAGGCCCCGAAGTCGAAGCCGGGAGTCATGCTTAGCCGGTTAACCGTGATGTCACCGGAAAGCGTGGAAGCGGAAGTCGTACCCACAAAATGCAAATTGGCGGTGGCTGTGGAACTGATGCCCTGCGGGTACCTCAGACGTACATCCTGCCCCTGAACGGTCAGATCGAAATTAAGTTCCCGGTTGTAAGAAGTTGCGTAGCCGCCCAAAGTGACCAACCCTCCACCGGTATGCGCGGTGAGCGATTCGATCTGCAGGCGGTCGTGGCTGAATATCAGAGAGCCGTTTATATCGCTCAAAGCGCTGGGCAGATCGCTGTATCCGATAAAGCCGCTCGCGATCTGCAGCCGGCCTTGGGGGAGGGGCTTCGCCACAGTGCCGGAAACCGTGATATCCACTGTGACCAGTCCGGAAGAGATGAAGTCAGGATTGAAGCTCTCGATGAGCTTGAGGTTGGCGCTGCCCTGAGCCCGCAAATCGAGCTGACGTTCTCCGGATAACTGAATAGTACCGTTGGCGGAAAGATCGGTTCCCTCACCGATCAGGCGCAACTGCTGAATAGTGAAGGATTTGCTGGAGACGGAGAAGCGAATCGGACCGCTGTTGTGGACCTTGAAGTTTTCCACATCAGCAAAGAAATCATCTAGGTTGCCCGTGATGCGTAGTTCGCTGGGCCTAAGCAACGGCCCTTCGATTTTAACATTCCCGACGGTGGCCGAGTGACCGGTCAGGCGTCCCTTCATATAGGTCCGCAAAAGAGCATCGACGTCGAGATGATTGAAGCGCAAGGCAAAGCTGGAAGGCCAGTCAGCCCGGAGACTAATTTTGCCATCGACATTAAGCTCAGCGTTTTCGAACTGCGACTTGCCAGTCAGCCGGAGTTCCGGACCCTGGCTGACTGCATCGATGGTGAAATCTCCAGCCCGCTCGTGATCCAACGTAAAAGCGCGCAAACGAATGGCGGCATTGACCACTGGCTCTTCAGGCGTGCCCGAACCCACTGCGGTGAAGTCCATGCGCCCGTCTACCGCAACGCGGCTGGTCTGCAGTTTAGGGATATGGGCGAGGTCAAAATTCGATCCAGTGAGACTGAAGCGAAAAGCTCGGGTCGAGAGACTATACGTCCCATCACCGGTAACCCGAGCGTCGTAGTAACTCAAGAGGACGTTCTCGAATGTGGCTTGGCCTCCACCGAAGCGTACGTCGGCGCTGACGCGGTCCACCGGCTCACCGTAAATGATCGCATCGGTGAGTTGGAGACGGCCTTCGCCGTTAGGATCTCCCAGCGTGCCTTTTGCCTGGAAGGAGAGATCCATGTGCCCGTTGATGGGATAGGCATAACCCGCGAGCGAGAGGACTTCGGCAGCGTCGGCATCGTGAACGTTCACGCGCACAGTAAAGGAGCTAGTGTCGGTCAATCGCCTTTCCTGAAGGGTGGCCGTCAGGTCGAAGTTGATGGCTGCATCACCGTGATGCAGCGTACCGTTGCGCGCCGCGAAGGCGCGCGGGGAAAGCTGAACATCCGTGGCCAGCGAATCCCAATGCACTCGCCTTCCGGGAGTACGCGACGTGGCGGGAACCAACAGATCGAAACTCTGCGATTGAAGGCTACCGGCAAAGGCTATGCTTGAAAGTTTTCCAGTCGCGGTGCCGACGAATGAGGCACGGCCATGCAGCGTGATGGGGACGTTCCCCTTATATCCCGCCGAGGTGAGAATCGGCTGCCACTCTCCAATGTCGGTTGTATTTACAGACAGCTTTAAAGCTGCGCGGGAAGAAAGGGAGCCTGAGGCATGCAACTGCGTGGCGCGAGTAGAGGCGTTCAGTTCGGTGACCTCGACCTCATCGGAAGCGGCACGGTAGGTGCCGCGGAAATGCGCGCTTAGAGGAAATTGAGTGGGGGCCGGATGAACTGGTGGCACGGTGTCGAGCAAGATTTCGGCTTCGGCGTTCCCTGGTGATCGCCGCCAGCGTGCATCAATCGTGCCATCCACGGACGCAGCCACATTGATGCGATCGAAGGGGCGTGCCGCGGTAGCCACTGCGGCCGCTATCTCAGCTGCCGATAAGTCCCTCACACGCAGATGAACAGTCCCCCTCCGCTCTTCCGTTTTCCTTCCTTTCGTGGGTTTGCTGGCGGGAGCTGAGTTGAGCCACTGCGTAATTTCGGCATTCCCAGAAACGCTGCCACCTAGCAGCTTCGCCTGGATTTGAGAGAGTGAGAGTCGCTGCGGGTCGACGGTAAATTCTGCATTTAGGCTCGACTTACGCAGCCCGACGGCGCGATCCCTGTACTCGAAGTCATTCAGGAAGATCTTTCCAGCAGAAGAGAAATCACCCGCGGACCAGGAACCGCGGCCGCTAGCCTGGAGGACCCCGTGCCGTACTTCGTGGCGGCGCGCAATCGCTGCCGCTTCCTCGAGGTCCAGCGTAAGGTCGTAATCGGCTTCGATCCTGGGTTGGCGAAAATCAGCGATTCGACCGCCACCACGGATGAGCGAACGGCCAGAGGTTGCTTTCAAAGATGTGATTTCAACATTGTTCCGGCCCAGAGCAAAGTGCGCCTCGGCCGTCCAGGCGATCGGCCGGTAGCCGTTGAAGGTAGTGTCCACCTTGCCCAGCAGCACATTGCTGTAGAAGCGGCGCCGCAGCAACGAGTAAGTCATGTCGGCGGAAACATCGCTCACGATAAAGTCGAGAGGAATTTCCTGGTCCGCCCAAAGCAGTTCGCCGTGGCGCACCTCGAGGCGGCTGATGGAAAGCGCAAATAGTTGCTGCAGGGCAGTCTTGTCGGACGTCTGCGGCAACCGGGGTTGAGGCTGGTTGGTAGTACCGTCCGGATACACAATGATGTGCACTATCGGATGATCGAATACGACGGAGCTGAATCCGAACTGGGTCTCCAAGAGAGAAATGATTCGGATCTCGGCGATGAGGCGCCCTACGTGAGCATATGGAACGTCGCCTGCTGGCTCGCGACCGTGGATGGTGAGGTTTTCTACCTCAACGCGCAGACGAAATGGGGAGGTATGAAAACTACCTAAATCAACTCGGCCACCGGTGATCCGTTCGAGATCGCTCACCACCCGGCGATGCACCAGGGCCTGAAAAGAATCTGTGCTTGCATACCAAGAGAGACCTGCCAGCGCAAGCACGCTAGCGATGGTTGCGAACAGCAGGTACTTCCAGAGCTTGCGCCGACGCGGCTGGGCGCCGGTCTCTGTCATCGCGTCCCGTCTCCGGGACCGGACGATGCTTCGGTGTGGATTTCACTTCCGGAGCGTAGATTCTGCAACCAGGCGATAAGCAATTGGTTTACTTTTTCTTGGGTGAGCAGTTCTTTGATTGTAGGCGTGACCTCATTCAGGGGCACATCTTTCTCTCCCGCTTGGCGAAGTTGCGGGAGCAGTTCCTGATTGTAGTAACTCTCAACACTCTTGGAATCGATGTTGACGCCGGGGCGGAGCCGGGCCTCCACCAGGCGCGTCAGTTCCAGTTGGATGGCAAGGCGCTTCTTGAGATCCTCCAAGGTAAGCGCGTATCGCGCGAGTGTGGCGGCCCAGCCGGACTCAGTTTCGGCGCCGGGATATTGTTGGCGGATTTGATCGATATGTCTGGTCACTTCTTCCGGGGACGCCGCCGGAGAATCGGAGGCACGCACTTGTTCACGCAGCAACTCCTGATCAATCAGACGGTCAAGCGCCGATTTGCGGTCCTCGATAGTCACGCGATCCGAGGGGCGTCCGTCGATGAATGCCTCGTAGCGGACGTCATCATCCCAGTCACTCTGGAGAATGATGTGGCCGTTTACTGTAGCCACGATACGATCGATGATGTCCCCGGCCATCGCAGCCGCAGAAGTTAAGCAAAAGGTCAAAGCCCAGGAGAGGATGAAGAGCTTCTTGGTCATTAGAAAGTCTGTCCAATACTAAAATAAACGTTGAAATGGCTCGCGTGCTGCGGCACGAAGAAAGTGAGCGTGTTGTTGCTGTTTGTCAGACAGTACGCCGACGGCGCCGGATTGCTGGAGCTGGGCGTGGTCTGGCAACTGGGAAACGCGGGCGGATTCAGATTGTACCCGAAATCGAAGCGAATTGGGCCAACGGGTGTCCGGTAACGCACCCCCAGTCCAATAGCGTGGGAAATGTAGTTGTAGTTGCATTGTTTGGCGGTAGTTTGCTCCAGGCACAACTGCGGATTCTTTTGCTGCCAATGCAACAAGCTGTTGAGCGTGTCGCGGCCGTTGACGAAAACATTTCCGGCATCGTGAAAGATGGCAAAGCTGATGTTGTTCTGAAAAAAGGGCAGCGTCGGTGGGGGCATTCGGAGCTCCAAGTTGTTCAAAAACAGGCCGCTCCCACCTAACGGAAAACCGGTAACTGGGTCGCGCGGGCCTGCCTGGTTTAACCCGAATCCGCGGTGAGAGTTGCCCCCTCCAGAAAGAAAACGTTCGGGAAGCGGTATCAGGGTCGGGGCGGTACAAGTAGTCTGGGTGAGCTGTGGACAGGACTGCCCGGGCGGGAGAATCGAAGTGTTGCCGTAGGCGGTCTCTATCCCAACTCGCGTAGAGCGCGCGAACACAAATTTTCGGCCTTGTTTTCCGAAGCTGTAGTACGTGGAATTCTGGACCAGAATCCGACTGAAATCCGCTTCTGATCCGAAATGACTGTCTGCGACGCCGCCATCAACCGTGTTATAGCTACCCTTGGTGGTTTCAAGGTCATCGTCGCGGTGGTTGCGGATGTAGCTGAAGCCGGGCGCTCCTACCCGCGTGGGTAACGAGAGTAAAGGAATCAGGTTCTGGCTGATTTCCAGATTCGCGGCTTTGACTCGCCGATAAGTGAACCGGTAGTCCATCAGGCTGGTGGTTTTTCCGGCGGAATTCTTGTTGAGAATCTGCTCAGCCTGTATCGATGACTCAAGGCGTTGGGAAGTGAAGGTGGTGACGTCCACCGTATTGTCGTAGAAGCCTGTAAGTGTCAGGCGCCAGTCGGGACTTCTGAACAAGCGTGGGGCGCTGTAGCTGATAAGTCCGCGTTGCTGCAGGCGTCCGACGTTGGTTTTAAAGGTGACGCTGTTGTTGCGGCCGCGAAGGTTGATACGTGTCACTCCAAAAGACACCCGCGGACTCACTCCTGTTTGGCCAAGAGGCTGGGTGCTACCGATAGAGGGCTGCCCGGTCTGAAACTCGAATCCCACCCCATAATTGAATGTGTAACGTTTGGCTTCCTGAACGACAATCAGGACATTCTTTTCCGGCTCCACCCCCTCGGGATTCTGCACCGCGGTATCCACCTGGCTGAAGATCCCGAGGTCGTACAACTTTCTTTGGGTCTCCAACATGTCAATCTGGCTGAGGGGGTCGCCCGATTTCACCTGGATGTCGCGCTGCACTACAACAGGACGAGTGTGGTCTAAGCCGGAGGTAAGCACCTGGTCCACGAAAACTCGCTGGCCTTCATGAATGGTGAAAGTGACATCCATGCGATTGGGATCGTGCGGTGAGGGTTTGGCTGAGGCCTGGAAAGTGGCGTCGGGAAATCCGCGATTGAAGTAGTAGTTCAGGATGGTGTCTCGGTCCTGTGCGATGTAGTACTCCGAAAAGGGTTGATCTTCCCGTGTATTGATTTGCTTGCGAAGCTCGTCTTCCGAGAAAGTGGTATTGCCGACGATTTGCAGTGTTTGAATCAAGGTTTGAGGACCCAAATTCACTTGTAATTGCACCGCAAGTTGGTTTGCGCGGCCCTGGTAGTTGTCCTGCACGGTGCTGGTGATCTTCACCTGCTGGAAACCGTTGGCGCGATACATATCTTCGAGACCGCGAATGTCGTCGTTGAGCAGGGCCTGACTATACCGGCCTTTAGAAAAAAAGCGTCCGGCCGGCTGCACTTGCATGCGCGAACGAAGCGTTTCTTCGGGAAATCCCTTATCCTTAACCATGTTGCCCGCGATCTCAACCTTCATCAGCTTATGATGTGGGCCGGCATCGATGTCATAGACGATATGGAGTTCATTGCCGCCGGGAGGCGAGCTTTTTTTCAAGTCGACTTTCGCATCGAAGTGGCCACGGCTTTGCAGATAGTTCAGTAGGTTGCGCCGGCCTTCATTTAACAAATCATCATCGAGTGCATTCTCTTCGTAAACCGGGATGGTTCTCTTGAGCACGCTGCGGCTGATTTTGAAGCCCTCCGTAACAATATTCACCCTTGGGCCGGCAGTGATATCGAAGGTGTAGTCGACCGCGTTGGCTCCGGGTCGGTAGGTGCGATCCGATACCACGACCTGTGCCAGTAGCAGATTCCGCTTCTGATATTTCTTGTGCAGCCGCTCGAGGGCGCGGTTGATGAGCTGCACCGTTACGGGATCGCCGGGATGTATTTTGGCGATGTCCTGAATTTGTGCTTCAGAATAAATCGGGGTGCCGATGACAGTTACGTGCCCGACGTGAGCTTGCGGACCAGAACGAATGCGGAATCCGATGTCAACTTGTTCTGTTTCCGGATGTTTTTGCTCTTCGGCGTTGATGCTGGACCGGTAGTAGCCATTCTCTTCCATCAGCCGTTTAATGCCGCTCTGGGCGCGATCGAGCTTTTCGTGCGTGAACAGCTCCCCAAGCTGAAGTTTGGAGGCGTTTGCGACCTGATTTTCAGTCGGCCGCGCTGGTGTGCTTTCCACCGTGATCTGGCCGACGAAATAGTTTGGGCTAGTGACGAAAAACACCGCAACCCGGCCGTCTCCGCTGCGCGTGGCTTCGACCCGGACGTCCTCGAAGCGCCCGGTGGCGTGAAGAGCCTGAATACTTTCGCGAATGCGATCACGGTCCAACGGCTGACCAGATTTTTGTGGAATTAGTTGGCGCAAGCGTTCAAGATCAGCCTGCGCAATGCCGGGAAAGTCGACGCTTGCCACAGGAAGGCCCATGTAGGAGGTACCGCCTGGAGTGGATTCCTGCGCGGGCGCGGACAGTGGGGACCGCGCGGCGTCACGCGCTGCTGCGGGCACGGCGAAGGTGGCCGTGAGCGCCCATGTAGCCATGGCTGTGGGCAGTGCTCCCCTCAGACGCAAACCGGCTCCTCGACGTGGGTGTTGTCAGCTAAATGGTTCGATGAACGGGTATGAGGCAATGTTGTATTCGGCCAGGGAAACCCAGCGGCACCTATAATAATGGTTTGCCTGGAAAGTGGTGATCAGTTTGGAAGTTGACGAGCGATTTTCGCGGCAAGTGCTTTTCGCTGGCATCGGTGTCGAAGGCCAACTCAAGCTGGCGGCGGCGCGGGTGGTCGTGGTGGGCTGTGGGGCAACCGGCTCGGCGCTGATTTCCCTTCTAGCTCGAGCGGGCGTGGGCACGATTCGAATTATCGACCGGGACTATGTCGAGCTTAGCAATTTGCAGCGCCAGTCGCTGTTTGACGAGGCCGATGCAACCGAATCGCTGCCCAAGGCGATTGCAGCGGCAAAGAAAGTTGCGGCATTCAATTCAAACATCGTGATCGAGCCCAGGGTTGCCGATCTGACTCCTGCAAACATCCCGGATTTGTTCGCGGGAATGCAACTCATCCTCGATGGCACGGACAACTTTGAGACGCGCTATTTGATCAATGATTTCGCAGTGAAGACTTCCCTGCCCTGGATCTACACCGCCGCCGTTGGCAGCTATGGCGTTAGCTTGAATGTGCTGCCGGGAAAGACCGCATGCCTGGCCTGCATCTTTCCTGATTCTCCGCAGGGAGCGGTTGAGACTTGCGAGACGGCCGGAATTCTTAATTCGACGGTGAATCTCGCGGCGTCTATCGCCGCCACCGAGGCCTTAAAGTTGCTGGTCGGCGCCGAAGATCAAATGCGGCGGACGTTGCTATCTTTCGACCTGTGGACGAACCAGCGAGCGGAGGTTGCAGCGGAACACCCGCGAGCGGGTTGCAGGGCATGCGGCCTGCGCGAGTTTATTCATCTGGCCGGCGAAGGGCGGCCGCATGTCACGCTGTGCGGGAGAAATTCGGTACAGATTCATGAACGTCGCCGGCCTGTTAACCTAGCCGAAATGACCAAGCGGCTGAAGCCACACGGAACCGTAAGGCACAACGATTTCGTTCTGAAATTCTGGCACGAGCCGTACGAAATGACTCTGTTTCCCGACGGCCGGGCAATCATCAAGGGGACGACGGACACCGCCGTGGCGCGAAGTCTGTATGCCAGGTATGTAGGAAGCTAACAGCTGTCGCGATTTAATGGTCACGGCGCCATAAGCAAAGCCTAAGAAATCTGACACCCAGCGCCTGACACCCGCATCTTAATGGCTGGAACAGTTCGTGGAGGAACCCATGCGTCAAATCCTCATTTTTTCAGGCACGATTTTGCTGCTGTCTGCCTTGGCGACGGCTCAGGTCATGGTGACATCCGGTTATGCCAGCTACTGGACAACGCCGCCGGGCATGTACGCAACCCCCTTCGTCCCATTGGTGAGCACACCAATCGTCGATCTGGGAACTCCTTCTTTGCAAGTGGGCGCAAGCAGTGCTACCACCGGCAGTGTCGCCGGCGCCACCAATACGACTTTGTCTCTCGACACCTCAGGGCCAAGCGCGAACTTTGCCAAGCCCATGTGGTATGGCCAGACAATTCCGTCACAAGGCGAGGAACAAACTGGCTCTGCCGAAGCAACAAGCGCACCAACTGAGCAAAGATTCGACTTTGGGGTAGCAACATTTCAGAGCGAGTATGGAGTGGCTCGACTGGCGGGCGAGCAAAAGCCTCGGGAGCAGGCCAAGCGCGTCTACAACAATGACGACATCGTCCGTCTCGATGAGGCAAACGGAATGGTCAAGGCCGGCGGAAAAACGGAGCGGATCCAATAAGTCAGGTCAGCGTTGGACCAGACTCTCCAGTGTGTCGAAAAATCGGGGATAGGAGATGACGGCCGCGTCGGCCCGTCGGATATGCGTCTCTCCTTCAGCGCGGAGCACGGCTATAGCGAAGGCCATGGCGATGCGATGATCGCCAAATGAATCAATCTCAGCGCCATGCAGCTTTTGGTTGCCGGGAATTTTCAAACCATCGTCGAGTTCTTGCACCTCTGCTCCCATCGCTCGCAGGTTGGCCGCGATGGCGGCGATGCGATCGGATTCTTTCACTCGCAGCTCACGGGCATCGCGGATTTCGATACCGGCCGTGGTGAAGGGAGCGATCGCGGCCAACACCGGGATTTCATCGATCAGGGCTGGGGTGTCGGCTCCCGCAATTGTGGCCCCTTTCAAAGTTCCGCCTTCGACCTGCACTGTCCCTTGGAGTTCTCCGTGCAATTCCTCCAGTTGGGTGATTGAAATTCGAAGCCCCATCGCAGTCAAAATATCCAGCAGCCGCGCTCGTGTGGGATTCATCAGGAGCGCGGTGATTGTCAGTTTTGAGCCGGGAAACAGAGCGGCTGCGCAAAGGAAGAACGCTGCACTGGAGAGATCGCCCGGGATTCGCGCTTCGATCGCACGCAACCTTTGTCCTCCCCAGATGCTCGCCCGGTTGCCGCTATGCTTGAGTTCGGCGCCAAATGCACGCAGGGCCAGTTCTCCGTGATCGCGGGTACGCACTGGCTCTTCGACATGGGTTTCGCCCGCCGCGAACAAGCCGGCAAATAGCAGCGCAGATTTTACCTGCGCGCTGGCTACCGGCATTTTGTAGTCAATAGCCCGGAGATGACCACCGCTGATTCGGAGCGGTGGGCGTGCGTTGTTGGCGGAGATTTTCGCTCCCATAGTTTCGAGCGGAGTAATGATCCGAGCCATAGGACGGCGGGAAAGAGATTCATCGCCGACAAGCTCGCTGGTCAATTCCTGGCCTGCGAGGATGCCGCTCAGCATACGCATGGTCGAGCCAGAATTCCCGCAGTCGAGATGGAGGCTAGGCGCCTGCAACTTTGGCCCGCAGCCGTGAATCACCACGGCGCTGTCATCGCGCTGCCAATCGACACCGAGCCTCTGGAGGCATTCGAGCGTGCTGGCGCAATCCACGCCGGTGGAGAAATTCTCCAGGCGAGTGGTCCCTTCGGCGATCGCGGCCAGCATGGCATAGCGGTGGGAGATGGACTTGTCCCCGGGTAAATGCACTGATCCCTCGATGTTCCTCGCGGGGCGGACTACGACAGTGGTGCCCTGACTCATGCAGGATTCCAATATAGCGGATGCGGGAAACAGCGGCCTTTACGCCAGCGCTTTTGCTTCCGCCGTGGCTTCCTTGAGAATCTCAGGGGGTACTTCTCTGATTGTGAGGTGAAATTCAAACATGGGGATTTCCGTGCCACGGCCCCAGCGGTTTACCTCCCAGTGAGCACGGACGAACTTGACGGTCGGGTGCCGCGTCAAATCAAGCAGCAAAGGATGCTGTCCGCGGTAAAACTTCTGAGGAAATATGGTCAGCGGCTTGGACTCCCACGCCGCGCCGTCGGCTGATCCGTGAATGCTGACGTCCAGCGCTTCCTGTTCAACAATATTGCTGATGCTCAGGGTAAGCAGGAATACACGGCTGGCAGCGCCACCAACATCGACGGGGGCCCCATCGCCCTTCGCGCTGACTACTGTCTTCTCCGGAACCAGGAAAGTGTCGATCATGGCAACGGAATTGTAGCAAAGGGTGGGGCTTGGGTCTTAGGTCTCGGGTCTCGGATACTAAGTGACTTCAACGGAAGCCAAGAACTATCCATGGACTGAGTCCAGAAACTCACGAAGCAGTTTTCCGGCTTCCTCAGGCTGCTCCAACGGAGAAAAATGTCCGGCACGGGAGATGATTTTCATTTGACTGCCGGATATATTCTGTCGCATGAACTCAGCTTCGGGCGGGCCAGTCAGAATATCCTCGTCCCCGGTGACTAACAAGGTGGGGACGTTGATAGTCTTCAGGGTGCTGACGGAATCCGGCCGCTCGGCCATGCCCTGCTGCACTCGGGCGACGTCTTCGGGAGACATCCGCCGCATCATGCCAAGCGCTGATGCCACCAGGTCGGGACGGGCCTCGCGAGTAGTTTTACCGATCAGCCTGGGAGTCATGGCCTCGAAGAAGGGCTCCGTGCCGCGCTCCATGACGTCGGCCGCAGCCTGCAAGCGATTCGTTTTCGCCTCTGCAGTATCGGCCTGGGCTTTGGTGTTGCAGAGCACAAGAGCCGAAACTCGAGCCTGATTGCGCCCCCAGAACTCGAACAGCAAGTAGCCTCCAATGGAACACCCCACAAAAGCGGCGCGCCCTACTTCGGCATGATCCAGGACGCGCATGAGATCAGTAGCGTGCTTTTCCATGGTTGCGGGGCCATCGCCGACGCCGGATTCGCCATGTCCGCGCAGATCGGGAAGAATCAAACGGTAGCGCGCAAGCAACGCCTGAGCCGCAGGTAGCCAGAATTCGTGATGAGTCGGGAAAGGGTGGAGCAGAACGACGGGAGGGCCTTCTCCGACGACCTCGTATGCGATTTCGGCGTCACCGCTTGGGATACGGATCATCGCGGAGATTTAAACACACAAGACCTCTCTCGCGGTCAAAGGCGTACGTGGCATGCTACAGATTCGTCGCTTGGTGACCAACCGGAGCGGATAACGCTTCCGGCTCCTCGGGCAGAAGAATCCAAGCGATCAGATAGGCAATCAGGCTGGCACCTATCGGAATCAGTGCTGTAATTAACCAAACCACACGCACCAGGGTCACGTCCAGGTCGAAGTATTCCGCGAACCCGGCGCACACTCCTGCGATCTTGCGGCCGGCGCGTGCGCGAACCAGCCGTTTGCGCGCCATCACAGCCCCCACTCGTTTGCCGCAGTAAGCGCAGTGGTTGGCGTCATCCTGGATAACTTTGCCGCAATAGTTGCAATACATTCTCAACCTCCACGTATCATGATACGACGCCCGGAAGCGAGAAGTTCCCTCGTCATTCCTCCCGACGTCATTCCTCCCGATAAGCGTCTTTCATACGCTTGCGGGCAATCTCTGAGGGCGGTGTGTTCGCGTTGGTGGCGATGACCGCCTGATATCTGGCTAATGCCAGATCGCGTTTGTGAAGAAGATCGTACATCTCGCCCGCGCCCAGATTGGCTCTCTGCAAGACTTCCGGATCGGGCTGTGGCGCCTGTGGCACTTGCTCGTAGGCCACGGCTGCTCCACTGAAATCCTTCTGGCTGCGCAAGAGGTCGCCCAGGCTGAGCGCGGCGATTTCATAGTGCAAACCGGGATACTGCCCGTCGCGCCCGGCTTGCCAGATTTTGCGATAGACCGCCTCTGCCTCATCGGTGCGTCCTGCGGCTCTGAGCAGACTACCCTCTTCGAGCGCCAGCAGAACGTTTCGCGGATAACGTGGGACAATATCCCGCACCATCTGCAGCGCTTCGTCATAGCGGTGCTCGCGACGAAAGAACAACCCCAGCAGAATCTTGGCATCGACGCTGGTCTCTCCGCCTCCCGCGGCACATTGCTGGAGATACTCGAGTCCCTTTTCCTTGCTCCCGCCCAGGCCCACCATGGCTGCCGCGACCTTCACTCCCCAGGGAAGGCTGCCTAACACATAGTTGTGAGCCCCCACAATCAACTTGGCCTGAGTATCACTGGGATTCAGTTCGAGCACGCGTTCGTGGTCGTGGCGCGCCCCCACTGCGTTGCGGAGAGCTGAGAACCACGCGCGCTCCACTAGCGCCGTGTAGGTTGCGAACTGTGCCCGCGTCACTCCCCTGGCGTACAGCGCGTCAACGTTGTTTGGATTGGCAGCGAGACTCTTCTCCTCCAGCTTGAGCGCTCGCTGCACCAGTTGGCTGATTTGCTCCTTAACCTTTTCATCCGCTGGGCGGTGTGCGGATCTCACAAAACTGTCGCTGGCGTACTCGCCCGAGTTCAGCGCACCCATGCGATAGAGCTCGCGGAAGAGGATGGCAGTGAGGAAATGATTGACAGCGAAAGGATCGTCGGGATGCCTCTGCAGCACCTGGTCGAACTCTCGCACGGCCTGGTCGTAATCCAGGTTATAAAAATGGTCGAAGGCAGAGGGATTCAGCGGATCATTCGGACGATACGACAGCGCATCAGGCGTACGACCGATTGATGAAGCCGCAGCCAGTTCAAGGAACAAAACGAAAAAGAAGACTGGAATGGCGCGGGGTGGGAGCCGGAAAAACAATTCGTCGATCTCGATATCCAGGGTGTGTTGACCTTTAGTTTACCTGAAGGCAGCTGAGCGAGCTGCGAACCAAGAGTGTCATGTCTAGAAGGAATGAGGTTGGTCAAGAACGTCCTTATAATCAGCCCGGCGATTCTTTCCTAATACAAGGGGTAATTCTTTCCCAGTTGTCAACGTACGGGATCGTTCGGCGACCGGTTTATCAGTGAGTTACGTAGGCAAAGTTTTGGTCACTGGCTTGCGGTATGTAATACCACACGAACAAGAGGTAAGCGCCTATGTCCGAAGTAATACGGGATGCGCAGCACGACTTCTGGCGTCCGCCGGTGGTTCAGCAAGCTGCAGGCCCGGTGATGGTTGAGGTTTGCGACGGCTGCGGCACCGAATTCATGGTTGGTGCGCGTTTCTGCCACGTTTGCGGATCAGCTCGACAGGCGCAAGCGATTGCAGCTACAGGATCGAGTTGGATGCGCGTCTTGGAGATTTTGGGGGTGTTCGAGTTCCAAAATGTAAGGCGCTGGCTCGGCCTCTCCATGGCTTCGCTGGTTGCGTTTTTCGTGGGCTTAGGGTGCCTGCTCGCGGTCGTTGCCGTGGGCGTGGTCTACTCGGTCCAAAATCTGGCGGATTTTCAGGCAGTGCAGTCTTATCGGATGCAGTGGCTGCTGGCCGCAGTTGCGGCGTTCGTGGCCGGGATTCTGTTGAAGAAGACGCCAGACAGTAGAGAGTAGCAATCGGGCACCGGCATACTCACGAAGTATTCCCGCTTTAAGTCCCGTTCGACATTCCGATCTCTCCTGTAATCGTCCCTGCTCTCAGTTCACTGGTTCCGGATCTGCGATAGTGCGTCGTTGCTGATGCATGCGGTAGAGATGATGGACTGGGCCGCTGCCACGTCCGAGAGGCTGGGCATTTGAAATAGCGGCCGCCACGTATGCCTTGGCTAGCAGGACGGCCTCGGGCAATCCGCGTCCTTTCGCCAGGTGGCAAGCCACTGCGGTCGCGAAAGCGCAACCTGTGCCGTGGGTGGAGTTCGAGCGCTGACGGCCAGATTTGAAAATCTCTTGTTCGATTCCCCGCCGGCTGGTGAAGGTCAACAGGTCGGTGGCTTTTTCGAGATGGCCCCCGGTGACCACCACTGCGGCAGCGCCCATAGCATGAAGCTTGATCGCGGCCGCGCGCATCTGCTCCACATTCGTTACTGCCAATCCCGTCAGAGCGGAAGCTTCATCCAGATTTGGCGTTACAACGGTGGCCAGTGGCAGGAATTTCTCGAGCATCAGGCGAGCGCCGGCAGTGTCCACCAGCTCCGCCCCGGAGGAAGACTTAAGGATAGGGTCGAGCACGATATTGGGCAGCCTTTCCGTGGCGAGAAAGTCCGCCACGGCCCGAGCTACCTTCCCGGATCCCAGCATGCCGACATGGACGGCTGCGATCTCTACGTCGGCTGACAACTCAGCCAGGGTTTCGACCACCAAATCTGGGCGGAGCGGCTCGACCCGCCGGACACCCGCCGTGGACTGGACGGTCAGAGCAGTAATGCACGCCACACCGTAACACCCATGAGCCGCGATGGTCTTGATGTCGGCCGTGACTCCTGCCCCGCACGAGGGATCAAACCCGGCCACGGTAAGAACAATTGGGGGAGCCTGGGCCATAGATGCAAATCTATCGGAAACCCTGCGGATTGCAAATTTACCCCTAACCGCTAGAGCCTGAATTGCCTGGCTTTGAGGCGTGGGTTCCATCTTGACCGATCGCACAAATCCAAACGGACCCTCGTAACTTGCTCTCCTCAGGGGTGATCGTACAGACTAGAGCGTAAGTTGTTGATAATACAAGCGAGGTAATAATTTCCGAAGGTCCTCGGCGCAAGAGTATTTACCATATAGTAAATATGTAAGCCACTCACTTACAGTGATATCTGCAGTTTATATCAAGATCAACAATAGGTTACGTAATGTATCTATTACTAGATAATAACCTTGCTACAGCAAATTCCGCATTGACACCCCGCTTTCCCACCCGATAGCATCGTTCAATCCTGGCGAACTCGTGGGGGGTAACTTAGAGATGCGGGGTGACTGAATGCGACGACGTATTGCTGGACTGACGATTCTTCTTTGGGTCGTCAGCCTAGGGGCGACTCAGCGACCGACCAACTCAGAGTCTCGTGACATCCAAAGCACGGTTCGGCCGGGGTCTCGGACCGGGGTGAACCGACCCAAGGCGTATCAAATTGGGACGGCATCATGGTACGGCAGCGACTTCCAAGACAAGCCGACCGCCAGTGGTGAGCCCTACAACATGTACGACCTGACCGCGGCGCACCCAACTCTCCCGCTGGGGAGCTACGTACGGGTCACGAACCTGCGCAACGGGCGGGCGGTAGTGGTACGTATCAACGACCGCGGACCGGTTGTTCCCGGAAGGATCATCGACGTTTCCTACAACACTGCACGAGTGCTTCAATTCAAGAGCCAAGGCCTGCAGCGCGTCCGCTTGGATCTGGTTCATCCCCAAACCGTGGCCATGCTCCGGCCATTGGCGTATTAGCGCCAAGCCCTTTAAACTCGAACTAGATGCAAGATCCGCGCCAGCGTCTGATCGTTGCTTTGGATGTCTCGTCCGCAGCCGCAGCCCAGAAGATCGTGGCGGCTGTGGGCGATTCCGCCCTGACTTACAAGGTTGGAATGCAGCTGTTTACCGCCGCGGGCCCGCAGGTGGTGAGAGATCTGGTGGCCTCTGGACGACGAGTTTTTCTTGACCTGAAATACCATGACATTCCCAACACGGTGGCGGCGGCGGTGCGAGAGGCTGCCGATCTCGGTGCCAGCATGCTAACCGTGCATGCATCAGGAGGTGGGAAGATGATTCGCGCAGCCACGGACGCTGCAGGCAGCATCAATCCCATTCCGACTGTGCTGGCAGTCACGGTACTGACTAGCATGGATGACAACGACCTCAGCAACTTAGGCGTGCGCGGACGAGTCGTGGACCAGGTTTTGCGGCTTTCCGTCCTCGCCATCTCGAACGGATGTAAAGGGGTGGTGGCGTCGGCCCTGGAAGCTTCTGCTCTGCGCACGGAACTGGGGAATGAGCTTGTGATCGTGACCCCAGGAGTGCGTCCCTCCGGCACCGATCACGGCGATCAGGCCAGAGTAGTGACTCCAGCGGAAGCGATTGCTGCGGGCGCCACGCACATCGTTGTGGGACGTCCGATCACAGCAGCTGCAGATCCCGCCGCCGAAGCGAGAGCTATTCTTGGGCAAATGAGTTTCTAGGCCAATGCCGTCTTTTGCGTGGCAGATCTCCCTACAGCTTCTCGTAAAACTCGCAGGCCGAGCAGGAGATGAAAATCCCGCCGGGGACGTTGCGTTCGCGGTCCTTCACGCGCTTCACGATGCGGGTAGGCTTGCCGCACTTGGGACAGTCGGTGCTCTTGGATGTGTCCATCACTTTTTTGCGATCCGCGGTCTTTGCAATCTTGGCCATTATTTATCTCCTGACGCCGTCTCCTGGCGGAAACCTTCCGCGGGTCGCCGTCTCTTTGTCTTTGTAATTAGGAATTCTGAATCAGAATACCGTCTGGTAACAAGGCAGCGCCAGAACGCCTTGGCGGAGTTCGTTATCCACATTCGCCGTAGATGATTCTATCTGAAGATCTTGGCTGGTGTCTTGGCGACGAGTACAACGGTTCGAGAATCGTGGAGATTGGCACAGGAAAAATGGCCGGCCGAGGTGGTCGCCCCGACCGGATGGTTGCGGTTCCTCACTTAAACAGGTCGCTCAGATCATTGGTTTCGGGATCCGCAGCAGCTCCAAGCAGCGGCCCCACCTGGAAGATTTCCTGCAACGTTTTCAGGGTGGAGCTATGGTCGTAGTGAATGTTATTGCTGTAAGCCGTCTCCCCCCCGCCCTTGGCAAACGGCGAAAGCAGGAACATTCCGATGGGACCATCGCTGAAGTCGCCGCTGTCTTCGGCTTCATCCCAGATGATGAATAAGGCGCCGCGTTGCTTGTATTCGTCTGACTCGAGGATGCGGGGCACATTTTGCTTCAGCCAAGTATCCGATCGCAAGGTATTGTTCTTGCTCTCCAGAGCATCACACGGAGAAAGCCCCTCGTGCCCGTCATGACAGAGGTTCGGAGTGACGAAGTTGTACTGCGCCGAGGTGTGGTCGGCCAGATCAGTCGCCAGCTGGTAATACGGCCTGACGTGCTTGATACATTCAGCTGACTTCGCACTCAACCCGTGATTGACATCGTTGAAATATACAAAAGCCAGATGTTCAACATCGAGGAAAGTAAAATCAAGCGGACAGTTGTCGAACACGGGACTGCCGAAGTCGGGCTCGGCGTAAGCCGTCCAGGAAATACCGGCATCTTCAAGAAGTCTTACCAAATGGTGGTGAGTGAATAGTTGGGGCTGGCCGGGTTGCGTATCCGCGAGGACGCCGAAGTTAGTCCCGGCTTCCAGCCACAAATAATTCGGCTGGCTGGGATGGTTGCCCGGAGGATTGAAATACTGCTCCGCGTGCGCCGATGTATCCAGCAGCTGCCCGTTGATGTACGGAGCCGACAGGTTGCCCTTGAGATCCGGAGCGCCGAACGCCGCACCGGCGTTGTTGCCCGTCCAGTTGTGATTCTCCATGAGGATGACCCAAACCGTCTTCACTTTACTCATTTGTGCGTTCGCAGCCAACGGCATTATGGCAAGCAGCGATAGCAGAGTTGTCCTAAACATCAGAGTCTTCCGCCAATGTTTCACAGCGCTCCTCCATGAGTTGTTCTTAACCACGGCCTGAGCCCCGTTGGATTCAATCCGTGGTCGCGGATGCTTGCAGCTTGACCCTCTTTTATTACTCCGGCATGAATCGCAAATTAATGTTTGTTGAAAAAATCTGCACAGCCCAGTGGAGGTGTGTTGGCTGCCAGCCTGCTGATCTGTCAAACTGTTCGGACTTTGGGGGTGGGACAGAGTGGGTGATTCCGAACGTTATGCGCCCGGCGGACCGGGGATTCCGCCGCGCTGGACTTCGAGCGCCAAAAGCGGGATGGGCACGGCGCTGAACCTGCACAGCCGGGTCTGGTTCACCTTGAGCCACGGCATCTTGAATGAAGTCTACTTCCCGCGCGTCGATCAGGCGTGCACGCGCGATCAAGGATTCATCATCACCGATGGCGCCGGTTTTTTCTCTGAAGAGAAGCGGCATTGCAGCTTTGAGAACGTCGCTTTGGAACCGAGTGTACCGGTATATCAACTGCGCAACACAGAAATGCGGGGGAGATATCGGATCGAGAAGGAGATTCTGACCGATCCTTACCGCAACGTGGTGCTGCAGAGAGTTCGCTTCATGCCGCTGCAGGGAAAGCTCGCCGACTATCGCCTTTATGCGCTTCTGGCCCCGCATCTGGCCAACTGGGGCAACGACAATACAGGCTGGGTCGGCGAGTACAAGGGCGTTCCCATGTTATTTGCCGAACGAAATAGCACCGCTCTGGCCTTTGCCTGTTCGGCACCCTGGCTGAAGATGTCTGTGGGCTTCGTGGGATTCTCCGATGGCTGGCAGGATCTGTCGCAGCACTCCCAGATGGTGTGGAATTACACGCGAGCAGAACATGGCAACATCGCACTCACAGGAGAGATCGATCTGGTGGCGTGCGGAGGAGAGTTTCTGCTGGCGCTGGGCTTCGGAGAGATCTGGTCAGAAGCCGGTCTACACACGCGTGCCAGCCTGCTTGAGTCCTATGAGGACTTGCGCGATCACTACGTCCGGGACTGGAAAAGCTGGCAGAAAAGCTTGCTGAAATTGGACGAGCCTGAGCGGGAACACGATCTCTATCGCGCCAGCGCGGCGGTGATGCGCTGCCATGAGTCGAAGGACTTCCTGGGAGGAGTGATCGCGAGCCTGTCGATTCCCTGGGGTTTCAACAAAGGTGATGAAGACCTGGGCGGATATCACTTGGTCTGGCCGCGCGATCTGGTGGAAACCGCGGTCGGTTTGCTGGCTGCGGGGGCGGAGTCCGACGCGCTACGGGTACTGCGCTATCTCGAAGCCACGCAGGAGTCGGATGGCCGCTGGGCTCAGAACCTGTGGTTGGATGGGCGTCCCTACTGGGGAGGGGTGCAAATGGACGAGGCGGCGCTTCCGATTCTGCTCATGGATATAGTCGGGCGCCACTCCCGTGTCCCTCTGGGAAATTTGCGACGCAGGTGGGCGTCGGTGGAACGTGCGGCGGGTTTTATTGTCCGCAACGGCCCTGTCACCCAGCAGGACCGCTGGGAAGAAGATGCGGGTTATTCGCCATTCACCCTGGCGGTGGAGATTGCGGGCCTCCTCGCCGCAGCCGATCTTGCCGATGCAGTTGAGGAACAAGCAACGGCGAGCCACTTGCGGGAAACCGCGGACTGCTGGAACGACAACATTGAACGCTGGATCTACGCGAAAGATAGTGACCTGGCACGGCAGGTTGGAGTGGAGGGTTATTACGTCCGTATAGCACCTCCGGAGGCTGACTGCGCGCCGTCTCCGCTGCAGGGATTTGTGCCGATCAAGAACCGGCCTCCGGGCCAGAGCGCTGAGGCAGCCGTGCATCTCATCAGTCCGGACGCGCTCGCACTGGTGCGGTTCGGGCTGCGTGCGCCGGACGATCCCCGAATTGTGAACACAGTAAAGGTGATTGACGCCCTGCTGCGGATCAAGCTACCGCAAGGCCCTTCCTGGTATCGCTACAACGGCGACGGCTACGGTGAGCACAAAGATGGATCGCCCTTTGATGGCACCGGAATTGGCCGACCCTGGCCTTTGTTGGCGGGTGAACGCGCCCACTACGAACTGGCCGCAGGGCGCCCGGAAGCGGCGGAAAAGCTGCTGCAAGTGATCGAGCTTTCGACGCAAGGGGGGCGCTTGATTCCCGAGCAGGTTTGGGATGCGCCCGACATTCCTGAGCTTGAACTGTTCTTGGGCAAGCCAACAGGGTCGGCATGTCCGCTGGTGTGGGCACACGCTGAGTACATCAAGCTGCGGCGTTCGCTACGCGATGGCAAGGTTTTCGACCAACCACCGCAGACAGTGCAGCGTTATGTAGTCGAAAAACGCCAGGCCGAGTATTTCGAATGGCGTTTGAATAACAAATGCCGGACCATGCCCAGGGGAAAGAAATTGCGGATCGTGCTGCCCGCGCCGGCTCTTGTGCACTGGAGCTTCGATGGCTGGAACACCACGCATGACAGCACCACACGTGACCCTTTGGGTGTCTACGTTGCGGATCTACCCAGCAATTCGTTGGCACAGGGGCGTGAAATTGTCTTTACGTTTTATTGGCTGCAGGAGCAGCGGTGGGAAGGAGTGGACTACACGGTGATGGTAGAACCATGATCATGAATGGCATTGGTCTCGATATATTGGGGTCCTTCGACTCCGCTGCACCATCGAGAGCGAATGGCTCAGTTGCGCTCTGGATGACAACTCAGGATCTGAATCGGCTGACGATACCCCAATTACGCCTAGTGCGCTACGGATCCAACAACGCTTGGCTTTGGGACATTTAATTCCGCTTCCCCACCCGTGCGGGAGATGTTTGAGTAAAGGACGCCCGCACATATAGAGGACAGAAGCAAGAGCAGCAATCCCTCCCATATGGGACCGAGCAGTACATGTCCCAAGCCAAACAGCGCCAGGTACACCATGGCGCAGCCCAGAACCCAGCACAGAAGATTGCGTCCCAGATCGCGCGAGGGTGGAACTTCGGGAGCAAGGCGGGCGATTGCCTGCCATCCAGTAATTTGTGGCCGCACGCTGCGATAAAACTTGAGCAGGATCTGCTCGGGCTCCGGCTTGGTCGCAAAGGTGACGATTAGCCAAACGAAAGTCGTAACCGCCGTGGTGGTTAAAGCGCTCTTGGCGAAGACTACCGGATTCGTGCCGGAGAACGGAGCGATCCAGCGCAGTGAGACGGTCATGACCAAGGCTGTCGCCATGGCTGAAATTTCACTCCAGGCATTGATCCGCCACCAATACCAGCGCAGTAGATAGACACCCCCCGTTCCCGCACCCACTTCCAGGACAGCTTGCCATCCGGAGCGGATATCGGCCAGCAGGACCGAAATTCCGGCGGAAGCAATAACTAGAACGACGGTAGCCAGACGGGAAATCTGCACGTAGTGTTGGTCGGTCGCATCGCGATTGAGGAAGCGACGATAGAAGTCCGAGACGAGATACGAAGCCCCCCAATTGAGCTGAGTAGCGATGGTGGACATAAACGCCGCCATGAAGCCGGCGATCACAATGCCGCGTAGCGCCGGCGGCACGTGCTGGCTGACGATCAGCATGTATCCTTTTTCTGGGTGCTCGAGATTCGGGTAGAGGACGACGGCGGCCAGTGCGGTCAGAATCCAGGGCCAGGGTCGCAGCGCGTAGTGTGCAATGTTGAACCAGAGGACTGAGAGCAAGCCGTTGCGTTCGTCTTTCGCGCTGAAGATGCGTTGCGCAATGTAGCCTCCGCCGCCGGGCTCTGCCCCGGGATACCAGAATGCCCACCACTGCAATCCGATATTGACCAGGAATGTCATCACCGGAAGCAACCACAGTCCTTCCTGGTCAATGGGGCGTGAAAAATCCGGAAAGAACGAAGTTGCATCACCGGCGCCTGGTCCAGCGGCAACGCGCATCTCTGCCAGTCGATTGAGCAGAGCGCTCATGCCTCCGCAAGCAGACACTGCATACCATGCGACTCCGATCACGATTGCCATCTTCAGAGCGAACTGGAACAGGTCAGTCCACAGGACACCCCACAATCCGCCCAACGCTACATACAGCCCGGTAAAAGGAATCAGGAACAGGACGCAGATCGCGAGTGCTTTGCTGTCGCTCACTCCCAGAGTTACGGCAACGATGCTGGTCATCGCCTTGGTGACCCAGCCGAGGATCAGGCAATTCATCAGCAGACCAAGATAGACGGCGCGGAATCCGCGCAAAAAAGCGGCCGGCTTGCCGGCGTAACGCATCTCGGCAAACTGCACGTCGGTGAGCAAGCCCGAGCGTCGCCACAAGCGGGCGAACAAGAATACCGTCATCATCCCTGAGAGCAGGAACGACCACCACAGCCAGTTGCCGGCGATGCCTTGCGTGTACACCAAACCGGTAACGACCAGGGGTGTATCAGCGGCAAAGGTCGTCGCCACCATTGACGTCCCCGCAAGCCACCAGGAGACGTTGCGTCCGGAGACGAAGTAGTCGTCGACGCTCTTCCCTGAGCGACTGCGGAAGTAAAGCCCCAAGAACAGGGTGATGCCCAGATAGGCGACGATTGCCGACCAATCGAGCAAAGTAAAGTTCATGGTTGGAAAGAATACACCGGCAGTGGAAAGGCGCTTAAGAGAATAATGACGAGATCCTAGCCCGTATACACCAACTCGACCACGGTGCAATCGTCGTTCAGAGGGGTGCCACCACAGAAGTTAGCCACGGCGGAAAAAATATCTTCAAGGGTCTCACTCTTCGCCGCCACTGCTTCCAAACGATGATCTTCGAAGAAGTCGCCACGAGCGTTCTCAGCTTCAGTTACTCCATCCGTGACCAGAACTACGCGATCGCCAGGATGCAAATTGCAGCGGTCGCTTTCGTAGGTGGCATCCGAAAGCAAGCCAACAGGGAGGTTGCCGTGTCGGGGCCGGATTACCTCGTGATTGCAAACCAGCAATGGCGGGACGTGCCCGCAGTTGACATATTCCAGTTCGCCGTCGCGACGGATGCGGGCGACGATCAAGGTCGCGTACTTCTCTCCAATATGTTTGTGCGTGAAGAAGCGATTGGCGGCAGCTACGATTTCGGTCAGAGGCATGCGGGCTGTCAACTGCGAATAGATCATGCCCTGGAGAGTTGAGGCCAACAGCGCCGCCGAGACTCCCTTGCCGCTGACATCAGCCAGAACGATCGCCAGGCCGTCCTCGGTGTTGACAGCATCGAAGAAGTCGCCGCCGATTTCTTTGCAGGAAAGATTTCTGCCTGACAGCCGCGCAAATGGAACTTCGGGGATAGTCACGGCCATGAGCCGCTGCTGGATGGAGGCCGCAATGGAAAGCTCCTGCTGATAGCGGCGGGCGGCTTCCTCGGCTTGCACCAGGCGTGCGTTCTCGATCAGCGAAGCGGCTTCCCTTGCGATGGCCTGGAGAATGTCATTGCTCACACTCGAGATATCGCGCGAGGCAAAACGCGAATCCACGTACAACGCGCCCATCACTTCCGCCGACGGTTCCGCTGGAGTCACGGCCTGGATGTCGCGGGTGGCTTGTACCTGCGGCTTACGCAGGGGAATGCAAATCACGGTGCGGAGATCGTAGGCAACAATGCTCTGCCGGCCCTTCAATTCGAGCGACTGGCTGGTGTCGGTAACCACAAATTCGGAGTTAGATTTCAGCGCGTCATCCAGGATGGAGTGCGAAATCGTTTTGTCATCCAGCAGGGGTTCGCCCTTGGAATTACGGCCAGCTGCCAGACGCATGCCTTCATCAGTCTTCAGGAAAACGTAACCTCGCTCGGCACGCGTGAGTTTCAAGGTGGCTTCGAGCAAGGTCACCAGAATTTCGTCCAGGACGCCGGTGGTGTTGAGTTTGCGTGCGGCTTCGAGGAAGAGAGTGAGCTTCTCCAGATCGGTGCTCTCGCTGGAAATATGAATGCCGGAGATCTGGCTGAGGAACTCGCGGGCCGTGTTCGATGTGGCGTGATGGGGGTGGAAGACTACGTAGGAGACATCGCGAACACCGAATTCCAGGCGGTCATTGCGCTCCAAAGTCTTGCGCTGGATTCGCTCGCCGTTGACAAAAGTCCCGTGCTTGCTGCCCTGATCGACGACCTCAAACTGTCCGTTTTCTGAAGTAATGATGGCGTGGTCGCGGGACACCCGTGGATCGGCGATTACCAGGTCTTTGTCCACCTTTCGTCCGACGGAAAAGGGACTGTGGTCGAGCGTAATGGTGCGCTGCTCATTACCCTGCACAAAGACGAGCGTAGGAAAAATTCCCGAACCTGGTGACGACGTCGGGCCAGTTATGGGCTGAAGGGCCATAGCCGCTTGCGGAGGCTCCTTGGACTAACAGAATAATGACAGGGTTAGGCCCCGACGGGAAGGGGTGAGGAGTTTTCTTCCGCCGAGGGTACCCGCGAAATTATGCTCTACCCAACGGTGAGCCGGAGCTCATGCTGCCCCACGATGGAAGGCGGCAATGGCTTGCTGCTCGTTATCGTAAACTTCGAACACCGTGACCAGTTTCGTAATCTGCAGTAAGTCTCGCAGGCGTTGACCAAGTCCCGCCAACTTGATGTCGGCGCCAGCGGAGCGCGCCGAAGAGTAGACGGCTATCAAAGTTCCCAGGCCACTACTGTCAATGTAATTCACGCCGGAAAGATTGAGTACAACTTCTCGACTGGAGGTTAACACCTGCTTGAGAGTGTCGCGTAACGCTGCTGAATCCTCTCCTAGAACGATGCGACCATGACAAGAGACCACAGTGATTCCATCTGTGACATGCGTCTCCAGTTTCAGGTCCATCCCATCCTCCGAGTTCGTTCGTGCGGAAGTGTTGAGAAGATACCGCTTGCCCTGCGACATTGCAAGCCGGGACGGGGTTTTGTCCTGAATCGACGCTAACGATCAATTGGCCAACCCGCCTGGTAATTCCCGGTGGGGCGTCCCTTACCCCAATCATGAAAAGTGATGGCAACAATCAGCCCGAGCAGCAACAACACCGTGAACGGAACGTACAGAATGGTCCATAGAGGCATAACCCAGGCCTGTTTGACCGACTGCCCGGGCAGAACAAAAGACGCAACAGTTAGAGCAAGAGCCGCGAGCCAGGGCCAGAAAAACACCGGGGCTGCGATCACACAAGCGGCACGCGTGAGAACGCTCCGGTTCCGCAATATTGTCCGATTAGAAATAACCGATAAGATTCCTGGTAACAAAAGCAACTGATTGTAAGACCCAAAAGTGGGGATGACGACAACCGTGACGGCTAGCACTAACGCTGAGACGACCCCGAAGGCAGTGGTGTTGGCTGGTTCGCTCCGCGCCAACCAGCAGACACTAACAAGGGCAAACGCGATCAAGGTGGTAAGAATTCTGGCCCAAACCGGCGTAATGAGCACATCCAGCAAAGAGGGCGCGCCATCCGTATATTGCCGGTAAGCCGAAACGGCTCCCCAAAAGCGTCCCATCCATCCTGGTAGCACATATTGCGCCCCCGCGAGAAGAATCGCCATAGTCAGACTGAATCCCCAGAGCAAACCGGCACGCTTGCGCAAATCGCTGAAGGCCCACAGAATCAACCATGCCACCATGGGCAAAACAAGTTGAGGCTTGATGGTCGCAAAAGCGAGCACAACTCCTGCGAGCAGCAGATGATTGCCGGCGAGCAGGAAGGCGCATCCCGCAATCATTCCGCTCACCACTAAACTCAACTGCTGGAGTTCGATTCCCTGCACCGTGGGAAAACTGCCGAGGGCCAGGACTATCAGGATCGCCGTGGTGGCCGCTGAAGGCCGCCAGTTCAGGACGCGCAGCCATAGCAGGACCGAAGCCGCGGTGAGAACGACCAGGAGGCAACGGAAGCCTGCCTGCACAACCAGAAAAGGCAAGTGAATGAGCGGCCCGAGAAGAAATACAACATATACCGGATACACAAATCCCTGCTGGTCTCTGGGATCGCCCGGGCGATCGGGATCAAGCTCCCGGCCATAGTATCCCGCCTGAATTTCGCGCGTGAGTTCGGGGCTATAGGGATCACGATGGTTTAACAGCAATTCGCGCGCGCCCAGCCAGCGCGGATAAAGATCGGACAGATTCCCGCGGGGACGGTTGTGCGTAGCAGCATCAGCGCGCTGGTACGGGACCAGCACTTGTCGAACGTAGAACCACATGCTGCCAGCTAAAAGCAGCGCCAACAGCAAGCCGAATCTGGAGTTCCTGAGCAATAGTCTAGTAGCAACAAAATCGCCCCATGTTACAACTTATGCGGACGAAGCTTGCCGTGCGCCTGAGAATCTTTATTTCCGCTGCGATCGGGTTGGCCAGCGGTGCTTTCTGCTGGTTTCTGATGGTGCACCTTCACCAGGACGCGGCGGATTTTCGCTGGGCAATTCGCGCCGCCCAGGATCTGCTCGCGCACCGGAACCCGTATGCGACGTTCCAACTTTACCCACTGACAGCGGCCCTGTTCGGTTTGCCGTTCGTCTGGGTGCGCCCAGAAATCGCGGCCGGCGTGTTTTATGGCATGAGTTCAGCGCTGTTGGCTTTTGGTCTTAGTCGCGACGGTTATCATCGGCTGCTTGTTTTTCTGGCTTATCCGTACTGGGCCGGAATCCTATCGGCGCAGTGGACGCCATTGATCACGGCCAGCGCTTTCTTTCCTCTCCTGCTGCCGACGACTTTAGCAAAACCTCAAATTGGTCTGCCGGTCGCACTCACTCACTTGAGCCGCCGGGGCATTCTTGCTTGTGTGGTGATCGCGGTGCTGAGTCTGGGTGTGATGCCACGCTGGCCGCTGCTCTGGCTTCAGCAGATCGGTCACTATGACCATTTCATTCCGCTGCTTGTATTACCAGGACCGTTGCTTGCGTCGGTCTTGCTGCGCTATAGGGACCGCGATGCGCTTTTGCTCATGATCATGGCCATCATGCCACAACGCTGGTTCTACGACACGCTGGTGCTGTGGCTGATTCCGAAGTCGCGGAGAGAAATAGTGATAACCGTAGGCTTCAGTTGGGGCGCTGGAATCTGGCGCTGGTATCATGTCGTGCACAGCTTTACTGAAGTGGGGAGGTGGACGGTCGTGTTCATCTATCTGCCCATGCTGGGCATCGTGCTGGCGCGCGGGCTGTGGGAAAAGCAACGTCTCTCAGTCGCGAAGTTGGAGTGATGTCTCCTCTGAAATTGCATACATCCAAGGAAGCAGAACGAGAGCCATCAGAGCAAATTCTTTGAATTTCAAGGAAAGAAACAGCTGCAGTGGAGCGCAGAACAGCAGCGCTATTCCTGAAGCAATGAGGACCGAGGACCACCGGCCGAGATTCCCCTCCTTGAAGAGATAGTTCGCGAGTAGAAAGACGGGAATCAAGAGCACGCTCAGGTCATAGCTGACCACGTGGTAGCTGACCAGCAGGGTGGCGACCAGAGCCAATGAGAAATTCAGATCAAACGCGTCCGACCGCGCCGAGCGGCAACGCCGTGCCACGAAAAACATCAACGCCAGCGATAAGAGCAGAACAACTGGTCCCGCGTATCTTCCGTTTGGCAGGAAGACGTACACGAGTCCCCGGAGGTTGGGCATCCCGGCGGGTACGCGATCTTTGCCAGCCAAGACATCTTCCCAATAGAGCACATAGCGAGGATAAGCCGACAACGCCCGAACGCCTGCAATGGCGATCGATGCCAACACCGTTAGTAGACACGCTGGCAGAAATCCATAAAGCATTCTCCATCTCTTTTGCAGCAGCAAGAGAAGCACAAAAGGCAACACCAGGTGGAACTTGAAGAGTCCCAGGGCCAGAAATGCGCCAGCGGCAGCATCGCGTTTGTTGCAAAGAAATCTGAAAACGAGAGCGTAGAGGAACAAGAGCACAATTCCGTCCTGCCCCTCAAGCAAGTTGAAGAACACCGGAAAGAATGCGATCGCGAGAAGCCAAAGCGCAGGAGCACGTGTGCGTAACCGCGGCAGATAGTCACGCAGCAGCCACAGGGTTGCCCCAACAAGAACCAGGTTCAGCAAATTCCAGAGAACGTAGGCTGTCAGATAAGACAAGTAGCTGAACGGAATGAAGAACAGCGCTTCAAACGGCGGATGGGTCCAGGGCAATGGACCGCGAAACAACGGGACAGCGGTCGCGAATTGCTGCTGCACTTCGAAACGGGCTGCGGGGTCGTACAGTTGGTGTCCCAGCCCCTGGCGCACCACGGTACCCGCGCAGTAGTAGATGGCGAAGTCGGGGAGACCTGCTGCGATCAAACGCCTGGCATTCCAAAAAACTGTTAGGTACACGCCCACCACGCCAACGAGGTAGATGAGTGCAAGGGATTTCAGTCGCGAGGCGCTCATGCGGCTCTCAGGTAGGCCCCAGCAGTTCGATCCGACAACTCACGTGAGATCCCATAAAACCAAAGCAGAAGCACCGGTGCGAGCAAGCTGAATTGGCCAAAGCGAAACCAGAGAAGCATTTGCACGGGGCTTAAAAACAACACGATCATCGGCCCCAACAAGGCAATTCCCCGCCTGCCCCCTAGCAATCCCGATTTCTCGAAGTCGTTTGCCAGCAACAGCAGAGGCAATAGAAGCAGGCAAAGATCGTGAGCCAGTACATGGTAGCTCAAGAGCACGGTCGCCACCGTAGCCAGGGAAAAACTCAGGTCGAACCGCTGATTGAGAGGTGAATCATCCCACCGGAGCGAGGTAAACAGAAGCAATAACGCCGACACGACTGACACACCGACGGCGACGCGCCGCGTCCACGGGAAGAACATGTGAACGAAACCGCGAAGGTTGGGCATCGCCGAGATCAGGCTGGCGACGAGCGCGGTTGACTTCTCGACACTCCAGACGTAGGCAGGATAGTGCAGCGCCTCTTTCCAACCGACAAGCCCAACCGAAAGCAGACCTAATCCAACAGCAACCAAGAGAAACCCCAAGAGCGCTTTGCGTTTTCTGTGCAGCAGCAGGATCAACATTAGCGGCAACACGAGATGAAAACGAAACAGCCCGAGACCGAGCCAACATCCGACCGCAAACTCCTGATTTTTCCTGAAAGCAATGTATGTGAGGGAAAATATGAGCAGCAGAAGGATGCTGTCTTGACCTTGCAGCAAGGCGGCGAACACCGGAAAGAAGGCTAACATCGCTAACCACCAGAGGACCGTAGGATAGCGCTGCAAGAGAGGAACATAAGAACGCAACAGAAAAGGCAGGGCAGCAAGAATCGCCAGGTTCAGCAGATCCCAGGCTGTGTAGGCTGCGGGATATGAAAGTCCGGCCAAGGGAGCGAATAGCACCGCTTCGAAAGGTGGATGGTTGTAAGGCAGTGCCCCCTGCCGTATGTAGACCTGCGACGCAAACTCTCTCTGAATACGAAACTGTAGACCAGTGTCGTAGAGCCGGTCGGCATGACCCTGACGGAAGATCATTCCCGCGGTGTAAAAAATGCTGAAATCCGAGTAGCCCTGGCGAATTTTCTCCCGCAAGCTCCAGAAGAGTAGCGCGTGCAGCAGGAACATTCCTGTCAGAAACGGCACTAGCAGCTTTCTGGCACCGTTCTTGTTCATAGGGTGTGAGCCGCGATTCTATATCGGCTAAGGTATGATCCTTGCTGGAAACGTGATTGCCTGGTTAGAGACCCGCCGAGTTCTTGTCTTGCTAGTCGCCCTGGGCTTATTTGCTATGAGTGCGCGCAGCGTCACTGACCCTGACGTCTGGTGGCATCTGCGTACAGGCGAGTTGATCATTCAGACCCACAGCGTGCCCCGGGCCGATCCTTACTCGTTCACCCGGTTTGGGCAGCCCTGGGTAAATCATGAGTGGCTGTCCGACGTGATGATCTTCACGTTGTATCGCTGGGCGGGTTGGGGTGGATTGATTGTGGCCTTCGCATCGATCATCGGTGCGGCCCTTCTCCTGGTTTTCCTGCGTTGTCCAGGACATCCATTCACCGCCGCGTTAATCACCGTGCTGGGCGCTGTAGCCTCGGCTGCAACTTGGGGGGTCCGTCCCCAAATGCTCTCTTTGTTGCTGGCCAGCATTCTTCTCCTGATTTTGGAAAGTTCTGACCAACACCCCAACCGTGTGTGGTGGGCCATCCCGTTGATGATGCTCTGGGTAAATCTTCACGGCGGATACGCCATGGGAATTGCTCTGCTGGCATTGTTCCCAGCTGGAGGGGCGTTGGATGTTGTGTTTGGTTTCGAAAGGTGGCCTCGAGCCGCGCCCCAGCTTCGCAGGTTGGCACTAGTTCTCGCCGCTTGCCTGGCGGTGGTCCCGCTCAATCCCAATGGAGTCCGGATGTATTGGTACCCACTGCAAACGCTCCATTCCGCTTCCATGCAAAACTATATCAACGAGTGGTTTTCTCCCAACTTCCACGAGCTCAAGTATCTGCCCTTACTGCTGATGATCTTGGCGATCCTGGTCGGGCTAACACTGTCGCCACGCCGGCTGCGGCCGCGAGAGCTAGTGTTGGTTTTAGCAACTTTATTGGCGGCGTTGCGCTCGGCCCGGCACATCCCGATCTTCGTCCTGGTAGCAATTCCCCTGCTCAGCGCCTTAGTTAGTGATTGGCCGGGCGAAGGCGCTGCAGTTGGGATACGACGAAGACGACCTGTCGCGAGGACAATGTTGGTTAATGCCATCGTGCTCGCGGCTTTCGCAATTTTTGTTCTTGCACATTTCCGATCCGTCGTGCGTCAACAGCGGGCGGCCGAAGCGCAGCACTTTCCGGAAACCGCGGCCTCTTTCATCCTCGAAAACGCGGTGCCCTCCCCGATCATGAACCACTACAACTGGGGCGGATATTTAATTTGGAGGCTGTATCCTGAGTATCGGGTTTACATGGACGGTCGCGCCGACCTCTATGGCGATTCCTTCCTAGACGAATTCGCGGCGAGCTATTATCTCAAGCAGCACTGGGGTGAACCCTTACGGAAGTGGGGTATCCGCACAGTGTTTCTCCCACGTGACGCCCCCCTAGTAACCGCTCTATTGTCCACACCCGGTTGGAAGAGGATTTACGTTGATTCACAAGGAGTTATCCTGACGCTCGCGCCAATTGCGGATGGCTCCATCTCAAAGTGAGAACCTACCCTAACAGTTACGTTTGAAGGTTCGCATTGCAAAATCTTGCACTTACAGCGGGATTCCTGAGGTATGATTGTGACGATTTAGTATTGTTTCGCGTGTCGTTCGCATTGCCAAGAAAATCTGCTTGATCGGAGAAGGTAGTCTTCGGCGAGCCGAAGTAGTGCAGTGGGATGACAAGAGTATTACGGCCCTCCCCCTTGCTTACTTCTTTTTGCTGAGGGTCGAAGACGATGGGCGTTCTGAGCAGGTTAAGTGGAGACGATGGGCAGGACATCGCGGAATATGCGGTCATGCTAGCCGTGATCTTGGCGGTTGTGGTGGGGACGATTAAGCTGATCGGCTCCAACGCCAACAATGTGTTTTCGTCGGTCGCGAGTTCCATCCAATAGCGCAATTCCGGGGCAGCTGTGAGTTTTGGCCTCTCAAGCCCGGTTCGGTACAGGCTTTATCTCCGCAATCAGCTAGAAGCGCTTTTTCCACAGAGCAGAACTACTTGACCTATCCCCGCTCCGGTCTGAGAAACTGACGGACCCTGGGAAAGCAAAATTTCGGACGCAATGTGCAGAAATTTGTCGCTCAACCTGGGATGCCTCAGGGTATTATGGCGGAAGGTTCGAAGCTGTCGCTTTCTTTCCTCGCAAGCCATTGATTTGGAAAAGAGAAGAAATTTGGCCATTCGAGGCCAGGAGTGCGGTCAGAATTGCACTAGATCAGGCGGGAATCTATGTTTACCCGCCTGGTCCCATGGGAGGGTATGAAATGAAGAGTATTTTTCGCAAGCTGTGGCGGGAAGAGCAAGGGCAGGATATCGCAGAGTACGCTGTGATGCTTGCGGTGATCCTGGTAATCGTGGTTGGTACAATCCGGCTAATCGGTTCCAACGCCAACAATGTGTTCTCTTCGGTCGCCAGTTCGGTTCAGTAGAAAGGTTCAGGCGATTCAGGATTCCGGAAATTCCGGCCACGTTCTTGTGCCCGGCCGCGCTCTGGCGCCGATCCCTATCTCCGAGGAGAAGTCATGAATCGCACCCGTCTATTGATGATTGGTTTGGTCGCACTGGCATTGGGCGCATTCGTAAGCTTCACGGTGTATCGCAATTTGCTCTCGAAGTCGGCAGCAAATAACCAGCCCGGCGTCGATGTCGTGGTCGCAGCCTCCGACCTCCAAATAGGCACCAAAGTAGAGGACAGAGAAGTCAAGTTAGTTCGCTATCCAACCGGTGATCTGCCGCCCAATTGTTTCCATCAAAAGTCGTCCGTGGTCGGACGGGGAGTGGTTCTGCCGATCGCGAAGGGGGATTTCCTTCTGCCCAACAAGCTGGCCGGCGAGAGCGCGGGCTATGGTCTGCCCACTCTGATTCCACCGGGAATGCGGGCCGTTCCAGTACGGGTGAACGAAGTGAGTGGCGTGGCCGGCTTCGTGCTGCCGGGGACGCGGGTCGATGTGCTGTTGACCGGGAATCCTTCCGGCGCAACTGAAGAGCAGACGACAACCGTGTTGTGGAATGTGGCGGTTATCGCCACCGGACAAAAACTAGAACGGACTTCGTCGGGTGAACCGCAGAATACCCCTGTGATCACACTCCTGGTTTCGCCGGATGATGCGCAGAAGCTTACACTGGCGATGACCCAGGGAAAAATCCAGTTGTCACTACGCAATCCACTCGACACCCGGCAGCAGGAACTGCTCCCGGTCAGGGCTGACTCTCTGTACGGGAAAGCTGCCACTGCACCTGCTGCCCCGCGGCCCAAAATTAAGCACACTGCGGCGCCGACGCCAGCACCGCCGCCCAGTGTCTATGGGGTTGAGATAATTCGCGGAAACAAGCGCCAGGTGACCGAATGCCGGGAAGGCACCAGCGCCAGTGCCGACTGTAAAACCGGAAGCGCGCCGTAACCAAATTCGGAACAAAGTCAGGGTTCGAGGTTAGAAACATGCTGATTCGCTCCCGTCGTAGGGAGAAACCAGAAATGAAGGCTGGGAAGCTTCTGTGTTGGATCCTTTCTGTTTGTCTGATGCTGGTCGCGGTCACGCCAGGTAACTCCCAGGAGCAACCAGCTTCCCCCGCCGCACCAAACGTTCAACCGGCGCCGGATCAGGCCCAAGCTCCTGCCGCGAGTCCGCAAGCGCCGCCAGTCGAGCCTCAAGGCGCCGCCCCTTTGCGCGTGCTGGTAGGCAAATCTCTGCTGATTAACACTACGGAGCGATTGAAACGGGTTTCGGTGACCGACGATACTGTGGCCGATGCTCTGGTAGTTACCCCAACTCAGATTCTGGTTCATGGGCGCCTTCCGGGAGAGGTTTCACTGCTGATTTGGGATGAACTGGAGAGGTCCCGCAGCTTCGATCTACGGGTGGACGTGGATGTTAGCGCGGCTGCTGAGGAAGAAAGACGCGTCTTTCCGGAGGAACAGATAGCGGTGTCTCCTTCCCGGTCCGCTATTGTTCTCTCCGGCCATGTCTCCACCGAGGATGTTTACAAACGCGCGGGGATGATCGCGGAGGCTTATTCCAAGAATGTTGTCAACGTCTTGACCTTTGGTCCCGTAGGCGCCCAGGAAGTGCTGCTTGAAGTGAAGTTCGCCGAAGTGGATCGCACGGCCCTAACTAATTTCGGCATCAACTATTTTACCCCCGGCACCGGCCACACGACTGGAACCTTGACGACGGGACAGTTCGGCAGCGTAAGCATCTCGACAAGTTCGAGCACCACAACGACAGCCGGGGGAACCACCACCACGTCGACAAGCAGTACGCCCCCGACGGTCAACATCGCGAACGCGTTGAACCTATTTCTTTTTCGCAGCGATATCAACTTCGGAGCAACCATTGAAGCGCTTCAGCAGAGAAACCTTCTGGAGATTCTAGCCGAGCCGAACCTGATTGCCGTGAACGGCAAGGAAGCCAGCTTTCTCGCCGGCGGAGAATTTCCCTTCCCCATTGTCCAACCGGGACAGGGCTTTACCGCTGTAACCATCTCCTTCAAGGAATTTGGCGTGAAGCTAAAATTCACCCCGGTCATCATGCCCAATGGAAATATTCATCTGCGGGTGATCCCGGAAGTCAGCACTCTGGACTTTGCGAATGCGCTCACCATTTCAGGTTTTACCGTTCCCGCGTTGAGCACGCGCCGCGCCGACACCGAGTTCGAATTGCAGGACGGCCAGAGTTTCGTTATTGCCGGACTGATCGACAATCGAGTAACTAATCTGGTCAACAAATTTCCCGGTTTAGGGGACATTCCGATTCTGGGTAATTTCTTCAAGAGCAAGAGCGCGCAAAAGAGCAATTCAGAACTGATGGTTCTGTGCACCGCGCGCCGGATTTCGCCGAACACGCAGAATCCGCCGCTACCCACAGCTCCGCTGCCATACCTGGACAAGGACAAGTTCGATAAATCGAAACCGTCTGGCGGTGGTAAATGATGGCTGGCTCTTGGTTGTTTAGGCAATTGGTTTTAGGAATCAGTAGGGGACCCCACAGATGTCTGAGCTTTCGGTAGTGATCGTCGCACAAGACAGCGAGCAGCGGGCGGTGTTGCAGGTACTTGTAGATGGCACCAGCGTGGCACGGGCGGTGCATACTTGCGCCAGCTATCCCATAGGCGCCACCGATCCGGTGGTCCGCCGGATCCAAAGTGCGAAGCCCGATGTGGTTTTGGTGGATGTTCCGTCAGAAAATGCGGGACTCGCTCTCCGGGCCATCGAACTGATTCATCAGGAGCTGCCGGAACCAGCGCTATTTGCGATCGGCAATATGTCTCAGCCCCAGGTTATTGTGAGCGCGATGCGCTCCGGAGCACGCGAGTTCATTGAGCGGCCGACTACCACCACCGATCTGTTGGAAGCGTTTGTTCGCTTGACCACGGCGCAGAGAAAAGTAACTCGGGAGGGGCAGCAGCGCGGAAAAGTCTTTACCGTGGTCAATGCGAAAGGGGGTAGTGGCGCCACGACCTGTGCGGTGAATCTGGCATTTGCCCTGCAAGCGGCTCATGGCGGGGTGGCGCTGGTGGACATCGCTCCGCTCGGCCACTCCGCTCTGCATATGAATCTGAAACCGCTGTTCAACGTGGCCGATGCCATTCGCAACCTGCACCGGCTCGACAGCTCATTGCTCGAAAGCTTTATGACCCGGCATGAGCGCGGACTGCAGTTGCTGGCAGGCGCCAATGTCCCGGCGCCAGTGGAACCATCGACCGCGGAGTTTGCCCGTTTGTTCGACATGCTCGCCGCCCACTTCAGTTATGTGGTTGTGGACGCTTCGACGCGAATGGATGCCACCACCCGGCTGGTATGTAACCTTTCGGAGACGGTCTTGCTGGTGGCCTGCACCGACGTTGCCTCATTGTGGAGTGCAGCCCGGGTGCAGCAATTTCTGGGTGAGACCAGTGGCCGGGAGCGGGTCATGCTGGTGCTGAATCGCTTCCGCAAAATAGCCGGCTTCAGCGAAGCCGACGCCGAGGCTGCAGCCGGTATCAAATTATTGTGGAAGATACCCAACCAGTATTTCGCGGTCTCCACGGCGATCGACCGGGGAATTCCGCTGATGCACCAAAATCACACAGAGATCGCGCGGTCCTTCACGGGGCTGGCGCATCGCTTGACCGAAAACGATGTGGACGTGAAACGCAAAGCTTGGTCGCTATTCAAGACGGTATAGGTATCCGGGCAGAACCATGGTGAATTTACAGACTTTCGAAAGAGCCGAATATCAGCAGGTTAAAGCTGATCTCCATCGCAAGATTCTGGATCGCCTCGATCTGGAAAAATTGGGGCGGACGCCAAGCGACGCAGCCCGCGAAGAAGTTCTGCTGCTGATTCGCAACACCGTTAACGCCGAGGCTGTACCTCTCAGCTTCGCCGAGCGCGAAAGACTGGCGCGGGAAATCCTGGACGAAATCTTCGGGTTAGGCCCGCTGGAACCGCTGCTTAAAGATCCCACGATTTCCGACATTCTGGTCAATCGGTATGACAAGGTCTATGTGGAACGGGCCGGCAAGCTCGAGCCAACGGGCCTTAGCTTCAAGGATGACGCACACCTGATGCAGATCATTGATCGCATCGTCTCCCGCGTGGGCAGGCGCGTGGATGAATCGTCGCCCATGGTGGATGCGCGCCTGCCCGACGGCTCACGCGTCAATGCGATTATTCCGCCGCTGGCTATTGACGGGCCATGTCTCTCCATCCGGCGTTTCGGCCGCGACCCGATCACAGCCCGGCAACTGATCGAAAATAAGTCCCTCACCGAGCCGATGCTGGAGTTGCTTTCGGCTATGGTAAAAGGACGGCTGAACCTCCTGATTTCAGGGGGAACAGGCGCGGGCAAAACTACATTGCTGAACGTTCTCTCTGGCTTCATTCCGAATTCCGAGCGCATCGTCAGCATTGAGGACGCGGCCGAACTGCAGATGAAACAGGAACATATAGTGCGGTTGGAAACCCGCCCTCCGAACATTGAAGGCAAGGGTGCGGTGCGGCAACGCCAACTGGTGATCAACAGTTTACGTATGCGTCCCGACCGGATTGTGCTGGGCGAGGTGCGCGGCGAGGAGGCCTTTGACATGTTGCAGGCCATGAACACGGGCCATGAGGGCTCGCTGACCACGGTCCACGCCAACTCCCAGCGGGACGCGCTGGCACGCGTGGAAAATATGTTCTCCATGGCGAATCTTAATATCCCGGAGCGCGCCATGCGCCATCAGATCGCAGCCGCCATCCATGCCGTGGTTCAGATCGCGCGACTTTCGGATGGCACCCGCAAGGTGATTTCCGTCTCCGAAGTAACGGGCATGGAAGGAGACGTGATCGCCATGCAAGACATCTTCTTATTCGATCGGCATGGTATTGACGAAGGCGGCAGAGTGAAGGGCACGTTCCGGGCGACGGGAATCAGGCCCAAGTTCGCCGAACGGCTGGCAACTGCGGGCTGCAGATTGAGGCCCGCCATGTTTGAGTCACGCATGGAGGTTTAACGGTTGTTGGAGAATTTCTTATGGTAGTGCTTCTCGCCATTCTGGTATTTGTGGTGGTTTCGTTGGGCGTATTTGTCGCCGGTTCCCTGTTGGATCAGCGCAGCGCTCAAGCTCGTCTCCTGCGCGAGCGCCTGGCCACGGTTGAGAAAGCGGCGGCGCGAGCTCCCAGCGAGGAACTCGCGCTGTTGCGCGACGAAATGTTGAGCCAGATTCCCGCGCTCGACAATCTGCTCCGCCGTTCCTCCCGCATCTCGGGTCTGCAGACGATGCTTTCCCAAGCTAACCTGAAGATGCGCGCCGGCAATATCCTGATCCTATGCGTGGCCAGCGGTGCGGGTGTGGGTCTGGTGGTGCTGCTGTTCAGCGGGTTCCCGCAGTTTGTCTGGCTGGGCGTGGTTCTAGGCGCGTTGATGCCGTATTCATACGCTTCCTACCGGCGCACGAGACGATTCCAAAAATTCGAGGAGCTGTTTCCTCAAGCCATCGATACCTTGGCTCGGGCGGTGCGCGCCGGACACGCTTTCACCACAGCATTAGAGTTGATTGCAAATGAAATCGCGGAGCCGGTGGCTTCAGAGTTTCGCAAGCTGTTTGAAGAGCAGAAATTCGGTCTGCCAGTGCGTGACGCGCTCATCAATCTTACGGAACGGGTTCCCTTGGTCGATGTGAAGTTTTTCGTTACCGCCGTCATGTTGCAGCGTGAAACCGGCGGAAATCTGGCGGAGATTCTTGATAATCTTTCCTATGTTATACGGGAGCGCTTCAAGATCATGCGGCAGGTGCGGGTGTACACCGCGCAGGGGCGTCTTACCATGATGTTGTTGATGGGTATGCCGCCGGTCATTGTAGTGACTATGTTAGTGATGAACCCGAGCTTCATCCATCCTCTGTTCGCGGACCCTCTGGGACATACACTGGTAGTTGCAGGCATCACTTTGCAGACGATTGGGTACTTCGTGATTCGCAAGATTATTCAGATTCAGGTCTAGTGTATGGCATTGGCTTTAGCAATTGTCCTGTTTCTCACGATCGCCTTGGCGGTGTTTTCGTTCGGCGCGGCGGTTTATGCTCCGTCTTCTGTGCTGGGCTCCCGCCTGCGCGCGCTAGGCTGGCAACGGGCACAACCGCAGGAGAAAACGGCTTTCAAGGAGCGGTTGGAGCAAGCCTTCGATCCGCTCAGCAAAGCGCTGCCCTTGTCGCCCGACGAAGTATCACGCACCCGAGCGTGGCTCATTCAAGCCGGGTTTCGCGAACCGCGGCACTTGACGCTCTATGTTGGCAGCCGCGTATTTATGGGGCTACTGGGATTTGTCGTGGCGGCGGCGATCTCAGGCTTCAATTCTCTGATTTTGCTGGTAAGCGTTGCTGCTCTGGGCTTCTTTCTTCCCCGATTCATACTCAAACGCATGATCAGAGACCGGCAGCGTCGCATAACTCTGGGATTGCCCGATGCTCTCGATCTGACGGTCATTTGCGTCGAGGCTGGACTGGCGCTCGATCAGGCCATGATGCGGGTGGGCGTGGACCTGCATCACGCGCATCCCGACCTGAGCGATGAGTTCCATCTGGTTAACCTGGAGATGCGGGCCGGAAAACCGCGGGCCGAAGCCTTGCGTAATCTCGCCTCGCGCAGCGGAGTAGACGATATTCGTGCTTTGGTGGGCACTCTGATACAAACCGATCGGTTCGGGACCAGTGTGGCCCAGGCGCTGCGCGTCCATTCCGACTCGCTGCGCACCGAGCGCCGCCAAAGAGCGGAAGAACAAGCTGCTAAGACCACCATCAAGATGGTTGTTCCCCTTGTGTTGTTTGTTCTGCCCTCCATCATCTTTGTGACTCTAGGACCGGCGATCATCCAGTTGGTTCGTACCTTGATGCCAGAGGCCGGACGGTGAACATGCGCTCGCCCCAGGGTCGTCCTCGGCTGTATCGAAGCCAGCATTGTCGAACCCAGGAGTAGTGATGTCGTCATCGGGCCCCACGGGATACGCCTTCAATCGCACGCGCCATGCGTACCTGGCAACGCAGTTGTGCATTGCGGGGACGTACTGGTCGCGCCTGCGAGGCTTGATGGCCAGAGACGCGGAAAGTTTCCGCGCCGGACAAGGTCTTTGGATTAATCCCTCCCATGGAGTCCACACCTTCGCGATGCGATTCTCCATCGATGTGGTGTATTTGGATGGCGACAAGATTGTGGTTCATTTGGAGCAGAATCTGAAACCATGGCGGGTTGCTCCGGTGCGCATGCGCGCCACTTCTGTGCTGGAACTGCCTGGCAACACCCTGAGTTCCACCGGCACCGCTGTCGGAGATAAGATCGAGATTGCTTTAGTTTCAGGGCGAATCCGGGAGGCAGCCACGGCGTGAACCACGGACCCAAACTTCTGGTGGAGTGGTCATCGCCCTGGGAGGAGTTTCTCACTTCCATCCGGCCCGCCGTCGGACGTTCGCCACAACACCTGGCAGGCGAAGCTCACGTCGGATTGTTTCCCTACCGAGGCATGCTGATCTGCTGGGTCGTGGAAGTCGCTTTGCTGATCGCGGCGGTTGCGCTGCCAGCGAAACTGGCCAGCATGCAACCATACGAGCCACCACCCAGACCCAAATACGAGGTGATCTATTATTCTGGCGACGAGCTGCCGCGCACCGAGGATGTAGGCGGGGCTGCCGCCGGACGCTCCGGCCGTTCTGGCGGACAGGAAGCCCATCACCGTACCCAGACTATCCGTGTGGCTCGCGGAAATTCGCTGCGAGAAACGGTAGTAGATGCACCCAAACTGAACCTGCCGCACTCTGATTCGGCTGTGGCAAATTTGCTGGCTATGAAAGCGGTTGCCGGACCTGCGCCGGCGGAGGGATTGAAATCCTCGCTGCGGACTCCAGCGCTTTCGCCCACCGCGGTGCGTCCACCACCCGAGGTCCAACCTGACAAGATGCGGTCGGCCCCAGGCTTGAACGCCGGCGTGATCGCCCCGACTCCGCAGGTGCAACGCGACCAGATGCAAACTGGGCCAGCGCTGAACGGCAGCGTAGTTCCACCTGCTCCCTCAGCTCAGCAGCGCGATATCGCCACGCTTCGCCTGCCCGGCTCGCAGCCGGCAGTGGTAGTTCCGCCACCGGTATCAGCGCCAGAGAGAATTGCCAACTCGAGTTCGCGCCTCACGCTTCCCGCACCCAGCGTGATTGCGCCGCCGCCCTCCGTTGCTCGCGACCTTGCGGCTGCAGGACCGGGCTTCGGCGCGGGTGAATTGCGCAAACAGATTGTCCCACCTCCGGCACAGATGGGGGGGACATCAATGGAGCGCGGCATTGTGGGGGGCCTGGGAGGCGGCCTGGGGAATCCTGCTGTCGTTCCGCCTCCGGTCCAAATGGGTGGAGGGTCGGGACAGCATCAGCCGGTCAGCGGCCTGGGCGGGGGCGGCATGGTTGTTCCGCCCCCTCCAACTATTTCTGGCGCGGGTTCGATAAGCGGCCAGGGTAGCGGAAGCCGCGGCTCGGGACGTGGCGGTCCCCTAGACGTTGGCTCGGTGGCAGCGCCCCCGAAGAGCGGTGGTAGCGGCACTGGAACCGCAATTGTTGTCTCTAGCCGGCCTGGATCAGGTATCGGCGTGCCGGGCAACGGTGGTACCGGCTCCTTGGCGATGTCGCCATCGGGAGGGGACAAACCAGGCTTAGGTGGATCGGGCGGAGGCAGCGGAATTGGCCGAGGCAACGGGCCGGGAAGCGGATCTTCCGGGGAAGGGCCAGGCGCGGGAAAAGAAGGCGGTGGGCGCGGCTCTGATGTGATGGCGAAAAACGGAATCTCACCCTATCCAGGTCCCGGTGGCGCTGGCAGCGGAACCAGCGGAACTCCAGCCATTCCCGGGGTCGCGGTAAAGGGCGGAACTGGAAGTAGCAGTGCTGTCACGTTGCCGAGCTTTGGTTCCGGCTCAAATCAGCCGAACGCTCCAGGACGATCTTCCGCGAACGATCACCACGGCCCCGGCATCACCATCGAGGCCAGCCCACGCTCGGGCGGCGCATTCAACTTCTACGGCAGGCTGAACGCTGACAAGGTGTACACCATCTATATCGAAACTGGCTTGGGAACTGCAGTGTTGGAGTTCGGCGATTCCACTTCGGCGAAGCGTCACTATGCAGGAGACCTTTCCGCGCCCGAGGCGATCCGGGCTGAGCTGCCGGCAAATTTACATCGCTCACGCCTCGTGGTACTTTGCGTTCTCGACCGCTCTGGACTGCTGACGAATCTCCAAGTACTGGAGTCAAGTGGTAGCGAGATGACTAGTAAAGTGATGGCTGCGTTGCCAGGGTGGAAATTTCGGCCGGCTATGCGCGGTGATCAACCGGTCGAGGTGAATGCGATTTTGGGATTCGGAATTGATACCAACGATAGATTCTGATATCCCGCGCCGATCGGGAGCGTCCGGAACAAACCTAAAACTTCACGACTTCCAAGCCATCATGATGGTCAAAACCACCGGCAAATAGATCACTGAGGCATGCACTACGCGGCCGGCTAGGATCTTTGAAGTCGACTTGGCGAGGTTGGCCGCGTGATACAAAAAAAACGCCCCTGCCACTGACATGCACAACAAGTAAACGGCGCCACCTCGGCCCGCCATTGGCAACATCGTAATAAGCACCAGGACGACCGTAAAGCCGAGGATTTCTGCCCTGGTGAAGCGTCCATCGGCGTCGAACCGAGGCAACATCCGAAAACCTGCGCGCGAATAATCCTCGCGATACATCAAGGCAATCGCCAGGAAATGGGGGAATTGCCACAGAAAGAGAATGCCAAACAGAAACCAAGCCTGCCGATTGATACTGCCCGATGCTCCGGCCCATCCAATCAGAGTCGGCATCGCTCCGGGAATCGCCCCCAGAAGCGTGCAAAGCGGAGTGATCCTCTTCAGCGGGGTGTAGACCAGAAGGTATCCCAACAGAGTGGAGATCGCGAGTAAGGCTGACAGCCCATTTACCGCGGTCGCCAGGCACACACCTCCGGCAACACTCAATCCCAGCCCGAACCACAAGGCTTCCCGGGCACTGAGTCTGCCGGAAACGAGCGGCCGGCTGGCGGTGCGTCGCATCTGCGCGTCATATCGCCGCTCCATAAGCTGGTTGAGCGTTGCGGTGCCGCTCGCGACCAGTAACGTTCCAACCAGTGTGCTGACGAGTCTGCCTATTTTGAAGGGACCATGGGAGCCCAAATAGTAGCCTGCCGAGGTGGTCATCAATATCAAAAGATTCACTTCAGGCTTGGTCAGGGTGTAGTACTCCCGCAGCTTGGAAGTAACATTAGCCATTCGGCCTGGATCTGCTATCGCGTGGGACATAGCCATAGGATAGTCACTGAGCTCGACAGGACACTTCTATTTGATTCGGTCCGATTCATCGGCGCCGTCCACGCCTCTGAACTGATTTCGCTTGTGGTAAACAATGAAAATCATTCCAATGGACATCAATGTAGGTGGAAGTATAAGGATCAGAATCCCGCTGCGCAACGCCTGAATCATTCGTGCCCCCGCGGAGGCAGCCTGGGTGTAGCACAGCGCACAGCTCTGCGCGAGGGCTGGTACGGCGAAAGTGAATACTACCAGCATCGCACCAAAGATCAGAAGGAGCCGTGGTTGTTTACCCAACCTCATGCTTTTCCTTATCATGAACAATTCGTACCGCACCTTAGCAGCCGGAAGCTGTCCGTCCACCCATATTGCATAGTTAACAACACGAAACCTGTAAAGATTAGAACGAACAATACAAATCTGCGCTTTTCTGTCCACAGATGCATGAAGAACATGACCGCTAACCCCGCCTCAACCAAAGCGACCGCCAGCATGCGCGCGAACATTTGCCAGGCATCAATATTCTGATAAGCAATCACGAATTGCAATCCGGCAAGGGCCAACAGGCAAAGATAGACGATCAGGTCCTTGCCGATTCCAGCTTTCTTCACTTCCGCTGTTGTCATAATTTTATGCTCCAGCTTCCGTTAGTGGGCGAGATTTAAGAGATAAACGAACGGCACGACAAACATCCAGACTATATCCACGAAGTGCCAGTACAGACTGAGAACTTCGATGTCATCCGCGTGGTAGCGACCGCCCTGGTAACGCAGGCCCACAACGATCAGAGCGATTACGCCACAGGTAACGTGCGTGAGATGCAAGCCGGTGATGCTAAAGAAGGCGGTCCCGAACAGTCCGGTTCCCCACGGATTGTTCAAGAGGGTCATGCCTTCGCCAATCAGCCCCAGCCATTCTCTAATGTGGAGCAAAGCGAAGAGAATGCCGGCAGCTGCGGTAATCATCGTCCATCTAAAAGCTCGAGCCTTGTCCCCGATCTTCGCCGCGCGCATTCCTAGGAGCATGGTCAAGCTGCTGGTCAAAAGAATGAGAGTCATCAGCGCGACGTTGGTGATGTTGTGGAAAGGTCTTGGCCAGTTGGCTGTGCCGTTGCGCAGGAACCCATAGGCGATCAGACATGCGGCAAAAGTCATCGTGTCGGCGATGATAAACAGCCACATCGCCAGCTTTTTTGTTGGAATGGCAAACGGGCGTCCCGCGAACAAACCTGCTGGGTCGCCCTGCATGGTCAAATCGGCCTGGCTCACGGCGCCTCCTAAATGTTGTCCATTAAAGCTTCATCCAGAGCAGAAAAAGCAGATACAGCCACAGGACATCCATAAAGTGCCAATAACGGGCCGCTGCATCCATTGTGCTGCGTCGCAGGAGCGATTTCCTGAGCTTATCGATGACATACATCAACCCGCCCAGTCCGCCCAGCACATGCAAGGCGTGTGTGGCGGTCAACACGTAAAAAAAAGAACTGCTCGGATTCGTGGCGAGATAAAGCCCCTCAGCACGCAACTGCAGCCAGGCGACGTATTGACCCGCCACAAACAGCAAACCCAGAGAAAGGGTCGCAAATACCCAACCTGCCGGACCCCCGGCCTGAGCCTTCAAACCGCCGGCTGAAGCTGCGACCCGGCGACGCGACAGCTCCAGAGTGATGCTGCTGGCGAAAAGCACAGCTGTGTTGAAGTAGAGGATTGAAGGCAAGGTGAAGTGCCTCCAGTCCAGCGATGAGCCTTTGCGAACGAACAACGCGCTGGTGAACGCCGCAAACATCATCGTGATGGCAAAAAGCACGACCCAAATGGCAGTCGAAGACGGGGGCGGAGAGTAGTCCCGAACAAGATGCGAGTCTCCATCTGTCGGGACCAGGTTTCGCCAACCGCCGTTTCCGGATTGTCCGAGATCGGGCGATTGACGATCCGGCGAGCGGTTCGGATCGATCTTCGGTGGTTCATGTACGGTTGTTGCCATGCTTTAGGCTTCCCCTATGCGCTTCCCTTGGTCAGTCCCGGCTATTTCTCCTCGCTCAGCGTTACTACTTTTTCCGGCGAAGCTTGCATTACGTAGTCGCCAGTGGAACTCTTCACGCCATACTGATAGGGATCGTGGTAGACGACTGGCAGTTTGTCGCCAAAATTGTTGTGGGGCGGCGGCGTGGTCGGAGTGCTCCATTCCAGCGACGTGCCTTCCCATGGATTATCGGGCGCCGGCTTGCCCCAAAACCGGCTGTGAATCAAGTTGTACACAAAAATCAGCTGGGCTGCGCCCGTCACCAGAGCAGCGACCGTGATGAATTGGTGTACCGGGATCAGCGGCTTCAGGTAGTCATCCACAAAGGCTGAGTAACGACGGACGTTCGCTGCTATCCCCAGGTAGTGGAACGGCATGAAGATGCAATACGTGCCTACAAAGCTAAGCCAGAAATGGATTTTCCCTAAAGTCTCGTTCATCATTCGTCCCGTCATCTTAGGGAACCAGAAGTAAGTTCCGGCGAAGATGCCAAACATGGCTGCGACACCCATCACCATGTGGAAGTGTCCGACCACAAAATAGGTTGCGTGCAGCATGATATCAATCGATGGTTGCGCCAGGAAAAAGCCGCTGATGCCGCCGCTGACGAACATCGAAATGAAGCCCAGCGCAAACAGCGATGCCGTGGTGATCCGCAACTTGGACCCGTACAAGCTTCCAATCCATATCAGCACCACGATAGTGTTTGGAATTGTGATCACCAGCGTGGGGAAAGAAAACGCCAGCGATGAAACCGGATTCATTCCACTCACGAACATGTGGTGGCCATAAACCATGTAGCTGAGGACCGCGATCGCTCCCATGGAATAAATCACCACTCGATGACTAAGGATTGGCCGGCGCATGCTGGTGATCAGAATATGAGAAACGATCCCTAAGGCAGGCACAATCGCGATGTAGACCTCAGGATGCCCAAAGAACCAGAACAAGTGCTGCCACAGAAGCGTTGATCCCCCGGAGTGTGGCTGGAGCTGGTCACTAATGACCAGATTCGATGGGATGAAAAAGCTGGTTCCAGCAACATGATCCAGAATGAGCAGGATGCAAGCTGGCATCAATACTGCAAATGCGGTAAGACCCATGCAAGAGGTAATGAACCACGCCCAGGCACTAAGCGGCAGGCGCATCAAGCTCATGCCCTTAGCCCGAAGGTCGAGGGTAGTTGGGATGAAGTTCAACGACCCCAACAGCTGGCCAACACAAAAGAGGGCGATCGAGGTTGCCCAGAGAACCACGCCCGTTCCCTGTCCGGGGCCCGCGACACTTCCCACAGCGCTGAGCGGCGCATACTGGGTCCAGCCGCCCAAGGTCGGTCCGTCTGCTACGAAGAACGATGAGATCAGAACCACGAACGCGGTGAATGTGACCCAGAATGACATCATGTTGAAATGCGGGAAGGGCATATCCTCAGCGCCCACCTGGATCGGCAAGAAATAGTTGCCGAACGCGGCGAAAGGCGCGGTAGTGAGCACAAAAAAGACCATGATCGTTGCATGCATGGTCATCAGTTGCAGGTAGTACTCGGGCGTGATCACCCCACCAGGAGCGCCGTTCTTGGAGAGCAATTGCAGGCCCGGGATGGCAGCGCTAGTCCAGGCTAGATGGATCCGCATGAACCATGACAGAACCATTCCCGTGAGGACCGCAACCAGTGCCAACGCGTAATACTGCTTGCCGATGACTTTGTGGTCCAGGCTGAAAATGTGTTTACGAATGAAGCTGGTCGGGGGCGCGTGATGAGCTGCCGGATGTGCGGACATGTCATGCATAAGCTCGCCTCAAAGCAGAGTCTGCGCTCGTCAATGATGAGCGTAACCACTCTCACTTACTGCAGAGTCGCTTCCTTCTTTAGCCAATCATCGAAATCTGCCTGGGAATAAACGTATAGATAGGCCTTCATGTTGTAGTGTCCAAGCCCACACAGTTGCGTACAAACAATTTCGTACTTTCCGGTCTTGGTTGCCGTGAAATGGATCGAAAGATCCAGTCCGGGAACAAAATCCTGTTGCACTCGCAACTCCGGCACGTAAAAGGAATGGCCGACGTCCTTCGCGTGCATGAGCAAGTTGATCTCCCGATTCACCGGAACAGCCATTTCAGCAGTCACGATATCGTCTTTGGCGTCCTGGTCGTTGGTCTGGTCGAGACCGAAATAGTTTCCGTTGGCCTCGCTGATGAGGCTAGGATGAAGCGGGCCAAATTTTCCGTCGGGACCCGGGTAACGGAAATAAAAAGCAAACTGCCCGGCCTGGACCTGGATTGGCATAGCGTCGGGTCCAGGCGGGACAAAATATTGAGCGGCCCACGCCTTCACGCCAAAAACCCCCAGCGCGAGGACTTCTGCGCCCACCAGAACCACAGCAGCTATTACCAAACCTTTGGCCCCACCGCGAAAAGTCTTAATGGTTGCGTCGGGCCGTACCTTGGAGAATTGCCAGATGAAAATAGCCAGGATGATCTGCGCCGCCAGAAACGAGAGTCCGGCCTCCACCATAGTTTCCGACATCTGCTCATCGATAAGGGCGCCATGGGTCGAGATGTTCTCTGGCGCCACCCAAGTGTGCCGGACAATGGGGATCGCAGAGGCAATCGCAATCACGATGATGGTCACTGAAAGCAATTTCGCCATGTCACCCTCGCTTTGCCAGCTTCTTACCAGAGCTTTTTGTGTCTTAACTCAGACTCTTACTTTGCTTTGAAGGTGAAGTCGGCAGTCCCCGGCTTGCCCGCAGCCACTGTCACTTTTTGCGTCTGGGTTCCATAAACCTCTTGCCACGCAGTCAGCGTGTAGTTCCCTGGGGGAACGTTGTTAATGGTGTAGGCGCCGTTTTCATCGCTCACCGCAATCGGCCCCTTCACAACTACCATGGAGCCATGCATCCAAGGATGGATATTGCACTTGACCGGAATGGCGACTTCCACGTTAGCCCAACTCACATCGAAAGGCGGCGATCCCGCGGGTTGGGATTTGTTCCACTCCGCGTTCTTGGTCGGTTGGGGGTGAATATTGTGCGAGGTCTGGTCGCTGTTCGTCACCTTAAAGTGCTGGCCGGTATCCAGCGCCATCACGTGCGGAATATACTGACAACCTTTCTGGTCCCACTTCGGAGTCTCGGAAGGCACCTGGCTCGACGCCGCGGCGTCCAGTCCCTCTGAAATATAGACGGCAACCCATCGGAGACCTCCGTTGGGACCCGCAACCACGGTTTCCGCGGTGATGGGCTTGTCCTTGTGGATCGCGGCGCAAGTCGGTTCCTTGGACATGTCAATCGGCCTCTGGTGCGGAGGTGTGCCATCAAGTTTGATCATTCCGGTAATCTTGCCTTCAGCAGCGGCGTTCACGCGCTGCGTCGAATACAACAGACTGATGGCGAGCAGAAGTAGGACTGAACTAATTGCGGCGATTTGGCAATGGCCTTTCATTTTTGCGCTCTCCTAGAATTAAGAACCCGCGGTTGATGACTCCCTCACTGTTGCGGGGCTGGCGCCGGAGCGGGTGGAGCAGCATTGGGATTGATCGGCTTCAAACCCAGCTGTTTCGCGATCGCTTTCTCCTTACTATTCATCGGCTGCAGAGTCCGCAAGTAGAACACTAGCTCCCACGCTTCCTCCGGTTTCACATTGTCGGCGAACGACGGCATCGGTGTGCCGTCCAAGCCGGTCATGAAGATCCTGTAGAGGTCACTATCGCTCTCTCCGCACTTAAACCGCTCTCCATCGTGGAAGTTAAAGGCTTTGATCGGGCGATTTTGGTCGTCGGTAAGGGTGTCGGCCGAGGGACCGTTGGCTCTGCCCTCGACCCCATGGCACTTCCAGCACTCGAGCTTCTGGAACATGGCCTGCCCAGCCTTGATCCGGTCCGCCGTCACTTCCGGCTCGGGAGGGATCTGGATCGGCGTTCCGGGCTTCTCCGTCGCGAACTTGGGAGAAAAGTGCTTGACGTACGCCACCAGATCGGCGCGTTGCTGCCTGGTAAAAGTATTCCACGGCGGCATTACCGAGGTGTCTAGGCCTCGAGCGATCGTGTTAAAGAGGTCTTCGTCTGTGGGCAAAGTCCCAGTCGGCGTGGAGCGGCACTTGAACTGGCCCAAGGTGAAGTTCCGCGGCTTGGGATCCAGCCAGGGTTCGTTTTCGCCCAAGCCATCACCCTCCTCGCCATGACAACCGACGCAGTACCTGCGATAGTCTGTTTTTGCAGCGGCGGCATGGCCGGTTAGGCCGCCGATGTGCGCCTCGGTGCTCATCCGCTGTTCCTCGTCGTACTTCGTCATCTGTGCAGAGGCGACGGCAGCTACCGCGAGAACCACGATCGCACCCGCCAACAGCGACCATTCACGTTTGTTTGTATGCATCGCGATTCCCCACTCTCAGAAGTCGAAGTCGAATCCCAGCAACAGACTGCTGTTGGTCAAATCCGTTCCGTCGGGCGCCGTTCCGCGCTGCCGGAACCACGAGTATTCGTTGTGCCAGGCAAAACCAGCCCGGCTGGTCATGATTGGATAGTAACGATATCCAAACGTGTACATGTCGATATTCCCCAGATTGTGGGCCATTGGAGCTATCGTTGCTGAACCGGCACAGCTTCCGATTGGGCAAGCCTGCCGCGACATGCGTTGCCACTCCGAACGTTGGATGAAGATCAACTGCGGGCTGTAGACGTAATGAGTTTCGACCATGTAGCCGTT
>DATKEN010000086.1:0-2362 GCA_035512155.1 Terriglobales bacterium | reverse complement strand
TGATTATTCGAGGGTTTGACGAAATTTACGGCAATCTCGAAGGCAGCCGTCTGGAGGCCCTCGGGCGCCTCTTCGCCCAGAACGTGTGCATATACGCTTATCCGATGACCGCCTCGGATCTGCAGGAATGGCTGAAGAGTGCTTCCGTTACCGGCTGGGAATGGAGCGGCACGAATGGATGGGTTTCCGCCAGTCAGCTACGCCACGCGCCGCCTCTCGGACACCTGTTCGAGTATCTTCTCGCCAGCAACTTTATTGTCCCTATGCAAGCGCCCGCGACCTAAGAGCCGACGCTTGCAAAACCCCAAGCAATCAATGGCGGATCACGGCGAAGAAGCGGATGGTAGCGAAGCTGAAAGCCATGAAGGCTGAGCTACAACGCCGGAAGCATCCTGTTCGTAGTTTCCCTACCTTTACTCGCGATCTGAACTGGCTTCATCTATGCTGTTCGCTCTCTCTGGAGACGTCGCAGCAGTCTGATCCAGACCCACCGAATGGAGGCACTGAAGCCACTGGCAATCACTTGGTCGGTTACTGCCGGTGCGCTTATCAGTAGCGATCCAAGCATACTTCCCACGAGCAGACTTCTTTCCCGGAATCCGGCCGCCCTCCTGAGTTGTGGGTGCTATCACCTGTTCGCGCAAGTTACAATTCTGAATGACGTGAACACCGCAGATTCAGCTCTGGAACGCTCCGCGGCGACGTGATCGATAATTGACCAGGACGGTCGAGTGAGCTACAAATCAAGTCCCGGCCCGTTTGGTTTTCATCCCAGGGTATTGCCGAAGCTCTGCAAAGACTGGCTCCTGGCAAGAAACACTGAGGTTTGTACGTCCATGTCAAAACAGGAGGCACCAAAAATGAAATTCACTGCGATCACTTCAAAGTCGATCCTTGTCGTTCTGCTTGCAACGGCGGCTTGCGTGAGCGCCGCTGACAGCGCGACAGTAACCGTCAAGGGTTACGTTCTCGACTCTGCATGCGCGTTCACCAAAGGCCTTAGCAAGCCGATCAGCAAGCAATGCGCGACCTCCTGTGCGAATGCAGGGTCACAGCTCGTCATTCTCGCGGACGACGGAACCATTTACTGGCCCATTGCCGACACCACGCCATCGAGTGGTCAGAACCCGAAGCTTCTGCCCTTTGCCGGAGACAAAGTAACGGCAAGCGGCAAGATTTATGAGCGAGGCGGCTCCAAGGCCATTGCGATTGAGAAGATCGCGGCCCAATCAGCCCCGAAGTAAAGTTCATATATCACGTGGCGGTTATCTCTTATATTGCTCATTCTGAGCGGCGAGCCCAATTATACGCACGCCAAGCAACGCGCCGCGTGGCCGATACATGGGCAGGGGTCTACGATTCCCGCGAGGATAAGTGGATGAGTCTGGTTCACCTCCGCGCGGCGGAAGTCTACGTTTGCGTCGTGCTCTCGGCTTTTGCGCTTGCCGGCGTCATCTTGGCCCTACGAAGAAATGCAGTGGACGCCCTTCCGGTAGCCCTCTGCGTTGTCGTATTCCCGGTCCCGTACTACCTCACACATACGTCGTGGGCTATCGCCACCCCATCGACCCAGGGCTGACCCTTTTTGCGGTCTACGCTGCCGCACAAATCATTTCCACACTCTCTTCCGTGCGCCGCACTGCAGCGAGTCTCCCGACGTGCGTGAGCTGTGAAACTTCCCTCCGACACCCGTCCCAGACCGATTCAACGGAGCCGGTGGTGGCAGGATAGAGGTACACGTCCGATCAACATAGGTCCTTCACGGCGTAGCTGAAACCGGCGACTGCGCTCTGGCACATGAGTGTGGCGGGATTGTAGACCTGGGCGATTTCTTTCGCATCCTATTGAGTTTGTGGATTTTTGGGGTGGTTCAACCATTCGTCGCGAAACTTCGAGGCCGCTTCGCCGTAAACATCTCCGCTTCGAATGCCATGGCCACGCTCTTCAATGAATCTGCGAGGCGCCGCTGAGAATGCTGAAAGGTGGTGAATGGCCAGCGCAGGCGCATCTGCGCCTGGGCGACCTCGGCGCTTGCCTTCTTCCCGAAGTGTGTGGCGCAAGTGCGTCGCAGCGTGAGCATATCCAAGTCAGAGATGCCAGCCCTTTCGGCAGCTGGCTTGAGGACCCGGAGCCGAAAATTCGCTTGGGAGATCGGAGACAGACTGTTGGTCCCTCGCGGGCACCCGGCGGGGAACAACCAGTCCTCACCGTTGCCGCCATTGGATGCCATCCAGACACGGAGTTCTCGCCGCAGGCCTGGGGGCACGTATAGATTGACACCGTGTTCCCCTGGATGTATTTCCCTGGTCTGCCCCCTGGAGACGACTTCATCAATCCTGATGAATTCATCGTGGACGTCATT
>DATKEN010000085.1:0-4530 GCA_035512155.1 Terriglobales bacterium | reverse complement strand
TCGACGTGCGTAACATTGCTCAAATCAAGCACGATCCTGTAGGCAATCGCAGCGATTGGATCGCGCGATTCAGGCATCAGATCGCGAATCCCCCTTTGAAACACCTCCAAATTTTCCGCGTTAATCTTACCCTTACAGTGGATGATGGTTTCATTAGGCTTTTCTTCCAATTGCAATTTCAATCCACCAGGGCTAAGCGGCTGGGTTGCCATGACTAACCTCCAAATGCGGCAAGGGGACAGCTACCAAAGTCTGCTGCACCCCATGCTAGACTGCTGCTACCCCGTAGAGACTCGGGGGAAACCCACAGTAAATGCCCGTTCTTCGCGTCATCATTCTCTGGCACCAGCATCAGCCTTTTTACAAGGACCTGGTGACGGGCGAATATCGTTTGCCCTGGGTCCGCCTGCACGCCTTGAAAGATTACTACGGTATGGTGAAACTTTTGGACGAGTTTCCCAACGTCCATCAGACTTTCAATCTAGTCCCGTCCCTCATCACGCAGATTCAGGATTACGTAGCTGGTACAGCACAGGATCCGTTCCTGCGGGTAGCGGCGAAACCAGCCACGGATCTTACGCTGGACGAACGCCGCTTCGCGCTGCAATATCTCTTCCAGGCGAACCCCGTCAACATGATCGCCCGTTATCCGCGTTACCAGGAACTCTGGGAGCGTTTTCGCAGCACAGGAGACTCAACCGAACGCGCAGAAAAATACTTTCAGCCACAAGATTTCACGGATCTGCAGGTACTCTCGCAGATCGCGTGGTTTGACGAATTCTTTCTGGAAGACCCGGAGCTTGCAGCCCTGATAAAGAAGAGCCGAGGATATTCACTGGACGATCAGCGCTTCGTGATCGCGCGCGAGCGTGAGTTGTTGGCGAAGGTTCTTCCGGCTCACTCCGAAGCAGCCCAGCATGGGACAATCGAAATCTCGACCTCGCCGTTCTATCACCCGATTTTGCCCCTAATCTGCGATTCGAATAGTGGGGCAGTTTCCACTCCAGGATTGCCCCTGCCACAGAACCGTTTTCGTCATTCGGAAGACGCTCGCGAGCAGCTCCTGCGAGGTCTCGACTTGCACCAGCAAGTGTTCGGGATCCGCCCCCAAGGCGTTTGGCCTTCTGAAGGCAGTGTTTCGGAGGAAGTGCTCGCCATAGCGCAGAATCTGGGTGTGAAATGGATGGCCACCGATGAAGAGGTCCTCGGTAGGAGCATTGGCGGTTCATTTTCTCGGGACGGTAGCGGCCGCCTCGCTCCGGATGCCGCCGAAAAGCTCTACACCATTCACCATTTCGAGAATCATCAGACTGAGATGCATCTGATCTTTCGCGATCATGCAATCTCGGACTTAATCGGCTTTGTCTATTCGGGCATGCCACCACAGGACGCCGCAAAGCATCTCATCCAGAACATTAAGCAAGCGGCGCAATCCATTCTTGCACAGGGCAGGGATGCAGTCGTGCCGATCATCCTCGATGGCGAGAATGCCTGGGAGTACTATCCCCAATCCGGGCGAGAATTCCTGCGTCGTTTCTACGATGGTCTGCAGCGTGAACCGGACATAGAAGCAGTGACTGTGTCGGAGGCCATCGCCCGACACAAAAGTTTTGCGAAGCTTACATCTCTGGTGCCGGGCTCGTGGATTCACGCTAACTTCAACGTGTGGATTGGTGCTCCCGAAGACAATCGTGCCTGGGACTATCTGTATCACGCTCGAAATTTTTATGCCCAAGCGGCAGGTGGCGCGACCGAAGCTCAGCGCAAGCTGGCCTTTGAAGAAATTCTGATCGCGGAAGGTAGCGACTGGAACTGGTGGTACGGACCGGAGCACCACTCGGCTAACGACCAGGAATTTGATGAGCTCTACCGCAAGCACCTCTCCAATGTTTATCAAGCCCTGGGAGCGCGTCCTCCCGACTACCTCGCACAGCCCATCATTGGCGGTGCAGCGCGGCCGTCGTTTGTGCCTCAGACGGCGTACATCCATCCCCGGGTGACCGGCGACATGGTGCGCTACTTCGAGTGGATGGGTGCTGCCGTCTACACTGCGGACAAACGTGCTGGCGCCATGCACGGCAAGACCTTCTTCATGGATGCAGTGTACGCAGGCATCGATGAAGCGAACGTCTATGGCCGGCTGGATTTCATCGACCGGGTTCCAGAGATGGAATTCGAACTGGTGGTCAACTTGGAATCATGGGCACAGGAAGGGCAACGGCCGCGCCGAGCCTTGCGCTTGGATGTCGCAGTGGAAGCGGGCAAAATCAAGGCTTGGAAAGTGAGCACACCAGATGAGGACAAGCCACTCGCGACCGCAGCTACTCGGGGAGCCGAGGGTACGGTTGTTCTGGTCCGCAACTTTGAATTCAAGCTGCCATTGGAATGGTTGCTGGCACTGCCGGTTTCTCCGTCAACCTCGAAAGTTCCCACTCCGGTCGCAACCAGATTGCGCGTGCGCTTCAGCCTGTGGCACAACGGCCTTCCGATCGATGCCCTACCCGTAGAAGGATGGATGGAGTTGCAACTCGTCCCCGAGGAGGAACTGATATTGGGGTAGAACGATGCTCCAAGCCGACTAGTGTTTCAGAAGCAGCAGTTCTCGAATTTTCCCGCGAAACGCTTGATAAACAAAACCGGAAGCGATAGCCTCCGGTTTCACCGCCGCAGTCCCTATTCCTTACTACTGCCCGCCGCTTTGAGCACTCATGGCCAGCGGACGGCTCAGCTCCATGTTCAGCTCCGTGCCCGGGGGCAGGAATGCTGATCTTCTCTTTCCCAGCCAGTGCGCAACCGTGATGGTTGCACCGACAGTGCCGCCGATCAGCAGACCTTTGCCTCCAGCGGCCAGCCCGCCAATCAGCATGCCGCCGCCCGTACCAAAGCCAATCTCGGTCAGATCTTTGCCGTCGTGGCCCGCACCTTTGAATTGACCTTCGGTGTTGACATCGGTTCCATTTCTCACACTCGTGTCCACCAGCGCGGCGTTGAGCATATAGCGTTCACCGCTGGGCATGACGACCGCCTCGGGAAAGATCCCGATCGTTGGTTTGCCCGCGATGCGTCGCGGTTCGTCAACCTTAGTAACCCGTCCCTGCACCGTAGCGCCGATCGGAATTACAGTTTTGCCAGCGAGCGTCACAGGCTCAATGACTCTTCCGGAGAATGGGTCACCCTCCTTGCTACCGAAGGTGGAGAGCTGGGTCTCGAGCTTGACCTTCAGCGCGGTGCCCGCGGGCAACGACATGTTGTTTTGTGCCACCGCCGCGGCCGCAAGCGATATCACGCAAAGCACTACCGTCAGTCTATTCATCTCGCCTCCTGAACTCATTGCTGCTTCAGCCTCACTCGCCATATGGTGCGATCCTGCATGTGAGCTGACTGTAATGCACTGGCGAACGCCGAACAACGGTGGAAGTGAGAGGCGAACCAGCGGAGGCAAGGGCTTCATTTATAATCGTCGCCTTTGAGTTCGCGAGATGGGAAAGCTCCACACTGGCACTGGATATTTCGGGTCGACGGCTATCTTTCTTTCCCGACAGTCCCGTATCCGCCATCAAGGTGGACGACGATTCGAAGACCATATCCTCAATGAAAGATGCACTCACGCCCATGACGAATATTGGCGATATCCATGCCCGTGAAGTTCTCGATTCGCGCGGCAATCCTACGGTGGAAGCCGAAGTAAGGCTTGCGAGTGGCGCCAGCGGACGTGCCATTGTCCCCAGCGGCGCCTCGACCGGAGTGCACGAAGCCGTCGAACTTCGCGACGGCGACAACCAGCGCTATCTAGGCAAGGGCGTACTGAAGGCGGTCGAGAACGTGAACGGAGAAATCGCCGACGCGCTGGCCAACATGGATGCCGGCGACCAGCGCGCCATCGATCGAAAGCTAATCGAACTGGACGGCACTGAAAATAAGAGTCGGCTGGGCGCAAACGCCATTCTTGCGGTTTCCATGGCAACGGCTCGCGCTGCTGCCACCGAGTACCTTCTGCCGCTCTATCGCTATCTCGGCGGCGCAGGCGCCAACACTCTACCCGTGCCCATGATGAATATCCTCAACGGCGGCGCACACGCCGACAACAACGTGGACTTCCAGGAATTCATGGTGATGCCGGTCGGAGCCGAATCGTTTTCCGAAGCGCTGCGCTGGGGGGTGGAAGTTTTCCACACCCTGAAGGGCGTGCTCAAGAAGCGCGGCTACAACACTGCCGTTGGAGATGAAGGCGGCTTTGCGCCCTCGGTAAAATCAAACGTCGAGGCCATCGAAGTTGTCCTCGAAGCGATTCAGCAAGCCGGTTACAAACCAGGGGAGGAAATCGCCATCGCCCTCGATCCCGCCGCCAGCGAGCTTTATCAGGATGGCAAGTACATCTTCAAGAAATCGGACAAGTCGGCCAAGAGCTCAGAGGAGATGGTCCGCTACTGGGCGAAATGGGTCCGCGATTATCCCATTGTCTCGATCGAAGATGGGTTAGCCGAAGACGACTGGAATGGCTGGCAGATGCTGACCAAAGAGCTGGGCAGC
>DATKEN010000084.1:0-21179 GCA_035512155.1 Terriglobales bacterium | reverse complement strand
AGATATTTTCGATGGCACTGGGACCCCGAACCCGACAGCGGGCTTGTTGACCAAGACCACGACAACAGCACGGGAGATTCAGTTTGCGGTGAAAGTAATCTTTTAATCCGGAGAGAGACTCCGGCAATTTTCAGAGGCGGGGGCTGGTCATTCTTAGCCGACCGCTGCGTCAATCTGTGGTCCTTGTTCCTAACGGCAATTGGCCACCCCGCAATGACGATCACTGACGACACAAAGACCTTCGTCACTGCCGGCCCCGAGCCTGAGCTTGCCCAGCGTGCCCGTCACCGCATCGCGCGGCGGCTCCTTCCGTTCCTGTTCCTGCTCTACGTGATTGCTTTTCTCGATCGCATGAACGTTGGCGCGGCGGCGCTCCAGATGCCGCATGATCTCGGGTTTAGCGAGGGGGTGATCGGGTTCGGGGCGGGGGTTTTCTTTCTCGGCTACTTTCTGCTGGAAATCCCCGGGGCGCTGATCGTGGAGCGGTGGGGAGCTCGCCGCTGGATCGCGCGCATCATGATCACCTGGGGTCTGATGACGGTGTTGATGGCGTTCATCCACACCTCCCGGCAATTCTATATTGTGCGCTTCTTGGTGGGCGCCGCGGAGGCGGGCTTCCTGCCTGGAGTCATTGTGTATCTGACTTATTGGTTCCGGTATCAGGACCGGGCCAAAGCCGTTGCATTCTTTTACGCGGCGAATCCTCTTTCTTATGTGATCGGTTCGCCGCTCGCGGGCTTGCTGCTGGGGCTCTCGTGGCTTGGGATGAGAGGATGGCGATGGTTGTTCATCATCGAAGGAATCCCGGCAGTGGTGTTGGGGGTAATCACTCTCTGGTATTTGACGGATTGGCCGCGGCAGGCCGATTGGCTTCCTGACGACGAAAAATTGTGGATCACCACCAACTTGCAAAAGGAGAAGGAAGCCAAGAAGCTGCGCCATTCCTACAGCGTTTGGCAGGCGCTCCGCCATCGCGACGTGATCCTGCTGACCGCTTGCTACTTCTGCGCCATGACTGGCAGTTACGGAATTGCGTTCTGGCTTCCAACTATCTTGAAGCGATTGTCGGGAAAGAGCGATCTCAAGGTGACGTTGTTGGCGGCCTTGCCCTATATAGCGGCGTTCATCACCCAACAAGTGAATGGCTGGCACTCCGACCGCGCTCGAGAACGCCGCTGGCACGCTGCGCTGCCTGTTTTTCTTTGCGGGGTAGCGCTTGCATTGGCGGTTCTATACCGCACCAACCTGGCAGTTTCCATCGGGCTTTTTGTTATCGCGGGCGGTTCGTTTTACGGTTTTCAACCGGTCTTCTGGGCGGTGCCGACTCTGTTTCTGAGCGAGTCGGCGGCCGCCGCGTCCATCGGGCTGATCAATTCGGTGGGCAATCTGGGTGGATTTGTGGGACCGATGGTGATGGGCTATCTCGCTCACCGCACGCATTCTTTTTCCGCAGGTCTGCTCTATCTGGTAGCGAGTTTATTTGTTTCAGGTGTTTTGATGCTCGTGGTGGGAAGGCAAACTCCGGTGGGGCAGGTCAGTTCGAGTTGAAACGGGAGATAAACTCTTATGTTGGGATCCAAATTTCCATCATTTGCGGGGATGTTCCTCGGTTTCATCCTGGCTTTGGGCGTGGACAATTCCACAGCCCAGAACTACACACTCTACGTCGGCAGTAGCCGGGGCGACGACATCGGCATCGTTGACCTCGCCTCTCTGAAGGTGATTGGAGACATTAAGGCGGGCGAACGCGTGCACGGAGTATGCCTTCAGGCGGACGGCAAGCGGTTATTCGCAACCGTCGAGTCCGACCACACATTGAGGATCATTGACACCGCGAGCCGGCAGACTATCGCAACCGTAAAAGTTTCGGGGCGTCCCAATCAGTGCGCCGCTACTCCAGACGGAAAATATGTGGCGGTTCCCATCCGCGATGGAGACAGCGTGGACATCATCGATGTGAAGCAGGAAAAAATTGTGAAGAACCTGCCGATCAAGGAGCCGCACAACGCCTTGAACACTGGCAGCAACCATTTTATCTACGTGAGTTCCATGGGCGGGAACGAGGTCGACCTGATCGATCTGGAGAAGATGGATTACGCCGCGCACATTCCCGTCGGCGGCCGGCCCCGGCCCTATGTGGTGTCTCCGGACGGAAAGACGATGTACGTCGCGCTGGCCAATCTGCACGGATTTGTGATTGTCGACATCCCAGAGAAAAAAGTTCTTGAGCGGGTGGAAATACCATCCGAACACGCGACTCTGCGCAAGTTAGAATACGAAACCCCCGACACCCTCACCCACGGATTGGCGCTTACTCCGGATGGGAGCGAGCTCTGGGTCTCGAGCCTGCTGGATGATGCCATGTATATCTACGACGTCAAAGCGAAGAAAGTTATGGGAAAAGTAAGCACCGGCATGGGACCGAATTGGATCGTATTCACTCCTGACGGCAAATACGCATGCATCAGCAATACCGACACGGACGATGTTTCCGTGATCGATGTAAAAAGCCGGCGTGAGGTTACCCGCGTGAAGGTTGGGAAAGTGCCGAAACGGCTGGCGGTAGCGTCTGCCCCCGCCGCCCCTAACAGACTGCGCTGAACTGTTTTTAATGCGTTTTTAATGACTCTTTCAGGTTCGTCTGAGATCGTAACAAACTGGAGGATCCACTTGAATTTATCGAAAGCAACGCTCTTATCGACCGTACTTCTGGCCTTTGCCATCGGCGCCCCGGCGCAGGACAAATCTCCGTTAAAACTCTTGCACTCGACGCCGTTGCCAGAGCTTCACGACGGTGATTTCGACCACTTGACCCCGGACGTTGTGGGCAACCGGCTGTTCGTCACCGCAGAGGAGAACTCGAAAGTTCTGGTCTTTGATCTGAAGACGGATAAGCTCATCCACACCTTTGCAGATTTTAAGGCGCCGCACTCGATGCTTTACCGGGCAGACCTGAAGAAGCTTTTTGTGGTTGATAGCGACCCGGGCGAGGTGAAGATCTACGACACTGATTCCTACAAGCCCGCAGGAAGCATCAAGGTTCGGGAAGGCGCGGATGCCAGCGGCTACGATCCTTCCACGAAATACTTTTACGTAGTGAATGGCGGCAAGGATGCCAAACTGCCCAACGCCTACATCAGCGTTATTGACGTGGCTGCGGGCAAAACCGTGGCTGATATCAAGATCGACTCCAACGATGTGGAGGGCGTGGTCTTCGAGAGATCAGGTCCACGGATGTTCGTCAATGTCCGCGGGAAGAATGCCGTGGAAGTCTATGACCGGTCCAGCCGCGAGCTAAAGGCGACTTGGTCAATTGCCGAGGCGGGAAAGAATCCTACGTCCATTGCCTTCGACGAGGATGCACATCGCCTGTTTCTGGGTACTCGCGTTCCCGGAAAACTGGTGGTGCTGGATTCTGATTCGGGCAAGGTTGTCACCAGTTACCCGGCCGCGGCCATGGTCGATGACATGGCATTCGACAGCCAGAGCAAGCGCATCTACTTTGCCGGAACTGAATTCCTCGATGTTTTCCATCAAAGCGATGCCGATCACTGCGACCGTATCGGGCACATCGCCACCGCGTTCCGGGCGAAAACGGGCGTCCTGGTCCCCGAATTAAAACGCTATTACCTGGCGGTTCCGCACCACGAGAAACAGACGGCAGAGTTGCGTGTGTACGAAGTTTTGCCGTAGCGACGAGAGGGTTCCGCGGACTACCGCCACGGGTCAGGAAGAGCCTTCAGCGAGCTACAGCAACCGTCGAAAGTTCGGCGGCGATGACCTCTCCCATTTCCCCCGTACTGGCGTTACCGCCGATGTCGCGTGTTCGAACATCGGAGTGCGCCAGCACTTTGAAGATGGCTTGTTCGATGGCGTGAGCTGCCTGCTTTTCACCCAGATGCCCCAGCATCATCGCGCCCGACCAGATCTGGGCCACCGGATTTGCGATCCCTTTCCCCGCGATGTCGGGAGCGGAGCCATGGACCGGCTCAAACAGCGAGGGATATTCCCGCTCAGGATTCAGATTGGCCGATGGCGCAAGCCCCATCGATCCCACAACCGCCGCTCCAAGATCGGAAAGAATGTCGCCGAAAAGATTCGATCCCACCACAACATCGAACCAGTCGGGATGCGCGACGAAATGCGCGGTCAGAATGTCGATGTGGTACTGGTCGGTTTTTATGTCTGGATACTTCTTTGAAATCGCGGCGAAGCGTTCGTCCCAGAAGGGCATGGAGTAGACAATTCCATTGGATTTGGTGGCCGACGTAACGTGCTTCTTGCGCGTGCGAGCCAACTCGAAGGCGTAAGTGATGATGCGGTCGCAGCCCCGGCGGGTGAAGATACTCTGCTGTATCGCCATGTCAAAGTCGGTATTCCGATTCATCCGTCCGCCAACCTCCGAGTATTCCCCCTCGTTGTTTTCCCGGACGATAATAAAGTCGATATCCCCGGCCTTGCGGCCGCTGAGCGGAGTTGTGATCCCCTGAAGCAAGCGTGCCGGGCGAACACAGACGTACTGCTGAAATCCCCGGCGAATTGGAATCAGCAAACCCCAGAGCGAAATGTGGTCTGGAACTCCCGGGTAACCCACTGCGCCCAGGTAAATGGCATCAAAGGAACGCAGTTGGTCGAGACCATCTTCCGGCATCATGCGGCCGGTCTTGAGATATCTCTCGCAACTCCAATCGAAAGGCTGCCACGCGAACGACAAATCAAAACGGCGGCCCGCACCCTCGAGCACACGGATACCCTCGGAAACTACTTCCCGCCCAATGCCATCGCCTTCGATTACCGCGATTTTGTAGTTCTTCAAGATCCCCTCACAATTCGGTAATGGTGAAGTTTCGGATTTCGCTCTTGTTTTCTTGCGCCTTAGCGGAACTTCTTTCGCGCTTTTGCGGTCAACGGCTCTTAACCGCAAAGGGCGCCAAGGTGCCGCGAAGAACACGAAGAAAGCCACAACCGCACCACTGCCAGCAGTTCCAGAAGTTTGTGTTCGTTCCGCACTTACAGTTGCAGGAGCGCCGTCAGAGTACGCACATCCGTTACGTCTTCGAGTTTGCGCACCATGTCGATCACCTGGTTCGCCTTTGAGCTGGGCCACTCTGCAAACGCGGCGCAGCCGCGGAACTTTTCCGCAACCTCGTCGTAGCTCATGGGGTCGATTGGGCTTCCTTTGCCAAAATCTGCCCGGCCGGAGATGGTGCGGCCATCCTTCAACGTAATTTTAATAATGGTAGTCATCTTATCGTAGCCCGCCTTCTCGGCTTCGGGGTCGACATAGAAATGAACTCGCTCGATCATCTTCTTTACATCTTCCCGGTTGACGACAGCGTCCGTGTATTTGGTCTGATCCGCTTTCCCGTCGAGCAGAAGAATCGCCATGCAGAATTCCATGCTGAACTTTCCCTGCAAACCGGTTGTTGGATGGTGATGAATCAGAGCGTTCGGCATGTTGTGATTGGTGCCAACCTCCACGTGTTCAACGTCAGAGGCGCGGATGTTGTTCGCATGAATCAGCCGCAGCAGCTCGGTCATGCCGGGATGAGTCAAAGAACCGGAGGGGAAAGGCTTGATGGAGACGCCTGGGTTCTGGAATGTCCAGGGATTGCCTAATCGGTCCACAATCGCGGATGGATCGTAAGTACCTCCGTAAGCGTGAAAGAATCCGCGTCCAGCTTCCAAAATCTGTTCCGCGGCGGTCCAGCCGATGGCGGCGAAGTCGGCTGCGACCACGCCGGATTCGGTGGCATGGCCCGCCTGAAATGGCTTCATCATCGTGCCGAAGTTTTCGCGCAGGCCGGCAGCGTGGCTGGCGGCTATTCCGAAAGCCCGTGAGGTGTGCACCGCGTCCAGCCCTTTGAGTTTGGCGCAGGCGGCGGTCCCGCCGAAAACTCCGCAAGTGCCGGTAGAGTGAAATCCATCTTCATAATGGCGCGGAGAAATTGCCTCTGCGATCTTGCACTCTACTTCGACTCCGCTGTGGTAGGCGACCAGCAAATCCTTTCCACTCTTGCCTTCGACCTCGGCAATCGCCAGCGCTGCGGGAAGCACGCAGACGGTGGGGTGAGTCAGCAGACCGTACACCCGGTCCTTGGCGACGGCGAGTTGAGTATCGTCGTAGTCGTCGACGTGAATAGCAACTCCGTTGGCAAAAGCGGCAAAGCGGGCTGGAAGCCGAACCGAGGATCCCAGCACCGCCGCGCCGCCGCGTGGAGGAAAACCAAAAGGTTTCAGATACTCTTGAATCAATTTCCAGGTCTCGGCTTTGGAGCCGCTGAGACCGAGTCCAAGACCATCCAGGGTCGATTTCTTTCCGAGTTCGACCGCTTCTTGTGGTATATCGGCGAGCTTCAGATTCACAACAAATTCAGCTGTATACTTCGTTAGATTTGGGACCTTTGGAAAGCTCGTTTCACACGATGCCGGAGCTGCGGACGGCGCGCTCTGGGCCGTTGCAAACTTCGAGCCAGAGGCTCCCAAGAGTCCCAACGAAACTCCGGCCCCGGCTGCATTTTTCAAAAACGCGCGCCTCTGCATTCCGTTACTCATAATTCGGGCCATGCGGTGTCACCATTCATTTGAATCCATTCTTAAATACGTGGCCATCTTTCATGACGAACTGTACCCGCTCCAGCTCGGTAATGTCTGCGAGAGGATCACCCGCGACCGCGACCAGATCCGCGAACTTGCCCGCCTGAATGGAGCCGATGCGGTCCTGCCATCCCATCAGCAGCGCCGCCTCCGAAGTTGCAGCTCGAATCGCCTGCGCCGGGGTCATGCCAAACTTCACCATGTACTCAAATTCCTTGTTCTGCGTACCGTGCGGAAAAGGTCCAACGCCGGAACCAAATGCGACCTTGACGCCTGCTGCCAGCGCCTTCCGAAAACTACGCTCGGAGACCTCCGCGACACTGTGCCCTCCATACTTCTTCATGTCCCGCTCGCGATCAAGCTGGTAATGGTAGAGGGTCGGTACCAGATAAATTCCCTTTTGCACCATCAGCTTGATGTCGCCGTCATCGAGCTCAACGCCATGTTCGAGCGACTCCACGCCTGCGTTCAAGCAGTTGCGCACACCTTCTCCGGCGAAGGCGTGGCAGGAAACCTTGCGTCCCTTCTTGTGAGCCTCGTCCACAATGGCGTTTACTTCTTCCAGGGTAAAGGTTGGTGGACTTACGAGTTTGCCATCACCGGTAAAATGAAAGTCGTATGCCGCGTACACCTTAATCAGGTCGGCATCATGTGCCACCTGGTCGCGCACCGCCTCACGGGCAGCCCAGGGCGAGTCCACCACCTGCAGGGCGCTCGGCACCGGGACCTCGGGAGAATAGCCGCGCATAATAAATCCGCCCGTGGTTTGAATTCCCCGGGTCGCCACCTGCATGCGGGGCCCGGTAACGATGCCGCGGTCAATTGCGTTGCGCAGGTCGACGTCGCTGTACATCGCGCCCAGCGTCTTGAGGTCGCGCAGCGTCGTGAAGCCGGCCATCAGGTCTTTCTGCGCGTTGGCCAGCGCCGTCAGCGTACGATACTGGTAAGAATCGTGGAGGATCTGGTTATCGAAATCGGGTCCGTTGCCGAAGACGTGAGTGTGCGCGTCGATAAGTCCGGGAAGCACAATAGCGTGACTCAAGTCCAGAACTTCAGCGTCCACGGGCACCTGCACTTGCTCTGCCGGACCAACCTTTGCAATGCGATTCCCTTTGATCAAGATCACCTGATTGGCAGCGAGCTTGTCGGTTCCGTCGAATAGCCGGCCGGCGCGTACCGCAATCCAGTGATCTGTAGGCGAGGTCGATTGAGCAGAACCAGGAGAGGGAGCGAGCGCGCAGACCAATAGCAGGAACCCGACACCATATTTCTTCAGCATGGCGGGATGTCAATCGTGGCGGGTCCACATTAACGCTCAATGAAGCCCAGATGAAACATTATTCATGATCGCGAGATGCGGAAGGGGCGAAGAATCTGCACAAATCGGGTTCACGTTTCTGAATAAGTTTTCATCTGACTTCTCTAACGGTTTCGGTACGAACCGCAATATACTTGCTGGGCGAGAAATCGGATGCGTATTCTGCTGGTCGAGGACGAAGCCAAGGTATCGAGCTTTGTAGCGCGCGGATTGACCGAGGAGAGGTTTGCGGTGGATGTTGCCGCAGACGGCAAGGCGGGGCTCGATCTGGCGACGACCTACCACTACGATCTGGTGGTCCTTGATCTCATGCTGCCTTCGCTGGATGGCAGCCAGGTTCTTCGCCGGCTGCGCGCGGAGAACGTTCAGGTTCCTGTCCTGATCCTGACCGCGCGCGACGCGGTCGCGGACAAAGTCGGCAATTTCGAAGCGGGTGCCGATGACTACCTGACCAAGCCCTTCGCCTTTGCCGAGCTGCTGGTGCGCGTGAAAGCTTTGCTGCGCCGCGGACCCGTCAGCCGCAGCAGTGTGGTGCGCGTGGCCGATCTCGAGCTCGATCGCCTCGCGCAGCAGGTCCGGCGCGCGGGTAAACGGATCGACTTGACGGCCAAGGAATTTTCGCTGCTGGAGTATTTGATGTCGAATGCCGGCAGAGTTCTGTCGCGAACCATGATTATCGAGCACGTGTGGGATCACAGCTTCGACGGCATCACCAACATCGTCGACGTGTACGTGCGGCACCTGCGCGGCAAAGTCGATGACGCTTTCGATACGAAGTTAATTCGCACGGTGCGCGGAGTTGGCTACAGCATCGGCCACGGTGCGCAGCCATGATGAATATCCGCTCTTTGCGCTTTCGCATCACGGCATGGTATGCCAGCCTGCTGGCGGGAACGCTGCTGGTGTTCGGTGCTTCTGTATATCTGGGTCTGGAACGATACCTGGATTGGACTTTGCAGCGAACGCTGGTGGCGGAGTGCCGCGCCATCTCCACCGAATTGCTTTCGCAATTACCGGCCAAGGACACGGCATGGCTGGAGACTGAAATCAACGAGGCTTACGCCCCCGAGGTTAATGGCCGTTTTATTCGCGTGGTCCACCCGCCCGTCGGCGTGATCTACCTTTCGGGCGCGCCCAAGGACGGCAGGTTTGATCCATGGCGAATTCCGTTTCCCAGCGACAAGGAAATGGATGGTCCCCGGAAACTTCAATTCGAATCCGGCAATCGCCTGCTGATCAATTCGCTGACCCTGACCACGCCCGACGGAAGTCGGTTCCTCGTCGAAAGTGGCGCCCCGTACCATCAAATTGAGGTCACGCTGCATGGGCTTCTGTTGACCCTTGCGATCTACATGCCATTCATGGTCTCTCTCGCCGTGGCAGGCGGATACTGGCTCATGAGGCGGTCCCTGCAACCGGTGGACGAGATCACAAAAAGGGCGGAGGGGATCACGTCCACGAACTTGAGCGAGCGTTTGCCGGTGATACGGTCCGGTGACGAGCTGGAGCGACTCTCCTTGGCCCTGAACCGTATGATCGAGAGGCTTGATAATGCCTTCGAGCACATCAACCGCTTTTCCGCCGACGCTTCTCACGAGTTGCGAACGCCCTTAACGATTCTGCAATTAGAACTTGAGGGTATTGCGCAGAATTATCACGGGGATGCGTCTGTGGGAGACCAGATCGGCAGCGCACTGGAGGAAACTCACCGGATGTCCCGGATCGTCGAAAGCTTGCTCACTATCTCGCGTCTCGACGCCGGCGAAGTGAAGATGGATAAATCGCATTTGGATCTGGGAGAACTGGCAACATCGACTGCAGGCGAAATGAAGCTGTTGGGGGAGGAGAAATCAATCGGGCTGCGCATCCACGCAGAAACTGGAGTTCATGTAGTGGGGGATCGGGTTCGCCTCCAGCAGGTAATCGTGAATCTCATCGATAACTCCATCAAATACACACCGGCAGGTGGCATGATCGAGGTCCGCGTTGGCCGCGAGGGGGATAGTGCGGTCCTCGAAGTCTCCGACAACGGCCTCGGTATTCCGGCTCATGCTCTGCCCCACGTGTTCGAACGCTTCTATCGCGCCGACAAGGCCCGCTCCCGCGCCGGTGGCGGAGCCGGGCTCGGGCTCTCCATCGTCAAAGCGATCTGTGCCGCCCATAGCGGCGAAATCAGAGTCTCCAGCCAGGAAGGCCGCGGTAGCAGCTTCCGCGTGGAACTCCCGCTGCTACCGGTTGCTGTGAACGATGGAGCCAGCGCTGTACTTCGGAAAGTCTAAGCCGAAGCACAGACTTCCGTTCGATTAGTGCTCCGTAAACTACGTTTCAAACAGAAGAAAAAACAATATGATCGCGCCTGAGGATCAGAAATCAAAGATTTGGTCTGTGGTGCGAGTCTCCAGCGGGAATTTTCTGGAGATGTACGACTTCATGGTCTTTGGCTATTACGCCACGGCCATTGGCAATACCTTCTTTCCCAGCGGCAACCCCTTCGTATCGTTAATGTTGTCCCTGATGACCTTTGGGGCAGGTTTCCTTATGCGGCCCCTGGGGGCCATCGTGCTTGGGGCGTACACCGATGTCCACGGACGCCGCGCCGGCCTGATTCTGACGTTGGGACTGATGTCAGTCGGAATCATTTCTATCGCGTGCATGCCGGGATACGCGACGATCGGTCTGCTAGCCCCCTTGTTGGTCCTGATTGGGCGCCTGCTTCAGGGTTTTTCGGCGGGAATGGAGCTGGGCGGCGTCTCGGTCTATTTGTCGGAGATCGCAACGCCGGGGCATAAGGGCTTCTACGTCAGTTGGCAATCGGCGAGCCAGCAGGTGGCGGTCATGTTCGCTGCATTGGTCGGAGTGCTGTTACACACTGAACTGCCGCTACAGAAAGTGTTGGAGTGGGGATGGCGCATCCCGCTGCTTCTGGGGTGTGTGATCCTTCCTTTCTTGTTCAGGCTCAGACGGTCCCTTCAGGAAACTGACGAGTTTGTCGCGCGCAAACATCGGCCGAACATCTCGGAAATTTTCCACTCACTTACCGCCAGCTGGAAGATCGTGCTCATAGGCACCATGATGGCGACGATGACGACGGTATCCTTCTACATGATCACGGCCTATACCCCGACATTCGGCAACTCCGTGCTTCATTTGGCGAATGTTGGAAGTCTCATCGTCACGCTTTGCGTAGGCGCCTCGAATCTCTTTTGGCTGCCGGTTATGGGATCGCTCTCCGACAAGGTGGGGCGCCGGCCCTTGCTTATCGTTTGCACAATACTGATGTTGGTTACCGCCTATCCGGCGATGCTATGGCTTGTTCGCCAGCCCTCCTTCTCCCGATTACTGACACTAGAACTCTGGCTATCTTTCATCTACGGCAGCTACAACGGCGCGATGGTCGTTTTCCTCACCGAGATGATGCCGGTCAGTGTGCGCACCTCCGGTTTCGCCCTTGCTTATAGTCTGGCCACCGCGATCTTCGGTGGATTTACGCCAGCGATCAGTACGTATCTGATCCACATCTCCGGGAATCGAGCGATTCCGGGACTGTGGCTGTCCTTTGCGGCCGCCTGCGGTCTGGTGGCTTCGCTATTAGCCAGGCCTCAGCATGAGACGGTGGAAAACTACCCACCGCTCAAAGAACTTTCGACTCTGACCAAGCCGTAGCGATCGAATAAACACCCTGATCCGGACGTTGTCATCTTGAAGCAAACCAAGTCAGAATTCGAAAGTTGCAATAGCTGGCATAGTTGGGAGTTTCGGCAGTGAAGCTAATGAACAAACAGTTAAGGCTTCCTTCATTTTCACTTCACTACGCTCTCTGGGGTTTAGGTGACGTGGGTAGCAATATTTCACGATGATCGGAGGGCAATATGAAAACCCTTGTGACACTTTGTCTTGCGGTGTTGTTTCCCGCAACTTCTGGGACAGCACAAGATCAACTTTCTGCACCTGAGCGAGCGCCGTTACTCTTGGTGCAGGAAATTCCGTTGCCCAATGTTGGGGGACGAATCGATCATTTCACGTTTGACGCGAAGCGCAAGCGCGTAATTGGAGCTGCGCTCGGCAACAACACTGTCGAAGTCGTAGACACGTTTGCGGGCCGGGACATACACAGCATTACAGGCGCGGCCGCACCACAGGGCGTGGTTTACGGGGGCGATCTTAATAAGCTGTTCGTCGCAAATGGCCAAGACGGCAAGCTCAGAATCTACGACGGAGATTCCTTCAAACTGCTGAACACCGTCGATATCGGAGAAGATGCTGACAACGTTCGGTACGATCCGGCAGACAAGAAAGTGTATGTCGCCTATGGCGCAGACGAGGGGGGTGGGATTGCTGTCATCGATGCCACTACTGGCAGACGCCTTGAGGACGTTGCCAAGCTCGATGCCCATCCAGAATCGTTTCAGATTTCCACTTCAAAACCGTTGATCTATGCCAATATCGCCACCAAAGCGAAGGTCGTGGTCATAGATCGCGCGTCGCATAAGGTCACAGATTGGCCACTGAAGACCGGGAAGGCTAACTATCCCATGGCGCTCGATCAAGCCAACCATCGCCTCTTCGTAGTGACACGAAAGCCGGCACAACTTGTGGTGCTAGATTCTGAAAGTGGGGCGCTAGTTGCGAGTGTCCCCTGTGTCAACGATTCGGACGATGTGTACTATGACGCTGGGCGTAAGCGTATCTACATTCCTGGGGGAGAGGGCTTTATTAGCGTAATCCAGCAATCCGATCCGGATCACTATCAACCATTAGCGAAGATCCCAACCACCACCGGAGCGCGTACGGGCCTGTGGTACGAAAAGCGGGACCGATTTTATTTGGCTGTTCCGGCTAGTTCCAAGCAGGGCGCGGCATTGTGGGTATACGCGCCTGAGGATTGAGTGAACACCATGAAAGAGCCTTATGGGATTTGGTTGATTGCATTCGCTCTTTTGATTGGATGCGCCCCAATCGCTAGTTCTCAAGACACTGGCAAGCCGCCGCTTCGGCTGGTGCAGACGATTTCGATACCGAATGTTATAGGTCGCCTGGATCACATGGATGTGGATGTAAAGGGCAAGCGCCTGTTTGTTGCAGGGTTGGAGAATGGGACATTGGAAGTTTTGGATCTACAGGCCGGGAAATGGATGCGCAGCATTCCAGGATTCAAGAAGCCACAAGGGGTTATGTATGTGCCAGAACTCAACAAGTTGTTTGTGGCAAGCGGAGACGACGGGATGCTGAGGGTTTTTAGAGGGGACACGCTGGATCTTCTCGACTCCATCCAGCTTCAGCCGGGGCCCAACCGCGTGGTCTACGAGCCGAATTCCAGGCTTGTTTACGTCGGCTATGGCGGCAAAGATGCCGGGAAGGACTATGGGGAGGTTGGAATCATCGACCCGGAGAAAGACAAGCATATTGGCGATATCCAAGTTACGGCCCATCCCTCTGAGCTTTTGCTGGACAAGTCAGGGACTAGACTCTTTGTGTTCATTTCCATCGCTAATCGCCTTCAGGTCATCGACACGAATACGCGCCAGGTTATTTCCACTTGGCAAGTAAGCAGCGACCGCCCGGGCGATGGGGCTCTCGACGAGTCTACGTTTCGGCTGTTCATTGGAACACGCACCCCTGCCGAAATGATTGTCATGGACTCCAAGTCGGGCAAGGAAGTCGGTCGCGCTCCAACTGCTGAGGGCATGGACGGAGTCTATTTTGACTCGATGCATAAGCGCGTCTATGTTTCTGGAGGAAGGGATCTACCGGCTGGGTTTGTCTATGTCTATCAAGTGAAGGATGCTGACCACTACTCGATGGTGGGAAAAATCCCCACGCGGGCTGGCGCCGGTACATCTCTCTGGTCACCAGAACTCAACCGCTATTACGTTGCCGCTCCAAAGCATGATCAGGAGGATGCAGCGATTCTGGTATACGTACACCAGGATTGAGCGTCGCTTGGAAAAGCGCATGCACTTTAGATCAATAGATTGAGGCTATGCTGATTCTAAGGAGGCTGATGATTCTTTAGGGGTCCTTCCGTACAGGTCGCGCTTCCTGCCCCCTTCCTGGGCGTGTAGCTGATCAGCAACGGCCTTCGCCTATCTGGCCATGAGCTTTACGGGCTTACTGTTGCCGCAATACGAAGATATGGTCTCCAACATCGCCTTCCCCGCCCAACTCGGAGAGCTGGCGTTCATGCTGTGTCTCGTCATCAAGGGCGCAATCCCAAAGCCAGCAGTCGCCCCAGCGACCTCGTCGGCGGCTGGTTAGGCTGGATTACTGGCGTAAAATCGGCGATTTCACTCATCCTATGAGAGAGGATGTCAAGCGAAAACACTTCTGCACTCCTCTCCGTGAGACCTCGATCGGTGCTTGCATCCAGGCCCCCTTCTTCTTCGTGTGGGAATTCCGCCCGCGGCCAAAAAACTGATGCGCTCCGCAGACAGAGAGATCGCTGGCGTTTGTGCCGGGCTAGCTCAGTATTTCGATCTCGACGTATCGGTCGTGCGCATCCTCTGCTTCTTCATCACGCTCGCTACCGAAATTTGTCCGGGCGTCGTGACGTACCTGCTCGCATGGATGATCATTCCGATTGAGCCGGAACTGAAACCCGTGGTCGCGGCACAACAGTTAGTGGCGAGTTAGGGATTTGGCGCGGGTTTAAAACGCAGGGACAGCCCGCAAGAGGGCAAAATATTTACCCCACATCTCTGGCGGTCTGAATTTCGGAGGTGTAAGAAGGCATTTTGGCATCCCACTTCAAAGCGCGAATTTGATTGGCGATTTCAGCCGCGACACAAACTCCGCTTCATGGACGGACCCAACAAAGGTCTACTTCCCGCCCATCACCGCAACATTTGGTGACGGAGCCATATTGAAATATGCAGCTCGCAATTCCGCTCCAGCAGGAAAACGACGCAAGGGCAGCCGGATGAAGATTATTTTTCGCTGGCACTGAGACAACTTGGCTGTCTCAAGCAAATGCGGGAACCCGGACCTCCAGCGTGTGAATCCGCCTTTCTGACTGATCCGCTTGAACCTTACAGGGCCTGGTCGTTACCAAAAGCTCGGCAGGCATGGAAGGGTTGTGTCTTAAGGGTTGTGTCTTAAGGGTTGTGTCTTAAGGATTCTGGCTCCCGGAAGAGAGAGACGGACGCTGGTGCGAGCGGAGGTGTGCCTCTTGCGCTCCGATTTCGAGGAAATAAAGGGACGCGAACCCGGCGGCAGCAAACAAAATCAAGGCGAACCCCGCGCGTTTCAAACTTGGAATAATGTTCAAACGTGCTCTCCACCGCCACTGGCGCATGGCCGTTTTCAAATTAGGACACTACCCGAATTACGGATTTCGGGCCTTCACGTGTCCTTCTTGTTACAACTCTGAGGCCTAAATCACTATCGATGGGCTAAGTGCATTCAATGTGCGTCGCCGCTTGCTGTGTGTGCGGCGTTGAACCTTTCAGCCGCTTCCCGATGCCCCGCAACCATCCGAATTGACAAAAAATGATTCTTAATCGGCTACGCGAGGAAACGGGTTGAAATCGAAGTAGTCACAGATGCACCTTTACTAGTGCAACGCCTGTAGGGGCAGGGAAACGCAGGCGGAAACTGTAAATCTTGTGTTTGCAGAAGAGCTCTCCCTACTCTTCCGTCGTGCCGAAACCTCTTCATAGGTGCACCACCTCTTTCCTGAGAGTCGTTCTCCACGCCAATGAAAGGAGTCCGGGTTGATGTCGGAAAAGATCCAGCGAATCCGGTCTCCGTTCGCTGCGCGACCTTTCATCACGATCTGCGCACCAACCTTGTGCCCGATCAGGGGTTTCACGACTCCGTGCACAGGATCGATGCAGGTGACCTGCCACGGCATCCGTCTTTGGGTCGTAAGAACGCACTGTTGTTCCGTGCACTTTGGGATTCGTGTCGCCTCGATAAGTTCCGTCATGGTTGTACTCTTTGCCTTCAATGGCCCATGACCGCACGAACTGCCAACTTTCGATCTTATGGCAATCGACGGATTCATGCCATCGGAACACTTTGATCCGATCACTCCTCGGGGCAATACGAGCCAGTTTGTCATTGCCTCATTCTTAGCGCCCGACAACACCTGCCCAACCGCCGATCCCTTGCCCCGACAAAGTAATCGCATCAGTCACTCTCATGTCACGCACAAGCAGAAGAAGCTGAAGTCAACCACGACACCGTGTGCTGACGTATTGACAGACACGAGAGAAATCTGTTACGTAATCTTCCATACGGTACCGTATGGACAAAGAATTGGGGCAGAAGGATTGGTTGCGGGCTGCCAGGCTGGCCTTGCTGAGGGGCGGGGTCGAAGCGGTGAAGGTAGAGCGTCTGTCGCAAGATTTGCGCGTGACCAAGGGGAGCTTTTATTGGCATTTCAAAGACCGCGACGAACTGCTCGCACTGCTCTTGGGGGAGTGGGAGGAAGAGTTGCTCCGCGAGATCATCCCGCAACTAAGGGGCCGGCGCGGCCGAGATGCGCTGCGGTTGCTATTAAGGCTGCTGGTGAAACGTGTGCCATTGGGCGAGGAAGGCCTCTTCCCCTCGGACGCTGCGATATTCACCTGGGCTGCAGTTTCGGCGGAGGTGGCGCGACGAGTTAATCGGGCTGAGCAGCAGAGGCTGCGATTGCTGAAGAACGTCATTGGGGATCCAGCTCTCGTCGAATTTTTTTATTTGGCCTGGTTGGGATTTGTGGCGAGAGGGCAACGGATACCCGGCTCACGCAGGCGGTTCCCGCAACTCGCGCGACTTATGCTGGAACTGTTTTCCTCCAGGATAAGAACGCGAAGGAAAACAGGTAGCAGGAAAGACGTAACCCGGAGTTGAGATATGTGGCGTTGGATGAAATGGATTTGTGGCGGGATTGCGAGTCTAGGACTTGCCAGCTCGCTCGTGCTAGCGATCATAACCGCGCGGACGAAATTGCCGGGCGAGGAAATGACCCCGACGGGCATCCGGCAGTCAACCTCTAAATACGTGAAGATGCGTGATGGGGTAGAGATTGCTGTGACCGTGGATCTGCCCGCGGATTTGAAGAGCGGTGAACGGGTTCCGGTGCTGATGCGAACCACCCGTTACTGGCGCGCGCCACGGATCGGATGGACACTCAGGATGCTGGTCGCCTTGCATCAAGCCAGTCCTCCCGAAGAACTGGAGGATAAACAGGCAGCGTATTTCAATGAGCGCCGCTTTGCAGTGCTCGCGGTCGACGCGCGCGGCAGCGGGGCATCGGGTGGAAATCGGGTCATGGAGTGGTCCCCCGCTGAGGTGGCTGACATGGGCGAGGTCGCGGCTTGGGCTGCCGGGCAGCCCTGGTCGAACGGACGCGTCGGAACGTTCGGAATCTCCTACGATGGCAACACCGCCGAACTTGCGGCAGCCGCTGATCAGCCTGCAATCCGGGCCGTGATGCCGCTCTACGATAATTTCGATGTTTTATGGGCAGTTCAGCCCGGTGGGGTAGCACTGAGCAAGCAAATTCGGGGATGGAGCGACGCGGTCGCTGCGATGGACCGCGATGACGTGTGCGGTGCCCAGGAAGACAAAGGCTGGAATTGCTGGAGAGACCGTCTCATGATCCCCGGTGTTCGCCCCGTGGATGCGGATCCTCACGGAAAGCACCTTGCAGAGTTGGTCCGCCAGCATCACAACGTAAACGTCGCTCAGGCCGTCGCCAAGGTCGCGTTCCGCGATGACCGCATAGGTGACTTCCATCTCGCGGACATCAGCCCTTCAGGGCTGCGTGCACGAATCGAAGCCTCCAAGGCGCCGATGATGGTTTGGTGCGGTTGGCTTGATGGAGGAGGCGGCGACGATGCGCTAACTCGCTATAGAAATTTTTCGAATCCCCAAGTCGTAGTGATCGGTCCACTTTCGCATGGAGGCGGATTCAACATAGATCCATTCGCGTCCAGCCACACGCCGCCCGCACCGACGACGGAAGAACAGTTAAAGATGGAAGCCGACTTCTTCGATCGTGTGTTGCGGAACGATGCACCAGAAACGATTGAGTCCTCAATCCAGTACTACACCATGGGCGCAGGGCGATGGAACGCGACGAAAGTCTGGCCGCCGGAGGGATTTTCGACCGAGCGCTTGTATTTTGCAGAACACAACACGCTGAACAGGGCACGACCTTCAGCGGTGATCGCCAGGGATTCCTACACAGTGGATGTCACAGCTTCTACAGGCGAACAAAACAGATGGGCTACCGGGTTTGGCGGAGGAGATGTGGTGTATCCGGATCGCGCCCATGAGGACAGGAAATTGCTGGTCTATGATAGCTCTCCGTTGGACTCCGATCTCGAGATTACCGGAAGTCCAATGGTGACGATCGAAATGTCATCGACCACACCCGACGGAGCGCTGCATGCATACCTGGAAGACGTCTCGCCCGAAGGGCGAGTCACCTATCTGGACGAAGGGATTTTGCGAGTTCTTGATCGCCACGAAGTTGATCCGATTGGCCTCCCTTATGCGCCCTTGGGGCCCGCCCATAGTTTCCTGCGAACGGATGCAGAGCCGTTGGCGCCGGGTGAGCCTGCCAGGATCCGTCTCTCGCTTTATCCCACGTCGGTGCTGTTGCGCAAAGGGCATCGGGTTCGGGTGGCGCTGGCGGGTGCGGACGGGAGCGCTTTTCAGAGGTACCCGGCAGAGGGAATTCCCACATGGACCATCTATCGGGAGGCTCAGCGGGCGTCGTTCATTGAGTGGCCTGCGAAGCGCAACATCGAGCGTGCGCGGTAGCAGGTAAAGCCCATCCGCGACTTGGCAGGAAGCATTTCAAGGGGTGAACAGCGGACACGTATTACGGAACGATCGAAGCGATGGTCCCCGCATGAAGGAACCCCGGCAGGGGCGCATGTGCCGGCCGAATGGAGCAAGAAGATCCTTTACGCCACGATGAGCGTGGGCATCACGCTTCTGATGGGCTCCGATGCGCCGGTTGATCGCTACCAAAAGCCGCAAGGCTTTTCTGTTTCGCTTCAAACGACAACGCCAGAAGAAGCAGAGCGAGCGTTTAACGCGCTTTCAAAAAGCGGGAGCGTACGGATGCCAATGCAGGAAACCTTTTTCGCGACGCGGTTCGGCATGCTGGTGGATCAGTTCGGTATTCCATGGATGATTAACTGCGCACCGGCGGCCTAAGGAGAAAAAATCATGTCCTTTCAAGCATATATGGACAACATTAAAACGAAGACAGGAAAAACGCCCGAAGACTTCAAGAAGTTTGCTGAGAAAAAGGGTTTGCTGAAGCCGGGGGTCAAGGCGATGGAAATCGTTGCCTGGCTAAAAAAGGAACACGGACTGGGGCATGGTCATGCCATGGCCATCTACGCCACCTTCAAAGGAAAGAAAGAATGAAGTTGTCTTTCTCCCGTTCTAGAGAAATCAACGAAGGGATGAGTCCCGGCAATCAGACCCATGGAGCGACTTGACGAAGGCATAGACCTGAAAAACACTTCGAATGGAAAACGCCGTTCAGGCTTGATACCGTTCCGGCGTGCGTCCGACGAAAAGACGATGAAATGTGCGAACCTTAATTCGATGAACGGGGTTAGCAAGGAATGAATCGACGCCATTCAAATAAGGAATCACGCGGCCACAATCCTGAAGCTTCCGTCAGAAAGCGATTGATTGGGGCATGGAAGCTATTGACATTTGAGGTTTCAGTTGATGGAAACGTGCTGCACCCTTATGGTGAACATCCGATCGGCCGTCTCACCTACGACAAGGCGGGACGAATGTCCGCGCATGTGATGAAGCCGGGACGAAAGTCTTCTATCAGTGACCCCATCGCAGTTACGAGCGCCAGCTGTGATGAACTTCGGCAGATCGCAGATGGCTACGTAGGATATTACGGCACCTTCAGCCTCGATGAGGGGAGTAAGACTGTGATCCACCACGTTGAGTCTTGCACGCTGCCTGCCTGGGTTGGAACCGACCAGACGCGGCATTACGAGTTCATTGATGACCATTTGGCGCTCAGAGCTGGTTCTGGCAGAGCTGTTTGGGAACGCTTGCCGCACTGAACGTCGACCACCTGGGTTTGAGGCAACCGCAAACGGCGCGGAGTTCTGGCGGACCAAGAGGTCGAGATTGTCACGCGCGAAGTGGCCGGAGAGTTCCTTATGAGCTGCTGCCGGAATCGCTGCAACGCATCATGGAAGATCTCGACTACCAGATCTAGCTACAGTGAACTGGGATGGTCCGCTCAGCCCTCAGTCCTGACACGGAGGTTCGCTCAAGTGAAATGGATCATTCGCGTTGTTCTTGTGTTCCTGCTGACTTGGGGCTGTCTCGCCGCGGATAAACCCGCTGGAAAGGACGAAAAACCGAAGCCGGCTCAATCGATCGACGAACTCCGCCAGCAGATAGAGAAGATTCTCAAAGACACCCACACGAATGGGGTGTCGATCGCGATCGTTCACAAAAGCGGGCCCGAATGGGTCACCGGCCTCGGCATCGCCGACCTGGCCGGCAATCGCGCCGCGACTGCCGATACGCTCTTCCGCATCGGTTCTACCTCGAAGACCTTCATCTCGCTGTCGATCCTGGTGCTGGTCGACCAGGGCAAGCTGTCTCTCGACGATCCCCTTCACACACTGGCGCCGGAAGTGTGGTTCGACAATCCATGGGAATCGAGCGATCCCGTCCGGGTGGTGAACTTGCTCGAGCACACCACGGGCTGGGACGACTTGCACTTTCGCGAGTATGCAAAACAGGCTCCCGACTCCATGAGCCTGCGCGAGGGCCTCGACTACGACCATCACTCGCGCACGTCGCGGTGGCCTCCAGGGACGAGAATGGCGTATTGCAACGCTGGACCGGCGGTCGCGGCCTACGTCGTCGAGAAAATAACGGGCCAGCGGTTCGAAGACTTTGTACAGCAGAATCTTTTCAATCCTATTGGGATGAAGACCGCGACCTACTTCGAGCCTGCTCCCGGTACGGCGACCACGCTTTATCACCCCGACGGCAGGACTCCTTTTCCGTACTCGCACATCATCATGCGCCCAGCCGGGGCCATCAACGCGTCCGCCAACGACATGGCGGCGTATCTGGAGTTCGATCTCAATCGCGGCGTGGCGAATGGAAAGCAGGTGGTCCCCTCCCCCGACATCGATCGTATGGAGAGTCCCAAGAGCACCTGGGCCGCCAAAGAGGGTTTGAAAGCCGGATACGGCCTCAGCAATTTCTGGAGCGTTGAAGATGGCTTCGTCTACCACGGCCACGACGGCGGAGTCGATGGAGGCCT
>DATKEN010000083.1:0-4587 GCA_035512155.1 Terriglobales bacterium | reverse complement strand
CTGTACAAGAAAAACTTCGAAAACACTCCACACTTCAAGACCACCCTACTGGACGGGCATGGGTGCGAATCCTGTCACGGTCCAGGCGCCGCCCATGTGGAGGGCGGCGGAGATGTATCCAAAATCATTAGCTTCAAATCGATGCCAACAAAGGAAGTCACCGCCCGTTGCTTGAGTTGCCACGGTGAAAAGCACGAGCAGCGGCACTTCTCGGCATCGGCGCACGCGAGCAATGATGTTGGCTGCTTGGACTGCCACTCGCCTCATCATTCCAAGGAGTCTGAACATTTGCTTGTGCGGGCGCAGCCTGATCTCTGTTACGGATGTCATACCACTGCCAAGGCAGACTTCTCGAAGCCGTTTCACCATCGAGTAGACGAAGGTCTCATCCGATGCAGCGACTGCCACAACGTCCACGGTACAACTACCCTCCGTCAAGTCAGGGCCATGCCTACCGGCGACGCGGTTTGCGTCAAGTGTCATGCCGACAAGCAGGGCCCGTTCGTTTATGAGCACGTGCCGGTCAAGACTGAGGGCTGCAGCAGTTGTCACACGCCCCACGGCTCGACCAATCCTCGCTATTTGCGTGTGAGCCAAGTCAACCTGCTGTGCCTGCAATGTCATTCGTTCCCGGCGCAAGGGCCGGCCGGACCTTCCCATAACCAATCGACAAAATACCAGGCGTGCACGATGTGCCACGCAGCAATACATGGATCCAACGCGAGCAACGTGTTTTTCCGATGAAGAGGCAGACCATGCTTGCAAACGGATTTCGGATACCGCCGATCTTATTGATAGTTGTCGCGTTGAATTTCTCGGCGAGGGCTCAAACTGCCGGCAGCGGAACCGGCCAGGCTCAGGCAGCACCTGTGGTTGTGGAGCGAGGCGGCCATGTAATTCACCAGTCGGTGCAAATCAGATATCGCGTGTCGGACCAGACTGGCAGCGAGCAAATGTACAACTCCCTCGTCAATCTGCGCACCGGGCCAAGGTTCCTGGAACAAAGCCTGTCGATGCAGTCCCAGACGCACGACAGCGAGCCCTTCGACAACCTGTTCATCAAAAGCTTCGGGTGGGGAGTCGACCCCAATAACGGCCTCCGCGCCCGGGTAGACAAGAACAGATGGTATGACTCCCGGGCGAACTTCCGGCACGACCAAACGGATTTCGATTACGATCTCCTGGCGAACCCGCTTAATCCATCGACCTCGAGCCCGCGCATTCCCGGTACGTCTTCACCACTCAGCTTTGCGACCCGTCGCCGGATGAGCGATTTTGACCTGACTCTTTTACCCCAGTCGAAGATTGATTTCCGACTCGGGTGTTCGCATAACAAAACAATATGACCGGACCGCCTTACTCCAGCGTCCATGAGGGGACGGACGCATTGCTCTACCCGGCGTGGAACAGCACGCTCAACTCCTATCGCTTCGGAGTCGACGTCGAGCTATTGCCCCGCACCGTGATCAGCTATGACCAGTTCCTGGACTATTACAAGGGAGACACGACTTGGCGGTTGGCTCCGTTCGCCCCGGCGCTCTTGCCGGGAACGGGGGGCACCGTGGAACTCGGTCTTCCTATCGACACGGCCAATAAGGCTCCCTGCGCCATCAATCCGCCGGCAACGAGCCTGATTGATTCCACAGGAATGGTGAACGCCGGCAACTGCACGGTGAACGGCTACAACGACACCAAGAATCCATTGCTCACCGATGAGCGCTATACGAATAGCACGCACTACGGCATGGTTTCCGTAATGTTCAAGCCGGCAACCCGCGTGACTGCACAGGTAGGCTGCAGTATCACCAGCACCGCCGGGCAGACACCGCAGTTCAACTCCCTGCAACCGCTAGGTTCATTGCATTACGATTATCACCAACCGATGGCCAATCTCGCAGTCGACATGGGCCACAACCTCACCGCAAAGGTGGGATGGAACTACTACCAGTACGGGGAAGGATCCTTCGTCGGGCCTACCAATCCCCAGTATTTCCACGCCACAATGCGACATTTTCCCCGCGTTGGGCTTTCTAGTGGGGCTGGTCCCGGACGCCATGCTGCTGCTGGCAATCCCAAGCTCAACCACCGACATGGCCTCTTCTGCTAGTTCGCTACAACACGATTCCCACGGCAAGGCCTTGTCTCTGAACCTTGATCCTTCCATCTACGGCACTCTGGCGGAAATTGGCGCCGGCCAGGAAGTCGCGCGTTGGTTCCTCGCTGTCGGCGGGGCGTCAGGCACGGTCGCCAAAACGATTTCCGCATATGACAAGACAGTTAGCGATGACATCTATGGCGCCGGCACGCGCTATGTCTCGAAAGAGCGTCTTCTGGACATGCTCGACCATGAGTACAAGCTGCTGCTTGACCGACTCGATTCCCTTCGTGGCAGAGATACGCGCTTCTTCGTTTTCGCCGACACGGTTGCAGCCCGCAACTATCAAGGTACCAACGAGCAACACGGATGGCTCGGCATTCGTTTCCAGAGCGACCCCGGTTCCCAACCGAACCAGATACTCCTGCATATCAACCTTTTCGATTCGACTGCTCAACTGCAGCAGCAGGCGATCGGAATTCTGGGAGTGAGCCTTATCTATGCCGCCTTTCATCAGAGATCGGCGATAAAGAGTTTTCTCGAAGGGTTATTTGAGGAACTCTCTATCGTGCGCATCGAGATCGACGTCATCGACCTTAACGGGCCGGCTTTTGGGGATGAGAACGCCCGGGGCTGGTGTCTGGAACTACTGCGTCGCCAGATGGCTCACGCCATCGTCTTCGATGCTCGGGCACAAGTCGTGGAGCCGTCCAGTGCGCTTCGCAAGCGAGCGCTGCTCGTGATGCGCGGCAGCTTCAGCCACCCCGAACTCTTTAACCCGACGCTGTTTGAAGCCGCACAGCTGCAACTGCTTGCGGAAGGGATTTCGTTCGAACCAGAGCCGGTGAAACTGCTGGAGATGACAATTCACCACGCGAGCCTCGTCGAGAACCTTTCGGTGTCTGACATGCTGGCACATGTCCAGCAGTTGGTATCTTTTGGAAGTGTGATCGTCACCGACTTTCCGGAAACTTATCTGCTGAGTCGTTACTTGCGACGTCATTCAACAGACCCGGTGCGCTTCATCCTCAGCGTTGCAGCAGCGGCGAAAATCATGCACGAAGTGTTTTACAGCGCTCTCCCGGGAGCCCTGCTTGAGGGCATCGGCAAGTTGCTCGCGACAAATGTGAAACTTTACGTCGCACCAATGCGACGACACGCTTTTCGCGCCGCGTTGGCCGATTTGTCAGGTACTATCGCTCCGGGTGAACCAGGCGACATGATGGTGACACTGCGCGACCTGACGCCTTCCGTTCCCACCCTCCATCTGTTCGAGTATCTGCGCGCTTCCGGCCGAATCGTTGCCCTTGAGCCGCAGTCCCCCGACGCCGTTTGATATCAATCAGCAACATCTCGTTTCCGCAGTGTTGCCACTGTGATAGTAAGGTTCACCGAATCACAGGAGCCAAGCGCCCTTCTGGGCGGTTCCCAGGCAGCAGAAGCTTCTATCAGGCGCGCTGGCCACTGGATTTCGGCAGCGGCGTTCGTGGTTCGGGGTGACACAGGCCTGGAGTTGGCTCAGGTGCTGGTGGTTTTGACAGCTTACACATTGCGAACGACACTATATCGGTATTAAATATAGCTGTTCACACCTTAGCGACAGGGGTTGGGTGTTTATGTTCGCCGTAACAAGAAATCTTCTGGACGCTGCAGCTCTCCCACTCTTGAATGCGGTGTTCTGCCTGGATTGCGAGGTCATCAGCAGCAGTCGAAGTGACGAGTGCCCCGTGTGCAAAAGCCGCTCGCTCGTGAGCCTGGATCGGATGCTCGGGGGTAGTCTGCTCGCACACAAAATACAACAAGAACGAGAACACGGGCTGTTTGACATCACAATTACTCTTGAATTGCAGCAGATGCAAGCCAAAGATTTGAGCATCACCGTAGAGAGACTGACCAGTGTAATTGGCCCGAACCTCGCGCGAGACCGAGCCTCATTCCATATCAATGTGAAGCCGGCAGTACGCGAGTGCGATCTTCAGCCCTCGCTTTGCTTCCCAGAACGAGATGCCGCATAGGAACTGCTTGAGATGTCTCCAATCCGCATCACCTCCACTATTGTCACCGTTGCACTTAAACCTACGGTCTGCGGATTAATAAGCGAAAGTGACTCATTACGACGACTAGCTGGCCAGTCACTCGCTTGAAGCAGAGAATGGCTCCGTCATTCGTACGTCCTTCCGAAGAAAAGACTCCAAGGTGTCGGCGACGGAGGTGAACCGGTCAATTCCGCCGAGCCGCACATCTACTCCTTCGCTGCGCAACCGCTCGCGCACCGATGCCCGTGCTTCGACAGCCTGAACACGTTGGCCGGTTGCGCTCAGTTCTTCAGCCAGGTTCGCCAGCATATGAGCGCTGTGCATGTCTACCAGGGGCGCGGCGGAAAGGTCGAGTATGACGAGCTTGGGCGGCACGGCTTCAGCGCGTATCCGATCCAGAATCGTGTCACGGACATGGTCCATGTTGAAATAGACGAGACCCGACTCAGGCCGGCA
>DATKEN010000082.1:0-9536 GCA_035512155.1 Terriglobales bacterium | reverse complement strand
TGAATTGAGGTGAGACGTCCGCCCCGGCCAATCCGGTCGGGTTCGATGCCGAATGCCAAAAGACCTTGCCGCCGACATCCCACCACGAAACTACCCACGCCGGAACCAACATCCAGGATGAGCGCGCCGGAGGGCATCTGCCAGAAATCACTCAACCGCCGCAGAATGGATACCCCGTCATCGTTGAGAATGTCATCGACAATTCGCTCTTGCCACTCGGGCGTCTGAATACTCTGCCAGTTTTCCTTGCGATACTGCAACAAGAGAGCGCGTAATTCGGACGCACTTAAAACCTCAGGTTGCTCAATCGGACTCGCACTCATTGGTGCGGGTAACATCCGGTCATACTATCGCCCATGGGGCGCCCAAATCCATATTGGAAAACTGGAACAACAACTTTCGCAGCGCGCAAGGCAGAAAGCATCTAATGTTCGACGACTCATGCGGGATCGCCGGAGGACGCTTTGCTTCCCACTTCCCAGGCTTTGGCATACTTCCAGGAGACGTAAACGGCATGGTAGAGGTGCAACAGCAGTCCCTCCCGGCCGTCGAGAAAACCCAGGCGGAAGAGGTAGTTGTAGATGAATGTGGCCAGCGGGCGGACGACAATGTTAATCACGCTGAACCGGAGTTTACCTTTCGCCACGATCATCTCCGCGGCCAGGGACGAGTAGCGGTTCATGTGGTCTATGTAATCAGAGAGCGTGGGGTAGGAGTGGTGGATGATGGTATGCTTCAGACACCCCGTTGCTGATTTGACTTGCACAGTCTCGTGAACTGAACTTTTCCTGAATTCTCCGCTCCCGCGCCGAAACAAACGCAGCTTCGGATCAGGCCAGAAGCCGCCGTGCCTAATCCAACGCTGGAGAAAGAAGTTTCTGCGAGGAATCCAGTAACCTGAAATCATTACAACAAACGAATCCGACATGCCCTCTCGTTTCGCGATTTGACGCGCTTCGCGATGGGTTTGCCGCCTGAACGCATAGCCTATTTTCCTTAGGTGGTTCATCTGCCGTACATGGTCTGATCCTCCAGGGTGCAGAAGCAAAGCGATCTCGTCTGCCAAAGCCAGCTCGAGTTCCTCATCGGCATCCAGACTCAGAATCCAATCGCCCGTGGCCTTCTCGATCGCCGAGTTCTTCTGCGCGGCGTAGCCTTTCCACGCCTCGACGAAAACCTTCGCACCGAAAGACTTGGCAATCTCAACCGTACGGTCGGTCGAGCCGGAGTCCACGACGATGATCTCGCCCTTGCCGTCGCCGACCAGTGGCTTCACACTCTCCAACGTGCGGCCGATGTTGTTTTCTTCGTTGTAGGTGATGATGACGACGGAGAGAGTCACGCGTGGAAGGATACATTGCCAGCGCAAGAAACCGGAAGTGAACGCGAGATGCGGTCAGCACGTTAGTTTGCCGGGCTCACCACGAAGGACACGAAGTCACACGAAGGAAGCCACTGAAACTAAGACCTTCGTGATACTTCGTGTCCTTTGTGGTTCGTTGATTTTCTCGGTTCTATCGGAGGTTGCGTTCACACGGCTACCTCAGCCGTCGCCAATTGCTGGGCCTCGTTGCGGAGTCCTTCAAACAATATCGTACTCAAGTAGCGCTCTCCAAAATCTGGCAAAACAACCACAACCAGCTTCCCTGCATTTCCTGGACGCTTGGCTACTTCCACGGCAGCGTGGGCCACCGCTCCGCCGGAAATCCCGACTAGCAAGCCCTCTTCGCGGGGCAGTCGTCGGGCCATAGCGACGGAATCTTCAGTCGAGGCCTGGATGACTTCATCGATCAAATCCACCCGCAAGATTTCAGGGATAAAGCCCGGGCCGATGCCCTGTATCTTGTGCGGGCTGGGCTGCCCGCCGGAGAGCACAGGACTGTCTTTTGGTTCGACCGCGATCACTTTCAAGGCCGGCTTCTTCGGCCGAATAAACTCGGTCACGCCCGTCAAGGTTCCGCCAGTTCCGGCACCGCAAACCAATATATCGATGTTGCCGTCGGTGTCGTGCCAGATTTCTGGTCCAGTGGTCTCGCGATGGATCTTGGGATTTGCCGGGTTAGAGAACTGCTGCAGGATGACACCTCCTGGCGTGCTGGCGAGAATCTCTTGTGCCTTAGCCATAGCGCCTTTCATTCCTTTGGGTCCGGGGGTCAGCACGATTTCCGCCCCCAGTGCCATGAGGAGGACGCGGCGTTCCATGCTCATGCTGTCGGGCATGGTGAGGACGAGGCGGTACCCCTTGACCGCGGCAGTGAAGGCCAGACCGATCCCAGTGTTGCCGCTGGTGGGCTCGATCAGAACGGTTCTTCCCGGATTTATCTTTCCCTCCCGTTCGGCTTCGACGATCATGCTGACGCCGATGCGGTCTTTCACGCTGCCACAGGGATTACCGCTCTCGAGCTTTGCTGCGACCTTTCCGTGGCAGCCGGCTGTGACTTTGTTTAGATAGACCAGCGGCGTGTGGCCGATGAGTTCGGTGACGTCCTTGGCGATCTTCAAGTAATCATCTCCCGCCCAAGCAGTTTGACCTCAACTATCCGCGCGTGCCAACAATAGCAGCACTTATCCAGAATGCGAACTTCTCTACATCTGGCCAGATTGCGGCGTCGGTGGCGCCTGCTGCTGTTGCGGCACCTGGGGCTGCAAGTCTGGGCGCGGTGCGACGTAGGGCACATTGGGCATGTGGGTCACCTGGCCGCGCTCGGCATCGGCAATCTGGATTCCGGCATGGTCCAACAGCGTACCCGTGGCGCGGTCCAGCTCCACCCGCGATTTCTCGTAAGCTGCCATGGCGGAAACCAGATTGGACTCATTGGTGGTCAAGGCAGACTGATTCTGCAAAACCAAAGTCGGGGTGGAAACGCCGGCCTGCAGTTTTTTCTGCTCAGAATCCAGCGACTGCCGGGCGAATTCAACCGCGGCCCGAGCGGCTTCAACTGCTGCCCGGTTCTGCTGCAAAGTAAACTGAGCGTTGCGCACCTCGATGCGCACCTGGTTTTCGATTTGCTGCCGCCGCACCTGCGCCTGGTGATATTCCAATTCGGCGCGTACCTGGTTGGCTTGCCCCGCCCGGTTGCGCAGCGGAATGTTGAGGGTCAGGCCGACACCTTTATCTGGCGCCGCGGAATTGACCAAATCGTTGAGCGTCCCCCCGTAACCGACGGGCGAGATACTGCCGGCAGTATGACAGCCAAACCTGGTTTGCGGTGGCGGCGGACAAATGTTCGCCGGATTTTGCGTTCCACCCAAACCCGAGCCTCCGTAATAGGCGAACAGGTCGAGGGTCGGCAGCATGGCATTACGGACAGCTTTGATATTGATCTCGCGACTGTTCAAGTCAATACGCGACTCAGCTAATTCGGCACGGTGACTCAAAGCGTCGTTGATCACGTCTTGTATCGGAATGACCGACTCCTGCTGCGGCACTTGCATAGTAGAGGTCGGGATCACTGCAGCTTCCCCAAGGGCAGGATCCTCCAGGTTACGGCTGAGTGCGTTTTTTATGAGCAGCTGTTGCAGCTCAAGGTTGGTTTGGGCGAGGATCAGGGCCTGCTGATCGGTCGCAACGGTGCTCTCCGCGCTCACCACCTGGATCGGTGGCATGGTTCCAAATTTTACCTGTTTTTTGTCATCGTCCAATGTTTTCTGAGCGAACGCCAGCGCTTCCTGTTGCACCCTCACGTTTTCATAGGCGTAGACTAGGTCCCAGTAAATGTTTTCGATCTGGTCAACAGTTGTGATGACTTGCAAGCGGAAGGCGACATCCGAGATCTCGCGATTGTTCTTGGCGATGCGGATGAAGCGCGTGTTGGGCAGGAAGCCGAAGCCTTGCAGCAGAGTCTGAGTGACTCTGGCCTGGAAATTGGCACTCAAGTTCGGGCTTAGAGAAGCGAAGGGCGAGCTGGTGGTGAGGCGACTGTTATTGAATCCTACCGCGAGATTCGTGCCCCAGTGGAATCCTTGCAAATAAGAGAAATCCGCTGTGCCGGTGTTTTGGGCCGTCGATGGGACCGCGAAGGAACTACTGGACAAGATGTTGTTGTGGTCAATTTGCAGGGTGCTGCTGAGAACGGGATCGAAACTGGTGATAGGGGCGCCGATGCCCAGCGTAGAGCTCACTAATCCGTTTGTGCCAGTGCCGGCCCCTGCCGACCCAGCGGTAGTACCACCGGGGCCAGAGCCAACGGGTCCGGAGCCGACTGTCCCGCTGAGTCCACCCGTGCCCCCACCCGGCGTGTTTTGCACGATGCCGGCGTTCACTCCCAAAATTGAATCTCCAGCCTTGGCGCGCAGAATATCGGTGTCGGCGATGTTCAGGTTGTAGCGCGCCAACATGATGTCGAGATTGTTTTCCAGCGCCAGCGCGACTGCGTCATCGATGGAGAGCATGATCTTGCCGTCGTGGAATAACTGATCAACGCGTGGCGTGTTGTTCAGATTCGGCGGCGCGACGGGTTGCGGTGCGTAGGGCGCACTGACGTTGGGGAATGCGGATCGCGGCTTGGAATAATCCTTGAGACCGAACTGACCGGGGGTCTGCACCTGCACCGGCGCCGGCTGAGGCGCCTGCGGTAGTGGAGCTGATGGCACAGACGGCGACTGTTGTGCCCAAACACTGGCCAGCCATATCACGGTCAACATCACCCCCGCAATAAGCCGGGCGGTAGATTTCAAACGAGCGAAAGGCATGACTTATCTCCTTGGATCGAGGCTGAAGAAAATGACGAGGCTGCTCTGATCTCGGATTTAGTGCTCCCGCAAAATGGGCGGAATCCCATCTCAATACTAGCCGTCACGAGGCCGAGTTTGACCTCGGGGAATTGTAAAGAAGTGTTTGCGTGGGCAGATGCGGGGCAGACTTAGTAAGGGCTTTTGCGGATGGCGATGTTGAACAGCCGAGGAATCTGCTAGGTCGTACAAAAGCAGATTTTCTCGGCTAACGGTGCGCCACAGCTTATTGTTGAGGCGCTTGCGGCGTTGTTTGAAGCGGAGCCTGGGGCGGCTCGGTTGGTGGCGACGGTGTCACTGGCTGAGTTTCCTGTCGAGGCGCAACGAAAGGCACACTGGGCATATGCGTGACTTCTCCGCGCTCGGCGTCGGCAATTTGGATTCCGCTGTGGTCGAGCAAAGAACCAGTGGCGCGATCCAGTTCGACCCGAGATTTCTCGTAGGCGGCCATTGCTGAAACTAGGGTGGACTCGGCCTGGGCCAAGGTGGTTTGGTTTTGCAGAACGAGAGTGGTGGTGGAAGCGCCCAGGGCGTACTTCTTCTGTTCCGCATCCAAGGACTGGTGCCCGAGCTCAACGGCGGCCCGAGCGGCCTCCACGCTGGCGCGGTTCTGCTGCACCGCGAATTGCGCGTTGCGTACTTCGATGCGAATCTGGTTCTCAATCTGCTGCAACCTCATCTGCGCCTGACGGTATTCCAATTCGGAGCGAATCTGGGTTGCTTGGGCGACGCGGTTGCGAATCGGGATGCTTACGCTCAAACCGACGCCTTTGTCAGGAGAACTGGAATTTACGAGCTGACTCAGCGCGTTACTGTAGCTGACTGGACCACCGTTGCGAAATGGAGGGGCCGCCGTCGCGGTCGTGAAACACTGATTGATAAACGGGCTTTGTCCCGGCGCACAGATGGGAAGAGCGACATTTCCTCCAATTCCAGAGCCTCCGTAGTAAGCGTAGAGGTCAAGGCTCGGAAGCAGTGAGTTGCGGACTGCTTTGTTGCTGATCTCGGTATTAGTCAAATTGATGCGCGCTTCCGCCAACTCGGCGCGATGGCCGAGCGCGTCGTTGACCATGTCTTCGGTGGGGACAACCGCCTCCTGCGGCGGAAGCTGCATGGTGGAAGTCGGGACTACCTCGGCATCAGCCAGTCTCGGATCCACCAGCGTACGGCTAAGCGCGTTTTTCATCAGCAACTGCTGCAACTCAAGATTAGTTTGAGCCAGGGTCAGAGCTTGCTGGTCAGTGGCCACGGTACTCTGCGCACGCACCACTTCGATAGGCGCCAATGTACCGATGTCCACTTGCTTCCTGGTATCGGAGAGAGTTTTCTGTGCGAAGGCCAGCGACTCCTGTTGCACCCGCACATTCTCGAAGGCAAACACCAAGTCCCAGTAAATGTTCTCGATCTGGTCGACGGTGGTGATGACTTGCAGGCGGAAAGCGACATCAGTGATTTCGCGGTTATTCTTGGCAATCCGAATATACCGGTCGTTGGGCGCGAAACCGAAGCCCTGCAACAGGTGTTGGGAAAGCCTGAACTGAAAGCCGGAGGTTAAAACCGGGCTATAAGTGGTCGTCGGATTGTCGGTTGTGATGTGACTATTGTTGAATCCCACCGACAGGTTGGTCCCCGTTTTGAAGCCTTGCAGGTAACTGAAGTTTGCCGTTCCCGTATTCTGATTCGCAATCGGCAGGGGGTTGAAAATGCTGGTCGATTGTGCGAAAGCGCGGTCCATTTGCAGCGTAGCGGTGAGGACAGGATCGAAGCTGGTAATCTGCGGACCGCTGCCTAGGGTGGAGATAACCAGGCCGCCAGTACCCGTGCCCGCGCCACCCGCTCCAGCGCTGGTGCCGCCGGTTCCTGAGCCTACAGTCCCGCTGAGACCTCCGGTGCCTCCGCCTGGCGTGCCTTGTACCAAGCCGCTGTTGACACCCAGAAAGTTGGCTCCGGCTTTGGTGCGCATGATATCCGTATCCGCAATATTTAAGTTATAACGGGCGATGGCGATATCTAGATTGTTCTCCAGCGCCAATGCTACGGCATCGTCCATCGAAAGCCTGAGTTTGCCGTTCTGCAGTAACTGCTCGATGCGCGGCGTATTGCGCAGGTCGGGCGGCGCGACGTGCTGGGACATATACGGCCCAATCGGATTGGGAAAGTGCGAGCGCGGTTTGGCATAATCCTTTAAGACGAAATGCTGCGGCTCCGGCGCCTGAGGCGGCACGGCAGGCGCGGATTGAGGCGAATCTTGCGTCCAGCCGATGATGGACAACATACACGCGATCATAACGGCAACGATCCACCGCGCGGCGGACTTCAAACCCGGCAAATGCATTCGTTTATCTCCATGGATGAAAGCTGCTGTTGAAGATGGCAGAGCTTCTCTATCAACCGTTGTTACGCAAAATCGGAAGCCGGGGTTTCATTTTTCGCAGTTCCCGGACTAAAGAAGCTGCTTTCACCCAGGTTCCTGCGGGAAATAAAATAGTATATCTGACAGATCATTCTCGCCTTGCACTCTGAGAATACGCCCCCGGTTGTTGCAGGTTCCGTAAAAGGCCTTGGATGAGCACCTCCTTCGGGAAGACTCCAAAGAATTGTCATGCGTAATATCAAACTGGTTCTGGCTTACGACGGCACGGATTTTTCGGGCTGGCAGGTGCAGCCCTCCGCGACCACCATTCAAGGCACACTGGCCTGGGCTATTGGACGAGTGACAGGAGAAAAGGTCTTGCCCCAGGGCTCAGGACGAACCGACGCCGGCGTTCATGCTCTGGGCCAAGTGGCCACATTTGCGCTGGAATCATCGATCCCGGCGGAGAACTTGGGGAAAGCGCTCAGTGATATTCTGCCGGCTTCGATTCGGGTGCTGGAAGCCGTCGAAGCCCCCGCCCAATTTCATGCTCGCAAATCGGCGCGTGCCAAGACCTATCGCTACCGCATGTATCGCGGTGCGATTTGTCCACCCTTTTTGGCCCGCTACGTGTGGCACCATCCTTATCCGCTGAACGAAGACGCGATGAAGCAGGCCGCAGCGTTGCTCGTGGGAGAACACGATTTTACTTCGTTTGCGGCGGTGGATCCGGAGCGCGGAGAAGAAGAAGCTTCGAATGTACGAAAGATTTTCTGCTCGAGTTGGGAGCGGGATGGCGAAGAATTGATCTTTACGATCCGCGGCAGCGGATTTCTACACCATATGGTGAGGAACCTGGTGGGAACCTTCGTGCTGGTGGGCAAGGGCACATTACGGCCTTCGGATATGACGAGAATCTTGGCGGCTCGCAATCGTTCAGCGGCGGGAGCCACTGCGCCGGCAAATGGACTGTATTTGGTCGGCGTCGAGTACTGAATCCTCGTGTGGCACGCGTACCGTCGTCCGCGTAGACTTTCCTAGAACTATGACTACCGATCTTCAAATCGCGCAACGTCGATTTGCGTCCGTAAATCCCGCAACAGGCGAGACTCTGCGTGAATTCGCGTGCGCCTCGGAACCGGAAGTGCAGGCGGCTGTTGCCAGGGCCCAGGCAGCGCAGCCGTCGTGGAGCGAGGTCGGGGCAAGGCATCGCACTGCCATCCTGCGTGAATTCCAGCACCATCTGCATGAGCAGAAATCCGAGGTTGCTCGACTCATCACGAGAGAGTGCGGGAAGCCCTATGTCGAGGCTCTGCTTACGGAGATCCTGGTCGTCCTCGACGCCGCCCGCTTCTGCATCGAAAATGCCTATCGATTTCTGCGCCAGGAGCGGATCCCACACTGCAACCTCGCGATGAAGGCTAAGAAGGGCAGCATCGTCCGCGAACCTTACGGCGTGATTGGAATCATCTCGCCCTGGAATTATCCATTTTCGATTCCCGCCACTGAGAGCATGGCTGCACTAATAACCGGAAATGCTGTCGTGCTGAAGCCGTCGGAACTCACCTCGCTGGTGGCGCTGGAACTCGCGTCGTTATTGCATACGGCCGGTGTGCCGAAGGATGTGTTTCAAGTCATTGTGGGCGATGGGACTACTGGCTCAGCTTTGATCAACTCTGGAGTCGACAAGTTGGTTTTCACCGGAAGCGTACCGACTGGCAGGAGCATCGCACAGGCCGCGGCGGCGCGGTCGCTTCCGGTGACTCTGGAGTTGGGCGGGAAAGATCCCATGCTGGTGCTGAGCGACGCCGACATCGAAGTCGCCTCGAGCGGCGCCGTGTGGGGTGCGTTTGTGAACGCCGGGCAGGCTTGTCTTTCGGTAGAGCGCTGCTATGTCCATCGCAGTCTGTACGAGTCGTTCCTGCAAGCTTGCGTGCGCAAGGCCGAGCAACTCCGCGTGGGCGATGGCATGGATCCGAAGACCGATCTCGGGCCGTTGATCCACGAACGTCAACTCCGCAACGTGGAAATGCACGTGGAAGACGCCCGGTCCCGTGGAGCAAGAGTTCTGACCGGTGGCGCTCGACTCACCCAACTGGGGGCGAATTTTTATGCGCCCACGGTGCTGGCTGACGTCACCCATGAAATGCGCATCATGCGCGAGGAAACGTTCGGGCCTGTTCTCCCGGTCATGCCGTTTGATAGTGATGACGAGGCCCTCTGGCTGGCCAATGACTCCGAATATGGTTTGGCGGCCAGCGTGTGGACTCGGGATCGCGCCCGAGGAGAAGCGCTTGCCGGCCGTATCCAGGCCGGGACCGTGATGGTGAACGACACAGTTTCGTGCTTCGGCATCAGTGAGGCTCCCCATGGCGGAGTGAAGGCAAGTGGATTGGGCCGCACGCATGGGCGGTTTGGCCTGGAAGAAATGGTGCGAATTAAGTATGTGGAT
>DATKEN010000081.1:0-31666 GCA_035512155.1 Terriglobales bacterium | reverse complement strand
AGGTGGATCGCTGTCTCGCGGTCTTCCACGCCAATGTGTACATGCAGACCGAAGATCAGGTTGGCTCGCGCCACCAGTTGCATGTCTTCCACAATGTTCTTATAACGATCGTCAGGATAGATTTCCTGCGCCCGCCAGTCGGCGAAGGGGTGTGTAGCCACCGATGCGAGTCTCAGCCCGTTTTCCCGGGCTAGAGCTACCATGTCCCGGCGCAATTTCTTGACTTCAGTCTTCGCCTCTTTGATATTGCCGCAAACCGAGGTTCCAACCTCGACCACCGATTGGTGCATCTCGGCCTTTACGCGCTCCTGCAAGAGAAGCTTGCCCTTCTCGATAATTTCAGCGTGAATGTGGGAGCGCAGGTCGCGCGAAACGGGATCGACGGTCTGATATTCCTCTTCAATCCCGATCGTGAATGTTGGCGGCATGGTGGTGACAGCTTGCCTTGGGCTGCCCCGAGACAGACGCAACAGTATAGCAATCGGGCTTGGGATTAGGCTTTTGCTTTCTTCCTGGCCACGGGCCTGGCGGCCGGTATCGCAGCTGGTTTTTCCCCTGCCAGGAACGCTGCCCAACGCAACTCCCGCGCGGGATTCTCATCACTAAGCGCCTTCTTTACAGCCATTTCAGCTACGGCGTTCACTACCCACTCGAAGTTCTCCCGACCCACGGATGTGATCTCAGCGTCTGGAGCTGGGTTCATGAAATCGATGGCATAAGGGACACCGTCCTCGACGGCAAACTCGACCGTATTAAGGTCATATCCCAGCGCCCGGCACAAGGTTTGCGCATCTTTCTCCACGCGTTGGTAGAGCTTTGGATCGGTTGGAGGCGGGTTTTTCACATAACGCTCATGAAACGGTGATCTGGGGTCGTAATGCATGATGTGGACCTTGTCCTGGTCGACTACGTAGCAGCGGAAATATTCCTTGAACTCAACTCCGTGCTGCAGGGTCATGCAGAGGTCACCAGTCTGGTTGTAATAGTGGAAGAATTCTTCTGGGGAGTGAACTTTATAGACATGCTTCCATCCTCCCCCGGAATACGGTTTGAGGAAGGCAGGGAAGCCGACGTAGTGGAAAATGTCGTCCCAGTTCAAGGGATAGATCAGGTTGCGCATGGACTGGTCAGTAGTGCCTTCGGGATGCTGATGATGAGGCAAGATGACGGTGGGCGGAATAGCCACGCCGAGCTTGCTCGCCAGCGAGTAATTGAAAAACTTATCGTCGGCGGTCCACCAGAATGGGTTGTTAATGACTATCGTCCCGGCCAGCGCAGCATTCTTGAGAAAAGCGCGGTAGAACGGAATGTCCTGCGAGATGCGGTCAATGATTACGCGGTATCCGCTGGGATCCGCCATCTTGACGCCGCCCACCTTGACGAACTCGGCGGACACGCCATCAACCTTCATACCGTTGATCTTCTCCACCAGCGCGGGTGGGAAGGTGTTTTCCATGCCAAAGATGATTCCGATTTTATTCATATGCGCCTCTCACTTTCCCCCAATTTGTCATCCCGTTCTCAGGTGTCATCCTGAGCGGAGTGGCTGTTTCGCATTGCGAAGCAGCCTGCGGAGTCGAAGATCTCTACCCGCTTCACAGCCGTGCTGCTGGCATCTCAGAACAAATGCCCTGAAGGCTCCATTCACGATGTCAAGCGGCTAGGGATCCTTCGACTCCGCAAACCGATTCGCAGGCGAATCGGTTTGTTGCGCTCATGATGACAACTTCAACCCAAATATTTTGCCGCCATTTTCACCCGAAGTATTTTCCCGCCATCTTCAACCACAACGGCCAGTCATGCCTGGAGTTATCTCCCCACACATCGAGCCAATGCGGAACGGCTTTGCCATTCAAAATATTCGATAGCTTGACATTCTGATCCAGGCACATGTCCCAATCGGCGGACCCCAATACGATCTTCATCTGCCGGTAACGGCTGAGAAACCAATCATCATTCATCTTCGGCAGGAAGTCCTGCGGGGAGTTGAAGTAACAGTCGTCATCGTAGTATCCATCCAGGAATTGGTGAAGATCGTAGGCCCCGCTCATGCTAACGCAGTGGGTAACGATGTCGGGATGCTTGAGCGAGAAATTTACCGCGTGATAGCCGCCAAAACTGCACCCCGTTACCGCCAACTGAGGTGTCGGATTCTTCCAACGCAGAAAGGGGAGCATCTCGTGGAGAATATAGCGTTCATACTGCAAGTGCCGCAGCACCCGCAGTTTGGGATGCACGCTCTTGTTGTACCAACTCTCGGTATCCACCGCGTCCGGGCAAAACACCTGCAACTCGCCGCGGTCGATCTTAGGCCCTAGCAAGGCAATCATGCCCCGGTCTTCATATTCAAAGAACCGGCCCATGGAGGTGGGAAATACGAGCAGAGGCGAGCCGGCGTATCCAAAGACCAGCACCTCCATGTCACGATGCAGTTCGCTGCTGTATCCCCTGTGGTACTCGCGGTTCATTTTCAGAAATCGAGTTCAGATATCGAGTTCAGAGATCTAGTTCAGATATCGAGGGCGCGAAGTATCTTACCCGACCACCCTGAAGTTTTGAATAGGAGTTCGCTGGCCATCAATTCTGACTTGCCCGGTGCGTTATGCTTGCACCCTCACGGGATGAATACCCTGACCGAAGACGACGTACGCCGGCAACTCGATCCCGCCCGCGTCATCGGCGCGATCGAGAATGCGTTCCGCGACCTCTACCCTTCTACGGTCGTGCCCGCCCGCACTCACATCAATCTGGACGGCGGTATTTTTCTGGCCATGCCCTGCTACGACGGCAACGGGCATATTTTGGGAATGAAGCTGGTTGTAGTGCAGGACAGTCCCGCATGGCCAGAGGACCGAGTCCAGGCCACCTACATGCTTCTTGATCCAGCGACCGGGCGTCCGAAGATGGTGATACCGGCAAAATATCTCACTGACCTGCGCACTGCCGCGACTTCGGCAGTGGCGACCAAGTTTCTTGCCCGGGAAGACGTGCGCGTGCTGGCAATTTTTGGCACCGGACGTCAGGCGCGAGCCCATATCAGAGTCGTGCCTTTGGTACGACGATTTGAGCGAGTGTTGGTGTGCGGAGAGAACCCGGAGCAAAGCCTAGAATTCGCAGAACAAGTGTCTGCGGAGGTAGGGTTGCCGGTCGACCCGGCTGATGGGTCAGCTTGCGCCGCCAAGTCCGATGTGATCTGCACATGCACCACCTCGAATACGCCGTTGTTTGAAGGCAGCCTGGTTCGTCCCGGGACCCATCTGAACGTGGTGGGTGCATTTCAGCCCGATGCCAGAGAAGTGGATGGGCTAACGGTGCAGCGCGCGCGGGTTGTCGTGGACACCTACGACGGCGCGCTGGCAGAAGCTGGCGATTTGCTGATTCCGATGCACGAAGGTACGATCGGCCGTGATCACATCATTTCTGATCTCCACGAGTTGCTAAGCGGGAAGAATGCGGGCAGGACCCGAGCCACGGACATCACATTATTCAAAAGCGTCGGGTGCGCGCTGGAAGATCTGGTTACCGCCCAACTGCTGACTGGGCTCTGACGATTCCCAATTAGAATCATCTTATGCGTGCCATGGTCCTCGAACGGGCGCGACCAGTGGACGAATCCCCCCTCCACCTCGACGACATAACTTTACCCGTGCCTCAGGCGGGACAGGTTCGCGTGCAGGTGCGCTACTGCGGGCTTTGCCACACTGATCTGCATACGGTTGAAGGTGATCTGCCGCTTCCGCGATTGCCTCTGGTTCCCGGGCATCAGATCGTGGGCATGGTGGACGCAGTGGGTACCGGCGTGGGCCGGTTCAAGGAAGGCGACCGGGTAGGAATTCCATGGCTCCACTCGACCGACGGCCGCTGCGAGTACTGCCTCCAAAAGCTCGAAAATTTGTGTGACAACGCGCGGTTCACCGGCTACCACGTGGATGGCGGCTACGCCGAATTCACGGTGGTGGGCGAGGCTTACGCCTATCCGATCCCAGAGGTTTTTTCTGATGAGAGTGCCGCTCCGCTGTTGTGTGCGGGAATCATTGGCTACCGCTCCTATCGACTAAGCGGCGCTCGCGCGGGTGTTCGTCTGGGTCTCTATGGCTTTGGAGCGTCGGCACATCTGGTGCTGCAACTAGCGCGCCATCTTGGCTGCGACGTGTACGTCTTCACGCGGACCCCAGCGCATCGCGAATTGGCTAAGAAGCTGGGCGCGGCTTGGATCGGAGCGGCGGAAGACACACCGCCGCAACCCCTCGATGCCGCGATTATCTTCGCCCCCGCGGGTGAGCTGGTCCCCCAGGCCCTTCGCGTTCTACGCAAAGCCGGCACACTAGTCTTGGCGGGGATAACCATGACTCCGATTCCACAGATGGACTACTCATTGCTCTACCACGAACACGTGATACGTAGCGTAGCCAACAGCACCCGGCGCGATGCCCGCGAATTCCTGGAATTGGCCGCGCAGGTACCGCTGCAAACCGAAATTGAGGTCTTTGAGTTAGAACAGGCAAACCAAGCCCTCCAAGCGATGAAGAAGAGTGAGATTCGGGGAGCAGGCGTGCTGCGGATCAGAGGAAATTAATTTTCCAGATCTGCATCGCCGCGAAGTTAAAGGGGATCAATCTAGCCTTTCTTTTTCAACGACTTACCCACCAAATAATGCGCCATTACACCGCTAAACCCTGATTTTCCGCCTTTCATTGGGTTAAGGGTGTTATCGCCCCGGAGCTTCAATAGCATAGTGTACTGACCCCGAGGGAGAGGCCTATTTTAGTCTCACGAGGGTGAAGGTCGCCAGGTAAGCCAGAATTTCGGGTTCAAGGTTCGTACGAAACCTAGGAACGAGTGGCAAATAGCTGATTTGCCATAGCGTTCCGGGAGTGGAAAGCGAGAGAAAATGCACAAGCCAGTAAAGTACATGGAGAAGGCAGTTACCGTTGCCGCCAGAGGCGCGTGGGTGGTGTTTGACCGGTTAAACCGGATCAAGCAGAATCCGTCGCCCACGCCCAAGTGGTCGGACAAGCCGCTGCTCAAGTCCTACGAAAAGACCAAGCCGCCGCTGGGTTGGCCGCGGAGCACGGACTCACTCTGCCCTAAGTGCATTCCGGAAATCCGCCAGCAAATTCTCGATGGCAAACTGCCGGTCGAAATCCTGCTTAACGAGAAGGTCGGCGAGATCAAGGCACAGATCATCGAGCGCGATGGCAGGATCCTGATGGTTAAGGACTGTCCGGTGCATGGACACTTCGAAGACGTGATGTCGATTGATCCAGAGTTCTCGCAGCACCTGGAAGAAGTTTTCCCCGGCCGAGACATACGCGCTCATAACGATGAGAAGCTGCACAATCACGGCTCCAGCACGGTGAAGTACGGCCGCGGTTCGGTGCTTACTATCGACCTGACCAACCGCTGCAACATGATGTGCGATCCCTGCTTCATGGACGCCAACCAGGTCGGGTTCGTCCACGAGCTGAGCTGGCAAGACATCAAAACCATGCTCGACAATGCCATCACCATTAAGCCGCGGCGCCAGATGTCGGTGCAGTTCTCCGGCGGAGAGCCGACGCTTTCGCCGTACTTTCTGGATGCGGTGCGCTATGCCCGCAAAGTTGGCTACAACAGCGTGCAGGCCGCAACTAATGGGATTGAATTTGCCAAGAGTCTGGAGTTTGCGCAGCAGGCCGCCGAAGCCGGAATGCGTTACGCCTATTTGCAGTTCGATGGCATCGGCAACGCCGCTAACGCACACCGCAAAGTTGGAAATCTGTTCGATGTGAAGTTGAAGGCGATCGAGAACCTCCACAAGGCCGGAGTTGAGATTGTTCCGGTAGTCACGATTGTGAACGGCATCAACAACGAGCAAGTCGGACGCATCATCAAGTTCGCCCTCGACAATCCCAAGAAGATTGGATTCCTCTCCTTCCAGCCGGTATCTTTTACCGGCAGGGATGAAGCGGTCACCGACGATCGTCGCACCGCGCAGCGCTATACGCTGTCTCATTTGGCGCACGACGTCAAGAATCAGACTGGTTTGGGCGAGCCCGCGCGCGACTGGTTCCCGATTTCATTCATGGGAACATTCTCCGACTGGGCCGATCTCATGCACGTCGAGGACAAGAACAACGACTGGGGTCAATTGAGTTGCGGATGCCACCCGAATTGCGGCACCGGCATGGCTGTCATGATCGATAAGGAGACCAAGGAAGCGGTCCCGGTGACAGCTTTCCTTAAGGGCGATCAGCTTGCTAAGGACATTGCCAAAGTCAACGATGCGGCGCGAGGGAAGTTTCTTACCATCGTTGGAATGGCGCTATGCCTGATGAAGAACTACGATCCATTTCAGTCACCCACGCACTTCAAACTGATGGACCTGCTGAAGAAGTTCGACAAGAACTTCAACGCGACGGGCAAGAACTACGGCAAGGTGGGGCCTGATCGTACTATTGACGATGTCATGAGGCGCCGCCAGGACCGCTGGAACTTTCTGTTCATCGCTGGCATGTGGTTCCAGGACCTGTTCAACTATGACTTCCGAAGAACCGAACAATGCATCATTCCTTATGCCACCCAGGAAGGGGAAATCTCCTTCTGTGCCTACAACACAGGCGTGGGCTGGCGCAACATCATTGAGAAGATGCACATGACCGCCACGCTCACCAAGTGGTATGAAGAGCATGGGCGGCATGAAATCTTCGCCGGTGGCAAGAATGTGAAGATGGAAGACGCCGGGCATACCCTCGTCCTGAAAGATGAGCTCGTCACCAATGAAGTGCAGCATGACCTCGATAAGCTGGGCATTGCGAAGAATTCCCGTGAAGAGAAATTGCGAGCACGGGATGAGAAGCAGAAAAACGATCCGGCTTACAACGCCCGCATGGCGGCTCTCTATCGCGAAGTGGTGTTGAAGGAGAAGCCGGTGGTGGCGGAGAACGGCTTCATCCCGCTGGGAGCGCTGACGCCGGCAAATGGCCAGCCGAAGCCGGAAGTCAGCGAACCGGTGCTGGGAGATTAATCGGGTCACGCCTCACTCGGCACGATGATGAAACAGGCCGCTTGAAAGAGCGGCCTCTTTTATTGTTCGAGAATATAGTTCGAGAACTCAAGCGATGAAAACTGCAGGGATTATCGGCGGCATCGGGCCGGAATCGACGATTGAGTACTATCGCCAGATGGTCGCTGCGTACCGCGAGCGGAAGCCGGATGGAAGTTATCCTCCGATCATCATCAACAGTATCGATTTGCAGAAAATGTTGGGGTTGATCGCGGCAAATGAACTAACTGAAGTGACCGACTATTTGACTGAGGAAGTCCAAAAGCTGGCTAAGGCAGGAGCGGATTGCGTGCTGCTAGCGGCCAACACGCCCCATATTGTCTTCGACGAAATTCACCGTCGGTCGCAGATTCCGCTGATTAGCATCGTGGAAGCGACGTGCGATGCCGCAAATGCTCTCCAACTCAACCGAGTTGGGTTGTTTGGCACGCGGTTTACCATGCAAGGGCAGTTCTATCCCGATGTATTTTCCAAAGCGGGCATTTCACTGGTCGTCCCCAATGAGGGCGACCAAACCTATATTCACGAGAAGTACATGAGTGAATTCGTAAAGGGCATTTTTCTTCCCGAAACGCGTGAGCGCCTGTTGACGATGGTAGATCGACTGAAGGAAAGCGAAGGCATTCAGGGCTTGATTTTAGGGGGAACAGATTTGCCACCGATCTTTCGTGATTCGACTGCTCGAGGAATCCCTTTTTTGGATACGACCCGGATTCATGTGAAAGCCATGGTGGCTGAATTGTCGTGGTAGGGCAATGCAAAGCCTTGACTGGACGAGCTCCTTGGCACGCGCGTGTTCGAACCAAAAAGGGAACGGTAGTAACCATCGAAGATCGCGGACATCTTGACACCGGTCGTTTAGGGCCCTAGGCTGAAGTTGCCTCACAGCCGAAAATTTCACGCGTCGTCGAGCCTCGTGGGCTGTTCCTACGTGGGTTGTAGCCCCTTGACGGTCAGGTTTTGGACTCAGCGGGAATCGCTGATGGCTGATTTGGCATCCAAGCAAACATGAGGGATATGGCGATATTCGACCAGCAGTATAGAGTGATCGCTGTTGACGCTCAAAGCCTGATTCTGCGAGGTGTTGTCACCGGAGACGTGCTGACTATTCGGAATGCTGATGGTGCAGCTCCGCTTTCAGAAGAAGACTATCCGCCGGGAAAGCTGATCGCCCTCAACAATCCGTCCGACAAGGATGCGAATTGACTGGTGAGGTTCGCGTACTAACCTTCTGATCGGTGTCCTAGTTCAAAGTCTCGAACACCCGCGCAAGACTCTTTAGTTTTGCCAGCAGCAAAAACAGTATCCCGACCCTTCCTCTCCAGTACCGAAGGCGTCAATTCTGCGCTTTGTCCTTTTGACCCAACAGTTTAGAATAGAAAGCTTCACCTCCAATTAGGGGGCATCCCGAGCCATTCGAGTCTCGGCACAGAGAATATTGGTACAGCCAAACCACAATCCACGTCCTGAGCTCCCCATGTACTGGCGGGTGGAAGGCAGCCTGTTAGACCTGACTACGGTCCAGCCGGTCGCCTTTTTTACCTGGAACTCCCAGACCTTTCTGGAGCGCTGGGTGCGCCGCGGGCTGGTCTTCCTGATGGCAGTACTGCGTCCATTCCTGTACGCCTCCAACCGGGTGTATGCCACGCGAGTGGTGCACACGGTGTTGCGAGGAGTCAGTCGCGATCGTCTGGATCTGCTGGGTGAGGAGTACTTCAAGTACAAGCTGCAACCGTATCTCAAACCCGAAGGAATTCGGCAGCTTAAAGAGCTGATTACTTCAGGAGCGGAAGTGGTCTTGGTCAGCCAAGGGCTGGACCATGTGATGCGCCCCCTGGCCAGACATCTGGGGGTGAGGTGGCTGATCGCGAATCGGCTGGAATTCCGCGATGGGATCGCCACAGGGCGCTTGCTCGAGCCGGTCATTCGGCCACGCGGGTTCTTTGCCCGCATCACTGGAGTAGGTCCGGATGGGAAGCGAACTCCGGGTTCGCTTCTCCGCGAACTCGCGCTGAGCAGAGAGGTCCTGCAGTCAGCAGTGATTCCCGCGGAACGGCGCGTCCCATTAGTTGAGCGACCCATTGTGCACTTTGACGGAGAGCGGCGAGTAGGCCCGCTGTCGGTGCGCAAAGCCTTCGCGGGTAAGCATGTCCTGTTGATCGGGGTGACCGGATTCATCGGCAAGGTTTGGTTGGTCAACACCCTGATGAATTTGCCGGAGATCGGACGCATCTATCTACTCATTCGACGGCAGAAATCGAATCCGGCTTTGCGGCGCTTCGAAAAGTTGGTTGAGGAATCGCCAGTCTTCGATCCATTATTTGCGCGCTACGGTGCTCAGCTGCGACGCTTTCTGCGTGATCGCGTGGAAGTGGTGGAGGGCGACGTCTGTCAGCCTGGGTTGGGTCTCAGTGTGGAAGTGGCGGAATCCCTGGAGAAGAACCTCGATCTGATCATCAATAGCTCGGGCCTCACCGATTTCAACCCAGATCTGCGCGAGGCTTTGGCCGCGAACGTCGATGCTCCAGTCCATATCGTGGATTTCGTACGTCAGTCGGATCACGCCGGTCTGTTGCATCTTTCTACGTGTTACGTGGCGGGAGCCCGCGATGGCCGGGTAGCGGAGACGCTACGCCCCAACTACACGCCTGCCGGAGTGAGCGGATTCGACGCTGAGCAAGAGTGGCGAAGCCTCCACGAGCTGACTAAGAACGCGGAGCAGCAAGCTGAGAGTGCCGAAATCGCTAAAGAACTTCGCCGGCAGGCGCTCGACAAGGAACACGCAGCCAAGGATCTGCACGGTGCCGCCCTGGATAATCAGATTCGCAAGAATCGCGTACGCTGGTTGCGGAATCACCTGACCGAGGCAGCAACCAAGCGGGCCACCGAGCTGGGATGGCCGAATACCTATACCCTGACGAAGAGCCTGGCCGAGTCTTTAATTCGCAAGCACGGTGCCGGGCTCCCGATTGCCATCGTGCGTCCGGCGATCGTCGAGACCTCAGTCGAAGAACCATTTCGAGGCTGGAACGAAGGCATCAACACGTCAGCGTCGCTTTCGTATCTGCTGGGGACGTCATTCCGTCAACTGCCGACAAACGAACGCAAGCGCCTCGATATTATTCCAGTGGATTCGGTGTGCACTGGCATGATTTTGATTGCCGCCGCGATTCTCCAGCGGCGCAATCATCACGTATACCAACTAGCCACTTCAGTCACGAATCCGTGTGATATGCGTCGTTCGATCGAACTCACGTCACTCGGCCATCGCAAACACTATCGTGCCCAGGAGGGCCTGGAATACTGGTTGCGTCTGCGACTGGACGCAATTCCAGTCTCCAAGCAGCGCTATAACCGCATGTCTGCGCCGGCGCAGATGGCGATTATCAAATCCATCCAGCGAATCATGTCGCCATTGCCGCTAAAGAAGACACCGTTGGCGCGCGCGGAACGCAACCTCGAAAAAGTAGAAAAGCTTATTCAGCTATTTGAGCCGTTTATTCTGCACAACGAGCATGACTTCGTGGCAGACAACGTGGAACAGCTTTCGCACGCGCTGGTGGCTGACGAGAAAGCAGAGTTTGGTTATAACACACGATCCATTGACTGGTGGGAGTATTGGATCAACATCCATATTCCCGCCCTACGCAAGTGGACGTATCCTCTGATTGAAGGACGCCCGCTGGAGGCTCGTCCCGCCCGCAGCTTTGAGATGGAAGAGGCCGGCGCGGGCGACGAAGTCATCAAGACAGGCACCAACGGAGCCACGTGGCGATATTCCTGACTGGATCCACCGGATACATCGGCGCGCACGTCGCCGCCAATCTGCTGGATGGACACGGTGCGTCGCTGAACCTGCTGGTCCGAGCGCCGGACGCCCAGCAGGCCGAGCTGCGCCTATGGCAAGCCTTGCAATTGCACATGGACTTTCCGCGATTCTATGAACATTTGCAGACCAGCATCCGGATTTTTCGCGGCGATCTGACCACACCTTATTTTGGCCTGGGGCGGGATGATTACGACCGCCTGATCCATACCAGTGACTCGGTCGTCCACTGCGCCGCGTCGTTGAATCGCAAGTCGGAAAAGAGTTGTCTGAACGTGAACCTGCGGGGCACGCTGGAAGTGCTACAGCTTGCCATGCGCTCGTATCACTATCATGGTTTGCGGCGTTTCAGTCATGTCAGCACTGTAGCCGTGGCGGGAAAACGCAACGACGAAGTGGTGATTGAAGACAAATCCATCGACTGGGACCTCTCAGACTACGATCCTTATGCGCGCACCAAGAAATTCTGCGAGCATATGATCCGGGAACTGCTGCCCGAAGTCCCGATCACGATTTTCCGTCCCAGCATCGTGCTGGGTGACAGCCGTTACGCGGAAACCACCCAGTTCGACATGGTGCGGGCGTTCGTATTTCTGGCCGGCCTGCCGGTGCTTCCATTCCGTTCGAGCGACAAGATTGATATTGTGAATGTGGATTTCGTGGCCGACGCCATCGCGACCCTGCATCAGAAGGAAAATCCACGATACGACACGTACCATCTTTCTTCAGGCACTGACTCCCAAACGTTTCGCCAATTGACTAGTGCGCTGGCGGCCGCGCAGAATCGGCGCGGACCTATTTTCCTGCCGTTTCTCGAGCGACCATTCGCAATGACTGTGAATACATTGGCGAATCGACGCAGCGCCATCTCGCAAAGCACAGCTTTGATGAAAGTATTTCTGCCGTATCTTGTCTGGAACACGGTCTTCGACAATACGCGTGTCACTTCCGAGTTAGGACGCAAACCCGTCCCCTTCTCGCAATACAGCTATCCGTTGCTGAAGTTCAGCCGGGAGAGCAACTTTTCTTACCAGTACCGGGGCTGGCCCGCAGCCAAGGCAGGAGGGTCTGCGGCATGATGGACTTCGTCCTCGAGGCCTGGGTAAGCAGCCTCATTGAGATGTCCAAAACCAGATGGATGCTGGGCAAAGGCAAACCATGGCAGCCAGGAGAAAAACTCAAGCTGCTGTTTGCCGGCTATAACGGTACGCGCAATACCGGGTCCGATGTGCGTCCAGAAGAGACCCTACGTCAATTGCGGCACATTCTCGGCGCCGATAATGTTGCCTTCAGCGTGATGTCACAGAATTTCGACTTAACGCGCGGCTACTTTCAAGATGCGGAGCAGGCTCATCTGCCGGACATTTTCCCGCCGTTCCTCTCTCGCGAAGTCCCAAAGCACCACGGAGTGGTAGTTCATGAAGGCTCGGCGTTCAAGAGCAAGTTCGCCAATGCGCTGACGACCATGATCATCGGCTCGTTAGGACTGGCAGCAGCAGAGAACAAACTGGCGATTGGATACGGCTCGGAGGCGGGATACATGGATCCGCTGGTCGCCAAAATGTGCGGACGCTACTGCAAAAATTCTTTCATCATCACGCGCAACGAGGAATCGCGCACGGTGCTCCGCAATCTTGGAGTGCCGAGTGAGCTGGGAACTGATACTGCCTGGACGTTCGAGCCGCTTCCGCCTGAGTACGGGCGCAAAACTCTGATCGACGCGGGGTGGGATGGCAAGCAGCCGGTTTTGATCGTCTGCCCTATCAATCCGTTCTGGTGGCCGGTGAAGCCGTCGCTGGTGAAATTCGCCGCTCGAGTGGCAACCGGTGCTTACAAAGACAGTCACTATCGCACCGTTTACTTTCACAAGTCCGGCCATGAGGTGGACGCAGCCTTCGAGCGCTATCTGAGGGCAATTGCAAGAGCGGTCGGCGCATTTCGCGAGAAGCGCAGCGTGTTCACGGTTCTGGTTGCCACCGAGGCGTTAGACGCCCGCGCTTGCAGGCGTATTGCGGAAAAACTCGGCGGCGCAATCCCCGTGTTCAGCTCCGAAGACTACGACATGTATCAGATGGTGAGCATCCTGCGTGCCGGCCACATGATGGTTTCGTCGCGCTTCCACGGCATCGTCACTTCGATGCCGGCGCTGGTGCCGTCAGCCGGAGTCACGATGGACGAACGCATCCGCAATCTGATGGGCGAACGCGGGCATGAGGACCTGTTGATGAATGTAGACGATCCCGACTTGGAGTCCAAGTTGCTCGTCGCCATGGACAGGCTATGCAAGGAGAGAGAAGCGATCGCGGCAGGAATTGGGCGCACTGTGGTCAAGAATTTGAAATTGATGGCGCGCATGGGTGTGTACTTTGAGGAAGAGGTGCAGCGCCGCTATCCGGAATTTCCGACGCGCAAAGGTGAGTGGGGTTGGGAAGATTATTTGCCACCGATGAGCAACGGGTTGAAGCAATTGGTGGAAGCATTCGGCTAGCTGGAGCCGCGTAGGCGTAAACCTCGGGGCCGCGGGGCTCCTCAGAACTGCTGAGCCTGGACAGGCGAGGACGTCTGACCTTCACAATCGATGAACTTTCTCGAAGAAATCTTCACGCGGCTCGAAGCGGCCCAAGACCTTCCCGTGCTACAGGAACTTCGGGATCGTGGACCAGCGATAGCCACAGGCGGCCAGCTCCTGCAATCCGTCAGCAAAGCTCGCGCTTTTCTCACGACCAAGGGTCTGAAAAAGGGCGACCGGTGTGCCTTGCTGGCGCACAACTGCATCGATTGGGTGGCAGCGGATCTCGCGATCATGGCAGAGGGGTTGATCGTGGTACCGCTCTATGCGCGCCAGGCGCCGGCCGAGCTCGTGGCCATAATGAGAGATTGCTCGCCGGCATTGATCTGCTGCGGTGAGGCGAGGCTGCGCTACGCGGTCAAACAGAACTGGGCAGACGCACCCCCGCAGGTGCTATTCGAGGAATTGTTCGCAGTCGCGGAATCCGCGCCGATAGCGAGACCCCAGCAACTGACCGACTCCGATCCGGTCACCGTCATCTATACCTCGGGAACATCCGGCGAGGCTAAAGGAGTCGTGCTGAACGTGGGAAACATCAGCCACATGCTAGGTTGCACTTCCGAGCGGCTCGATCTTCTGATGGAGACCAAGTCCGGCCAGGACCGGGTTTTCCACTATCTTCCATTCTGTTTTGCGGGTTCCTGGATCATGCTGCTCACCTCCCTGCGACGTCGCAATCTGATGACGCTGAATACCGACCTGACCAAAATATCCAATGAAATGCGCGCCACCGGTCCGGATTATTTTCTGAATGTCCCAGCCTTGCTCGAGCGTATGCGCAAAGCCGTTGACGAACAACTTTGGAAGAGTGGCGGATTTCCGCTCAGTCTTTACACTCGAGCCAAAGCCACCTGGATGCGCCGGCAGGAAGGGCGAAAAACCTTCTCGGATTCTGTCTGGCTAGCATTGGCGAAGGCGATTGTATTTCCGACTATCCGCAAAAAGATGATTGGTTCGAATCTCAAAGCTCTGATCTGCGGCTCGGCGCCACTAATGATGGAAACACAACTCTACTTCATGATGCTGGGCATCCCGGTTTTGCAGGTATATGGGCTGACCGAGACCACTGCCATCTGCACCATGGATGACCCACATCAAGTCGAGCCCGGGCGGGTTGGGCCAGCGATCAACGGCGTCGAAATGAAGCTTGGGGAGAATGACGAGATCGTAGTGCGCGGCCCGAACGTCTTTCCTGGCTACTGGAACCGTCCGCAGGAAACCGCGCAGGCACTGCGCGACGGTTGGTTTCACACTGGAGATCAGGGTGAAGTCGACGCGACAGGGAACTGGAGTATCATCGGGCGCATCAAGAATCTTATCGTGCTCGGTTCCGGGCATAACGTCGCCCCGGAGCCGATCGAGGATGAGTTGCTTCAGGCTTTGTCCGGCGCACAGCAAGTGGTGTTGGTCGGAAATGGGCGTGGCTATCTTTCCGCGATCGTGACCGGAAGCATTACTCGCGAACAAGTGCAGGCGGCCTTGGACGCAGTGAATCCACAGCTTCCGCATTACAGGCAGGTACGGGCGTTTCGTATTCACGCAGAAGCGTTCTCGATCGACAATGGTTTGCTCACTGCGAACGGCAAGCTGAAGCGGGATCTGATCGCTGCACGGCTCAAGTCGGAGATCGAAGACATGTACGAGGTGAAACAAGCCTCATGAACCGGTTTCACGGCCAATCCCTTTCCTGGGAATTTAAAAACGGCGTGGTCGAGCTTGCTCTACACCGCGAGCCTTGCAATGAGATTGGCTCGCTCACGCTAGAAGAGTTGGAGAAATTCGTTGCGGCGTTGGAGACGCTGCAACGTCAAGCCCACGCCCTGATTATCTACAGCACGATGAAGCCAGGGTTTTGCGCCGGAGCGGACTTGCGCGAGCTTTACCTCCGGCTCCAGGAAGGCGACCAGAGTCAGGCGGCGGCCGGCGCTCGTGCTGAACTGGAGCGCATACACCGGGTGATGAACACGCTGGACACGTCGCCTTTGACTACCATCGCCGCCGTCCATGGAGTGACGTTCGGCGGCGGTTTCGAGCTGGCCCTGGTGTGCGACATTATTATTGCGGACAAGATGGCGCGCTTCTGCTTTCCCGAACTGCGATTGGGACTGATCCCAGGATTCGGCGGCATCCCTCGTCTGAAGCGCGATCTGGGGAACGGCGTGGTCCGCGACCTCTTGTTGACCGGCCGCAGCATCAATGCGACCAAAGCTCAGGCAGTGGGCTTGGTCAGCCAAGTAGTGGCGGAGGGCGAAGCCCTGAAAGTGGCGCGCATCACTGCGGACCAACTTAAGAAATTCGATCGCCGCGCCGCCATCGCGGCCAAGCAATTCATCAAGCCAATCCCATACGAAGAGTTGCTAAAGGAGATCGATATCTTCTGCGAGCTGTTCACGCAGCCGGCGGTGGAACAAGGATTGAAGAAGTTTGTGGAGAACACCGAGGCGCTACCGTATTTGCCCTAGATTCGTGGAGACACACGACACAAAAATGAACTCGTAGAATGTTCTTATGCGAACCGCTGATCAAACCCTTGATGAAATTCTTGACCTCGCCGCGACTCACTTCAAGGTTCCGCGGGAGAAGCTCACCGGCGATGACGACTTCTTCAAGACACTCGGAATTGACAGCTTGCAGGCTCTGGATCTGCTGACCCGGCTCGAACACCATTTCAATGTCGAGTTGCCGGATTACGAGTTGCAGGGCGTATCGGACTTTCGCACCTTGGCGGGCCGAATCCAGTCGAGATTGTGATAGGGCGAAATCCGCTTTCCGATTTCTGCGTTGAAATTCAACTATCGGGTGGACGAGTTATGAATTCAGTTGTCGGTTGCCAGTTCTCGCTCCTAATCTTGAGCCAGCCTTGAAGGATAATGAACCGACTAACATGCTTTCCTCTGTGGCTCCGTGTCTCTGTGATGAAATGATGCTTTAATGCTGAATCTAGATCAATACACTTGCCTGGGCGCGGCGTTGCGAGACGCCCTGGACCGCTGGCCCAATGAGATTTGCCTGATCGAGTCGGACCGGGATAAGGAAAAGACCCGCCTCACCTACTCCGATTTCAAGGATATGGCGCAGCCGCTGGCGCGCGCCCTCGAGGATGCCGAGTTTCTGTCCGGGAACCGCGTCGCCATCATTATGACCAATCAGTCGAAGTGGCTGGTCACGGCCTATGCGGTGTTTTTCTGCGGAGGAGTGCTGGTGCCGCTGGACTACAAGCTGACCGCGGCTGAGCACCTGCAATTGTTGGCGCACTGCAAGTCGCAAGTCTTGGTGGTCGAGTATTACCTGTGGCGCGCGATCACCCAGTCGCCAGACTTCAAGAATCTCAACGCGCTCGTTCTGGTAACCGAGGCGCCGCCGTCGGCCGAGTTGGCTGGCGCATATCGCTGGGAGGAATTTCGCCGCAAGGGTGAGCCCGAATTTGTGCCGCGCCGCGGCGAAGAGGTTGCCTGCATTGTTTATTCCTCAGGCACCGGCGGCCGGCCCAAGGGATGCGTTCTTACTCACGAGAATTATCTGGAGCAATGCAAGTCTCTGACGACCTTGTATCGCTTCTGGCCGGGGGTCCGCTACCTGAGCATTCTGCCAACCAACCATGCGATTGATTTCATGGTGGGATTCATCGGGCCCTTTGTTTGCGGCGCCTGCGTGGTGCATTTGCGCACCCTGCGGCCGGAATTTGTACGTGATGCGTTTGTGCGCTACAAGATCACCTACGTCAGCCTGGTTCCGTTGGTGCTGAAGAATCTGGAGCGGGGACTGAAAGCCAAGTTCGACGCGCTTTCTCCGGGACGACGGTTTCTCTTGAATCAATTGATCGCGGTAAACAAATTCCTGACCGGGTGGCGGCCCGATATCCATTTGAGTCGCCTATTGCTTCCGCAAGTGCATAAGGCATTCGGTGGAGGCCTGCTGGCGATGTTCACAGGCGGCGCTTTCATGGAGCCTTCGACATTGCAATTCTTTTACGATCTTGGCATTCCCGTGGCCAACGGATACGGTCTCACCGAAGCAGGTACTTCGATCACGCTCAATGACCTTAAACCTTTCCGTGCTGATACTGTGGGCAAGCCACTCCCGGGGGTCGAGTTGCGGCTGTTGAATCCGGACCCGGATGGCATCGGTGAGGTGGCCGTGCGCAGTAAGACTGTGATGGCGCACTATCTTGACGATCCTGAGCTGACCGCCCAAACCATAGTGGATGGCTGGCTGCTCACTGGCGACCTGGGCCGCTTTGACGGCAACGGTCATCTGCAACTTTTCGGTCGCAAAAAAAACATGATTGTCACCGAAGGCGGAAAGAATATTTACCCCGAAGATGTCGAGACTTACTTCGACAGTCTTCCGGTTAAGGAATACTGCATCTTCGCCGCGAATTACGTATGGCCAGCGAAGAATCTCGGCCAGGAGATGCTGGTGCTGGTCACACATCTCGAGCAGGGACAGGAACTCACGGATACGCTCAAAGAGGAAATGGCCTCGTGCAACCGTCGCGTGCCCGACTTCAAACGCGCGGGCGGATTTCTAGTTTGGGAGAGGGATTTTCCTCGCACCGCATCGATGAAAATCAAGCGCACGGAACTGGCTGAAGAGATTCGGAAAATCCTGGGCCGTGGCGCTGTGGTTACGCTGTGACCGAGATGTTTCTTGCCGTGGTCAATCCGGCTGCGGGAGGTGGTCGTTGCCGCAAATTGGTCGGTCCCACGCTGGATCGTCTGCGTGCCGGCGGAATTAAGCTGGAGGTGATCGAAACCACTGCGCCCGGGCAATCTACGCAAATTGTCCGAGATGCCTATACGCGAGGCTTTCGCCGCTTTCTTGCGGTGGGAGGCGACGGGACGTCCTACGAGATCGTAAACGGACTGTTTCCTAGAGCCGCAAATCATGAAAGTCCTACGCTAGCGTTTCTTCCTCTGGGCACGGGTAACTCGTTTCTGCGGGACTTTGGCGATGGCGGGGTGCAGCTCGCGATCGACGCAATACTCGCGGGCCGTTCAAAACCCTGCGACGTGTTGCGACTAACGCACCAAGCCGGCGTAATCCATTACATCAATCTCTTGAGCATGGGCTTTGCCGCTGATGTCGCTACCATGCGGGCGCGGCGCTTTAGCAGTTGGGGAGAGCCCGGATATCAGCTGTCCATTTTCAGTCAGCTTGTCCGTTTTCGACGGCGTCCGTTTCCTCTTCGCGTGCACGGAGAATCGGAAATCGACCGACGTCCTTGTCTGTTCCTCACTTTCAACAATAGTAAATATACTGGCGGGACGATGATGATTGCGCCCAAAGCCGAAGTTAGCGATGGCCTGATCGAATATGTACGCTGGGGCCCGATTGGACGTGTGGGACTGATCCGTAATTTGCCGACGCTATATGACGGCACTCACATCAACCATCCGCTGGCGGAACGGCGGGCTGCGAAGCAAATCGATTTTTACCTCGACGCACCGGTCGATGTCATGGTGGATGGCGAGGTGCTTACTCTGCACTGTGAGACGCTGGACGTTCTGCCATCTGCTTTGAAGGTCGTGGTATAAGAAACATTTCCATGCGGAGCATCGTCATTGCATTGGTCATCGTCGCCGGATTTGCGGGGGCGTATTACCTTGGCTTGAGGAAACGCGCGAGTCGTCTCAATGCCTTTGCTCGTCACTTACGTCGAAGCCTTCGTGCTGGCAGTGTGGTGCATCTTATGCCTGTCATCGTACTCGTTAGGTACACCTTACGGCACGGGTCAAAATAGGCTGCCTATCGCCTCTTAATGCTTATGCAAGAGATTACGCAATCCGAGATCGTAGCCGGTGCGGAGACAAGCAGAGCTTCGCCGAACTCCTCCGTCGTTGGCGATCTCATTCTGCACGAGTTTCACAGCCGTATCTTTCGCAACGTGCGAATGTTGCGGGTTTGGCTGCCACCTGGCTATCACGATCCGGAAAACAAAGACCGGCACTACCCGGTGTTTTATCTCAACGACGGCCAGAACCTGTTCGACCGGGCGACGGCGTTTGCCGGCGTTGAATGGCAAGCGGATGAGACCGCCGACCGCCTCATTCGTGAAGGCAAGATTCCACCGCTGATCATCGTTGGCATCGACCACGCTCAGAAAGACCGCTTGAAAGAATATCTGCCTTATCGCTCATTTAATCCGCCGGTACTGCGGCCACAAGGCAAGCGCTATCCGGACTTCCTGATCAACGAAGCGATGCCATCTTTGTATCTTCGCTACCGCATTGCCCGAGGTCCGGAAAATACTGGCCTGGGAGGATCGTCGCTGGGAGCCCTTATTTCCCTGTACACCGTGATGGATCGTGCAGGGATTTTTGGCCGGCTGCTGCTGGAGAGTCCGTCGCTGTTTGTCTCCAATCGACTTCTCTTGAAATACAGTCGCGCCTTCCGTCAGTGGCCGGAAAAAATCTTTCTCGCGATCGGAACCAGAGAGGCAGGTCGTGCTGATCGCGACGAGGAGGTAGTGGACGATGTCCGCGAACTTGAACATATCTTGCGCCGAGCGGACGTGAGAGAGGACCGCTTGCTCGTGAAGATTGATGAAGGGGCGACGCACAGCGAAGCCGAGTGGGCGAAACGCCTGCCAGAAGCGCTGACGTTCTTGTTTGGAAAACGGGAGGACTAAGAAACGTTCAAGACGACAGTTGGGGAGAAGAAATTCGCCAAATGATCCAGAGCAGCGCAGTCATTGCCAGAACCGACATTTGTAAGTGGGTAAACCGCGAAAGCGGTCCTAGTAAGAACAATGGATAACAGGCGTAAAGGAGGAGCCCCACAGGCGATGCCGAAGCTCCTGCCGAACTTTTCCCAGCTTGTCCCGCCGCCCAACCTGCCAATACTAGAAATGCGGGCGCCAAGATCACCAGATCGTACACGGTCAGATGGGGTGCGACGAGAACTGTAGCAAACAGCAGCGCCGAGTAGCGAATTGCAAGCGAGGCCCCATTCCGCCAGGAGAGAACTGTCAGGCCAAGAACTGTGATCGCGCTGGCCACGGACAAACCGAAGGCAGCGCGCGGCCAGGGCAAAAGCAAAGACCAGAATGAGCCCAGCGAGTGCGTCTGATAGAGTCGGGGTTCCACTAGCGGGAAAACCTCGCGGAAATGGAAGAGCGCGCGCCCGTAGTTGCGCATGACCTGTGTTCCATAGTGCTCCCAACCCCAGGCAAGTTGGAGCAAGGCAGCCGCGATGGCGCCTGCCACCACCTTCCACTCGCGCGCGAAGATAAACACAACTGCCGCCGCCAATCCTAGCTGTGGTTTGAATATCAACGACCCGATGGCCAACCCTGCGAGCCAAGGCTTGGCGCGTTCTAGGGCGAGAAAAGCGAGGGTAAAGCAGGCCAGCGCCAAACCTGAATTCTGGCCATACGCCAGCAGGTAAAAAAATCCAGGAAACGCAATTGCCACGATCGGTACCGTCCACCGTTCGCCCTGCAGGTTCGGACACTGCCTCCACACCGCATAACAGCACAGGGAGTAAATAAGAACATTTAGAAAAAGCCAGGTGATGAGCGCCCATCCATAAGGAAGCTTGGCGAAGGGCTCGAACATCAACGAAACTTGCGGTCCGTAAAGAGGAACGTAATAGTAACCCGCAGCTTGCGGAAGCAACTTCTCGGCGAACAATGCCTGGGCACGCATGTCGTAAAGCAAATCTCCGCGGCCCTGGAGCGCAAGACTTCCTAACGTATAGAAATTGAGAAAATCCGTGCCCTTAAGAAGTCCGTTCCGGTCAAGCAAGCCCGGCGTGGAAAGGGTTACGGCATAAACAATCCAAAGGCATGCCGCTAACAGTGAGCCATGTACGAACACCCGGCGCGCGGTCAGCCAGGATGCCGGTTTGATTGCAGTGGCCACGGAAGACCGCCCATCATACCCGGATTTGAGCGTGAAATTGCGGAGTCCTTGGTGGCGATCTCTGAGTTGGTCTGCGGGCGAGAGAAAACTCTGAAGACGAAGCTCAGACCCTATTCTCCACTGTATCTTTCTCCACGCTGAGCTTGTCCAGGATGCCGAAGGCCACGTCGATCACTTCCTGGTCCACGGTACGGGTCTTAGCGATGGCATCGGCCAAGGACACGGAAACAATCTTGTTTCCGCGTAACGCCGCCATGCACCCGAATTCGCCGCGATGCACCATGTCAATCGCACCCAAGCCGTAACGGGTGGCCAGCATGCGGTCGAAAGCGCTTGGTGAACCACCACGCTGGATGTGTCCCAGGACTACGGTTCGCGTCTCGAAGCCGGTGAGCCTCTCGATCTCACGTGCCAGAATGTTGCCGATGCCACCCAGTCGCGCGTGCCCGAATTCGTCCTTGCCAACGTCCTGCACAACTGACGCATCGTGCCCTGGGTCCAGCTCGGTAGAGAACTTCGCCCCTTCGGCCGCCACCACAATGCTGAAATAGCGTCCGCGGCCGTGCCGCAGACGTATCGTCTCCGCCACTTTCTCGATGTCGAAGGGTTGCTCTGGAATCAGAATAACGTCGGCGCCTCCGGCGATACCGCTGTACATCGCAATCCACCCGGCATTGCGTCCCATTACCTCTACCACCATCACGCGGTTATGCGCCTCGGCAGTGGTATGCACGCGGTCGATGGCTTCGGTTGCGATGTTGACCGCGGTATCGAAACCAAACGTGTAGTCGGTGCCGGCCAGATCGTTGTCGATGGTTTTTGGCACGCCGACGACCTTGACGCCCTTAGCGTAGAGTTTCTGGGCCACGGAAAGCGTGTCATCGCCTCCGATCGCGATCAGGGCTTCAACATTGTGCTTTTGCAGCGTCGTAACGCACTTCTCCAGACCATCCGGCTTCTTGGCAGGATTGGTGCGAGAAGTACGCAGGATGGTACCGCCGCGAGGCAAGATTCCGCCCACGCTGGAGAGGTCTAGTGGCATGCTCTTGTCTTCCAGCAGACCGCGCCAGCCTTCAAGAAATCCGACGAACTGGTCTTCGTAGTGAAAGCAACCCTTGCGCACCACGGCGCGAATGACTGCGTTCAGCCCGGGACAATCGCCACCGCCGGTTAACACTCCAACCCTCATGTCCTGCTCCTCGAAAGAATGTGCACTTCCCGCGTCGCTCCGCCAGCCCATTGAGTAATAGGACAGGCGGATACACTTCGAGCCATTGACTTGCGACGGAACATTAAGATTACCATTAGTAAAAGCATTTTGTTCGAGCGATGAAGGAACTCGGCACATCTCTCCTTTTGGGCAGAGGCCGCCGGAGCATAGTTTGCCGATTGCGCCGGGGCCGAGGATTGGCCACAATGTTGGTGCTGGCCTCAGGATGAGAAGCGGGCAAAACCGAAAATGCCAAAGTCGCTGCGAATTCTAATCTGGCTTGCTGTTGCTGTTCTCGGTGCCTTTGCATTGGCTACTATCGCGTTGCACCGCGGCGAGCGGATCAACGCCATGTGGCTGGTGGTTGCGGCATTCTGCACCTACGGGCTGGCATATCGCTTCTACAGCAAATTCATCGCTGCTAAAGTCCTGGCCCTCGATCCCCAACGGGCCACTCCCGCCGAACGCCTGGACAACGGTCGCGATTTCGTCCCGACCAACAAATGGGTCGTCTTCGGACACCACTTTGCCGCCATTGCCGGCCCCGGACCACTGGTCGGGCCGGTGCTGGCAGCACAGTTCGGATATCTTCCCGGAACACTATGGATATTGGCCGGCGCAGTCCTTGGCGGATGTGTGCAGGATTTCGTGATTCTGCTCTTCTCCGTCCGCCGCGATGGCAAATCGCTGACTGAAATGGCACGCGAGGAAGTTGGCCGCCTCGGTGGGTTGGTGGCCTATGTCGCCATCATCAGCATCATCGTGATTCTGCTCGGCGTCGCGGCTTTGATTGTGGTCAATGCGCTGAAGAATAGCCCCTGGGGCGCGTTCACCATCGCCATGACCATTCCCATCGCTTTATTCATGGGTCTATACTTGCGCCGCCTGCGACCCGGCAAAGTGCTGGAGACTTCGGTCCTCGGGTTCATTCTGGTCATGCTGGCGATCTGGGGCGGACAGTGGGCCTCGCAGACTCCGCGAGTGGCCGGGTGGTTTACTTTGACCGCGCCCACACTGGCACTTCTGATCATCATTTATGGATTCGCAGCGTCGGCGCTGCCGGTGTGGTTGCTGCTCGCCCCTCGCGATTACCTCAGCACCTTCGTGAAGCTGGGGACAATCGCGCTGCTAGCGCTGGGAATCATCGCGCTCCATCCAACGCTCCACATGCCTCCACTCACTCGCTTTATAGATGGCTCGGGCCCGGTGTTTGCGGGAAATATCTTTCCCTTTGCCTTCATCACTATCGCCTGTGGCGCGATCAGCGGCTTCCATTCCCTGATCTCGAGTGGTACCACACCCAAGCTCATCCGGCGAGAAACTGAGACTCGCATGGTGGGCTACGGCGCCATGATGGCGGAATCCATGGTGGCAATCATGGCGATGATCGCTGCCTGCGTCCTGCAACCCGGGACATATTTTGCGATTAATAGTCCGGCGGGAATCGTTGGTCAGGCGCCGGAGACTGCCGCTGCTACTATCAGCAGTTGGGGCTTCCCCATCACCGCAACCGAAATGCATTCACTTGCGCAAGCTGTAGGTGAGCAGACGCTCTACAACCGCACCGGCGGCGCTCCTGCTTTTGCCGTGGGCATGGCCCATATCTTCTCCAACAGCCTGGGTGGGCAGGCGGTGATGGCCATCTGGTATCACTTCGCCATCATGTTCGAGGCGCTATTTATTCTGACTGTGCTCGACGCTGGCACAAGGGTCGGCCGCTTCATGGTGCAAGATGCGCTCACCCATGTGTGGAAACCGCTCGGCCGTACCAGTTGGTATCCCAGCATTCTCGCTACCAGTGCATTGATCGTCGGCGCCTGGGGATATTTTCTCTGGCAAGGGGTGAAAGATCCGCTGGGTGGGATCAATTCGCTATGGCCGCTGTTCGGGATCTCCAATCAATTGCTGGCAACGGTCGCCCTTTGTGTGGCCACTACGATCATCGTCAAAATGCGGAAAGCGCGGTACGCAGCAGTGACTCTGACGCCGCTACTATGGCTGGTTGCGGTGACCTTCACCGCTTCGTGGCACAAGATGTTTGATCCCAACCCTCGTATCGGATTTCTGGCGCATGCCGGGCAATTGGCTATGGGGGCAGCCACGGCCGCGAACTCCCGCCTCATCTTCAATGATCGCCTTGATGCGTTCGTTACCGGAGTCTTGATCTTTATGGTTGCGTTGATCTTGATCGAGTCGGCATTTCTGTGGCTGAGCGTGCTTTCTGGGCGTAAGCAGGCCGGTGTAAAAGAAACAGCGTTCGTTCCCAGTGGCTTCGCCGCGGAGGAGCAGGGATGAATTCTTGGAATAGCAAATTTCAGCAGCTGGCATCGCGACTGAAATCGTGCCCCGCGATATTTACCGCAGCGCTCCGCGAAATCTTCGACGAATCCGCCTACGCGCGCTTCCTAGCGCGGAACCGGTTGTCCGCTTCTCGCGTCTCCTATGCGGAATTCCTGCGCGAGCACGAAGTCGCGAAGGTACGTCGCCCGCGCTGTTGCTGAGGTACACTCTCCTCGATGCGTGTCCTGGGCATTGACTGCGGCACTGAGTACACAGGGTTTGGGGTCGTCGAACTTGCCCACGATGACAAACTGGTCTGCCTGACCTGCGGAGCCATCAAACTGTCTCCGCGCGAACCACTTCCGCGGCGACTGTCAACAATTTTCAATCGCCTAGGCGAGATGATTCACGAGTACCGGCCCGACAATGTAGCTATAGAAGATGTCTTCTATGCCTTGAACGTAAAATCGGCTTTTATGCTCGGACAAGTGCGGGGTGTGGCTATGCTGGCCGCGTCATCCGCCGGACTGGACGTCGCCGAGTACTCGCCTCTTACCATCAAGTCGGCTGTAGTCGGCTATGGCAAGGCGGAGAAGCAGCAGGTGCAGCACATGGTCACACGTCTCCTGAACCTGCCTGAAATTCCGGAGCCGCCTGACGCCGCCGACGCTCTCGCTATTGCGATATGTCATCTTCACACTTCGGCTACACTGCTGCGCCAGCGTGCAGTGGGAAGGTGAGTCGTTCCAACGCAACAGCAACTCTCCGCGGATTTTTGGCATAATTTGTTCTGCATGGCCTCGCGCCGATTTAGAAAATTAACTGCAGCGTTGCCACAGCAATGGCTTTGGCTCTTCGGCTTCATATTCTGCTCTTGTATCTTCGCGCTGGCTCAGAATACCGCTGTCGTTACCTTCAACTTTGATTTCCCCGGCTCTGAACCTGAGCATTACTTCATTTCTGTTTCGTCGAACGGCAAGGCCTCGTACGATTCCAACGGAAAGCTCGCCCCTGACTCGGAGCCCAGCGACCCTTTCCGGCTGGACTTTATCATCTCGGACGCAACCCGCACCCGCATCTTCGACCTTGCCAAACGCGCACGTTACTTTGAGGGAGAAATTGACTCCAAGAAGAAAGGCATCGCCTCAACCGGCACCAAGACGCTGACGTACAAGGACGCCCACAAAAATACTCAAGCTGTCTATAACTATTCGCCGGTCTCGGCCGTGGAGGAGCTCACGAGTCTCTTTCAGAGTGTGTCGACAACGCTGGAATTTGGCCGTCGGCTCCAGTATTTCCATCATTACCAAAAGCTTGCCCTTGATGAGGAGCTCAAGCGGATGGAGGAGATGTCCAAAGAGAACAGCTTGCAGGAAATCTCCGCCATTGCGCCCATCCTGCAGCAGATCGAGACGGATCAGTCGGTCATTAATGTGGTCCGGGCCCGGGCCCAACGGTTGCTGGAACGGGCAGGAACCGCTAACAAGTAAGTCTTGTCTGAGGGCGCTTTGCCCCTCGCGCAGCCGTTACAAGAAAGAGACAACTAAACGGGTCAAATAATGTTCTAATTGAGTAAGGTGGGTTCCCGGGGGGGGTGTCTATGTCAAGGCAGAAACTGGTCGTGCTAGGGCTGGTTCTGGCGGGTTTTGCGTGCTTCCTGCCAGCTGTTCCGTCTTTTGCCGATTCGCAGGTGCGGATCGTGCGTCTTAGCGACGTCGAAGCTACCGTTCAGATTGACCGCAACACCGGGCAGGGTTATGAGAAGGCATTTCTCAATTCACCCATCACCGAGGGCACCAAGCTCCGGACCGACAGGGATGCGCGGGCGGAAGTGGAGTTTGAGGACGGAAGCACATTACGCATTACTCCCGGTACAGTAGTTGAGTTTCCGGTGCTGTCACTCCGTGACTCGGGCGCAAAAGCCTCGACGGTTAACGTCAAGGACGGCACGGCATACCTGAACTTCACCGGCGCGAAAGACGAGGAATTCATGCTGACCTTCGGCCATGAAAAAGTCGCGCTCAGCAAACCGGCTCATCTGCGAGTCGAAATGAAAGATGCAAGTGCGATAGTGGCTGTGTTCAAAGGGGATGTGCACGTCGAAGGTCCGTCAAGTGCGGTCGAAGTGGGCAAGAAACAGGCGGTGACTTTTGCTCTGGACGATCAGGATCGCTCCACTCTCGCCAAGAATTTCGAGCCAGATCCCTATGACTCCTGGGACCAACAGCAATCGTCCTATCACCAGCAATACAGCAGTAGATCCTACAGCAGCTATTCGCCCTACGCCTATGGCGTAAGCGACCTCAATTACTACGGAAACTTTTTCAGTGTTCCCGGCTACGGAATGATGTGGCAGCCTTACTTTGCTGGCGCCGGTTGGGATCCGTTCATGAACGGCGCCTACCTGTGGTATCCAGGCTTTGGTTACACCTGGGTTTCTGCGTACCCGTGGGGGTGGACGCCATACCGCTACGGATCCTGGCGATTCCTTTCCGGCTACGGTTGGGCCTGGCAGCCGACGAATTTGTTGACGGGTTGGAGACCGATTCCGGCGGTGGTTAATCCTCCCCGCCAATTTACGCAGCCCCAGCCTCCATCGGCGCCAGGACAAACTACAATCGTGAACCGAGGGCCCGTAGCGACGAGCATTGCTTCGTCTCACCAACTTCTCATTCATGACGACTCCGCTGGTCTGGGGATTCCAAGAGGTAAGGTTGGTGACCTTGCTCGACTTTCGCAGCAGGTGAAGACTGAAGGCTTTGCTACGGCTGCAGTTCACGCCGTGCCGGTGCGTCCTTCGGCCTCGATGTCGCCGGGGTTTGCACGAGGAGTGGGATCGAGCTCCGGGTCCCACATGAGTACTGCCGGGTCGCACTCTACGTCAGGATCGCATACCGGTTCCCACAAATGATCGTGTGACTGCCAGCGTGACGGGCGGCCTTCCGGGCCGCCCGTCTTGGTTTTAGGACATAGTCGGAGCCCGATTTCCAAATCTTCAGAGATTGCCTTGGTCCTGTCGTATTTTCTCGAGCACCGTCATCTGTCCGGCCAAGTCGTCATCGCGGTGCTCCATGGTCAGGATTTGGCCGTTCCGTGACAGCGACCAATGATCACGGAAATGGCAGTTGCGACCTCCCACGCTTATCCATGATTCGATCACTAATACTTCTTGCGTCCAATGGGAGCGGCTACGAAGCTGCGCGCCATGAACTGAGTTCGTGACTTCATCCGCAGTCGTAAGACATCTGAAGACGATGCGGTCCTCACTTCCATCCACCTTGGTAGTCACTATTTCTTCCACCAGCTCCGGGTCTGCGTGCTCGATTTTTACCACCATCTCTCTGGGCACGGAACCCAACAGTTTGCTCTTCTCGAGATTCGCTTTCCACGTACCGCTGAAATTCGGGGTCACACTTTCGCCATTTAGTACTACGAGCACAGATGTTATCACTGGGGTATGACTAACTCACTACGATGCCCGCATAGCCTACTACCATTTCTCGGTCTCCTGACACGTCGCCCGAAGTCGCATACTTGATCAACTCGGCCTTAGTAGCGCCCAGCTGCTTCGCGGCTGTGAGCATTGCAATGGTTGGTCCGAAGCCGCACATGCTGATACTTTCTTTCATGACCACGTCGAACAGACCCCGTGGGTCGAGGGCCAGGATGCGGTCGATAGCTTTATGATCCTTGATCCGGGTAAGCGCGTCGCTCTCATAGTGGTTCATGTCGCTCGAAGCGATCATCAACGCAGGTTCGTTTTGCGTCGATAAGGTCTCCGCCATCGCCAGTCCCAGGTTCTCCAGAATCTCGAATTGGGCTGTGCCGAGAGCAATAGGTACAAACGTGAAGTCTGGCCTGCTGGCTTGCAGGAAGGGTAGTTGCACTTCGGCAGAGTGTTCGGAGCGATGCGCTTCCACGTCTTCGCTCAGGAGCGGAAATTTCTGCTTGAGATTACTCGCCAAGGCGGAATCGATGGCGGCCGGGCCGAGCGGTGTCTCCCACGAGCCAGTGCTCATGATGGAAAGTGGAGGTCCCAAGCCCGTATGATTTGGGCACAGCAGGAAGCAGCGTTTCGGAAGATTGATGCGGGCATACACCGCGCCTGCAACTTGCCCCGAGTAGATGTAGCCGGCGTGTGGCACTACGCAACCCAGCGCGGAACTCGGCTCTTGCTGCGGAGAGATGAAAGACAGCACGTCCGCGCGCAGGGTATCCGGATTCCGCGGGTAGAAACGTCCGGCAACGGCGGGATGGCGGACAGCCATAAGTACCTCCTGCGCGATCACCGCATGGGGTGCGCAAAACGGTGCCTCGCGCTTGACAGGCTACTCTCTCACTCCTCCCGGGCCCCGTCCGTTGGAAACTGTTGACCCACGGCTCACGCCACGGCCTATTTCTCGGGCCGCCTCGGGCATATTGGCTACTGAAGGTAACGCGCGGAATAGTGCGGCGCTCTTTTCCAGGGACAGGGCTTCGGCGCGCACCGTTGGTTTCACGTCCGCTTCTGCGAAAGCCGCGCGTAGGGCCTCAGGCTTGTACCGAGATTTCAAATTGTTCCAGAGGGTTTTTCGCTTTTGGCCGAAGCAGAGCTTGAGGAAACCGACAAAGGCGACCTCAGGTACATGTAGGCTTTCAAGCTTCGGAGCGATGGTGAGCCGGACCACGGTTGACTGTACTTTGGGTGGGGGCGAGAATGCGCCCGGCGACAGAGTAAACAGTTTCTCAATCCTGGCATAAAGTTGTGCCGTAGCTGAAAGCAATCCATAGTCGCTTCCACCCGGCGGCGCGGCTAGACGGTCGGCAACTTCGCGTTGCACCATCAGGACAATCATTTCAAAATACCGGCGAAGTTCAAAAAGCCGCAACAGAATGTCAGAAGTAATGAAGTAGGGAAGATTGCCGACCACCCGAACCTGTTCCGGCTTTTGCTCGATGCCGGGACGCGTGCTTCCCGGCTTGGGCCCAAAGATGGTGTCGAAGTCAATGGCCAGTATATCGCCCTCGATAATCTCGACATTGGGTGTCAGAGAGAAATTCATGCGTAACTGGGCGGCCAGCACCCGGTCGAGTTCGATGGCGATCAGCCGCCGAACCCGCCGGGCGAGCAGGGAAGTGAGCGCGCCGTGCCCTGGGCCAATTTCAAGGACCGTGCATTGCGAAACATCGCCTAGCGCCTCCACAATTCGCATGGCAGCCGCGTCGTCAATTAGAAAATGCTGTCCAAGTTTGGGTTTGTGGCTGCGGCGGGGCGAAGCGGAGACTTTTGGCACGTTGCCCTCTTTCTTCCCGGCATTTAGACTGGAACCTTCATCCCGCGATTGTCTGGCGCAGGGGAAGTGTGTGCGATTGGCACGCCCATATGATAGCTTGCGACAGCGAAAATGGGTTTGCGCCTTACTGGCTGGAACTTCAAAGGAGTAGCCTTCATGCATATTGCTTTTGTGGCGTCGGAATGCGTGCCGTTTTCGAAGACCGGCGGACTGGCTGATGTGGTAGGAGCGCTGCCTCGAGCGCTAGCAGCCAGCGGACATCAGGTGAGCGTCTATCTTCCACGCTACCGCCAGACCAAACTAACGAATCCGCAAACTGTAGTGAGCAGCATCACCGTACCCTTTGATGACCGTTACCGTTTCTGCTCGGTAGTCACCGAGGGCAACCACTCCGGCATCGACTTCTATTTCGTGGATTATCCCCCCTATTTCGACCGCGATGCGTTATACGGTACTCCGAGCGGCGATTATCCTGACAATGCCGAACGCTTTGCGCTGTTCTCCAGGGCGGTGCTTGAAGCTTCGAAGATTCTGGGTGTTCCCAACATTTTCCACTGTCACGACTGGCAGTCCGCCCTGGTGCCGGTGCTGCTGCGTACCCAATATGTCGAAGATCCAGCATTTCGACAGGTAGGCACAGTCTTCACCATTCATAACATGGGGTATCAGGGATTGTTCCCGCCGGATATTTTGCCTCTGCTCATGTTGCCCTGGGACCTTTTTACCATCACCAGAATGGAATTCTTCGGCAATGTGAATTTCCTTAAAGGCGCGCTGGTGGAGTCCGATTACGTCACCACTGTCAGCCGAAAGTATAGCCAGGAAATTCAGACCACGGAGTATGGCTTCGGGCTCGAAGGCGTGCTGCGGGACCGGGCTGCGACCGTGACCGGTATCCTGAACGGCGTTGATTATGACGAATGGAGTCCGCAGAAAGACAAATTTATCGCCGCCAAGTACTCACCTCAGGACTTAAGCGGAAAAGCCAAGTGCAAGCAGGATCTGCTGGAGGCTTTTGGCGTCAGCGGAGCCGATCCGCGGCTGCCCGTGATCGGCATCGTCTCCCGTTTCGCGGCGCAGAAAGGGTTTGACCTGATCTCACAGATCGCGGATCGCCTGGCGCGCGAGGAGATGATCGTAGTCGCGCTAGGCGCGGGCGACAAGCAATATGAAGAAATGTTTCAGCGCCTGCACAAGCAATTCCCGCAAAAGATCGCCGTTAAAGTCGCTTACGACAATGCTATCGCTCACAAAATTGAAGCCGGAAGCGACATGTTCCTTATGCCGTCGAAGTATGAACCTTGCGGTCTGAACCAAATTTACAGCCTGAAATATGGAACCGTGCCCATCGTGCGCGCTACCGGTGGCCTCGACGATACCATCGAGCCCTCGGATGTCCGCACCGGGAAGGGCACCGGCTTCAAGTTCACCGAATACAAGGGCGAGGCGCTTCTGTTGACGATCCGGGAGGCGCTGCGAGCCTTCAGGGATCAGTCCTCCTGGCAGACTCTCATGAGGAACGGCATGAACAAGGATTTCTCTTGGAACGCCTCGGCCAAGGAATACGCGCGCGTTTACGACCGCGTCCGCTTGATGCG
>DATKEN010000080.1:0-65600 GCA_035512155.1 Terriglobales bacterium | reverse complement strand
CTCGGGCACGGAGATGGTGATGCCGGGCGACAACGTACAGTTGGTGATTGAGCTGATCACGCCGGTGGCGATGGAAAAGGGCTTGCGCTTTGCTATCCGCGAAGGCGGACACACGGTGGGCGCCGGCACCATCAGCGAGATTATTCAGTAGCAGTGGCCATGTGGGGACGGCCGCCTAAGCCTGCCCTGAGCGGAGTCGAAGGGGTTGCCCAGGCGGAGCGAAGCTCCGCAGGTTTTCGCGGGCGCGGGCGCCCGCGCCACATAAACAGAAACGCGGCCTGCGTCATGCCGCCAGTTCTTTCTTCTCGGACAGCCGGGAGGGGTTAGAGAGCCAAAAGTGATTGGAAACGAAAAAATTCGCATCCGCCTAAAGGCGTACGACTACCGCATCCTCGATCAGTCCACGACCGAGATCGTTGAAACTGCCAAGCGGACCGGTGCGCGGCTCGCGGGCCCGATTCCCTTGCCCACGATGAAGAACAAATACTGCGTGCTGCGTTCGCCGCACGTAGACAAGAAATCGCGCGAGCAGTTCGAGATTCGTACCCATAAGCGCCTGCTCGATATTTTGGATCCGACGTCGCAGACGGTGGACGCGCTGATGAAACTCGATCTCCCGGCGGGCGTGGACGTCGAGATCAAGGCATTCGGGAAAGAGCATAAATGACCGCGTTTTGCGGGCGTCTGAGCCCGCAACGGTCATCCTGAGCGAAGCGAAGGATCTGAGTGGCCATCAGCTCTAAGCTTGCAGGGAAATTAGAAGCACCAGCCGACAGCTGGAAGGCCAGGCTGGTGGAAACGGAAGAAGGAAATGGCAAAGGTTGCTGGAATTCTGGGCAAAAAGGTCGGCATGACGCAGCTCTTTGACGACAAGGGCGACGTTCATCCCGCCACCGTTCTTCAGGCTGGGCCCTGCGTGATCACGCAGCATAAAACCCAGACCAAAGACGGATACGATGCTGCCCAGATCGGGCTGGTTGAATTCGTGAAAGAGTCGCGGCTGACCAAACCCGCGCGCGGTCACCTGGGCAAGCACAATCTGCCTCCGGTAAAGTTCATGCGCGAGGTTCCGATTGAGATTGACGAAAAAGCGCAGGGCGATGGCGCGGTAAAGGCCGGCGATCGCGTGCTGGTTGACATTTTTGATGGCGAACGCTTCGTGGACATCGTGGGCATCAGCAAAGGGCGTGGTTTTACTGGCGTGGTGAAGCGGCATCACTTCGGCGGTGGTCCCAAGTCGCACGGATCGATGTTCCAAATCACAGGATCGATCGGTTCCTCCGCATTCCCTTCGCGCGTATTCAAAGGCATGCGGATGTCGGGACACATGGGCGTGGACCGCGTGACCATGCGCAATCTGCGTGTTCTGGGTTTGGATAAAGAAGACAATCTGCTGGTCGTCGAAGGTAGCGTGCCTGGTCCCAACGGCGGATATCTGGTCATCACCAAGGCCAAGAAGCCGCCTCGAGAGCGGCGTGGATTTGCCGGAGCCGCGACGGTTGATCCGTTGAAAGCAGCCAAGCGGGCCGCTAAGAAGTCTTAAGTTGGCGCACGGGCGAGACGCCCGCGCCTACATGGAAAGCATATGGCAAGCATTGACATTCATAACCTGAGCGGAGCCAAAGTTGGGACCTTGGAACTCGCCGAAGAAGTCTTCGGCGCGGTCAACGAGGACCTGCTGTGGGAAGCAGTAAAGCACTATCGCGCCGCCCACCATGCGGGCACGCACGCCACCAAGAACAAGAAGCTGGTGTCGGGTGCAGGCAAGAAACTGTGGAAACAGAAAGGTACAGGGCGCGCGCGCGTCGGCTCCATTCGTTCGCCTCTCTGGCGGCATGGCGGCACGGTGCACGGTCCGCAGCCTCGCTCTTACGATTACGCGTTTCCGCGCAAGAAATTGCTGGGGGCCCTGCGTTCGGCGCTGGCTTCCAAATTCGCCGACGGCAAGCTGATTGTGGTAAACGCATTCGACGTGAAAGAACCAAAGAGCAAGCAGTTCCGCGGAGCGTTGGATGCGCTGAAAGTGGACGGCACGGCTTTGTTGGTAGAAGTTCCGAAACACGGGAACCGCAATCTGGATCTTAGCTCGCGCAATCTTGCGGGAGTTGAACTCGTCAGTGGTGATCGGGTCCATCCCTATCACTTGCTGCGCTACGACCGGGCAATCTTTTCGCAGCCGGCGATTGAGAAATTGCAGATCTCGCTGAAAAGTTCAATCTCCAAACGTCAACGCCAGGCCGCCGAAGGCGAAGGCCAGAAGAAGGCCGCGCGTACTCCGCGACGGCGAGTGCGGCATGAAAAAGCGGCGGAGGTGGCGTGATGAAGTCGGCCTATCAAATACTTCGGCGTCCGGTCATCACCGAGAAGGGGCTGGCCATCAAGGAAAACCAGAACACGCTGGTCTTCCAGGTGGCGCCGGCGGCGACGAAAACCGAGATCAAGGAAGCCGTGCAAAGTATTTTCAAGGTGAAGGTCCGGTCCGTGCGTACCGCCAACTATCCGGGCAAGGAACGCCGCCGGGGACGGTTCGCGGGATATCGTCCGGATTGGAAAAAGGCATTTGTGCGGTTGAAGGCTGGCGAGAAGATGCCAGACTACGCACAGAATTTGTAAGGCAGTCGTTGGCCGGCCGTCGTTGGTCGTCGGCCAAGGCGAGCAATCAAAGACCAAACCGCGAACGACTGCGGCTAAGAGCTGAGAGCTGATTTTATGGCAATCAAGACATACAGACCGACAACCCAGACGCTGCGTTATCGGACCACGATCGTCAATGACGATCTTACGACCAGCCAGCCGCACAAGCCGCTGCTTGAGCCCAAGCAGCGCACCGGCGGCCGGCGCAACAGCGGCGACACCACGATCTGGCACCGCGGCGGCGGACACAAGCGCAAGCTGCGCATCATTGACTTCAAGCGCGACAAGATTGGCATTCCGGCCACTGTGGCCACCATCGAGTACGATCCCAACCGCTCCGCTCGCATCGCCCTGTTGAACTACGCCGACGGCGAGAAGCGTTACATTCTGCAACCCGACGGCCTGAAGGTTGGACAAAAAGTGGTCAGCGGCCCCGAGGCCGATATTCTCGTAGGCAACGCTCTGCCGCTGAAAAATATTCCGCCCGGCACCACGATTCATAACGTCGAGTTGAAACCGGGCAAGGGCGCGCAGATGGTGCGCTCGGCTGGCGGCTCGGCGCAGTTGGTAGCCAAAGAGGGCGACTACGCCCTGGTTAAGTTGCCGTCCGGTGAGACTCGCAAAGTTGCCCAGGATTGCATGGCGACCATTGGCCAGGTTGGCAACCTCGATCATGAGAACATCACGATCGGCAAGGCGGGACGCATGCGCTGGCTGGGACGGCGTCCGGTAAACCGCGGTGTCTCCATGAACCCGGTGGACCATCCGCACGGCGGTGGCGAAGGTAAGACGTCTGGTGGCCGGCATCCGGTGACCCCGTGGGGGCAGCCGACACGCGGCTATAAGACACGCAACAACAAACGTACGGACGCATTTATCGTGAACCGTCGCGGTAAGAAATGACGCCGTTTGGCTGGGCCCTTCGGCAACCTCGTTGAGATCGGTTGCTCAGGGCAGGCTGAGAGATGAGCCCAGCGCGTCATCCCGAGCGGAGCGAGGGATCTCCGGAAATAGAAATTAAGAGCTGAAAGCTGAGAGCTGACTTTATGGCACGTTCAACCAAAAAAGGACCGTTCGTCGACCTCTACCTGCAAACCCGGGTAGAAGCCATGAACGCGCGTAACGAGAAGAAAGTGCTGCGCACCTGGTCGCGGCGCTCGACCATTATCCCGGAGATGGTGGGGCACACCATCGCGGTGCATAACGGTAAAAAATTTATTCCGGTGTACGTCACCGAGAATATGGTGGGGCACAAGCTGGGCGAGTTCAGCTTCACCCGCCAGTTCAAGGGACACTCGATGCGGGCGGCCACCGAAGTCGCGGCCAGACCGGCGGGCGTGCCCGGCGGTCCGGGAGCCATCACCCCGGCGGCGGGTTCGACGCCTGCCCCGGCAGCTCCGGCGCCGAAGGCATAAAGGAGACGCGATGGAATATCGAGCTCAAGCCCGTTACATGCGCGTCTCGCCGCAGAAGGCACGTCTGGTGCTGGATCTGATCAAGGGTCGCCGGGTGGAAGATGCGCTCAACACGCTGGTCTTTACCAAGAAACGCGTCGCCGCGACTATTGAGAAGCTGCTGCGTTCAGCGCTGGAGAATGCGAACTATCTCAGCTCGGAGAAGGGCATCGACGTCGATGTGGACAAGCTTTATGTGAAGCATGCAGTGGCCAACGACGGTCCCCGCATGAAGCGCATCCGCCCGGCGCCTATGGGCCGCGCCTTCCGTTATGTGCGGCGCATCGCCCACATCGAGCTCGTCCTGGCGGAACGGGGTACGAGTGGAGAATCGGTTGCTACCGTGGTCGGAGCAGAAGGCGCAAGCGCCAAGGCTCCGGCAAAAGGTAAAGTGACAGGCAAGGCCAGAGCGCGAGCCCAAGGCAAAAAGCCAGCGGGCAAGCCCAAGAAGAAGTTTGCCGGAGCAAAATAGGAGCAATATGGGACAAAAGGTTCATCCTTACGGATTTCGCCTCGGCTATACCAAGCCGTGGAAGTCGCGCTGGTTTGTCGAGCGGGATTACGACAAGCTGCTGCTCGAAGACATCAAGCTGAAGAACGAGCTGAAAGATAAGCTCAAATCGGCGGGCGTCAGCTCCATCGAAGTCGAGCGCCCAGGCAACAAGCTCCGCGTCATCATCAAGACGGCGCGCCCCGGCATCATCATCGGACGCAAAGGCGCCGAGATCGACAAGCTCAAGCAGGAAGTGCAGAAGCGCACCTCACGCGAGGTCTACATCGATATCCAAGAAGTGCATAAGCCGGAATTGGACGCGCAACTGGTTTCGGAGTCGATCGCTCTGCAGCTGGAAAAGCGAGTGGGCTTCCGCCGCGCCATGCGCAAATCAGTGGATTCGGCGCTGCGCTTCGGTTGCAAAGGGATTAAGGTCCGGGTCAGCGGACGTCTGAACGGCAACGAAATCGCCCGTTCGGAATGGTATCTGCAAGGACGTTTGCCGCTGCACACTCTGCGCGCCGACATCGATTACGGCTTCACCGAAGCCCGCACCACCTATGGGGTGATCGGAGTGAAGTGCTGGATTTATCGCGGCGAGATTTTGCCGGCGAAGAAACGCGAACAGACGGTGGGCGCGCCCGGCGCGTTCTAAAAGAACGGCTGAAAGCTGAGAGCTGATTTATGTTGATGCCGAAAAAAGTGAAGTACCGCAAGCAGCAGCGCGGACGCATGACCGGGAAAGCCTGGCGCGGCAGCGAGCTTGCTTTCGGAGACTACGGATTGAAAGTGCTCGAGCCGGGTTGGATCACTGACCGGCAGATCGAAGCCAGTCGCGTCGCCATGACCCGCTTCATCAAGCGTGGCGGCAAGATCTGGATTCGTCTGTTTCCCGATAAGCCGGTCACCAAGAAGCCGGCTGAAACCCGTATGGGTAAGGGCAAAGGAGCACCGGACCACTGGGTCGCGGTCGTCCGTCCGGGAAAGATCCTGTTCGAGATGGAAGGCGTGAGCGCGCAGGAAGCGGGCGAGGCGATGCGGTTGGCCTCGCACAAACTGCCGCTGCGCACCGCCTTCGTGAGGCGGCAATTTGCGGCGCACTGAAACTAAGATCTGAGAACTGGGAACTGATTATGAAAGCCGAGAAAGTTCGCAACTTAACCGACGATGAGCTTCGCCATCAGGAGCGCGAACTCAACGATCAGCTCTTCAAGCTGAAGTTTCAGCTCAACATGGGGCAGACGGAGAGCTTGAAGAAAATGCGCGGTCTACGCAAGGACATCGCGCGAGTGAAAACCATCGCCCGCGAGCGTGGCAGTGCCGCCGGCACAACGGAGAAGAAGTAATCATGGCCGAAACCAATGCACAGCAGCGCCCGGCCGCGGAAGCGGCAGGCCGACGCAAAGAAATCGTCGGCGAGGTCGTTTCCAACCGCATGAAAAAGACCATTGTGGTGGAAGTAGTGCGCAAAAAGGCGCATCCCTTCTACGGTCGAGTGGTCTCGAAGGCGAAGAAGTTTTATGCCCACGACGAGACAAACCAGGCCCACATCGGCGATGTCGTGCGTCTGGAGGAGACCCGGCCGCTCTCCAAGCTGAAGCGCTGGCGCTTGAAGCAAATTATCCGTCAGACCGCACTGGTGCCGGAACACACGGCCGCGGAGATAAAGTAATCCGAGGCATACAGGAGATCGATTATGGCAGTGATGATGAGAAGCATGCTCGAGGTCGCCGACAACTCTGGCGCTCGCAAGCTGCAAATGATCCTGCCGCTCGGTGGCGCGACTGGGTTGCGCGCGGGCTTGGGGGACGTGGTCACGGCCAGCGTGAAGGAAGCGGCGCCTGATGGTCAGGTACAAAAGGGCAAAGTCGTAAAGGCCGTGATTGTGCGCACGCGCAAGGAACATCGCCGCCGTGACGGCACCTACATCCGCTTTGATCAGAATGCCGCGGTGCTGATCAACGATGCCGGCGAACCGGTTGGAACCCGCGTGTTCGGGCCTGTGGCCCGCGAGTTACGCGAGAAGAAATTTCTGAAGATTGTATCGCTGGCGCCGGAAGTTTTGTAAGGCAAAGGTCTTAGGTCTGAGGTGCCAGGTCTCAGGTTTTTGGGACCTGGGACCTGATACCTGGGACCTGATAACGAAGAACAAGGTTAGCAATGAGAACCGCAATCCGAGAACATAAACGAGTTGATATTCGCCGCAATGACACCGTCAAGGTGATCACAGGGCGCGACAAGGGCAAAGAAGGTCGCGTGCTGCGCGTATTCCCCAACGATGCCAAGGTCCTGGTCGAGCACGTGATGCTGGTCAAGAAGCACGTGCGTCCAAATCCACAGCGCAACGTGAAGGGCGGAATTGCCGAGCAGGAGAGCCGCATAGCAATCTCCAACGTGCAACTGCTGTGTGCCACCTGCGGCCCGGTTCGCATCGGACATGAGGTGCGCGGTGATCGCAAAGTGCGGGTGTGCAAGAAGTGCGGAACAACGTTGGATAAATAGCTGATAGGTGAAAGCTATTCCAAGAGAAAGTAACTGAACCATGGCAAAAGAGAAGAAGGACAAACAAGGCGAAAAGCAGCAAGAGGCAAAGGTGCCAGTTGTGGCGCGGCATAGCGCCAAGGAGCCGCCACGCCTGAAGGCCCGTTTCAAGGCCGAGGTTGCGCCGGCGTTGATGAAGGAATTCGAGTTGAAGAATCCGATGGCTGTACCGCATCTGCACAAGATCGTGGTCAATATGGGTGTGGGCGAGGCCACGCAGAATGCCAAAGTCCTCGATCCGGCGGTCAATGAACTGGGTCAGATCACCGGCCAGAAGCCGGTGGTGACCCGAGCCAAGAAATCGATTGCGGCTTTTAAGGTGCGTGAAGGGCAGCCCATCGGAGCGATGGTCACGCTGCGCGGTGACCGCATGTACGAATTCTTCGATCGTCTGGTGAACGTGGTTCTAGCCCGGGTGCGCGATTTTCGCGGAGTCTCGACCAAATCTTTTGACGGCCGGGGAAACTACACGCTTGGCCTGCATGATCAGTTGATTTTCCCGGAGATCGATTATGCCAAGGTGGACAAACTCAAGGGCATGAACATCACCATTGTGACTACAGCGCGCAACGACGATCAGGCGCGGGCATTGCTCAAACACATGGGGATGCCGTTCCGGGCCTAAAAAAGGAATGCAGAAGCAGGGAGCCAGGAGCAAAGACTTAAAGCAGCATGAAAGCTAGGAGCTAAGTTGACTACAGCAAAACGAGTTAAAGACGCGAAGATCGAGAAGAAATTTGACGATGCGCGAGGCAAAGGGCCGAAACCGAAGTTTTCTTCGCGCAGGCACAACCGCTGCAAACTTTGCGGACGTCCGCGCGCCTATTTGCGCAAGTTCGGGTTGTGCCGCCTATGTTTCCGCGGTCTGGCCTTGCGCGGGGAAATCCCCGGGGTTTCGAAGTCGTCCTGGTAATGAGTTCAGCAGTAAGCAACGTCGCCGCGGGTTCTTCAGCTTCGAGCAGATAGGGCTGAAGCAAACGGGCGATTGAGGAGAAGCAAAGCGATGAGGTTGACCGATCCGGTCGCAGACATGTTGGCGCGAATTCGCAACGCAATTAGCGCCCGTCATCAGAAGGTTGATGTTCCCGCTTCCAAGCTGAAGCTGGAGATCGCCCGCATCCTCAAAGAGGAGGGCTACGTCTCCAACTTCAAAGCCACTGAAGAGGAAGGCCACAAGGTCCTGCGCATCTACTTGAAGTACGGCCACAACAACGAAGCCGCCATTTCAAAGGTGGAGCGCGTTTCTCGCCCCGGTTGCCGCGTGTATGTGCGGCGCACTGAGATTCCACGGGTGCTCGGCGGCATGGGCATCAACATTCTCACCACGCCGCGGGGCGTGATGACCGGGCGCCAGGCACGGAAGGAAGGCGTCGGCGGCGAACTGTTGTGCGAGATTTGGTAGAAAACCAGCTTTCAGCCATCAGCCGTCAGCTATCAGGAAAGACGGCGATGCAGGCTGAGAGCTGAGAACTGAGAGCTGAGAGCTACTTATGTCACGAATTGGAAGAAAACCGATCCCGCTGCCCAAGGGAGTAACGGTCAAAATCGAAGGCAACGCGGTTGCCGTGCTGGGCCCAAAAGGCAAGTTGGATACGCAACTGCCTGCGGGCATCCACATGGAGCAGCAGAACGGCAACCTGGTGGCCATCCGTGAGAACGACTCGCAGGCCGCCGTCCATGGCCTGGCTCGCGCTCTGGTCAACAACGCTGTCGAAGGCGTCACCAAAGGTTGGACCCGCGAACTGGAAATTGTCGGCATCGGTTACCGCGCCGAATTGAAGGGCAAGGGCACGGTTGTGTTCAGCTTGGGATATTCGCATCCGATTGAGTATCCGCTTCCCGCCGGCATTGAAGTGGCGGTCGATCCCAAGCAGACCAAGCTGACGGTAAGCGGCATCGATCGCCAGAAGGTGGGACAGGTCGCCGCCGAAATGCGTAGCTTGCGTCCGCCCGACCCGTACAAGAATAAGGGTGTGCGTTACGCGGGCGAGCGCTTGAAGAAGAAGGTTGGGAAGACCGGAGCAAAATAGCGGCGCAAGTCGTCGGTCGTTCGTCGTTGGCCAAAGCCAAAATATTGCCAACGCTAATTGATCAGATAGTTTCGACCAACGACCGACGACCAAGGACCAACGACGAACGACTAAGGACCAACGTCATGCTTACGCAGTCATCTAAAAATCAAAATCGGCGGCACGTTCACGAACGCATCCGCAAAAAGATCCTCGGCACGGCCGAGCGTCCGCGGCTGAACGTCTATCGTTCACTGAACCACATTTACGTGCAGTTGATCGACGACCTCAAGGGCGAAACCCTGATCGCGGCTCATTCTGCCGAGGGTGGAGAGAAGGGCCAGCGGCGGACTGGCGGAAACGTCGCCGCGGCCAAGACTGTGGGCAAAACCATCGCCGAACGTGCCAAGGCTAAGGGAATTACCAAAGTTGTGTTCGATCGCGGCGGTTACATCTATCACGGACGTGTGAAGGCCCTGGCCGATGCCGCCCGTGAAGCCGGATTGCAGTTCTAGCAAAAAAAAGAAAACGAGAGGCAATGCCAACAATTATTAAAAAGCTCGATGCGGGTTCGTACCAGCTCAAGGACCAGGTGGTAGCTATCAATCGTGTGACCAAGGTGGTCAAGGGAGGCAAGAATCTCTCATTTGCAGCTTTGGTTGTGGTCGGAGATCCCAGCGCCGCGGTGGTCGGATACGGCTCGGGGAAAGCGAAGGAAGTTCCTCAGGCTATCCGCAAGGGAATTGAGTCAGCGAAGAAGAATCTGGTGAGGGTCAATCTCACTCAGACCAGCATTCCACACACCGTGCTGGGAAGATTCGGCTCGGGCATGGTGCTGCTCAAGCCCGCGGCGGAAGGTACAGGTGTTATTGCCGGTGGAGCGGTGCGCGCGGTCATGACTTCGGCGGGAGTGCAGAACGTTCTCACCAAATCGATTGGCACCACCAACCCGCACAACGTGATTAAGGCGACTTTTGATGCCCTCAAGCGGCTGAAGAACCGCGAGGACGTGGCCGCCATGCGCGGCAAGTCGGTGCAGGAACTTTAGGATAGCGCCGGCTGTCTCGCCGGTTGAACGTGAGGAATTGAAATGACAGCGAAGAAATCAAGTCCGGACGGCGGCAAGCTGCACCTGAAGTGGGTGCGGTCCGCCATCTGTGCCCCGGTTAAACAAAAGCTGGTGATCAAAGGTCTGGGTTTTACCCGGCTGAACCAGGTGGTCGAGCGCCCGGACACTGCCGCCATTCGCGGCATGGTGGCCAAGGTGCCGCATCTGGTGGAGATTGTGCAGTAGGTATCAGGTGTCTGGTGTTAGGTGTCAAAGACCTGAGACCTGGAACCTGAGACCTAACACCCAAGACCTGGAACCGATCGGAAAAGTCATGAATTTATCCAATCTTCGAGCGCCGAAGAAGGCAGCGGAAAATAAGAAGCGCGTGGGCCGCGGCATGGGCTCGGGCATGGGCAAGACCTCCACCCGGGGACACAAAGGTCAACGCTCGCGCAGCGGTTCGCGCATGATGCGTGGCTTTGAAGGCGGCCAGATGCCGCTGCATCGCCGCATGCCCAAGCGCGGGTTCACGAACATTTTCCGCAAGGAATTCAATATTGTGAACCTGGAAAAGCTGGCCGGACTGGGTGAAGCAACCATCACCCCCGACGTCTTGCGCAAAGCGGGTGTGATCAAGACCAAACATCCCGTCAAAATCCTGGGAGATGGAGTTCTTTCGGTCGCACTCACCGTGCACGCCCACAAGTTCTCTAAATCGGCCCAGGAGAAAATCACCAAAGCTGGCGGCAAGTTTGAGGTCTTGCAGTAAATGTTCGAGAAACTGGCCAACGTCTTTCGTATTCCTGACCTGCGCCGACGCATCGGTTTTACCTTGGCCATGCTGGCGGTGTATCGCTTGGGCGGCCACATTCCTACGCCGGGGATCAACACTGATAAGCTGCAGCAATATTTCGAGCAGAACCGCGGCTCCTTGCTCGGCTTTGTCGACCTGTTCAGCGGCGGAAACCTCCGCCGGCTTACGGTTTTCGCCCTGGGCATCATGCCCTACATCACGGCCTCGATCATCCTGCAACTTTTGACCGTGGTTTATGAGCCGCTGGCCAAGCTGCAGAAGGAAGGCGAACTGGGACGCAAGAAGATCACGCAGTGGACCCGCTATCTGACCGTGATTCTGAGCGCCGTCCAGTCATTTGGTATCGCCCTCAGCCTGCAAAAGGGCGGTGATTTTGTAATCCATCCGGGCATCGGGTTCATTCTGATGACCATGCTGACCCTGACCACAGGGAGCGCCTTCATCATGTGGCTGGGCGAGCAGATTACGGAACGCGGCGTCGGCAACGGCATGTCTTTGCTGATCTTTTCCGGCATTGTGGTGGGATTGCCGCGCGGTGTGTTCGATCTTTACGACAAGGTGCACAACAATGCCTGGGGCGTCTTCACCGCGCCAGCCATGATATTGCTGGTCGCAATGATGGTCGTGGTGGTGGCTTTTATCGTTTATGTGGAGCGCAGTGAGCGGCGCATTCCGGTGCAGTACGCCAAGCGCGTAGTAGGACGCAAAGTGATGGGCGGCCAGTCTACTCACCTGCCCCTGCGGGTCAACGCCGGCGGCGTGATGCCGGTTATCTTTGCCTCGTCGATCCTGACTCTGCCACAAACCGCGTTGTACGCTTTGCACTCCAATCGTGTGATTGGTCCGATCTTGGATGCGCTCAAATGGGGCGAACCGCTCTACACGTTCTTATACGCAGTGGGGATCATCTTTTTCGCTTACTTCTACGTCTCCATCGTCTTCAACCCCAACGAAGTCGCCGACAATATGCGGAAGTATGGGGGGTTTATTCCCGGCATCCGGCCAGGCAAGCGCACGGCGGACAACATCAACGAAATCCTGACCCGAATTACGCTCGTCGGGGCGCTGTATCTGATCATCATCTCCTTCATTCCGGAGTGGATGATCGCTGGTATCCACTTGAACCATTTGCCGGGTGTTTTGGGTTCATGGTTTGAACATCTCCCGGCCTGGATGACGAATGGTTTGGGGGTCACATTTTACTTTGGCGGCACGTCGTTGCTGATTGTGGTGGGCGTGGCCATGGATACAGTCACGCAGATTGAAGCGCAGCTCATCATGCGCCATTACGATGGATTTACCCCGCGTAGTGGACGGATTCGGGGTCGCCGCGGTTGGTAGTCAATGAAATCTCAGGTTGCCGTACCGTTCGGCACGAAATCATCGTCGAGCTGACCGGATGAAATTGGAATCGGGAGGCTTGGGGGCCAGCTCGATGGCGGATGGAAGCTCGCGCGGCATCGGACCCATCATCTTGCTCGGGTCACCCGGTGCCGGCAAAGGCACACAGGCCAAGCGCATCGCCGAGCGCTACGGCATCCCCCAGATCTCTACCGGGGATCTCTTGCGGGACAACGTGCAACGCCATACGCCGCTGGGGTTGCAGGCCAAGGATGTCATGGCGCGCGGCGAGTTGGTGCCGGACGAATTGATCTACGACATGGTGGCGCAGCGGTTGCGCCAGGTGGATTGCGATCCTGGATTTGTCCTGGATGGGTTTCCGCGCACTCCGGCCCAGGCCGGATGGCTCGACGCGTTTCTGGAGAATGAGTTCTTTGACAATCGGGACCGGCCGGGAAGATGCGCGCCGATTGTGATACGCATCGACGTGGACTATAATCAATTACTGCATCGGCTTACCGGACGTAGGACTTGTCTCGCCAACGGACACATCTATAACGTCTATCTGCAGCCGCCCCGTGTCCCTGACACCTGTGATCTTGATGGTTCCAGGCTGGTAACTCGCGATGATGACCGCGACGAGGTGATCCGGGAACGTCTGACCGCGTATGAGGTCCAGACGAAACCGGTGGCGGAATACTATGAGCGGCAAGGACGGCTGGTTTCGGTGAACGGGGACCTGCCGGTCGATGAAGTCACGGAGCTCATTCGGCTGGTGATCGAGGGGCACCGTGCCGCCCGGGCTGACAGTTTCTAAAGAATGGCGATTGTTTGCAAATCAGCGGCAGAGATTGAAAAAATGCGGCACAGCGGCCGCATCGTTCGTGAAGTCCTTGATCAGCTTCGGACTGTGGTCGCGCCGGGCATGACCACGATGGATCTGGAACGGACCGCCGAGCAGAAAATGAAGGATCTCGGCGCTAAGCCGGCGTTCAAGGGGTATTACGATTATCCCTGCGTGCTCTGCACTTCGATCAACGAGGAGATTGTCCACGGCATCCCCTCCGAGAAGCGAGTGCTGAAGGCAGGGGACATCGTTTCCATCGATTGCGGTGTGGTGCTGGACGGCTACTATGGGGACGCAGCCATTACCGTTGCGGTGGATGGCTCGATCACGCCGGAAGTGAGCAAGCTGCTCGAGGTGACGGAAGCGTCCCTCTACAGAGCCATCGAGGCGGCGCGCATCGGAAATGCAGTGGGAGATGTGGGTGCGGCGGTGCAGGAATTTGTGGAAGCCAACGGCTTCAGTGTGGTGCGCGAGTTTGTCGGTCACGGCATTGGAACCCGGCTGCACGAGGAGCCGCAGGTGCCGAATTTTGGCGTTCGCGGGCATGGCGCCCGGCTACGCGACGGCATGGTGCTGGCGATTGAGCCCATGGTGAATTCGGGCAAGCCTGGAACCCGCGTACTCGAAGACAAGTGGACCGCGGTCACCGCCGATGGCAGCTACAGCGCCCACTTTGAGCATTGCGTGGCGGTCACGAAGGATGGCCCGATGATTTTGACGCAATAGGAGCTTCTAGCTCTTGGCTTCTAGCTGCTAGCTTGAACCGGAAGCCGACTGATTTGCCTAGAAGCTAGTAGCCAGAAGCTGATTTTAAGGAGTCAATGAGTAAAGAAGACGCGATTGAGGTTATGGCGACGGTTGTCGAACCGTTGCCCAATGCCATGTTCAAGGTGGAGCTGGAGAACAAGCACCAGGTGCTGGCACACGTTTCCGGTAAGATGCGAAAGAATTTTATCCGCATTCTGCCCGGCGACAAGGTCGCGGTTGAGCTTTCGCCCTACGACCTGAATCGTGGCCGCATCGTGTATCGATATAAATGACCGCGATTTGCGGGCGTTTGAGCCCGCAGCGGTCATCCCCAGCGCAGCGAGGGATCTGCAGGAACGACGAACGATCAAAGGCTGGTTTTATGAAAGTAAGAGCATCGGTAAAGAAAATTTGCGATAAGTGCAAGGTCATCCACCGCAAGGGTGTGGTGCGCGTGATCTGCGTCAACTCGAAACACAAGCAGCGTCAGGGATAGGACAAGGAGCAGCATGGCACGCATTGCAGGCGTCGATCTTCCGCGCGGTAAGCACGTGAATATCGCGCTGACTTACATCTACGGCATCGGCCACCCGCGCGCCGCCAGCATTCTGGAGGCGGCCAAGGTGGACCCGATGAAGAAGGTACAAGATCTGGGTGAGGACGAGGTGAATCGTATCCGTCAGGTCATCGAGGGTGAGGGCATGGTGGAAGGCGATCTGCGCAAGGAAGTTTCGATGAACATCAAGCGGCTCATCGAAATCGGCTCCTATCGCGGGTATCGCCATCGCCGCAACCTTCCAGTCCGCGGACAACGCACTCATACCAATGCGCGCACTCGCAAAGGCCCGCGCAAGGGAACGGTCGCGCAGAAGAAGAAAGCGACGGCAAAAACGTAAGAACGGTTGCCAGTGGCTAGTGATTGGCCACTGGACACAAGTCACTGGACACTAATTATGGCGAAACCAGCAGCAGCAGCGGGCGCAACCGGCGCAGCGGCTCCGGAAAAAAAAGGCAAGAAGAAGACTTTCAAGAAGAAGGAGCGCAAGCACGTCACACACGGCGTGGCGCACATCCAGGCTTCGTTCAATAACACCATCGTGACCATCTCAGACCAGGCGGGAAATGTTCTCTCCTGGAAGAGTTCGGGCTCGCTGGGCTTCCGCGGATCACGTAAAGGCACGCCCTTTGCCGCTCAGCAGGCAGCCATGAACGCCGCCAACATGGCGCGCGATCACGGAGTGCGCAGCGTCGAGGTGCGGGTTAGCGGCCCCGGTTCTGGACGCGAGTCGGCTATCCGCGCTCTGGCTGCCGCGGGCATCGAGGTCCGCAATATTAAAGACGCAACCCCGATTCCGCATAACGGCTGCCGTCCGCCGAAGCGGAGAAGGGTGTAAGAAAGTGGCTGGTGACTAGTGGCTAGTCACTGACCAAACTACTAGCCACTGATCACTAGCCACTAAACACTGATTTTCGTCCGGGACGAAGGGTGAAGCCAAACCTGTAAACCGGTCATCTAAGGAGAAGAAACTTGGCACGTTACACTGATCCCGTCTGTCGTCTCTGCCGCCGCGAGGGCATGAAGCTGTTCCTCAAAGGCACCAAGTGTTTCAGCGATAAATGTCCCATCGAGAAGCGTAACTTTGCTCCGGGCCAGCATGGTAAGGACCGCAAGGCCAAAATCGTAGGCTACGGCCTGCAACTGCGCGAAAAGCAGAAGACCAAGCGCATGTATTTTACCCAGGAAGGCCAGTTCCGCAATTATTTCGAAAAAGCGGCGCGAACCAAGGGTGTGACCGGCGAAATCCTGCTGCAACAACTTGAACGGCGGCTCGACAACGTGGTTTATCGCCTGGGCTTCGGCGTATCCCGGCGCCAGGCGCGTCAATTGGTGCGCCATGGTCACGTGCAAGTCGATGGCCGCAAGGTCAACATTCCCTCTTACGAGGTAAGTGTGGGCGAAGAAATCGCTATTCGGGAGGGCAGCCGCAAGCTACCGATTCTGGAGCTGGCCAAGGATTTCGCCAGCCATCAGAACTCGCCCAACTGGCTGGAGATTGATCGCGACAATTACAAGGGCCGCGTTCTGGCGCTGCCCAAGCGGCAAGATATCAACCTGCCGGTGAACGAGCAGTTGATTGTTGAGTTGTACAGTAAATAGTCAAATGCTGAACCACCAAGGACACGAAGGTAGACGAGGGACCTTCGTGAAACTTAGTGTCCTTTGTGGTTATGGATTAAGTGATTTTTCCGGTCCAACATTTCGAGCCAGATCAGCCGGCGCTGACGTTTAACCTGAATCCGGACCGATTCAGGGAGCCAGCACTGAGCCAAATGGCCGAAGGAGAAACAAATGCTTTGGAAAGGTTTTCAGAAACCAAAACGTCTCGCGGTCGATACCTCCTCGCTCACCGATAAATACGGCACCTTCTGGGCGCAGCCGTTTGAGCGCGGCTTCGGCACCACCATCGGCAATGCTCTGCGGCGCGTGATGCTCTCATCCATCGAGGGAGCAGCCGTGACCGCGGTCAAGATCGAAGGCGTGCTGCACGAGTTCCAGTCGATTCCCGGCGTGGTCGAGGACGCCACCGACATCATCCTCAACCTGAAGCAGATTCCATTCAAGTTGAGCGGTGACGCACCCAAGGCGATCTACCTGCGCGCCGATCAATCGGGCATTGTGACCTCTGGCATGATCGAGGCCGACGCTGATGTTGAAGTGCTCGACAAAGACGTTTACGTCGCCACTGTCAGCGAGGGCGGCAAGCTTGACATGGAAATGCGCCTCAAGCGCGGCCGCGGCTATGTCTCGGCCGACAAGAATTTCGACGAAGACCTGGGCATCGGCTTTATTCCCATTGATTCCGTGCACTCCCCGGTGCGCAAGTGCAACTACACGGTGGAAGCGGCGCGTCTCGGACAGATCACCGACTACGACAAGCTCACTCTCGAAGTGTGGACCAACGGCTCCATCACTCCGGCCGATTCCATCGGGCTGGCGGCCAAGCTGCTGAAGGACCACATGAACATCTTTATTAACTTCGAGGAAGACATCGAGACTTCCACCTCTACCGACGAGCGCAAGCCTGAGATCAAGAACGAAAATCTGAATCGCTCCGTCGAAGAGCTTGAGCTTTCCGTCCGCAGCTACAACTGCCTGAAGAACGCGAACATTCAGACCATCGGCGAGCTGGTGCAGAAGACGGAAGCCGAGATGCTCAAGACCAAGAACTTCGGCCGCAAGTCGCTGAACGAGATCAAGGAAATCTTGTCATCGATGGGTCTGAGCCTGGGCATGAAGATTGACGAGCACGGCAACGCCGTGCCTGGTCCGACTTCGAACCAGGTGCTGCCGGCTTCGGCCTACGGCAACGACAACGATCTGTAAGACACGGTGGCTAGTGGCCAGTGGTTAGAAACCCTGGTTCCGCTAGCCACTAATCACTTGGTGCTGAGGTTCACTAGCCACTAGTTCACTAGCCACTGAGGTTCACATGCGTCACAAAGTTGCAGGATGGAAACTGGGACGTAACACCGCGCACCGCCGCTCATTGCTGCGGAATCTGGTGACGTCGCTCATTCTCGAAGAACGTATCGAGACGACGGTGCCGAAGGCCAAGGCCATGCGTCCGCGAGTGGAGAAGATGATCACTCTGGGCAAGCGTGGCGACCTTGCGGCGCGCCGGCAGGCACACGCCTACCTCATGACCAGCGCCGCCGTGGACAAGCTCTTCGACACTATTGGTCCGCGCTTCGGCGATCGCGAAGGCGGTTACCTGCGCATTGTCCGCACTGGCTGGCAGAAGGGCGATGGCGCCGACAAAGCATTCGTCGAGCTTCTCGGCAGCGAAAAGCTGCAGGAAGAAAAGCGCGAGAAGCGCGCCGAAGCTCGTGCCAAGCGTACGGCCGAAGCCAAGAAGGCCATGGAAGAAGCCGAGGCGCAGGGCGTCGCCAGCGAACAAGCTGAAGACGAAGATAAGGCCAAAGAAGGCAAGAAAGAATAGACCCTGTCCGAAACCCAAGTCACTGTTCTCGAGCTGCGGCGAATTTCGCGGGAGCCTTGTCGAACATCTCTTTGTGGTCCGGCGAACAGAAATAATAATTCTTACCTTTATAGACGGACTTCAACGCCGGATCACCATCCATCTCGCACACCGGGCAGACCGGGTGTGCGTCGGTGGAGACGCGTGCTTTGGCATAGACCTGGTTCGAATTTGGATTCAACCAGCCTTGTCCTTGGTATTCCATCATGTCGGCTGTCTTCTCGGCTCGCTCGCGGCCGTAATAACGCTCAACCACACGAAGGGCGAGATCAACGCCGGACGAAAGTCCGCCTGAAGAGGCCAGGTTGCCATCTTCCACGAACCTGGCGCCACGCTTCAGTTGGATATCCGGAAACTGCATAGCGAACTCTGAGTAAGCACTGTGATGCGTGGTCGCGGCTTTGCCTGAAAGTAAGCCGGTCTTTGCCAGCACATAAGCCCCCGTGCAAACCGACATGGTGACGTCCGCGGTTCTCGCCGACTTCCGAATCCATTCCAGCATCGCCGCGCTTTCTCCATTCTGCGCTGGGATTACGGTTACCTTGGGCGAAGGCGCGGTTTGAAAGGTGTAGTCGGGTACGATCTTCAATCCAGCGCTCGCAGTCACAGGCTTGGTGGTCTCGGCGACGGTGTAGAGATTGAAGAATCCGTGTCCCTGGGCGTCATGAACATCTTGAAACACTTCCCACGGTCCGGCGAAGTCTATGACTACCGCGCCGTCAGAAATCACAAAGGCAACGGGGATAGCGCCATTGCCAGGAGGGACAAGCGGATTGTACCTGTCCGCTGCTCTATCCTTTTCAGTACCATCCTCAGCTTTGACCCTGCCTGCGCCGGCGAAAAGTTTGCCTGCCGCCAACGGAATTCCAGCCACAAAACCGAATGCTGCTGATCTCTTGAGCAGTTCTCTTCTATTCATAAAACCCTCAGTGTTTTTTGCGTGACACTTCCTGTCTCCGATCCTGCAACTATCCTGGGTTTCGTTTTCGCCAAGCATCAACCCGGCGGCTCATCGAAATTTAGTTCGTAGTCAATTCCGCGAACCGATGCCGATAGTCGTTCGGAGGAACGTGGAGAACCCGAAGAAACGATCGCCGCAAGCTTTGACTGGAGCCGAAACCGCAGTCGTCCGCAACCTTTTCCAGTTTGTCTTGCGATTCCTCTAATCGTCGCCGCGCAGCTTCAACGCGCAGGCGCTCTACAAATCGCGCTGGAGTTGTGCCGGTATCCCTGAGGAACACACGCGCAAAATGACGTGGACTCATACCTGCCTTTGCGGCAAGCCTTTCTACCGGCAGGGCCTGGTTCAGGTTGTCGAGAGCCCAGGAACGAATCTCTTCGATTTGTTTCCGGTCGGAGGACTGTACAGAAAGCGCGGCGCTGAACTGCGATTGACCTCCGGCCCTGCGCAAGTACAAAACCAGTTCACGTGCGACCTTCAGTGCCATCGGCGACCCAAGGTCCTCTTCGACCAGAGCCAACGCAAGATCCATACCGGCAGTTACGCCCGCAGTGGTGTACGTGTTTCCATCACGTATGTAGATTGGATCCGGATCGACAGTTGTGTGCGTGAATCTTTCTGCCAACTCCGCTGCCCACTTCCAATGCGTCGTCGCACGCTTGCCGTCCAAGAGTCCAGCCGAAGCAAGTAGAAAGGCTCCTGTACAGATGGATCCAATGCGGCGCACTCGCTGAGCGGCCTTTCTTAGCCAGTCGAGTAATTCCTCATCACGAGCAGCTTTATGGACGCCGGTTCCACCAGCCACCAGCAGAGTGTCGATTGGTCCCCGCAGAGTGCGGTAAGTCTCAGTTCCGGTTAGCACTAATCCGCAGTTTGTGGTTATCGATCGGTGGCGCGCGGAACTTGCCAGCAGCACCCTGTAAGGGGCCTTCTGTCCCGGGCACTCTTTGACGAAGAGCTCCGCCGCCCGAACAAAAACCTGAAATGGGCCCGCCACGTCGAGGATCTGACTGTTTGGCGCGGCAAGAAAGACGATGGTCTTTGAGCCGTTCATGACGGAAAGCGGCTTCTTCGAGCTCCTCATGGCCCGATGCTAAGGCCCGAGGCCAATGGCAGCAATGACAAAATAGCGTCATTTTATGCCATCCTCATTTTCGACGAGAAATCGGAGTTTCATCAGCAAGTCTCAAGCTGCTTGACAGATGAGATAGGTTCGGAAATGGATTGGTCGGGAAGGACATTTAGTTTCTTCCTCATGCCTTCCTTCCCCCCACTCGTACATGTCCTGTCGCGGCACTCTGCCGTAATCTTGTTTCCGGCGCACCCGACGTTAGACTTGCGGTAGAACTATGGAGTTTTCCCGCACCCAAATCGCTATCGCCGTGGGCGCAGGCGTCCTGCTGCTGCTGATCTTTTTCGGCTACCTCATGTGGCTGAACGGTCAAGGGCCGGTCCTGGCCCGTTCGGAAGAGCGCGATCCCCTTTCCAATATCCCAAACTCTATCTCGCTCAATCCTCTGCGCGACCGTACTTCTGAGCGTGAGGCCAACAAGTTCATCGGCGCCATCCACGAAGGACATTGCGACGAAGAACTGGCGGGCTGGAAAAAGGATTATCGCAAGAAATATGCGGCCTTCATCTGCGATTCTGAGGCGCGACACCCGTTGATCTCATGGCGACTGGTGGAGTGGGAGGACACGCCGCCGTTGCGGATCCTGCGCTACCGCGGCAAACGCTTCAATACTCCCGGCGAAAAGGGCACCTATAAAGAGCTCTTCTCGGTCACTCTCGAAAATAAATACGGCGAATGGGCCGTGACCAAGTACGACTCCATGTACTAAACCAGCCGTCTGGCCTCAGCCATCAGTAGCAGGTCATGTGGTAGAACACCTGCATGCCTGAGGCGAGGCCACCTGCCGGCAAAGCAATTTCCCGCAACATCTTCGCCTTCGGCGCAACGTCATTTCTAAACGACACCGCCAGTGAAATGGCTTACTGGGTGCTGCCGGCATTTCTGGCTTCGCTCGGCGCTGGACCCGCGCAGTTGGGGATCATTGAAGGCATCGCCGAGAGCGTTGCCTCATTTGCCAAGCTGTTCTCCGGTTATCTGGCTGACCGGGTTCGGCGCCGCAAGCCCATCGTGGTGGCGGGATACGTGGTCGCGAACGCCGTGAAGCCCCTGCTCGCGCTCACGACTTCATGGGGGCAGATTCTCGTCATTCGCTTCGCCGATCGTTTCTCCAAGGGCATCCGAGGCACTGCGCGTGATGTCATGGTGGCCGAGTCGCAAGTCAAATCACGCCTCGGTTTCGCCTACGGACTGATCCAGGCGATGGATTCCGCGGGCGCTATCGCCGGGCCGCTCATCGCACTTGTGCTTCTGCCGCACTACGGCTTGCGCGCTATCTTCTGGGCGGCAGCGATTCCGGGATTGCTGTGCATCGTGGTCGCGATGTTGGGCATTCGCGAGACTCAAGCGGCGTACGCGAGCCGCACCCAGTCCAAATCTTTCTCCTCGGACTCTCGGTTGGATGTGCCCCTGCCCGAACCTGAAGTGATGAACTCAACCACGGGCCACGCTTCCCGTCTTCCCCGCAGTTTTTATTTCGTGCTTTTGGCAGTGACACTTTTCTCGCTAGGAAATTCGAGCGACATGTTTCTTGTGCTGCGCGCGCAAAGCATCGGCATTTCCGCCGTTCGGGCGCCCGTGCTCGGGCTGGTGTTTAACATTACCTATACGCTGTTCTCCTGGCCGGCTGGTCACCTGAGCGACCGGCTTTCCCGGCGGGCGATGGCGGCTGCAGGATATCTGGTTTTTGCCGCCGTGTACCTGGTCTTTGGGATTGCTCCATCAACTCCGGCCATTTGGTTCGCCATGGCGGTCTACGGTTTGTTCTATGCTCTGACCAACCCGGTGTTGAAAGCTCTGGTGGCAGAAACGGTGTCGTCAGAAGTCCGCGGCCGCGCGTTGGGCGTATATTTTTTTGTGACAAGTGTGGCGGCGCTGTTGGCCAGCGTCATCACCGGACAACTCTGGAAGCAGTATGGTGCGCGAGTTCCGTTCTTGCTGTCCGCGGGAATCGCTGCTGTCTCGGCGGTGTTGTTACTTGCCTCGCGTCGGGCGCAAGTAGTAGCCACAAGTTAGGCGGAGACCTTCTGAGAAATTGCCGAGGGCCTCATCTTTAGCAATAGAAAAATTACCACCTGAGCGACCAGTGCGGCGGTGCTGTCGAGCAACACATCGCGAAGGGAGCCGGTGCGGGAGGGAAGATAGGTCTGGTGCCATTCGTCCAGGCAAGCGACCAGGGCACTCATGAAAAAAGCGATCCGCGCCCATTCAACGGACCAACGGACCACGCCGGCGAAGGGAATGGTCGCGCGCCAGGCGCGGAATAGAAGAACGCTCAGCCCGAAATAGCCCACGAAGTGTCCGGTCTTCCGGATGTAGAAGTGCCAGACCAGGAAGCGGAACGGATCCAAGCCCATCAGGAAATGCAGTACGGGGTAGAGAACCCGGCTGGTATTTGCGGCGGAGCCGTAGTTGGTGGACTCCCCGACGATGAGACCCAGCCACAGCAGCGCCGCAATCCAAGCCTTAATTGCCTGCTTCGGAGCTGGGTTCAAGCGATCATGCCGGCTGATGGAAAACTTGCGATTCGAAAATTACGCCACCAAGCTCTACTCAACCGCATAGTTAGGCGCCTCGCGCGTAATCATGACGTCGTGCACATGGCTCTCGCGCAGTCCCGCCCCGCTGATGCGGACAAAGCGCGTCTTCTGCAGCAGTTCTGGGATGGTGGAACAACCACAATAGCCCATGCCTGACTTCAATCCGCCCACCATCTGATGCACGATCATGGCGACTGAGCCGCGATAGGGAACACGCCCTTCGATGCCCTCGGGTACCAGCTTGCCGAGACGGTTGGAGTCTTCTCCGACGACTGGCATCGCGGTCGAAGCGTCGCCATCGATGTTCTGGAAGTAGCGCTCGCTCGAACCCGACGCCATTGCGCCGAGGGAACCCATGCCTCGATAGGATTTGAAGGATCGTCCCTGATACAGAATCAGCTCTCCAGGACTTTCATCTGTCCCTGCGAAAAGAGATCCGATCATTACTGCACCGGCGCCCGCTGCCAGCGCCTTGGTGATATCGCCGGAGTACTTGATGCCGCCATCCGCAATGATAGGAACGCCTGCGTCTTTGGTAGCGCGGTAAGCCTCGGAAATGGCTGTCATCTGGGGCACGCCGGCTCCGGTAACGATGCGGGTGGTGCAGATCGAGCCTGGTCCGATGCCAACTTTGATCGCGTCCGCACCCGCCCGCGCCAGCTCGCAGGCGCCATCGAAGGTTCCGACATTACCGGCGATCAAATCCACTTCTGGTAATTTGGCCTTCACCGTTCTGATCGCTTCCAGCACGCGACCGGAATGGCCATGAGCGCTGTCAACTGCAATCAAATCCACCTTGCACTTCACCAGCTCTTGCGCCCGCTCCAGAAAATCGCCGGTAGCGCCGATGGCGGCGCCCACCCGCAGGCGCCCTTGCGAATCTTTGGCGGCATTGGGGTACTTCAGTTTCTTCTGGATGTCTTTTACCGTAATCAGGCCCTTCAGGTTGTATTTGTCGTCCACCACCAGCAGTTTCTCGACGCGGTGTTTGTGCAAGATCTTTTCCGCGTCCTCGAGCGTGGTCCCGACTGCCACAGTGATGAGGTTTTCTTTGGTCATTACTTTGCTGATAGGGATATCGAAGCGGCTTTCGAAGCGCAGATCGCGATTGGTCAGGATGCCCACCAGCTTTCCATCCTTGGTGATGGGCACACCGGAAATTTTGTATTTGCGCATGACTTCGAGCGCGTCCGAAACTTTGGCGTCGGGCGACATTGTCACGGGATCAACGATCATGCCGCTCTCGGAACGCTTCACTTTGTCCACCTCCTCGGCCTGCTGCTCGATTGACAAATTGCGATGAATGATTCCCATTCCGCCCTGCTGCGCCATGGCAATCGCCATGTGCGATTCGGTGACGGTGTCCATGGCGGCGCTGATCACCGGAATGTTCAACCGGATGTTGCGCGTGAGCTGAGTCTGGGTATTGGCCACCGCCGGAACCACATCAGAATGGGCGGGCAGCAACAACACGTCATCGAAGGTGAGGGCCTCAGGGACGGGGAAATGAATCATAATTTTTCTCGATGGGTAAACCTTACATTTTAGAGAGGCGAGCGGATTGAAGCAACCTAGGTGTCATCCTGAGCGCAGTGGCTGCTTCGCATAGCGAAGCAGCCACGAAGTCGAAGGATTCCCTATCTGACCACGCTTTCGTCAGGTTGCGTCGACCAGTACGCGCATTAACCGCTTTGGGAGAATGCCCTGACACACCGGTAAAGATGCATGGGCACTCAGGTCCTTCGACTACGCTCGCCCACTCGCAAGCGAGTGGGCAGGCTTCGCTCAGGATGACAAATCTCTGTGCCATCAGGATGACAAATCTCCGTGCCAATGGTTTGTCTTTTCCTCCCCGGGGGCGTATATTCGTAACTGAATACTGTTGTGTAGTAACCAGGATTTGGCGGAGCACACCAGTGGGCGCAAGCCCACTTTTTAGTTTCAGCCTGTTTTGTAACTGTGTGGCAGGCCAGTAAGTTATTGGCTTCATGGGATTTGACGTCGATCAAGTACGCGCGGTCGCCGAGCGGGTAGCAGCCTCCAGCGGGCTGGAGGTGGTGGAAGTGGAGTTGCGCGGCGGAGGTAAGGCCCGGATGCTCCGTATCGTGATTGATAAACCCGCCGGCATCACGCACGAGGATTGCGCGAACCTGAGCCGGGAAGTTGGGACGATCCTCGATATCGAAGATGCGGTGCCGGGAAATTCATACACATTAGAAGTTTCGTCTCCGGGACTGGATCGCAAGCTGTTTCGTCCGGCGGATTTCGAGCGCTTCACTGGAAGCCGAGTGAAGCTGACGACCCGGAATCCGGTGAATGGCAACCGCTACTTCGAGGGGCGATTGGAAAGTTTTCATGAAGGCCGCTTGCTCCTGGATTTGAGCAAGCCGCGGAAGAAATCGCGCCCTGGCGAGACAGAGCCGGAGAAATTGGAAATCGAGTTGGGTAACGTGGAGAAGGCGAATTTGGTGCCTGAGATCTGAGGAAGGGGTCAGTGGACAGTGATTTGTAGTTCTTTGGCTGACCACTGACAACTGGAAACTGTTTACTATGGCAAGCGAGCTGTACAACACAATTGACGCGTTGAGCAAGGAAAAGGGGATTGATCCTCAGATTGTAGTCAGCGCGGTGGAAGACGCGATTGTGGTCGCCACCCGCAAATACTACAAGACGCAGGAAAATCTGCGCGCCGAATTGGACAAAGAAACCGGCAAGATCCGCGCCTTTGCGGTCAAGACGGTGGTGGAGGCTCCGGAGCAAGTCGAAGATCCCTCTCTGCAGGTTACGTTGGATGACGCGCGGAAGCTCGATCCCAATGTCGAGATTGGCGGCGAGCTGCAAATTCCGAAAGTGACTGAAGGAATCCTGGGACGAATTGCGGCACAACTGGCCAAGCAGGTCATCTTCCAGAAGGTGCGCGAGGCGGAACGTGACACCGTGTACAACGAGTACATCGGGCGGGTCGGCGAAATCGTCAATGCCACGGTGAAGCGCATTGAAGGCCCCGACGTGATTTTCGATCTGGGCAAAGCGGAATCGCGCATGCCGCGCAAAGAACAGTCTAGGTTGGAATCGTTTGCTATGGGCGAGCGCGTACGCGTGGTTATCGCTCGCGTGGAGCGGGCTTCCAAAGGCCCCGCGGTAGTTGTGTCGCGGGCGGCGCCCGAGTTGGTGCAGCACTTGTTCCAGACTGAAGTGCCGGAAATCTACGACGGAACCGTTGTCATCCGGGCGATTGCGCGCGAGGCGGGAGAGCGCACCAAGATTGCGGTCATGTCGAAGGACAAGGACGTGGACGCTGTGGGCGCCTGCGTGGGCATGAAGGGCATGCGAGTGCAGTCCATTATCCGCGAGCTTCGAGGCGAGAAGATTGACATCATCGAATATCACGAAGATGCCGTGACCTTCGCTGAAAAGGCGTTGCAGCCCGCGAAGGTGAGCCGGGTGACGGTGGTCGATAGCGCCGACAAGCACCTGGAAGTGGTGGTCGATGACAGTCAGCTCTCCCTCGCGATCGGCAAGAAGGGACAGAACGTCCGTTTAGCCGCGAAGTTGCTGGGCTGGAAGATCGACATCAAGAGCGAGGAAGAGAAGCGGCAGGAAGTGGAGCTGCAGATGTCGGCACTCGTAGGCTCGACCTCCACTCCGCTGGATAGCGTTACAGGCTTGGGTGAAGGGTTGATCGAGAAGCTAAGTGCTGCGGGCGTGACGACGGTTGAGGCTCTAGCCGACATGACCCCCGAACAACTGGAGGCCATTGAAGGCATTGGCCCCAAAACAGTGGAAAAAATCAGCTTGGCGGTCAATAATTATTTCTCAAGCTTGGAAAGCGAAGAGGTGGTCGCGCCCGCGTCCGAAGCGGAAGGTGTTGCAGAACCGTCCGCCGAAGGCGAATCCCCGGTGGAAGAGACTGCTGGAGAATTGTCTGCCGAAGCCGCGACTGCGGATGTGGACGCTGTCCCGGAAGTCGAGTCGGCAAGTGCCCCGGCAGAAGGTGAGACGACCGCAGCAGCTGGAGAACCGGCGGAGGGGCAGGTTTCCTCCGACGACCAGCCAGAACACGAGAAGTAAATTGCAATACGGCGCGGACTAAGACGCGCCGAACTCAAAACTGACGCCGTGAGGTTGATATGAAGACTTAGCGGGACGGTCCGGAGGACAAAAGGACGGATGACCAAGATTCGAATCAACGATCTGGCCAGGGAGCTGGAAGTCAAAAGTAAAGCGATCCTCGACGTACTTCCAGAGATTGGAGTCACGGAGAAGAAGAGCCATTCCAGTTCCCTTGAAGACCATGAAGCAGAGAAGGTGCGGATCCACTTCCGCGCCGCTAGCGAAGCGCAGACTTCAAGCAAGTCTTCTCGCGCCAGCCGCAGTGATGCGGATGAAATCAAAACCAAGATTGATCTTTCCCACATTTCCAAGCCCGGCGACGTTCTAAAGGCGATCATCAGCAAGCAGCAACCGGCACCGGGCGCACCGCCTCGCACCCCGGCCGCACCACCGCCGGTGGAAACCAAACCGGCGCCGGCCGCGCCCGCAACAAAACCTCCAGTTCCCGAACCGCCGAAAGCACCCACTCCGCGCATTGTGGTGCCAATTCCTTCGTCCAGACCGACATTTACCGTTCCGGCAGCGCCTCAGCCCACGGCAGCGCCCACGCGGCCCGCACCTCCTGCGGCTGCGACGCAAGCCGCGCCTTCGGCAGGACCAGTATCAGCAGCGCCTCCGACCGCGGCACCGTCGCCTCAAGCCGGGGCTCCAACTTCACAACAGGCAACCGCGGCGGCAAGGCCAGCGACACCGAGTGCTCCCTCGCCGCAAGTACCTCTGCCGCGCATGATAGTGCCACAGACTGGCCCGCGTCCTGTGTACAAGGCCCCGATAAGACCGGCCTCGCCAACCGCCTCGGCTGGCGGCCCGGCGGCGCCGGCGCGTTCCGTTCCTGGTCGTCCGGTTCCCGGCCAGCCGATTTTCCAGCGTCCGCGTCCCGGTGCTCCAACCTCGCGTCCTGTGCTGCGTCCGGGCGAACGTCGGCCCATGCACCCGACTCGTCAGTCGCCGACCGGCACGCGTCCGCTAGGCGTGGGTCCAGGAGCTTTGCCGGCAGGGCCGGCAACCCGCCCCGGTACTCGGCCCGGAGGGCCTGCCCGCAGGCCTGGACAGCGCTACATTCCGCGTGGAGTGAAGGAAGGCCCGATGAAGGGCTACACTCCGCCGCCTCGATTGTCCCTCTCCAATGAGCCGCAACCGATCACGCGGAGCATCACGATCACGGAAGGCATCAGCGTCAAAGATCTGGCAGAGAAGCTGGGAATTCGTGCCAAGGATTTGATCGCGCGTCTTCTGGCCCGCGGCGTGTTCGCCACTATCAATCAGACGCTCGACACGGAACTGGCGAGTGAGATGTCACGCTTCTTCGGCGCCGACACGAATGTGATCACGTTTGAAGAGCAGGCGGCAAAGGAGGTCTCCGAGGCCGCTGCTGGGGAGGAAGGCGCCGCTAGTGAAGGCGTTCCGCGTCCCCCTGTGGTTACCATCATGGGTCATGTCGACCACGGCAAAACCACGCTGCTGGACTCCATTCGCCTGACTAACGTGGCGGGAGGTGAGGCCGGCGGCATCACGCAGCACATTGGCGCATACAAAGTGACGATCAAGGACAAAAAGTCGCCCGCATACGGCCGGCAGATCGTGTTTCTCGATACCCCCGGCCACGAGGCCTTCACGCGCATGCGCGCCCGTGGCGCCAAGGCCACCGATATCGTCGTCCTGGTGGTGGCCGCCGACGATGGCGTCATGCCACAGACCCTCGAAGCGATTGATCACGCACATGCCGCTGAAGTTCCGATCATCGTTGCCGTGAACAAAATCGACAAACCGGATGCGATGCCAGACCGGGTTAAAAAGCAACTGGCCGACCGCGGATTGATGCCGGAAGATTGGGGTGGAACCACAGTCTTTGTTGATGTGTCCGCTAAACAAAAGACAAATCTGAATTTGCTGATGGAAATGATCTGCCTGGTGGCGGACCTGCAGGAACTCAAAGCTACGCCGGATCGTCCCGCAACCGGCGTGGTGCTGGAAGCCAAGCTCGATCGCGGTCGTGGACCGGTGGCCACTTTATTGGTACAGAACGGCACACTGCGCGCCGGCGAGAATTTCGTCGTCGGCAACGTGTACGGGAAAGTTCGTGCCATGTTTGATGATCGCGGCGCTCAGCTCGAAGAAGCGCCACCGTCAACCCCCGTGGAAATCCTTGGAATGGAAGGACTGCCGCAGGCCGGCGATCAATTTGTAGTGGTTGCCGATCGTGATAAAGCGCGCGGTATCTCCGAGTATCGCGAGCAAAAGGCGCGCGAGGCCACGCTGGCGAAGAGTTCTCGCGTGTCGCTCGAAGGCCTGGCCGAACAACTGAAGACGGCTGGCACCAAGGAACTTAACATCATCCTAAAGGCCGACGTCGGCGGATCGGTCGAAGTACTCGGCGATCTCCTCTCCAAGCTCTCGAACGACAAGGTCCGCTTGAAGGTTCTGCATTCCGGTGTGGGCGCCATCACCGAAACCGACGTGCTGCTGGCTTCGGCTTCGAACGCCATCATCATCGGGTTTAATGTGCGCCCGGAGCGCAAGGCGCAGGAGTTGGCGGAGCAGGAGAAAGTGGACATCCGCCTGCACTCCATCATTTACGAACTGCAGGACGAGATCAAGAAGGCCATGAGCGGGCTGCTCGAACCGACCATCAAGGAAACTTACCAGGGCCGCGCCGAAGTGCTGGAGACCTTCCGCATCCCGAAAGTGGGCACGATTGCCGGCTGCAGGGTTGCCGATGGCTTGATCAAGCGCGACTCCGAAGTGCGGCTGCTTCGGGACAACGTGGTGGTGTTCAAGGGCAAGGTCAGCTCGCTGCGGCGCTTCAAAGATGATGCCAGCGAAGTGCGCAACGGCATGGAGTGCGGCATCGCAATCGCCAACTATAGCGACATCAAGGTTGGCGACGTAATCGAAGCCTTCGTGACGGAGAAGATCGCGGCAGAAGCGATGGCGTAGGACCGTCGTTCGTGATTGGTCATTGGTCGTTCGCCCACGCTGGAAGTGGTTGCCAACGACCAAAGACCAACTACTGACGACTGGATGATCGCTTTTCTCACCCTCGAACTGCGCATTGAAGCGGCGCAGTCTCTCAAGGACAAGCGGCAAGTGGTACGCAGCCTGAAAGACCGGCTGCGGGCGCACTTTAACGTGTCAGTGGCGGAACTGAATGCGTCTGGCTTATGGAACCGCGCCACTGTGGGAGTGGTTGGCGTTTCCGATTCACGGGATTATTTGGATGGCCTGATGAAGAACGTGGAACGCCAGGCAGCGCGGATCGTCAACAACAATGGGGCTGAGATTGACGATTCGTTCGTCGAGTTTTTGTAGGATTTCGCCTCTGGCGCTTGAACTTCCTCCGTCCGTTTCCGCTTTCTTCTGTCCAAGACCCCGTGTTTCGCTTGGTTAATGGGAAGTGATCACTTCCGCACGCAAGAGATCCAGAGGCGCATCCGCGAGGTGTCTAGAACTGCGCGGCGGTGCATCTGGCCCCAATTTCAGCATAGCAAGGGGGACGGGGAAAATGGGACAGGCCGCTCGAAATTATATTGTGCGTGAACTGAATAGCTTGCGGAGATTTGGGCAACTTTGGGGGCTTGACAAGGTTTAAGAAGCAAGCACCAGCAGGACGCGGAGCTCGATTCAAATTGAGACCCGAGGTTCGATTTTCTGATATTCTCATTCGTTTTACCCAGAGGTGCGGCGGTGGAGCGGCGGGGGCAGAAATATCATCGGGAGCGGATGGGAGAGGCCCTGCGGGAGGAGATTGAGACCATAGTCGAAGGCGAATTGGGCGATCCGCGCATTGGACTGGTCAGCGTGAGCAGCGTGCAGGTCGCCGATGATTCCCGTTCAGCCCGGGTTTTCGTGGCCGTCGAAGGCGATGAGGAAGAAGCCGAAGACTCGCTGGAGGGATTGACGGCGGCAGTCGGATACATCCGCCGCGTAGTAGCGGAGAGATTGCACCTGCGACGTCCGCCGGAGCTCTACTTCCAGTTGGACCGCTCGCAACATTATGGCGCCAGAATTGATGAGCTGTTGGGTCGCGCGAAAAAAAGGAAAAGATAGCCGGATTGCGGGAAGCGTTTTGAGGTACAGGTAAGCGTCACTTGAAATCGCGGCGCTTATTTTAGGGCGTCATCCTGAGCTTGCGAAGGATCTTGCGTGCAGCGGTATGGTGCGGACCGAATGACGGCAGCAGTCATGGTACTGCGCGAGATCCCTCGCTCCGCCTGAAGAACGGCTTCGCTCGGGATGACTGCGAGAAGATGCACCGTGGCTTCGCTCGGGATTACTGAGAAGCTAAGGTGTGCGCTGATGGAATTGTTGATGGTGCAGTCGGGCACGTAAGAGGTGTCGAGCACATATGTTGAGAGAAGTTCTTAAACACATCGAGCAGCGCAGCCGGTTTGTGCTGACTTCGCATGCGCGGCCCGACGGCGATGCGATTGGTTCGGCGCTGGCCTGTGGCCAGATCCTGCGCGTCATGGGCAAGGAAGCCGAAGTAGTTCTGCACGACGGCGTCCCACGGATTTACCGGCCGCTGCCGTTCGCGGACAAAGTTGTCCAGGCGGAGTGCGTCGATGGAAACTACGAGGCGGCGATCATCCTGGAGTGTGACAGCATCCAGCGCACACGCCTGCTGGGTTTGGAGCAGCGGTTTCTGATCAGCATTGATCATCACGTGAGCGGCCGGCCGTTTGCGCACGTGAACTGGATTGATCCCAAGGCGGTCGCGACGGCGGAGATGGTTTACCGCCTCGCCCGGGAAGCTGGCGTGAAAATCTCTCCTGAAATCGCAACTTGCCTCTATACGGCGGTGCTCACGGATACTGGCTCGTTTATGTTCGAAGGCACGAACGAACATACCTTCGCGCTGGCACGGGAACTGGTGCTGGCCGGAGCCGATCCGGCGCGGTGCGCTCGTAGTGTTTATTTCGGACACTCCACTGCCAAGATGCGACTGCTGGGCGCGGCGCTTTCTAACTTGCATCGCGAGGGACCGCTGGCCTGGATTTCAGTGAGCCAGGAGCAAATGGAAAGCTGTCACGCTAAGGAAGAAGATTGTGAAGGGCTGGTGAATTACGCGCTCGCCATCCAAGATGTCGAAGTGGCGGCATTTTTCCGCGAGCTTCCGGGAGGCCGCTTTCGCGTGAGCCTGCGCAGCAAAGGCGATCTGAACGTGGCTGCGGTCGCTGAGCGTTTTGGCGGTGGCGGTCATCAATGCGCCAGCGGGTGCTCCCTCGACGGTCCATTGTCCGCAGCAACCGCGCGAGTGCTGGCGGAGTTGCGGCCTGGCCCCTCCATACAATAGTTCCCCGGTGGGTTACTGATTTTTGATTGTCAATGGCACGGGGAGCCTTTGATCAAAATTTAGCAATGAGGAGAACGAATCCCCGACATCTCCAAACCTGCAGCCTTGACTGAGCGCCGGCCCGCCCTCACCGATTGGCTGCTGCTCTTTGGATTTTGCGCCTTCCTGTTTTTCTTTGGGCTCGCATATTTCGGCCTGGTAGGGGCGGATGAGCCACGGTACGCGCAGGTGGCGCGCGAGATGCTTGCCCGGCATGACTGGATCACTCCTACTCTCGGCGGCAAACCGTGGCTGGAGAAGCCTTCACTTTATTACTGGCAGGCCATGCTGGCGTACAGAGTTTTCGGCGTAAGTGATTGGGCGGCGCGATTGCCCTCGGCGTTGGATGCAACGCTGATGGTGCTCGCAGTTTATCTTTTTCTGCGCCGCTTCCGTCCGGGATTTCATCTCGATGGAGCTCTGATGACGGCGTCGGCGGCAGCGGTGATTGGTTTTGCCCGTGCCGCTTCGACAGACATGCCACTCGCTGCGACTTTCACTATCGCGTTGCTGGCGTGGTATGCCTGGCACGAGAGCGGAAGCAAGAGCTACCTGGCCTGGTTTTACATCTTTCTCGGATTAGCGATGCTTGCCAAAGGACCGGTGGCACCAGCTCTCGCAGCGGTAATCATTGTGATCTTTGCCCTTGCGAAGGGGGAGCGTCAGATTATCTGGCGAACGCTTTGGATACCAGGCATCCTACTATTTTGTGCAGTCGGGCTGCCCTGGTACATCGCCGTGCAAATGAGGAACCCGGAATTCTTCCGGGTTTTTATTCTGGAGCACAATCTGGCTCGCTTCGGCACTGATCTTTATCACCATCACCAGCCGTTTTGGTATTACCTGCCAGTTGTCCTGCTGGGGTTGCTGCCATGGACCATGCTGGTTGCTTCGGCGCTGCTCGAAAGCATTCGCGGATGGTGGGCGGAGGGTCGCGAGATTTTTCGATCGGAGGACGGGTTCAGCGCATTTCTCGTGATCTGGCTGATCGTGCCGCTGGTGTTCTTTTCTATCTCAGCGTCCAAGCTGCCGGGGTACATCGTGCCTGCGTTGCCTGCAGGCACCCTGCTTCTGACGGAATACGTGAGACGTCATGCAAACGATGACGATCGTCCGCGAATTCTGCCCATTGTTCTACATTCTATTGTAGCGGCGCTGCTTGTGGTTCCTGCGTTGATGCTGCAGTACATCGTGTTTCAACATCAGCTGCCCTGGGGCCGGGCATTGGAGATCTCCCTGGCATTCGCCATGGTCCTGGGAGTTGGTATGGTGCTTACGCTCTACCGCCGGTTCGGCCTGCGAGTGTTGCGTTTCGTGACGCTGGTTCCCGTAGTGCTGGCGCTATGGGCGGCATTGCGTATCGGCGCGCCAGCGCTGGACGCCACGCTCTCAGCGCGTCCTCTAGCCGCGGAGCTCACTAAGATAGAGAACCGGACCGTGCCTCTTGCCATCTTAGGGCTCTCGCGAGAAACACAATACGGGCTGCAGTTCTATCGCAATCAAGACATTGCTCGCTATGAACTAGGGCAGGCGCCTATCCAAGAACACCTGGTGATCGCTCCAGAAGGATCGCAGGTAAGCGTGGCGAAATGGACCGTGGGACGAAGAGTTACTTACCTGGGAAGCTTTGCGTCGCAGGGCGTCGATTATTACTGGGTGGAAGGGAGGAAAATCGAGTAGCACTAGCACCCAAGCCAGCTGCCTGGGTTAAATACTGTTCTCCCACCCTGTTACTTCAGCGTGTCCCCCCGGTTTGCCTCTTGTGCATCGAAGCAACTACACTCGGATTTCGTGGCTGCCATGAGCGCTTTAGTTAAGCCCGAACTCTTCAGGAGCCCTCGGCTGGAAATTCTTGACCTCAGGCATTTTTCGTCTGCCGATCTGCGTCCGTTACTCGAGGACGAAGCCGAAGTCTGGTCGCGCCTGCTTTCCTGGGACTATAGCGGCTCGGCGGACATGATTCTGCGCTACGTGGAGGCCAAGATACTACCCGGATATGCCGCCATCGATCGCGGACGCATTTTCGGGTACGCCTTTTTCGTCTATGAGGGCAGCAAGGGCGTGATCGGCGACTTATTCGTTGGCAACGAAGGCCGGTTATCAAACACCTACGAGGTGGAAACGCGCCTCCTGACTCACGTGATTGAAACCCTGCAGCAGTCGCCGGGCATTCATCGCGTAGAGGCGCAGTTACTGGTACACGAAACCGGAGCAGTGTCCCAGCCATTTGTGGAGCAGGGATTCCAGCGCCACGCAAGGCTATTCATGGTGCTGCCTTTGGAAAGTATGACGAAGTCGGCAGCGGCCCTCGATCCCGATATCGAGATCCGCCGTTGGACCGAGCCCGACTATCAGCCAGCCGCCGCTGTAATTACGACCGCCTACCGCGGGCACGTGGATTCGGAGATCAATGATCAGTACCGCAGCTTGAGCGGATCGCTGCGCTTTCTGAATAACATCGTACGCTTTCCAGGCTGCGGAGTCTTCGATGCGGATTCTTCCTTCGTAGCAATGCATAAGCGGACGCGCAACTTGATTGGACTGATCCTCTGTTCCCGCGTGCGCCACGATGTTGGCCACGTGACTCAGGTTTGCGTGCTGCCAGAGTATCGCTCGCACGGAATCGGCGAGGCGCTGCTGGCGGTGACCGTCAACAGTCTGCGCCAGCGAAGCTTCTCGACGCTCTCCCTGACCGTCACGGAAGCCAACGCACGCGCCGTGGAGCTCTATCAACGTCTGGGGTTCGACACCAAGCGAGTGTTTGATGCGTTTGTGTGGGAAGGGTAGAAGCGGACCTCAGACATCAGGCTTCAGACCTCAGACGTTAGACCTAACTCGCGTTTAGCATCAGAAGATGGCTCTGGTAGAGATCAAAGGGAAGTGGCCCATTTGTATGTCATCACCTCCCTCTGACGAGTCCCGCATCATTGCTGCGCGCCTCTCCCCAGTAATGCCATGTACGTTCCGACGTGTTTCGTCGCGACCCACATCTCCCTCCGAGATCGGAGCAGTTGGCGTCCGTCGTCCTGACCCGGCGTCCAAATCTGAGACAGAAAGCACTGATCGATATAGCACTCAAAGATCACTTGCCCGTTCTTGCCCGCGGAACGGCCGGTAACATGATTAGCCATGCGCATAGCGATGCGAGTGCCGTCTGAATTTTGGACGACAACGTTGTCTTTCCCGGCCGAGAATCGATATTCGCCGGCCGGGTAAGCTTTATCTCCCAAGATGAAGCTGAACGGGACCTTGACCTTCACGCTGCCGGTTTGACCATAGGCTGGGATCACCGCATTTCCGATCGATAGGCAGAGAGCTGCGTAGAGTAGCATCTGTTTCTTCATAACCATTCTCCTTTATTTGTTTTTGCAGGACGGCCTTGAGATCCGCCCAGCTGAACCGCTTTCGTCTGCGGCATGTGGCGCACTCTCGCAGCAGCGGGTGGGCATAACAATGGGTCGGCCGTGATTCCGCCGAGAAGCAAATGTGACCAGCTAACTAATTGAAAATGTGGGAGTCACGCAGGAATGTGATCCGACCAGTGGAAGGATTCCCAGAGCGAATAGTGTTAGACTTCGTGGATCACAAGCGAGGTCTATGGCAGAATCGGCTGCCAAGTCGAACATCATCCAGTTCGGTCTCTTCGAACTTGACCTGCAAGCCCGTGAGCTCCGGAAGTCCGGAATCCGAATCAAGCTGCAGGAGCAGCCCTTCCAAATCCTGTCGATGTTGCTTGAGCGTCCGGGCGAGATCGTTTCTCGCGAGGAACTGCAGAAGCGTCTCTGGCCTGAGGACACCTTCGTTGACTTCGATCTGAGCCTCAACAGCGCGGTAAAGAAACTTCGTCAGGCCCTGAACGACGACTCCGAGAATCCCAGGTTTATCGAGACCCTCTATCGGCGAGGTTACCGGTTTATTGGACCGATTAACGGCACGGTAAGGCTTGAAGCCGTTCAGCCTCCAAGTGCCGCGCCGGCGCAACCAACAACTATCCAGCCGAAGTTGGCAGAGAGAGTCTCTGGCCCGTCGCATACGATCGCCCGCCACCGGAAGGTCCTGCTTCGCTTGGGTACGCTTTTTCTCCTGGGCTTGGCTGCATTGATCTGGCTCGGAAGGTCCCAACCACCGCGTGTTTTCGGGTATACGCAGATTACCCACGACGGGCGGTTTAAAGGCGGAATTGTCACGGATGGCGAGCGGCTCTACCTCTCGGAGATGGACGGCAACCACTTTGTCGTTGCGCAAGTTTCAGCGAGCGGAGGAGAGACTGCAATCCTTCCGACTCCATTTGTGAATGTTTTCGTTGCTGATATCTCGCCCGATGGTTCATCTCTTCTGGTTGCCAATTTCAAAGGTACTGGGCAAACGGCAGCGCTTTGGAGTTTGCCACTCCCGGCGGGCACGCCACGCCGGATGGGCGACTTGGCGCCGACGTCAGCGGCCTGGACGCCGGACGGGAGTGAACTGGTCTTCTCCAAGGATTCGGAGATTTACGTCGCGAAGAGTGACGGCACGGGAGCACATAAACTTGTGACCGCTCAGGGCACTGTTTTCAATCTACGCTTTTCGCCCGAAGGCAAGCGCGTTCGCTTCGACGTCTATGACAACAGAACTGCCTCCAGCGAGATATGGGAAGTGAAGCGCGATGGAACCGGTCTGCGCCCTGTCCTTCCTGGCTGGAATCCAACTCCGCAAGAATGTTGCGGGCGCTGGACTAGAGACGGGAAATACTACGTCTTCCAAAGTTTCCAAAAGGGTGCGAACAATATCTGGGCGCTAGCGGAAAACACCCATTGGTTCGGCAGACATGCCGAGCCAGTACAACTGACGAACGGCCCCCTCGATTTCAGTTCTCCCGTCCCGAGCAAAGACGGCAAGAGGATATTCTCCTTTGGATCCCAGCCGCGCGCCGAACTGGTGCGTTTGGACCCGAAGGCGGGACTGGTTCCATACTTCGCAGGCATCTCCGCCACAGACCTGGCGTTTTCTGCCGACGGCCAGTGGGTGGCCTACGTTTCCGTTCCGGAGCACATTCTCTGGCGAAGCCGAATCGACGGCAGTGAGCCTTTGCAGCTTACTTCCACGTGGATGCATGCTGCTCTGCCGCGATGGTCGCCTGACAGCAAACAGATCGTCTTTATGGGGCGAAGCGACAACACCAATTACCGCGCGTATCTCATCTCTGCCAGCGCCGGAGAGCCAAGAGAACTGATTCCGGGGGCGGAAGTCGGTTTCGATCCTAGCTGGTCGCCAGACGGAAGGTCTTTCGTTCTCGCCTTGAACTACGCTGATTCGCCTGGGGGATCAGGAATCTCGATCCTGGACCTGGCATCGAAGAAGTTGTCACAATTGCCGGAAAGTCAAAATTTGTTCTCGCCACGATGGTCTCCAGATGGAAAGTACATTGCGGCAATCACCAGGGATTCGCAGAAACTGATGTTGTTTCAGCTTTCCGCTCAGAAGTGGACCGAACTGGTGGCACTTCCGGTAGTTGGTTACCCCAGTTGGTCTCGCGACGGGCAATACTTGTACTTCGATACCGAGTTCACAGAAGATCCCGCATTCTTCCGCGTCCGCATCTCTGACCGCAAGTTGGAAAAGCTGCTGAGTCTAAAAGGCATGCGGCGTTTCCTGGGCGAACTCGGTTCATGGACGGGGCTCGCGCCCGACGACTCGCCTCTGCTGGCACGCGATATAAGCAGCCAGGAAATCTACGCCCTCGACTGGCAGGCGCCTTAGAGACTCCTGCTTGGGCAGGATTGTCTTTATCTTCGCAACAGCCACATGACCCAGCCTGCCACAAAGACTCCGCCAACGAACATCGCAAAGCAGTACAAGCCGTAGCGGATTTGCTCGCGGGGCTGGTTGCGCTGGGTAATGCCAAAGACGATCGAAGCAAACAGGGCGAACAGCAGGGCAGCGCTGAAGTGTGAAACGCTCATTTTTCTGTTTCTTTCTCTTCTTTTCTTTAAATCGGTTCCGTTCCGACCGTTGTTTTCTTAATTACGGCTTCTTGCCAATCGCGATGTGATAAGCGTCGGCGACGCTGATGAAATTCAGCAAGCCAGCGACAATCAGAAACTTGGTGCCGTAGTCGGCAGTGGCATGGGCGATGGCGCCGTGTCCCCAGTCCATGGCCCGAGCCATGATGTACAGGCCGCCTGCGCCCAGATCCCCAACGAATCCCAGGATGTCGAGTATGTCGCCGCCGTTGGGCGGATAGATGCGCCCTTGCATCAGCAGGCCAAGAACGAACATGCTGACGATCGAGCCCATGAGCAGCAAGCCGCGAATCCAGCGCTTCTGAATGAGGTGGCCAGCGCCCGGAATCAGCCACGCTAGAGCGGGAACGACCACCGACATGGTAGTGATGGGTTGGGCGGCGGGCAGTTTTTGAGTTTCAGCGACTTTCGTCTTACCAAGGGGAGAATTTGCCATTCAGATGAGTACAATCTCACTTTGAATTTTACCGGTTACTTCCGCAGCTTTGGGCCTCACCAATACGTTGACCTCGCTGCGCACGCCGAACTCAGGAAAGTAGATGCCAGGCTCGATGGAGAAGCAGGAGTTGGGCAGAATGCGCCGCTCGTCGTGAATTTCCAGATCGTCCATGTTGGCGCCGTTGGAATGAACTTCGGTGCCGATGGAGTGCCCGGTGCGATGAATGAAATATTCTCCGAACCCTTTGTTATTAATGTGACTGCGTACGGCGCGGTCAATCTCCCATCCTGCGACCGGACGTCCGGCTGCGACTGCTTCCTGCACGGTTTTCACGCCTAGGTCACGTGCCTGCCGGACGGTGCTGAAAACTTCGCGCATGCGGTCGGATGGGGCCTTGCCTACAAAACCAGTCCAGGTAATGTCGTAGTAAACCGCTCCAGGGATATTCTTCTTGGCCCACACGTCCAATAGAACGAAATCACCTTCGCGGATTGGTTTGGATCTTTCTGGACGCGGATCGTAGTGGGGGTTGCCGCTGTTGGCATTCACCGCGACCACGGGCGGGTCGTCGGTGATCAGATTCTCACGGCGAAAGGCTTCCAGAAACCACTGTTGGATGCCATGTTCGTTGGTGCCGCCACTGCGCACGCGCCGCCCGATTTCCTGGAACGCTGCGGCGGTGATTGCGTCAATCGCATCCCGCGCCGCGAAATGCGTCTTAATCTGCTCGTCTGTCCAGGTGGACTCGAACTGCGCCACCAGATCACCAGAGCTGACTACATTCTTTCCCAGGCCACGGATCAAGTCGATTGTGCCGGCATCGACCAAGGAGATGGTGAACACCAGATTGTTAGGCGAGTACTGCATGGCGATGTCGCGATGATTCGAGAGCATCACCTTGACCTGCTCGAATAATTCCTGCCATGCAGCATACTGGCGCTTGCTGCCGGGAAGCGCATCGAGGTGTCCTGATTCGATCTTGTGAACCAACTTGGCAGGCTCACCCTGAGAAGGGATCAGGTAAAACCAGCGCCGCGTGACCATCAGATCTTCAGGCAGTCCCAGTACGCGATAGGCAATGGGATCGCGATGATGATGGTCGTAAAACAGCCAGGCGTCGATATTGCGCTCGCGCAGAGCAGATTGTATGGCGGAAAGATCCATGAGCAAACAACTATTCTAACAATGACAGAGGTTTTGAGCGAATCGCAGGCAGGGGATCGCGGTGACACCAGCACGGGCGAGACGCCCGCGCCTACACAGAAATGACCCCGGTCGTCGGTGCCACTCAAAGTTCGCGTAGCGTAACAAGCACTCTATCCACAGTCAGCGGCGGATGCACATCTGACGCTGTCAACACACCAAAGAGCCACGTGGGGACAGCCGCCCTCGGCTGTCCGGCCGAGCCAAGCTCGGCAATCGCGATCAGGCAGGTTTTGCCAGAATCTTCTTCCGAGTGCCCGGCGGCAGCGTTTCACATGCGGTGCGCAGAACTAATCTTGGGGCTCGGTCGCGAATGCTCATCAGATATGGCACGGTCCGCTTGGGATCGGCTTTGGCGGTTTCCCGCAGCAACCAGCCCAAACCCTTCTGCACCATGTCGTCTTCATCGGAGAGGAGCAGATTCGACAGGCGGATGACTTCCGGGAGAAACATTCGTCGGCGTGTGCCCTGGATCAGCGCCACGCACGCGGCCCGGCGGTGCCAGCGAACCGGGGACTTGGCCCAGCGGAAGACCGTATTCGCGCGCGAGGGTTTGGCGACGATCATGGGCGCGATCAGGTAATGCACGAGCGCGTCGTGATCGGCCCAACTGTTGATGCGACCTAACCAAGACTCGAACAGCTTGAATTCAGCGTCCCTGAACTCAACGGTCAGCTTTTCCAGCAGAAAAACGGCGAAACTTTTCTCTTCCAGGATTTCACCCGAGAACAAACGGTCTGCGACCCGCACCAGGAAGTCGAGGCCAAATTCTTTTCGGATTTCGCGCCGCGAGCGGAGTGCCGCTTTGCGCAGGGCGGTGGTGTACCAGCCATGCGATTTGATTTCTTCTTTGAAGAACCACTGCACGCCCTTGGCGTGTTCGGCAGAGCCGCCGTCTCTGAGAATGTGCTGGATGTCGTAGGCAACTGCCGCCGGAGTGGGTTTGCCTGTTGCCATGTTGCCCGGCTAGCTCGCGGGAGCGGCGCTTCCGGTCCTTACGCTCTTGTCGTAAATCCACAGCAGCGCCGCAGTAGCCACCCCCACGCCCGTTACGGCCCACCAGATTCGTCCTGGCTGGTGCGTCACTTCGCCAAAGTGATGGATGAGTTTTCCGCCAAACCAGCCGCCGATCAGTGAACCGATTCCGATGGGCAGAAATGCAAACCCCATGTACGTACCCTGCTGGCCGGGAGGCGCCAGCCGGGAAATATATTCGTAATAACGCGGAGACTGCGTGATCTCGCCTAGCGCGACCAAAACCAGCGTAAGAACCGCCGTCGGAAAGGTGGGATGGACAATCAGAAGGATCCACGCCAGCCCAGAGATCAGTGTTCCTAGCGTAATCGAGCGAAACGCCGGCCACCTCTGGGTGAGGAAGCTGACCACCATCTGCAACGAAATTACCGTCAGCGGCCCGGCCGACAGCATCAGCTCAGTGTTGGCATTCGGATCCACGTAATTGTGAATGTAGAGCGGGAGGATGATGAATTCCTGCCAGAAGACGATCCAGTATCCGGAGAAGATCAGCAGAAACAACATGAACCGCGGATTGGAGAGGACGGTGCCGAAATTTTTTGCGGCCTGGCCAAGGCTGACGGTTTGCACCTCATTCGAGCGCCGCGGCTCTTTGTAGAGCAGCAGCACGGCGAAAAACATGGCAAACACGCTAAGGGCTGCAGCCCGGAAAACGTTCTCCACGCGCATGTGCTGATGTACCCAGGAGGCAACGTACGGTCCGGCGGCGCCGCCAATGTTCACCAGCGTGTAATAAATGGAGTAACCAATCGATCGGACATTCTCCTTCGAGGCGCGGGCTGTAGTCCCGACGATGGAGGGCTTGACCAGCGCGATGCCCAGGGCCGGAAGCATCAACACAAAAGTCACGAGCACGATCAGCGGGACGGCATTGCGGACGGGAGCGAGCCAGGGTGCTGCCAGCGATCCGAGTAAGAAGTAGGAGCAACTCAGGATCAGATAGGCCAGCGAAAGCGAGCGGCGGAAACCCAGTCGGTCGGCAAGAGTTCCGCCAAATGCGGCCAGAAACCAGACCAGCCCTCCGAAGAGTCCGGTCAGGCTGCTCGCCTGCTCCACCCGAAAATTCAAGGTCTCATGTAGGTAGCGGGCGAGCGAGGCGAAGGCAGCGTAATAAGAAAGCCGCTCAAAAAGCTCACTGATGTTGGCAACCCAAAAGGGCCGCTCAAAGCCGGTGCGAATTTCGTGCAGGCGATCAGAAAAGGTCAGAAGTGGCTCCTAGGCTTACGCTTGATCGTCATTGCACTGTCATCCCGAGCGCCGCGTGAGCCGCGCTCGCGCGGTAATAGCAAGTCGAGGGACCTGGTGTTTTCAGTTTCGTGAAGCTCATCGAGCACTCAATCGTTGCTTCAGCGCATCGGCTGATAGTCCCACCACCCGAATCATTTTTCTGCGGCTGCTCTGGCCGGACGCTATGGTAACGGAAGACCGCGGAACCTTCAAAAGATTTGCGAAGAATTCGATGCAGGCGGCGTTAGCTTTGCCGTCGACGGGCGGTGCAACAAGGGAGAGTTTGAGCGCGTCTCCGACTTCGCCGGTGATGGCGTTCTTCTTGGCACGAGGGTGGATCTTGACCGCAAAAGTGGCGTCACCAGCCGTGTCGTGAATGGTGATCATTCAAAACCCGTTTACCACAGAGGACACGAAGGTACACAGAGGAAGCGAAGAACCCAACTCCTGGTTACTCTACGTTCCGGTAGTTAAGCTATCGCTCTTTCTCCGAAAATCGCCGTACCCAGACGCACACAGGTCGAACCCTCTTCGATGGCGACTTCGAAATCGTGCGACATGCCCATGGAGAGTACGTCCATCTGGATGGCGGGCAGCCGTTTCGCGGCAATCTGATCGCGCACTTCCCGCAACCTGCGAAAATATGGACGTGCATCGTGCGGATCCTCAGTAAATGGAGGAATGGTCATCAACCCGCGAAATACAAGATGTTCGAGCCCGGGTGCCGCGCGCAGGATTTCATCCAGTGCGCTCGATTCGGGAGCGATGCCGGTCTTGGCCTCCTCGCCGCCGACGTTAATTTCAATCAGCACGCCGAGTTTCTTCCCCAGTTGCTCGGCGCAGGCATTGATCTTCTGGGCCAGGCGGATGGAATCGACTGAGTCCACTGCTGCAAACAGCTCGGCCGCCTTCGCAGCTTTGTTTGATTGCAGATGCCCGATCATGTGCCAGTCGGCATCGCGTAGATCGGTCAACGCTCCCGCCTTCCCTGCAAACTCTTGAACGCGATTTTCACCGAACAACCGAAGTCCGGCGTCGTAGGCTTCGCGGATACGTTCTGGCGGGAAGGTCTTGGTGACTGCCATCAGCGCGATTTCTTCGGGCCGGCGCTGGGCTCGGTGCGCTGCAGTCGCGGTGCGCTCGCGTATCTGAGCGACATTCTTGGCGACGGACACTGAAGAAGAATAAACCACGGAGCGTCCCGCGCCACACGCGATCACATGATCGCCGTCGGCGGAGCAGGCTCATCCGGGCTGCCTGCATTGGCCAGCGGAACTCGGATCATAACCACGATGAGCACGATGAAAGCGAGCACGCCGAGGATATCGGAGGGGTGTTGAAAGATTACCGGCAATGGTTTCTGGAATCCGCGGAAGCCCGCGACCACCAGCCCACACAGGGCTTCACCCGCAATCAGACCGGAGGCGGTGAGCACCCCTGCATTCTCAACCCGTGCCTTTTGCGCGTCATTCAGGCCTCGGCGATCTCGCAGTTTGTCTGTAGCCCAGCGAATGATCCCGCCCACGAAAATGGCGAACGTGGTCTCCAGTGGCAAGTACATGCCCACGGCAAAAAGCATCGGACTCTTGACCTCTACCATGATGAGAGCGAATCCCATCAGGATGCCGACGATCACGAGCGGCCATGCCATGTTGTGGTTCACGATACCTTGCGCCAGCGACGCCATCAGTCCGGCTTGCGGCGCCGGGAGTTCGCGGCTGCCGAAACCATAAGCCTTATTCAGCACTAGCAAGGGAAAGAACAGCACCAGGCTGGCGGCCACGATCCCAAAGAGGTCGCCAATCTGCATTTTGGCCGGGGTACCGCCCAGAATGTGTCCGACTTTCAAGTCTTGCAGCATCTCGCCCGCAACTGCCGACGAGACACAGACGACAGCGGCCACACCCAGCACTGCTGACACTCCACTCATTCCGGAAACGCCAATTGACACCATCAAGAGTGCCGCGATGATAAGCGTGCACAAGGTCAATCCAGATACCGGATTATTTGACGATCCGATCATCCCGACCAGGTTGCCGGACACGGCGGCGAAGAAAAAGCCCAGGACAATCATGACGAGCGCCGCAACCGCCCCGCCCCCCAGCATCCCGGTGAAGTAGGCGTATAGCAGCACCATGCAGACGAAAACTACGCCCAGACCGGTAAAGACAACTTTTCCATTGAGATCGCGGTCCACGCGACTGGTTGCGGCATGAGCAGCGGCAGATTTCTTCAGGTCAGCTACGGCACGCTTCATGCCCAACCAGAGACTTCGGCGCATGCGGAATAGAGTGAACCCGGCCCCCACCATCATGCCGCCCACGGCGATGGGACGAACGATGGAGAACCACACAGCGGTAGCCAGACCACCCCAGGCTTCGATGCCAGCATCGGCGGGTAGCCCTGTCCTGAGTTGCGGTCCCAGGAAGAAGAGAAGGAGGGGAACCAGCAGGCCCCACGCCACAACACCACCGGCAAAGTTCAGCGCGGCCAGCCGAGGTCCGATGATGTAACCGACGCCAAGGTAAGCTGGGCTGACCGCCGGGGCGGAAAAAGTCGTCATAGCTCCGGTGGCGACGTTGGGCGAATTGAGGGCTCGTCCGAGCTTCAGAGTTTTTCCAAAATCGCCCACGCGAAAGATAACGTCGCGGCTGATGTTGAACAGCTTAATCGAGCCCAGGAAATACATCAGGGCACCGAATCCCATATTGGCGAATAAAATCTTGGCTGCCTTGCTGCCTTGTTGACCAGCCTTGTGAATCTCGGAAGCGGCAACCGATTCCGGGAAGGGAAGCTCTGGGTCTTCCACCATGACACGCCGGAGCAGCGTGACGAAGAGAATGCCCAGGGTTCCACCGACGGCCATGAGCGCCACCGATTTCCAGTACGCCTCGTGAACGCTGAAGGCTGGCCAGGCCCCGGACAACACGAACGCCGGCAAAGTGAAGATCGCGCCCGCGGCTACGGATTCGCCGATCGAGCCCACGGTACGAGCAATGTTTTCCTCTAGCAGGGAACCCTTCATCAGCTTGAGCAGCGCCATGCCGATGACGGCGGCTGGATAGGTTGCGGCAATCGTCATGCCAGCCCGCAGTCCCAGGTAGGCGTTGGCCGAGCCCAGGATTGTGGTCATTACCAGTCCGATCAACAATGCGCGGAAGGTAAATTCCCGCATTTCCATGTGCTCGGGGACATAGGGTTGAAATTTCTTCGGGATTTCGGTCGCATTCACCGGGCTCATGAAAGAAGGTCCTCGTAACTTTTAGCTTAACTTGATTAAGGCAAGACCGCGCACGTTAGCACGCGTGTGCCCTGTTTTACAAGGGGGAGACCAGCGTCGTTTCCGGCAGTTTTTGCGTCCCACATAATCAACGTGTTAATGGCAAGTCGGGCAACTCCTGAGAGCTACCGCAGTTTGCTACAATGGCACTTCCGATCGGTTCCTCTGGTCGTTGTTCTGAGGTGTACGACTATGGTTCGCAAGCCGTTCCTGTGTCGCGATTGTGGCAGTGTTGAGGGATACCGTTCGCGTCCCCGTAATTTCGTGGAAAAATACATTCTGCCCGCCTTGTATTTGCGCCCGGTGCGGTGCGGAGACTGTTTCCGCAGGTCTTACCAGCCTGGTTTTGTGCCGGTTCGGGAGCGTGAAACCGAGGTGACGCATCGCGCTGCTGCCTGATTCGCGACCCACGCGTTGCGCGGGCCCAGCCCGCCCGCTATACTGAAGCAGATTCGTCCGCTTGTAGCCCCCCGAGCACGAGCGGGACGAGGGAGGTTCGTCTTCAGCAGTAGCGGGGACCCAATCCGGGCTGCCGGGACCAAGGTCGTAGCGCGTAACCTTTCGCGGGTATCTTCATTGGTCTCCTCAGTGAGCGGCGTTGCCGAAAGTTTGTTCGCCACGCTTTTCCCCTCCGATTGCCGTCTTTGCGGCGCCCCCCTGGTTAATATTTTCCGGCTCCCAGTCTGTGTGGAATGCCTGTCGGACATGCGGCCGATCGGCGACGGAGTCTGCTCTATTTGCGGGGAGCGCATGGTGAGTCCTTACGCCTTCACCGGTGAGCTGGGTGGGCCACGCTGCGGGCTGTGCCGGCGGTTGGAGCCAACCTTCGCCAAGGCCTCAGCCTACGGAAGCTATGAGGGCGGATTGCGGGAGCTCGTTCATCTGCTGAAATACGAGCAGGTCCGTCCCGCGGCTGGTGTGCTGGGACGCATGCTGAGGGAAGCCATAGCCGACCTGGAACCTTCTTTTCGGGCCGCTGAGATTCTGGTTGTGCCCGTGCCTCTTTACTCCCGGAAGCTACGGCAGCGCGGATTCAATCAGTCTGAGGTGATCGTTCGGGCAGCTTTAAAGCACGCGGCCCAGGATCGGTTGACCTTGGATACTGCGGTCCTTGTGCGTCGCCGGGAGACTCAAACTCAGACTGGACTCACACGGCATCAGCGGCGGGAGAACATTCGCGGCGCTTTTGCTGTGGCTAAACCGGAGAAGGTCGTGGGGCACGAGATTCTGCTGGTGGACGACGTGTTCACTACCGGTACCACGGTATCAGAATGCGCACGAATTCTGAGGCGGGCGGGAGCATCTAAGGTATTTGTGGCTACTGTGGCGCGCACTCTGAAGGCAGACGCGAACCACGCCGACTTGGACGCCGAGGAACGAGCTGGGATGACGATGGCGGCCGCTGGATAACGTAAAGCACTATGTCAGGGAGATGGAACAATTCGGTCAGCGGCGGGGCTCACGTGGTATCCGCGGCGATTGTGGGAACGCACCAGGGCAGCAACGGCCATGCCCTGCACGCTCCCGTGTTGGTGCTGAATGCGTCGTACGAGCCCATCAACGTCTGCGCGGCGCGACGCGCCATTGTGCTGGTGCTGAAGGGCGTCGCCATGACCGAGGAGGAGAACGGCCACTTCCTGCACGCCGCTCGCCTGGCGATTCGTGTGCCCTCGGTGATCCGGCTGCTGGAGTATCGCCGCATTCCGCATCAGAGCAGGGCGCTCTCTCGTAAGAACATCCTGCTGCGCGATCGCAATACCTGCCAATACTGCGGGGAGGTTCTGCCTTCAAGTGAATTGACTCTCGATCACGTGGCGCCCCGCTCCCGCGGCGGCGCTTCGACCTGGGAAAACCTGGTGGCCTGCTGCCATCCCTGCAACCGGCAGAAGGGCAATCAGCTTCCCGCGGAAGCCGGCATGAAGCTGTTGCGCGAGCCGCGCGCATTCAATCTACATACCAGTCGCCACATCATGCGATTGATGGGCCGGTCAGATGATAAGTGGCGAAAGTATTTGTTCTATTGAGCGCATTCAGCACTCAGCCAGATTCTGCGTGGGGTGAGTACTGCTATTTCTGCGGCTGGGCCTGCGCTGTCGATCGCACCAATTGGTAATTGGTAAACTTCAGCACTTCCCTGATGCGTACGTCGTTGGTCTGAAAGTGCAACGTGTCGTCGGCTGAGGAGAAGGTGGGAAACCAGTACTTCCCGCCAATCTGCTCACGATAGGTGGTGAATAGCGGGAAGAGGTTCTCCTCGACGACTTTCTTCTTCTTGACAATCTTGATATCGGGGACGGACTTGCCGCGGTTCTTCACGATCTGAAAATCTTGATCGTCAACCCAGATCCGTCCCTCGAAATATCGCTTGGCTTTCTCCATGCGTTTTGGCTTCACGTCAAAAACGTAGCAGTGCAGTTCGTCGACCTTTTGCTGACCGCTGTAAGCCACGTCATACTCAGGCAACTCATCACTGCTAATGGTGAACGACGGCCGCGTTTCCAGATCTTCGATATCCTCTTTCGAAAGATTTGTACTAGCCTGCGGAGCGAGCGCCACATTTTTGACGCGTTGTCCCTGTCTATAACTGATGTCCGCGACTTGCCGGTATTCGCCCACTACACTTTCGCCTGCCATGGCTTTCACATCAATTGATTGCCGGAAGCTGTACTGCTCCCTCGCGCGCTTCCATTCTGCTTCTTTGGCGGTGAAGCGACGGATCAGTTCGTCGGTCGTCATCCCCTTGGGCGGAGATTTGTCGAGGTCATCTTCTTCGGCGTGCGCTGGAACAGAAACGCAAAGCAGTATCGCGCAAGAGATCGCGATGAGCAGCAACAGTCGCTTGCGCCAAGGGAGGTTCATGCGCGCCTAGTCTAACGCGGACGGGAGATCGGCACCAAGTGCGGACCTGGCTCACCGCTTCACTCTCTCGGCACGGCAATGAGATTGTTGGGAACACCAGCGGCCGGCTGCCCATTCGTCATGAAAAACTTGTAACCGTGAAGACACTCCTGTACCCGACTCCGGTTTGACTCTGCAACTTCGGCGAGAATCACCGGCCGGTGTTTCGCTAGCACCAGCTGCGCGCCGACAAGCGCTTGATACTCCGCGCCCTCGATATCGATTTTGATCAGGCTGGGCGCGGGAAAGAAATCCATAAGCCCGTCGAGCGTGACTGTGGGGATTGGAAATGAATAACGGGCGCCGCCGCTCGCGCCGCCATCTGCGCCCAAACCCTCCAGGGAATTCGCATTGCGGCCCCGACGGGCGACATGGAAACGCGCGACGCCCGGCACATTCGAAACTGCCGCCGCGAGCACAGCAACAGATGCCTGGCGGGTGGGGTGCACTTCCGCGGTGCGAATGAGAAGCGAAGCGAGCCATGGATCGGCCTCGATGGCCAGCACGAATCCAGCTTCGCCGGCGAGCGCGGCCGCGGCGAAGCTGAACAATCCAACATTCGCACCTACGTCCCAAACCACGGTACCTGGTTTCACGAATTCACGTACCAGCTGGAATAGAAGCGGATCGGTGCGGTCGGTTATAGGAAGCCAGAAACGAAGGGCTGCATCCGGCGAGACATATAGGCAGCATCCACCGAGATCCGCTGGTAGTTTTCGCTTGAGGACCCGATGCCGGCTGAAGCGTTCGAAAAGGGTCCGAATTGTCGCCATGCGATCACCCTGAGAGCGTGAATGAACATCAGTGTGCGATCACCACCAGACGCTGCGCCAAGGTTCATGCACGCCCAGTCTAGCGGGAACGGAATCTACGGGCCAACCGATGTCAGCCAAGACCGCTTACTTCGAAGCCTCCACGTAGAGACTCTCGCGCTGACGAGATGCCAGCTCAACACTAGCCACATCAGGAATACAACTCTCCATGAAATGGCGAACCTCGGGGTGAGAAAAGCCCGCTTGCTTCATCAGGTGGACGAGGGAGCGTTCGTCAAACATCTGAGAGTGGTTTGCGCCTGGGTGGACGAAATCGTGAAAGGTGTGACCGAGGGAGAGGCGTTCCAGAAAACGGTGCGAAGCCAGCGAGTCGGAACTCTCCATATAGTCTTGGACGATCAGTCGGAGGTCAGGCACGACGACGCGCAGCGAGCCTCCTGATCGTAGTACCCGAAAACACTCCCGGGCGACGGTGAGCGATTGTTCCCAAGTGAAATGCTCAAAGGTGTGCGAGGAATAAATGTAGCTGATACTTTCATCACCAAAGGGGAGGCCTTTCTTCACATCGTGTCGGTGCACATCTTTGGGCCAATCGGGAGTCCGAAAGATCCAGCGGCCGAACGGAAGACGGGAAAGCGCAATGGTGGGTGAGTTGTCGATGTTGTACCACCCGGGCGCTCCAGAAACTCCAGCTCCAATATTGACCTTTAGTTCCATCTCGACGGATAGTTCATCTCCAGTGCGATCATGAGTGAATATGGAACACGTTCCTGATGCCGATCGCTGAGGCGGCGGCTAATACTGGAGAGACGATCCCCAATCCCCAGAGCAGGCCGCGTGACTTGGGTATCCACGGCAGCAGCGCGGAAACAACGAACGGAATAATCGGGATGGCGAAGCGCTGAAAGGTTCCGCGAGCCCAATATGGAGAGTTGTACGAAAAGATCAAAAATAAATAGGTAACGGCGAAAAATATCTCGACCGGGCGTGACCTGAAGTATGTACGAAAACTTTCGCTGGCGAACATCGCGACCGTTCCGGCAAGAACAAAAAGGATCCACCCGAAGCTCAACACCAAACTTGTCCAGGGTGCAGGGTAAAGGAACGTCCCTTTTATGATGGCGTAGAGTGGAAGCCCGAACAGCCGATGACCTCCCTGACTTTGATAGCTATGTGCCGTCGCTAAGGGGTCTCCGAAGAGCCACCACAGCGGTAGCACATAAGCAGCCCCGATTGCCGCGCCGACCGCAACGGCAATAGAAAGCGTACGGTATTCACGCTTCCACAGCAGGGTCAGTCCTATTCCAGCCAGAGCCAGAAAACCGAGGGGTCTGACAGTCGTGCTGAACGAGGCTAGAAGAGCGGCCAGAATCCAGCGCTCACGCCTGACCGCGAGAAAACTGGCAAACAAAAGCACCACGAACAGCGGCTCGGATCCGCCCAGGCACGAACGCTGCATCCACTCAAAATTAAGCACAGCGAAGAAACCAGCTACCCAGCCGCCCCACAATCGAAAGGCCAGGACGGTGCCAACAACTGACGAGAGCAAACAAACCAAAAGCAATGACGCGCGGTCCGAAGTGCGCGTGACGGTTGAAACCGCAGCCATTACATAAGGCAAGCCCCAGAAGTGTTTGATGAAAAGTCCGTGGAAGCTCCAGTGCTTGATGGCTGCGGCCACGTTGATGTACGCCCGGTTGTCTCCGGAATTATCCACCACGCCGAAGAAGTTGGAGAATTTCGCGAAGCAGCCAACCGAAACCATAAAGACAGCCAACGTTGTGATGGCCAACGCGAGAATTTCTCGTTGCGAGGGCTCTGGGACAGATGTTCTAGTTGTCTCGGCCCCTTGAGTCGAAGGAACTTGTGTTAATGCTGTTTCTCGCAGTCGTGACCTCGTACGAAATGGTTGCGGTGCCAGAAAGACGGCTATGCGGTTCTCAAGTCTTCTGCAGGTTGAGTTTGCGGCGCTCGTTGGAACGCCAGGGATTCCTCGCTTGGTGCTTCAAGACGCTTCTTAAGCCGCAGAAAAGGTTCTTCAAAATACCAGCGGGAAAGACAGGCTACACCCACGGTGAAACCGGCAGCGATACAAAAATGAAAAACCATGACGCCAAAATGTTCGCTAGCAGGGGGTAGGAAAGGGAACCGATCTTTTAGGAAGTGGTCCTCCAGATCGAACATCAACATGTGGATGAGATAAACGCCATAACTGATTTCGCCGAAGAACTGCAGCACCCGCCGGTTGACAAGCCATCGCCACTGCGAAGTTCCGGCCAGAAGAGTAAACGCGACCGTTCCCGCAAAGAAAAGATTCAATGCTGTTTCCCTTAGCGCGATGCCTAAGAACCTGCTGGCGAGAAATATTCCGAATGGATAACCCACGGCGAACATCGTCAGGCTCACTGCAAAAGCCGCAAGGGTAACGCGCCACATGCGAGAGCGGGTTCCTAACGGACCCCGAGCCAGCGCTGCCAGCACCGATCCCAGCGCCAGACCGTCTGCGATCAGCCAGGTATACCCCGTGCCCTCGTTGTAGCCGAGAACGTAATAGAGCGCTCGCAAACTTGGGCACAGAATGCAAATGATCCCGCCGACAATTGCCACTCGTCGCCGCGAAAGAGCGCGCACCGCAGCTGGCCATAACAGGTAGAAGTGCTCCTCTACCGCCAGCGACCACAAAACTCCGTATTGCATCGGCACCCCGAATAGCTCGGTGACATTTGAGAGATACAAAAAGCTGAGTCCCAAGAATGCCCAGGATGCGTGCCGGCTCACTAAGCCAGTTCGCGTTAGGACCGCGAGAAAGAGAAGCACCGCGTAATACAGCGGCAGAATGCGCAGAGCACGACGAGTGTAGAAACGCCGGTAGTAATGGGCTGAAGGCTTAGAGTCGAGCAAGACACCAGTGATTAGAAATCCCGAGAGCACAAAAAACAGATTTACGCCGACCCAACCGGGAAGGGTAGCCGCTACAAACAGTTTTGGCAATCCGGACAGGCCGTGAAGACCGTAGCGGAAGCCGAAGCCATGGAAAAACAGGACTAGCAGCACTGCGATTCCACGTATCGTGTCCAATTCCGGCATGCGCGGCCGAAGCAGACCTTCGGACGAGAGTGTGGGCGCCGGTTTCACGGATGGTGATCTCATTGCTGGACTGGCGTCAGCAGAAATTGTCGTCAAAAGGCCGCCGATTCTAAAGTACGAGGAGCATTGTAACTGGCTTTTCGGGGCCAGAGAATGACACACGCTGGCGGCTTCAATCCCGCCACGGTGGGTTCAGGCTAATATGGTGCGCAACCTATGTGCGGAATCGTGGGCATGGTCGCGCGGGACGTTTCTGTCGCTCCTGACGTGCTGGAACGTGCGACGCAATCGCTGGCGCATCGAGGACCCGACGATTCTGGGACCGTTATCGTTCGAGAAACTACACCGGAACCGCTCGAAATCGGTCTCGGTAATCGACGACTCGCGATTCTGGATCTCTCGCCACTCGGGCATCAACCGATGCAGGATCCCGAGACCGGCAACTGGATCACGTTCAACGGCGAGATCTACAACTTTCGCGAAGTTCGGCGGAAATTGGAACAGGGCGGCGTGGAATTCCGCAGCCACTCCGATACCGAAGTGCTGCTTAAGGCCTACGGACACTGGAGTGAACGCTGTCTCGACGAACTGCGCGGCATGTTTGCCTTCGCCATCTGGGACGCGAAACGGCATCGTCTGTTCCTGGCCCGCGATCCCATGGGCATCAAGCCCCTCTACTATGCATCCGCGGGCCCATTCTTCCTTTTTGCTTCCGAGGCCCGCACGCTGCTGGGTACAGGTCTGGTGCCGCGCTGCCTCAGTCGCGCTGGCCTGGTCAGTTACCTGAGCTTTGGCTCGCTGTACGATCCGATCACGTTAATAGCAGGGATTTCTGCGCTACGGGCTGGACACTATCTCATGTGGGAGAGGGGCGGCGTCCGTGAAGTGATGTATTGGGATCTGGCGCCGCATGGAGAAAGGAAACGTGCTGCTCAAAGAAATGAGCACGCCACCGAATCCGAGCGCAGGCAGTTAGTGAAAGATTTGCACGCTACGCTGGATGAAGTGGTTCGCATGCAGATGATCAGCGATGTTCCGGTTGGCGTGTTCCTTTCCGGAGGCATCGACTCCAGCAGTCTGGTAGGAATTCTGGGACGTGCCGGGACTCGCGTGAACACCCTTTCAATTGTTTTCCGCGAGGCGGATTTTAGTGAAGCCAAATACTCTCGGTCTGTTGCGCAAGCCTTTGGGGCCGACCACCAGGAGATCCTGGTCTCACAAAACGACGTGCTCGATGCCATTCCTTACGCACTGCAGGCCATGGATCAGCCCACGATCGACGGCCTGAATACTTATCTCATCTCGCGGCAGACGCGCGCGGCCGGAATCAAAGTCGCGCTATCCGGGCTGGGCGGGGACGAACTGTTCGCTGGCTACTCCAGCTTCCAGACGGTGCCACGGATGGAGCGATTCGCGCGTTCGTGGAAGTATCTTCCGTCACCTGTGCGCCGCAGTGTGGCCGCTGGCTTTGCTTTGTTCAGCTCGAATACCGACCAGAATCGAAAATTGTCGGAACTCGTGCGCGGGGATCAAGGAATGCTGCATCCTTATTTTGTTTCGCGCATGCTGTTCATGCCACGCCGGCGGGAATCGCTTTTTGTTACTCGTGACGATCGGGCAATCGAACGGGCGACCGTTGCACTAGAGGACAGCTTGGCGCGAACTCACAGTCTCGATGCCATAAACCGGGTTTCGTATCTCGAATCGCGCAATTACATGCAGAATACCCTGCTTCGGGATTCGGATGGGATGAGCATGGCGCATGGCTTGGAGCTGAGAGTTCCGCTCATCGATCATCGTCTGGCTGAAAAGTTGCTCGCTTTGCCCGGGAGCTGGAAACTCAGCAAAAGCACGCCGAAGCCCCTGCTGGTCGGAGCCTTGCACGGCGCTCTGCCGGACGAGGTGGTGCACCGGCCCAAGCGCGGATTCACCTTGCCTTTTGAGCGGTGGTTACGCGAGCAACTGAAATCTGAAGTGGAAAAGACGCTGTGCAGAAGCGCGGACGGGCGGTTGGCTGCGGTGCTCGATCCGAAGGCGGTGCAGCAGGTTTGGGGAGATTTCCTGAATGGTCGCACTTCCTGGTCCCGACCCTGGTCGCTTTACGTGCTGGAGCGCTGGTGTGAGCTGAATTCGGTAACTGTCGGAAACTGAAGATTCATGGGTTTCCCGTCCTGCGATCGATACACCGCTGGACATGCACCTCTGGCCGAGGACCCAAGTTGATTACCTGCCTCTGGCCAGTTAAGCTTGTGATAGCTTTCAAATTACTCGATATTCTCTAAGTTTGGCTGGTGCTGGGGCCCTCGTGTCTTCGACTCCCAAGCCGGGAATCCACATTGCGTGGAAGACGGTAACGTACCGCAGCGTGGCGCTGCTGATTTTAGCGGGGGTCGTGGTATTTTCCGTCGGCCTGCGGTTGGCGTTCCCGCAATTCACCGAAAGTGGCGTCAAGGCAGCCAGTAACCTGACCACAAGTCTGCTGGAGAGGGTTGCTGGAGCGGCCGGGAGTCCCGCGAAATCAGGCGTCATGAACTCGCAGCAGGCGCACATCACTGCGCTCGATGGCACGGTACGGGTGAAGAAGTCGAACAGCAATAGCTGGGTGGCAGCCGACTATAACGTGCCTTTGGAAAAGGGTGATGTAGTTCAGACCGGCTCCGAAGGCATGGCCAAAATCGTTTTCAATGATGGCACTAATTACACTGTAAAGCAGGATTCCCTGATCGTAATCGAGGAAAATTCGGCCAATGAGCAACAGCAGACGAGCGTGTCAGTGGCGGTGAGCACGGGCACGGTCGATTTGGCCACTGCGACCTATTCCCAAGGTTCCAGATCGCAGGTTGTGGTGGCGGGGGCAACGGCTTCTCTGGCCCCAGATAGTGCCGCCATGGTACGCAACGATCCCAAGAGCGATAAGCACGAAATCCTGATGAAGAAAGGATCGAGCGAGGTCGCGCGCAACGGGGAAGTGGTGCATTTGGCGGACTGGGAGAAAGTTGGCTTCCAGGCGCAGTCTCCGCACATGGACAAAGTGAAGGAGATCGGGCCACCGACGCCGATATCTCCGGCCAACATGATGCCGATTTTCATCTCTGGGGAAGCCAAGCCGATCGAATTTTCATGGAGTCCAATGGCCAACGCGGTGGGATACCGCCTTCGCATTTCGCGGAACCCCTATTTTTCGTCGACCATCGCCGACCAAAAGGTGAATACCGCCGACGTGATTGTTTCCGGACTGCCCGAAGGAGCGTATTACTGGGTGGTCCAGTCCTACGATGCCGAGGGTAAAGTGTCTTTGGAGAGCGAGAAGAACCGCTTCACTGTGATCCCCAAGGGAAAGGACACAGCTGCGATCGATCTGCAGCTGGATCCCTTCATTCAGCACGGGCATGTGCTGGAGTTAACCGGGAAGACGGAAGTGGGCGCCCGGGTGATGGTAAACGGCCGCGAAGTCCCAGTAATCAGCACGGATGGCAGCTTTCACTACTTCACTCCACCCATGCCTCTGGGGGAGAGCACCGTCACCATCACAGCACAAAATGCCAAGGGCGGGGTAAATACGCTGCAGAAGAAGATCGTGATTCAGTAACAAAGCAGAGCGGCGAGACGCTCCTGAGGTGCTGGAACTTTCGTTTGCGGTAGAAATGGGGAATATCCCTTAGAATTGTGGGTAGCCCCCCTCCGCGCTTACGTAGAATGACCGGGCAACGCCTGGGAATGACGGCAGTTTAAAGATCTTAAAGAGAGAAGCTTCGGGCATGTCATCGAACGGCTTTCACTCCAGCGCAACGCGCTTGCACAACCTGAGGTCGCTGTTCAGCATTTTTTCCAGCGATCTTGCCATAGACCTGGGCACGGCCAACACGCTGGTGTACGCGCGCGGCAAGGGCATCGTGGTCAACGAACCATCCATCGTAGCTATCAACAAGAACACTGGAGAAGTCGAGGCGGTAGGCAAAGAGGCCAAAGAGATGCTCGGCCGGACGCCGGGAAACATTGTCGCCATCAAGCCTATGAAAGATGGCGTGATCGCCGACTTCAAAGTCACCGAGAAGATGCTGAACTACTTCATCCAGAAGGCCCACAACCGCAAGATGCTGGTGCATCCGCGCATCGTAATTGGCGTGCCCTCGGAGATTACGCAGGTAGAAAAGCGGGCGGTCATGGACTCGGCCTATCGCGCCAAGGCCAGCGAGGTTTACCTGGTTGAGCAAGCCATGGTCGCGGCCATCGGCGCGGGATTGCCCATCACAGAACCCAGCGGCAATATGGTAGTGGATATAGGCGGCGGCACCACCGACATTGCAGTGATTTCGCTCAGCGGCATCGTCTATTCCCGTTCCGTCCGCATGGCGGGCAACCAGATGGACGAGGCCATCATGAACTACCTCAAGCGCAAATATAACCTGCTGATCGGAGAGCGAACTGCCGAGCAGATCAAGATCGAGATTGGATCCGCTTATCCACTCGACAAACCGCTGACCATGGAAATCAAGGGCCGCAATCTGATCGAAGGCGTGCCCAAGACCATAACCGTCGATGATAGTGAAGTTCGAGAAGCTCTGAGTGAATGCGTATCCACCATCATGAACGCGGTGCGCGTGGCCTTGGAGCGCACGCCCCCGGAGCTGTCGGCTGACATCAGCGACCGTGGCATTGTGTTGACCGGTGGAGGCGCGCTGTTGAAGAATCTGGATAAGCGCATCCGCGAGGAAACAGGCTTGCCGGTATCCATCGCTGATGACCCGTTGTGCAGCGTGGTGCTGGGCACGGGCAAAATGCTGAGCGATTTCAAGTTGCTTCGGAAGATTTCGATCGAGTAGCGCGATCTCCTTCGTGCACCTTCGTGTTCCTTCGTGGTTGAAAAATCAAAAACAGAAAACCACGAAGGGCACGAAGGTACACTAAGGAAAGCCCGCCATGGAAACCCTGATTACACGCTATCGCAACGTCACCATCCTGGCGGCAGTTCTGTTCGCCCAAGTGCTCGGGCTGGCGGTGCAGGTCAAGCGCTCCTCCGAAAATGAATCCAGCCGGCTGATCCGAATCTGGGCTATCAGTGTTGTGACGCCGCTGGAAAAAGCCATCGTCGGAATGCAACATGGCGTGGGGAACCTGTGGCACGGCTATGTTTACCTGCGCGGAGTGCGGCAGGAGAACCGCGATCTGAAAGCGGAGATCGAAAAACTTCGCCTGGAAGAGGTGCGATTGAACCAAGATGCGGAGCAGGGACGCAGGCTACAGTCGCTGCTCGGGTTCAAGGAACAGTACATCTCCCGGACGGTAGCCGCGCAGGTGATTGGCTCCAGCGGCAGCGAACAGTTACGCTCGATCTACATCGACAAGGGTTCACACGACGGAATCGACAAAGATATGGCGGTCATAACCGCCGATGGAGTCGTAGGCAAAGTGCTGCGCGTTTTCAATTCCACATCCCAGGTGTTGCTGATCAACGACCAGAGCAGTGGCGTGGGAGCGATCGTTGAGAAATCGAGATTGCAGGGAGTGTTGCGGGGCACGCCCGTGGGCGAAGTGGTGCTGGAAAAAGTTATGGCCGATGAGCAGGTGCAATCCGGCGATAAAGTATTAACCAGCGGCGGCGACCAGATCTTTCCTAAGGGCCTGCCGGTAGGCGTCGTTACTAAGGTCACGAAGGGCAATGAACTTTTTCTTAATATTCGGATACAGCCATTTACCAATCTCAGCCGGCTAGAAGAAGTGCTGGTGATCACGCAAAAGGCAGAAAAAGCTCCTGCTGTGACTGAAGCTGGGCCGACGCGTGCCGTGGATGTCTTGTCGCAGCGGCTGCCGTCTGTGCCCGACAAGCCGCCACCAGAGGTTCCAAAAAAGCCGGTCGCAGGACCTGACAAAGAAACCAATCAGACGCCAACAGGCAAACCCAACAGGCCCGAAGTAGCGGGAACCACAACCAAGCCATCCGGAACGCCGAAACCGGCGGCTAACGTTGGTTCCGCACCAAAGGCTGCTGCCGCACCGGTCACGGTGAAACCAGCGACCACGTCGAAACCCGAACCCATCACCATAAACGTCTCGCAGCCGACGGCCAAACCTCAGCCCACGGCGCCCGAGCAAAATCCGGAGACACCCCCCGAACCCACGCCGACCGAGGAGAAGCCTCACTAACGTGCCCGTCATTACCTACACCTCGCAGGAACAGATTGAGGTTTACCGGTTCAGCATTCCGGTTGCGATTGGTGTGCCTTTGATCGCGCTGGTGGCGCAGGCGTTTCTGCCGCGCTGGTTGCCATTTCTAACCATTTTTAACTTGCCGTTCCTGGTAGTAATTTTCTTCGCCCTGGCCCGCCGCAACCCGATTTCAGGACTGCTAACCGGCGGCGCAATTGGCGCTCTGCAGGATGCATTGGGTGGGCAATACATTGGCATGTATGGCATTGCCCAGACGGTGGTGGGCTATGGCGCTTCTTCGCTGGGTGTGAAGTTAGATGTAGAAAATGCGGGCGCCCGCTTCCTAGTGACGTTGTTCTTCTATGTGACCCACGAAGTGGTTTACTTCACCGTGGCGCGAGGACTTGTCGGGATGACGCTGCAGTGGAGCTGGATGCGCGAGCTGGGATCGGCTCTGGCCAACGCCATCTTAGCCGTGTTCCTGTTTGCCTTGCTGGATCGATTCAAGCGGAGAACGTAAGAGCAGACGTCGGACCTCAGACCTCAGGCTTCGGCCTTAGCCTTCAATTTTAAATCGCACACTCCACCCACTCCGGGGTCTGACGCCCGAGGTCCGAAGGCTGTGCCCTTCGGTCACTCGAAACAACATCCCATTCCAGCAACCGACCGGGTTACAATTAGTTAGCTTCCCGAAAGGATCTGATTTCCGGCATTGGGACTCCCTACGTGGTGGTGTCACCACTTCGACCTGAAGCCTGAAGCCTGACGCCCGATGTTTGGACGCGACGAAAAAGTTTCCTCCACACGCCTGACGACGGTGCAATACATCATCCTCGTCATTTTTCTGGTGCTGGCGTACGGGCTGTGGCGCCTCCAGGTGGTGCAGAGCGAGTTCTACGCGGCACTGGCCGAAAAGAACAAGACGCGGGAAGTTCCCATCCTAGCGCCTCGCGGCAAGATCCTGGACCGTGAAGGCCGCACGATCGTCGATAACTATCCTTCCTTCACCGCCTTGTTGTTGCGAGATTCGTCGCGCGACCTTTCGGCAGACGCCGATCTGATTGCCGAAGGCTTGCACATGGATGCCAAAGAGGTACGCGAGCGCGTCCGAAAATTCTCCACGGTGGCCCAGTATCAGCCGATTTATCTCAAGGAAGACATCACACCCGATGAGCTGGCTTTCATCGAGTCTCACCGCAACGAGTTGCCGGAGCTCGACACCATCATGGCACACCGCAGACTCTATCCGCGCAACGGTTTCATGGCGCACCTGGTCGGGTACGTGGGCGAAGTCAGCGAGCAGATGCTGAACCAGCCGCGATGGGAACTCTACAATCCGGGCGACGTAGTGGGTCAATCCGGCGTCGAACTGGAGTACAACCCGATTTTGATGGGCAAAAACGGTTCACGGCAGGTGTTGGTAAACAGCCGTGGCAAGGAGATGGGAGAGCTGCAGGAGAAGCCTGCTGTGCCCGGCAGGCAGTTGAAGCTAACCATCGATATCGATCTGCAGATTGCCGCCGAGCAGGCTCTAGAGGCAAGGAATGGCGCGATTGTCGCTATGGATCCGAGGACCGGCGAAATTCTGGCCATGGTCAGCCGTCCGGTCTTCGACCCCAACGATTTTGCCGTGCGCATTCGACGGGGCGAATGGGCGAAGCTGGTCAACGATGAAGACCACCCGCTGCTGAATAAGGCCATCCAGGCCCAACTCGCCCCGGGGTCAGTTTTCAAAATCATCATGGCAACAGCGGGCCTGCAGGAAGGCATCGCGCAGGACATGCACGTGACCTGCAATGGCGGCGCCTCGTTTTACGGACGCTACTTCAAGTGCTGGGTAGTGGCCGAGCATCGTGTGCATGGCGTTGTGGGCATTACCAAAGCGATCTACCAATCCTGCGATGTGTTCTTCTATACGCTAGCTGAAAAGCTCGGCATCGAACGGATCGCGAAATATGCAACCATGTTCGGGCTGGGACAGAAGACGGGCATCGATTTGCCGCAAGAAGTCAGCGGTGTGATGCCGTCGGAAGAGTGGAAAATCCGCAACTTCAAACAGAAGTGGTACGCCGGGGAAACCATCTCGGTGGGAATCGGCCAGGGTGCGGTGGCGGTGACTCCCATCCAGTTAGCGCGTGCCATTGGAGCGATCGCAAGCGGCGGCATGCTGCGGCGGCCTCATGTGGCGTTTCCCAACGAAATGCCGCCACATATCATTCCGGCCGCCGACGTAGCAGACGAAGTTAAAATTCCTATCGATCCCAAGAACTGGGAGATTATTACCGATGCTATGGCGGACGTGGTAAACCCAGGCGGAACGGCTGCTCTCTCGCATTTGCAGGGTATCGATTTTGCCGGGAAGACGGGGAGCGCCCAGACCATCAGCAACGTGCTGAAGGCAAAAATGGGCGCTGCTGGCAAATCGAAATTTAAGGATAACGGCTGGTTTGCCGGGGTCGAGCCGCGCCGCAATCCGGAGATCGTAGTTTGCGTTCTCCTGGAAGAAGGCGAGCATGGCTACCTGGCGGCGCGCACTGCGGCTCAGGTGATCAAGGCTTATGTGGAGAAGCAGCGACGACAGCCCAGCAAGATGGCGCAAGCGGGAGATCAGGTCGAAGTGGGCGCGGTCTGGAACGCTCCCGCTGCAGTTGAGGACGAAACCCTCCGCGGAGGGCATTTTGTCGTGCAGGTGTCGAAGAAACACCTGCCGCTCGCGATGGCCGCGCCGGGAGTGGAGTGAGCGTGTTATTTGCGATTCATCGCGAGTGGCTTATGCCCACTGCATTTGTTAGCGGGTAGGGGTCCTTCGACTGCGCGAGATCACTCGCCAGCGAGCGATCTCGCTCCGCTCAGGATGACAACTTGGATGGCAATGTTAGAGCGACTAACGACCAACGACTGATTTCATGTCTAGATACATTTCATTTCACGATTTCGATTGGCTGCTATTGATCTTCGTCCTTCTGATTTGTGGGCTGGGCGTGATGGAGATCCATAGCGCCACCGTGCACACCAAGTTCGCGGGTGCACACATCAAGCAGATTTATTGGATCATCGGCGGGATCGGCGGGATGTTTGCGGTAAGCCTGCTCAACTACCAACTCCTTCTGGATCGCGTGCACTGGATTTACCTGGCGGCCATCGCTTCACTGATGGTGGTGCTGATCTTTGGGCAGAAATATCTTGGGGCGCGGCGCTGGGTCAAGATGCCCGGCGGCGGACACTTCCAGCCTTCGGAGTGGGTAAAGTTGATTCTGATCCTCGCCATGGCAAAGTTTCTCGCCGACTTGCATCAGAAGGACCTTTCCTGGACAGACTTCCTCAAAGCCGGGGCAATGGTGGGGATCCCAATGCTGATGGTATTGGCGCAGCCGGATCTAGGAACCGCTCTTACGTACATGCCGATCGCCATCATGGGCTTGTTCCTGGGAGGGGTACGGCTGAAGCAGGCGATGATCGTGATTTTGGCGGGGGCGTTGTTGATGCCGCTGGCCTGGCACGTTTTGAAGCCTTACCAGCGTGATCGTCTGACCAGTTTCATGCATCCGGATGCCGACAGCCAGGGCAAGGGTTACCAGGTGAACCAATCCCTGATTGCCGTGGGCTCTGGCGGAATTTGGGGAAGTTCCGAGGGTTCGCAGACCCACTTGGCTTTCCTGCCGGTTCCGCAAACGGACTTTATTTTCGCTGCTTTTGCCGAGGAACACGGATTTGTGGGCGCGTTGGGAGTGTTGCTGTTATACTTTATAGTGCTGATGCGATTGACCCAGAATGCGCAAACGGCGCCCGACCGTGCCGGCACATTCGTGGTGATGGGCGTGGTGGCTGTGCTTAGCTTTCACATCCTGGTCAACGTCGGCATGGTGGTCGGTTTTATGCCGGTCACCGGAATACCCCTGCCGCTGATGAGTTATGGCGGGTCTTCCGTCCTGTTTATGTTTTTGGCGCTGGGCATTGTAATGAATGTCAGGATGCGCCGTTTTGTGAACTGAAGCGGGAAGAAGAAGGCAGGGTGAGTTTTCCGCGCAAGCCATGCGCGGCCTGAAAAGATTACGAACGCCCTCGCGTAAAGAGGGCACTCACCGGCTGGAAGCAGTTCGAAGCCGGGCAGGATTGAAGCTAAAGCGTATACCAGGCCGGTAACGGCCCCCTCTGATCTTGAGAGATCTCGAGAGAGCGGTCACAAACCTGGCGAAGCGCGAATGCGATAAGTGCGAAAGATTCCCACGCCTATGCTACGGATTCGGTTCCGGAGACAACTCCGAGGCCCAGGCCGTGCCCTGTTCGGGCCGGCCATCGCACCGCTCTATCCTCCCTGCCTTCTTTTGCCTTTCCGCCCGGTGATTCCTACGGCCGTGTAATCGGCCGAGGACCGGAGTTAGCCATGACAAAAGAATTATTTGTGTCTTCCACACCCCACGAAACCAAGGTGGGAATGGTTGAAGACGATCTGCTCGCTGAAATCTACCTCGAACGCGAAAACGAATACACCCTGGCAGGTTCCATCTATAAGGGACGCGTGACCAGGGTCCTGCCTGGGATGCAGTCGGCCTTCGTGGACATCGGCTTGGAGCGGGACGCCTTTCTCTACGTTTCCGACTTCATGGAATTAGAAGACGCAGACGAGATGGAAGAAGTTCCTACCCATCGTTCTACTCAGGCGCAAGTCTATCAACCGCAGTTTCGGACGGAAGACCAACCTGCGTTGACCGAATCGCAAACGCCGACTGAGGTAACGGAACCACGCATTACTGAAGAACAGGGTTTTCGTCCGGCGGCGGAAAATGGCGAGCGACTCAGTGCCGGCGAGGCTAGGTCCAGCGAACCCAAGGATGATCGAGGCGGATTTCGCGGTCGCCGCCGTCGTCGTGGCCGTCGCGGGGAGCGCTTCCCGGAATCCAAGTTCGCTCGCCCGGCGGGTGAGCTGGCACGAGAGGCGCCTCGGCCCGAGCCGCCAAACCGTCCCGAGCGAGGCGATCGCATGGGGCGAACGCCGCGAGCTGAGTACGGCCCGCCACCGGGCTATCAGCCTATGATTTTGCCGGGAGAGTCCATCTCCAAGTATCAGCGCCTGAGTCAGGCTCAACCCGCAAGGCAGTCTATGCGGCCGACCGTTTCGGAGGACAGTCGCGCGGCAGCGGCATCTGCCATCGCCGGCAGCTTCCCTGAGGATGAACCGCTCTTCGCGAATTCTCAGCCGCAGCCGGAGAAGCGCGTCGAATCACAACTCCAGCATGATGTGCAGCCTCCGAGAGTTGAATCGCCGGAGTGGCACCGCGAGCAGCAGGCGCTGCACCAGAAGAATGTGGGCGCAGTTTTCGGCAGGGAAACCAAAGAAGGGGCAAACGAAGAAGAAAACGACTCAAGCGACAAACTGACTCTAATTTCTGAGCACTCCGATCGCGCTGCGTCCGCTGCAGCTATTCCCTCGGGCACGATGGAAGAGGAGGAGATCGAAGAAGAAGAGGCTGATCTCGCTCATTACGTCGAGGAACTCGAAGAGGACGCCGCCTTCGAGGAACTCGAAGAAGAAACGCACGCCGCCGGGGACTATCAGGAACAGGGACGCGAAATCGCTGCCTCGGTAGAGCCAGTCGTCCGAGAGCAAGGGGAGCCAGAAATCACAGGAATACTGGCGACCGGCGCTGCGGCCGAAGTGGTGGCCGACGAAGCTGGCACGGAAGAAGAGGAAGAAGCAGAAGAGGCGGAACTCGATGAAGCCCAAGCCGAGGCCGAAGCTGTGCTCGACGCGGAAGCGCGCGGGAACGGGAGCGTGGAGGCCAGCGCCGAAGTACGGGCTCCGGCCGCGACCGCCCCCTATACGCAGCGGGCGCAGCGTCCTGCCTTCGATCGGCGGGGCCAGCGGGGCCGTCGTGGCGGACGCCGCTTCCGGCGCAACGAACCCCACAATGTTCCGCAAATCAGCGACCTGCTCAAGGAAGGCCAGGAAATTCTCGTGCAGATCGCCAAGGAGCCAATCGGGAAAAAAGGCGCTCGCATCACCAGCCACATTGCTCTTCCGGGCCGCTTCCTGGTGTATCTGCCCACGGTCAACCACACCGGCGTGTCGCGCAAAATCTCTTCCGAGGAAGAGCGCCAGCGGCTGAAGCGGATCATTCAAAGCGAACGCGAGAACGGTCACGGCGGATTCATCGTGCGCACCGCCGCGCAGGGCGCGGAAGAGGAAGATCTACGCGCCGATATCCGTTTCCTCAAGGGCCTGTGGAGTGAGATCAAGAGCCGCGCTGACAGCGGCAAGAGCCCGGCGCTGATCTATCACGATCTGAATGTGGTGGAGCGCGTGCTGCGCGACCAGGTTACGTCCGACTTCACCGCCATCTGGGTCGACACCACCGAGGAGTATGAACGAATCCTGCGCTTCGCCAATCGTTTCCAGCCCGCGCTGGTCAAGCGAGTGAAACTCTATACCAAGGAAACGCCGCTGTTCGATCAGTTCGGACTAAGCGAGGAGATCAACAAAGCGCTGAAGTCGAAAGTCTGGCTGAAGAGTGGCGGATACATCGTCATTAACCAGACCGAGGCGCTGGTTGCGATCGACGTCAATACCGGCAAGTACGTCGGCAAGACCGCCCGGCTGGAAGACACCATCGTCAAGACCAATGTAGATGCCATCAAGGAGATCGTTCGCCAGATTCGCCTGCGCGATCTGGGCGGAATTATCATCATTGACTTCATCGACATGGACGAGCGACGCAACCGTCAGAAAGTGATGCAGGCGCTGGAAGAGGCCCTGCGTGCGGATCGCGCGCCGTCGAAGGTTTTGCAGTTTAACGATTTTGGACTGGTCGCCATCACTCGCAAACGCGTGAAGCAGTCGCTCGAGCGCACTATTGGGACGCCGTGTCCATACTGCCAATCGACGGGCTTTGTGAAGTCAGTGACCACGGTGTGCAACGAAATCTACCTCGAGATGCGGAAGCTCGCCAAACATCTGGAGCACGCCGACGTGATGCTGCGGGTGAATCCTGAAGTGGCCAAAGCGCTCAAAGCCAATAACGGCCGCGCCCTGGCCGAGATGGAAGAGCTGACCAAGAAAACCGTGATCGTAAAGAGCGATCCAGCATTGCACCAGGAACAGTTCGACGTCAATTGAGCTGATGTCAATTGAGCTGATGGCGCTTACCTTTTAGCGCTCACAGACGCTTAGGTGTGATAAGCCAGACTTGACCTTGCACACCTTGCTGTCGGATTAGGTCAGGCGTGTCAGAATGTTTTACGCCATTTTCATACATTCCGGGTTGCCCGACACAGCCAGAATCCGCGCCACCTCACTCCTCGTTCGTGAGTGCTATCGCCTGTGAGTGTTGAAAAAGTCTGTGATAGGAGCGACCTTTTGGTGCCGAACAGAGCTGCTGCGAGTTCTCCTTCTCTGCTCGGCTAGGCGGGGACTCTCTCAGCAGGGGGTATCGGCTGGCCGAGGAACCGTACCAGTCGCTTGATGT
>DATKEN010000079.1:0-4209 GCA_035512155.1 Terriglobales bacterium | reverse complement strand
AGCTCTCTCGCCGGCGCCCTCTCAACACGCGTACACATATCCTCTGGCCGCTCTACACGAATCATCCGATAGTGCGGTCGGCGAAGACGAATTATAAGTGCGATCACAGCTTACGAATCCAAAGGAAAGGGGAATTATCATGCGGAACATTGGAAGAATGAATAAGGCGAAAGACTGGGTGCGTCTGGCCGCCAAGTTGGGTGTGCTTTTCACGGAGCCGAAAGTCCGGAGCGCGATTGCCGACAGTCTCAAGGACCGAATGGACGATGTAACCGATACGGTGACCAGCAAGTATGAAGACGCAGTCGATCGCCTGGAATCCGCCGCCGCTGCTCTTCGCGGCAGAAGCTACTGGCCTTCACGACTGGCTGGCTTTTTACTAGGAGTTGGAGTCGGGGCTGGACTTGGAATTCTGTTGGCGCCGGCGCCAGGCAGTGAGACGCGCCAGGCTGTCCGCGATAAAGCGACCGATGTGAAGAATAAAGTGGTTGAATCCGCTGCCACGGCGACGGGCAAGATTCGCCGGTCGGTTACGAACATGCCCTACACCGGCACCGAGGGTTGATCCGGACTCCACTAGGGCCCATATGAACGAAAACTCCAGCGCTACGCTTCCTGGAACTGTCGAAAGAATCATCAAGCCTTTATCCGGGGACGAACCGGAGAAAGCCCAGATCGCCATCAACGGAGCCGATCATCTATATCGAGAAATTCGGATCAAGAACACACTGACGGACGAAAATGGCGACCCCGTACGCCTCAAGCAAGGCGCGGAGGTGGAAGTGACGATCGAAGCGCCACCGGAGGCGACGACTCCGGCTCCAAGGACCGATCCAAATACAGAAAAGAGCGAAGAGATCGAAGTGGGCGACAAGAAAGCTTGACCGTCGCCCACTCTCCGCTTGAACCGGGATGGCACATTAACAATAATGACCGCTGACCTGCCTGTGTAGCGTCCCCAAAAGCGGCAGGGAAAAATCTTCAGGAAACAATTTCTTCGCTCGCGCTTCTGGCGGCCTTCGACTCCACAAGCGGCAGAGTGGCAATTACTACTGTACCTCCTCCGTCCGATCGAATTTCCAAATTTCCGCCCAGCTGTCTCAAGCGCTCCCGCATACCGCGAAATCCCACCCTGGTGCGACCTGATGAGCTGCGTTGCAGTTGTTCTTCCAGAGGTATGCCTTTGCCCTTGTCATGGACTTCAACCGGCACGCACTGATCTTGCTCATGCACGCGTATCGCAGCGGTAGTACCTCCAGAATGACGATGAATGTTCGTGAGGCACTCTTGGATCATTCGAAAAATTGCGATTTCCGTCTCATCCGACAGCCGGCGAAACTCATCCGGGATATCCAGATCGACCTTGATTTTACTGCGTTCTGAAGCCATCCACATACCAGCGAAGCGCGGATGCGAGGCCGACCACATCAAGCAGCGGGGGATGCAGCAGATGCGAGATGGTGCGAATCTCGCTGCTGATTTGTTCTACCAACGCGGCATTTTCGGAAACCGCTCGGGCTCCCGCCTCATCGAGCTTATGGGATTGCGACTGCATCACCGCGATGTTCATGCTGAGTGCCGCGAGCAGTTGCCCCGGGCTGTCGTGCAACTCACGTGCAATTTGCCGCCGCTCTTCATCGCGCATCTGCTCCAGCCGACCCGACAGTTCACGCAGGCTTTCGTTCGCCGCGTTCAAGTCTGCCGTTCGTTCCCGGACCTTCTGCCCGAGATTGTCATGGCTTTCGGCAGTTGTTCTTCAGTCCACTTGCTTTTGGCAAGGGTTCGGCGGTTCGCTTCGCCGAGGGGAACAGAACGATGTGGTCTACCACGTCGGCTCGGGCTTCGCATTCAAGCGATCGCTTTCTGACTTTCCCTTGCATCTCGCAACCTCCGCCTCGAAATAAGTCGCAGAGCCTGAGGTCAGCTGAGCGTATTTCCCTAAATGCAACACTCCTACAGCATCTACCCTATTTCATCCCTCCAGGGGCGATGTCAAAGTAGCGCCTCGGGGATTCGGTCAAGCTTGGGAGTGATTGTTGGGAGTGATTGCAGCATCTGTACTCACCAACCGCCGCATGCGCTTACACGGTTTCTCGCTTCCCGACATCCGAACTAGCCGTCTGTTCTGCAGGTGCAGAATTGGAGATGCGACCCATGGCAGTGAGTACACCAGCCGCATACGGAATGTACCCCCACGACGTGGAGCTTCACCAGGTCGTGCAGGCATTGAACCAGTCCGGATTCGGCAAGGAAGACATTTGCATGATGGTTTCGCCCAGCCATCCCATCGCCACGACCGTGCGCGAGGCAAGCATCCTCAATGCCGATCCAGGGGCGAGCGCTATTGCTGCGGGGTTGATCGGCTGGCTTATGAAATTCGGCGCGGTGATGATTCCGACGGTCGGTTTGTACATCCGTTCTCAGGCGTTCCTTCAGGCCCTGGGTGTGAGGAAGGATTCTCCGGGTCTGCGTGGCAATTCAAGAGCTCTTGTCGGATTGGGCTTTTCTGAGGGCGATGCCCTACGGTTTGAACGCCAGCTCCGCGAAATGGGAGTGTTGGTCTATGTGACGTGCTCGGAAGGCGAACGAACGACACGGGCGATAGAACTACTGCGCAGGACGGGAGCCCGCGAAACCGCCACATTGGGAAAAGAAGTAGCTCTGGAAGCCGTAGCGTAGGAGGACCCAAAGCCTCATTGACCTGACAATTAGGACCCTGACAATTACGACTTGACAAGTGCCGATACCCTGTGACTCAGCGCGACCGCCAGGCGCGGCAAAGCGCCGGGTTCCTTTCCCCCCGAAGCTCATTTTTCAGCCGTTCTCTACAGTAAAGACCCTAGAGGCAGCCTACAGTTTTTCATGATATCAATCGATTTTAGTAAGTGAATTCCTGTAGGTTCACATTCAACATGTTTCAGACCGACCGGATTTCGGGGGTGTGTCCGCCGGCAGCGCTCCGCTGGCATAATGCCAGCGCGTTCGCCAGCCCTTCGATATTGGAGCCGCTCGCTCGCGGCGCCACGGTAGGCGCGGCAAGCGATATAGAGCGCCAAGCGACGAAAAACTTGTCACATTGCCGGATGCTACCTTGGTCCAGGAGACCATGATGAAGAAAAATAACCGAGATGCGGCAATGGCGGTTAGCCATGGCGAACCCGAAGCAACCCAGCCCAATAAGAATAACGGGAATTCTGTTCATGTGACCGAGCCTTCTTCGGCTGACCTTAAAGTGATCCTGACCGTGCTGCAGACCATGCGAAACGGTGACTTTTCAGTCAGGCTTCCGGGCTCCTGGACCGGACTGCCTGGAAAGATTGCCGATACTTTCAATTCCATTGTTGCTGCCAACCAACAGATGGCACAGGAGTTGAAGCGCGTTGGACAGGTCGTTGGTAAAGAAGGAAGGACACGTGAGCGCACCCGCTTTCATGAAGCCCGGGGCGCATGGGGCGACATTGAGGTGTCGGTAAACTCGCTGGTAGAAGACTTGCTTCGACCAACCGCCGAGGTTACCCGTGCCATCGCGGCCGTGGCCCAGGGAAATCTGACCCAAACCGTTCGCTTGGATGTGGATGGTCGGTCGCTCGAAGGTGAGTTCCTGCGCTCCGCGAACATTGTCAATACCATGATTCAGCAGCTCGGCGTTTTCACCGCCGAGGTAACGCGCGTGGCGCGCGAGGTCGGCACTGACGGCAAGCTGGGTGGTCAAGCAGCGGTGCCCGGCGTTGCTGGTACGTGGAAAGATCTGACGGACTCCGTCAACTCCATGGCCAGCAACCTCACGGGTCAAGTGCGCAATATTGCTGAAGTCGCTACGGCTGTTGCCAGCGGCGATCTCTCCCGCAAAATTACCGTCGATGTGCGCGGCGAAATTCTTCAACTTAAAGAAGCAATCAACACCATGGTGGACCAGCTGCGCTCGTTCGCGTCCGAAGTGACGCGCGTCGCTCGAGAAGTGGGTACTGACGGCAAACTGGGCGGCCAGGCAGTGGTTGTGGGCGTAGCCGGTACGTGGAAAGATCTCACCGACTCCGTTAACGCCATGGCCGGCAACCTGACGGCCCAGGTCCGCAATATTGCCGAGGTAACCACGGCCGTCGCCCGAGGCGATTTGTCCCGCAAAATTACCGTCGATGTTAAGGGCGAAATCCTCGAACTCAAAGACACGATCAACACCATGGTGGACCAGCTCAACGCGTTCGCCGG
>DATKEN010000078.1:0-4974 GCA_035512155.1 Terriglobales bacterium | reverse complement strand
CCCGAGGTAAAAAAGCTGATCACGTTCAGCCGTCTGAACCTGCAGGACGACTCCAAGATGCTTTTCATGAAGGGCATGGATCTGATTTTCTGCTGCAATGTGCTGATCTATTTTGACGCCGTCTCGAAATCGAAGGTGGTCGGCCATTTTTTCAGCAATCTTAATTTTGGCGGTCATTTGTTTCTCGGGACTTCGGAGTCGCTGATGAAACTGAACGCCCAGTTTCACCTGGTCCATTTTCCCGGAACCATCGCGTATTGGAAGCCATCCCTGAGCAGCGGCAAACTATGACTACATCCTCCGACGCAACGATTCGCGAGCGCGTGCAGCAGATCGAAACCTTGCCTGCCATCCCGGCAGTCTTTGTGCCCTTATTGAAGTTGTTGAGCAATTCCGCGGAGGAAGTGAAGGTGGACGAAGTGGTGCGCCTGGTGTCTTACGACAACACCATCGCCGGGCAATGCCTGCGCCTGGCGGGCTCTCCCTTGTTCGGCCTGGCGCAGGCGCCCAAATCGATCAAGGGAGCCGTGATTACTCTGGGCCTGCGTCGCGTCGAAACCATTCTTCTCACCTGCTGCCTGGGACAGGCTTTCCCCGCGACCAAGTGGGTGCTCGACCCCGCCGTATTTTGGAGACATTCGCTGGGATGCGCCATGGTGTGCCGGAAATTCAGCGAGAAGTTAGCCGCCCCCGATGGTGAGAATGATAGCGAGAAGGCATACATGGCGGGGCTTCTGCATGACATAGGCTTTATGGTGAACTGCCTGGCTTTTCCCAGGGAATTCTCCAAGGCAATGGCGAGCGCCGGCCAGGAGGGAATTCCGCTGGGCGAGGCGGAACAAGCCATCATGGGCTTCACGCACTGCGAGACCGGCCGGGCACTGGCTGAAAAATGGAAGCTGGCCGATGACATCATAGAAGTGATCGCGCATCATCATGCCGTCGAACAAAGCCAGAAGGCGCAACCGTTGGTGGCCCTGGTGCACCTGAGCGACCTTCTCTGCCGCATGCGCGGCCTGGGTTACGGCTACTATGAGCGCTACAAGGTGGATTTGATCGCCGATCCGGCATGGACCATTCTCCTGAAGGAACACCGCGAGCTCGAAGGTGTGGACCTGGTGCGGTTCACTTTTGAGCTCGATGAAGCCGTCGAGGAAATCGAGGCCCTGGTAGCTACGGTGTTCGGGTCGGCGTCGGCGCGTGCCTGAGGTCAGTATCGTTTCCCACCAACGGCATGGGATGCGATGGCCGTAAGCCTCTTCCGGCTGTAGAGACGGGTTTGCCCATGAAGCTCACTTAAGTCAGGATTACTTCCGCTTTAGCCTGGAGATTGCCGGTTTCGTCGATTAGCTGCTCGGCGGATTTGGCCCCGCCGAGGGTTCTGCTGCCTCAAAGAGGCGGGCCTTTCTGCGCATGAGTTTGGCTTGCTGCGGCGTGAATAGAAGAGTTCCCATCGCGATTCGGCGAAGCTCCTCGCCTTCCCAATGGGCTCGCATGATGCCACTGACAGCGTGGGCATTGGATCCGAGCAGGAGATGTCCAAGCTCGTGAGCCATGATACTTCCCAGAATGCCGCCGAGATCCAGGTTCGATGTTGCGTGCAGATCTTCAACACGTTTCCAGAAGACATCGCTGTATTTGCCGGTTCCGTCGGGCGACAGAAATGCGATTCCGAACACCACATCACTCATGAAGCTGGCGGCGTCAGGAATGATCCGCAAAGCGAGATGTTCCGGTGGGTCAATCCGGTTGCAGGCCGGAGCACCCTCAGCGCTGGCATGGATGCAGTGAAGCCAGACTACCTCAAAATTGGCACGCGCAAAGATGCTTGCGACTCGTTGTTCGGCGCGATGCAGAACGGCCGGTGGAACATCGGCATCGTTGTAGACGGAAACGGTCACTTGCGCAGATTTCGATGCGGTGTTTTCCGCCCAACCCTGGAGCGAAAAAATGGTGAGCGGAAACAAAAGAGAAACCGTGAGCACTCGATGCATGGCATTTCACCCCACAAAATGGGCCCAGCATCGGGTCTGCGGCTGCGTACCTCAACGCTCCGCGGGTAACAGGCGGGTGATTTCTGGATAACGAAACAAATCCTTCTCCGTCTGCTACTTATCTGTGGATAACACCCGTTAAGAGCGCGGTGTAGTCTGGTAGAAGTTTGGTAGACTGCGGGGCATACTGCGGAGCATTGGGAAGACGTAATGGCGGTCATCGGCGAGAGCGGAACTCGCACCATCCAGTTCGGGATTTTTGAGGTTGACTTGCGCGCCGGTGAGCTGCGCCGGAACGGCTCCAAGGTAAAACTGCAGGAGCAGCCGTTCCAGATTCTGACCCTGCTCCTTGAGCACAGCGGCGAAGTTGTGACCCGCGAGGAGCTGCGAAAGAAGCTCTGGCCGGCAGACACGTTCGTTGATTTCGACCACAGCCTGAACGCCGCGATTCGCAGGTTGCGCGATGCGCTCGGCGACTCGGCGGAGAACCCGCGGTTCGTCGAAACTGTGGCGCGAAGAGGCTACCGGTTTCTAATGCCGGCTAACGGGACCCAGACTGCGGCGCCTGCGGTTGCGCTGCCACCTTCTGATTCGAAGCGGTGGCGAATCGTAGCGGTGGCTGCGGTTCTGCTGATAGCTGTAACCGTTGGATGGATTGTTTCGCGACGCTGGGTGGGTCCGCCTCAGGTCCAGCAGCGAAGGCTGACGGCCAATCCTGAGGAGGATCCGATTACGGGCGCGGTCATCTCTCCGGATGGCAAATACCTGGCATTTTCCGACAACACGGGATTTTACCTGCGTGAGATCGATGGCGGAGAAACTCATCCGCTGAGCCTGCCGAAAGGAATCGCACCGGTACCCGTGGCCTGGTATCCCGACGGCACCCATTTGATCGCCAAGTGGGTAGAGGGGCCGAAAGCGCTGCCCAGCTTGTGGCAAATTTCGGTCGTGGGCGGTGCTCCCCGCAAGCTGACCGATGACGCCAGGTCTCCGTCGTTTTCGCCGGACGGATCGCAGATTTTATTCGTCAGAGGTCCCGCGACAGACCAGGAAATCTGGGTAATGCAGGCAGACGGAGAAAGGCCGAGAAACCTTGTGGTCGCAGACCGCTCCATGTTCATCACGCCGGCTTGGTCGCCGGACGGGCGGAAAATCGTATACGTGACGGGAAACTACGAACTGAAACACTGGACGATGGCCCTGAGGATGGAGGTGCTTGATCTGGCTACAGGCCGCAAAGAGACCATTCTCCCGGCAATGAACCTTCGTCCCGGAATTGTTTGGACCAGCGACGGGCGGCTGATTTACGCGGTTTCGGAGCCTTCGCCGAACCAGAATGACTCCAACATCTGGTCGGCGCAAATTGATCGAAGCGGGCACATCGACGGACCTGCGTCGCGATTAACCGCCACTGCGGGCGACGTAGCCGCGATGAGCGCAACGGCGGACGGAAAGCGAATCGCCTACACGAAGCACTCATTGCAACCGGATGTATATGTCGCTGAACTGAACGCGGCCAGAAACCGCCTCGGAACGCCAAATCGCCTCACGCTTGACGAAAGAAACGATTTCCCTTTTGCCTGGACCCCAGACAGCAAAGCGGTTCTGTTCGAATCAGATCGCGACGGCGCATATCACATCTTTAAGCAGGCAATCGACCAAAGTGTACCCGAGCTATTGGTCGGCGGGGAAAGACAGGCCCTTGCGCCGCGTCTAACGCCCGACGGATCCAGTGTCTTGTACGTGGCGACCTGGCTGAAGGGGGGCGAGTCCCCCGCTGCGGGTGACCTGATGCGACTACCGCTTGCAGGCGGCCCACCCCAGGTTGTCTTGAACCAGAGCGGGATTGGCAATGTGCAATGCACTCGCCTGCCATCAACTGTTTGCATTTACGACGTGCGCAAAATGGATGAGATGTCGTTTTTCAAGTTCGATCCGAACACCGGCAAGAGCGAGGAGATTCCGCAATTAGGAATCCATGATGAGCCTTCTTACACGTACAACTGGAGCCTATCGCCGGACGGAAAGATCGTGGCGACGTCGAAGAGGGAGGGCTGGACGATAGGGGACTATTCCGCGCAGAGGGCGCCAAGCATCACGTTCGTTTCTGTCGCCGACGGTTCCAAGCGTAGTGTAACCGTAGGAGCTTGGGCGGGAATCAATAGCATCGACTGGGATATCGACGGGCGCAGCTTGTGGGCGCCAGTCTACACTAACACCGGCAATTGGGCGCTGTTGAAGATCGATCTACAGGGGCGAGCCACGACCATGCTCGAAGATTCGAGGATGACCATCGGCTGGGCCATAGCCGCGCCTGATGGCAAACATCTTGCGCTGTGGAAAGCCAGCGGCAGTTCAAACGTCTGGATGCTTGAACGCTTCTGATCGACGGACCCAAGCTGTTCACGTCCACCATCGCGTGTCGAAGGTCGACTGCTGGCTTAAGTTAGCGCTTTATGGGGTGTGCCCCCTTCTCCGGAGACTCGGCAAGCCGCGTCTCTACGGGAAATCCGGCGCCGCCTTCAGGAGCTGGTTCATCTAGAACCACCTTCTTGCGCGGCCTGCAAAGTACCGCTAGCGACTCCCGAAACGGAATACGATGCCGGTGACGATGCGAAGATTGTTCTGAAACTGCATCGCCGCGGTGGAGTTGGCAAACGTGGTACGCAGATAGTCAGCGCCCACCCGGATGGCAAGCCGCCCGGCGACGGTGTGTTCGACTCCGCCACCAAGTGCATAGGAGAATCGAGTCACGGTTCCACCCAGGTAATATGTCCCTTTGACCGGGACCGCGCTGTTCACCAAACTGACGCCGGCCAAAGTGTGCACGAAGATCCGCGTATTTCCAAAATCCACGGGATAGAACTGGGGACCGATTAGAAAGCTCAGAACATTGCCGCTATGTCCTGTGCCTAGCACGTTGCCGGCGCGGGCATAGCTCGAATCCACCATCATTCCCCAGCGCGGGTTGAAGTCGACA
>DATKEN010000077.1:0-12319 GCA_035512155.1 Terriglobales bacterium | reverse complement strand
TCAGGGGTGCACCGATGACACCAAACACAGCCGCTGCGATCAGCAGACCTTCGCGTTCGTTCGGAAGGTGAACTGCCATGACCGCCATGACGGCGGCATGAGCAATATTCAACCATCCGGCGAAGGTGATCACGCCGCGATTCGCCGATGGATTACGCGCTGCGATCAGCAAGAAAATCCCCATGGTGACATAGAGACTAAGCCCCATCGGCTCGGCGTCCTCCCTGTTCGCTTGCCAACCACTGCGTACAGACGTAATCAAGGGATAAATACCGGCCACAAATATCAATCCAAATAATACCAACAGAATTCTCAGCGCCTTGTCTCGATTCATGATGCCCTCCGGCTACATCAAGTATTGCGAAGAGGCCGACAACTTCACGAAAACGCGCCCAGGCCGCCCGGGGATCGAAAAAGCATGTGAGCCGAATCGCGTGAATCAGGAATGTTCTGAGACTTGTCTATGTCTCAAACATGTATCAAAAAGTGAGCGAATCGTAGCTCATTTCATGTCTCAACCATCAAAAGTCGTGTGTCTGAGTGTGCTCTAATCGACTGAAACACAACGAGGCACAACGGTTTTATTGGTCTGGCCGATCATGAAGTCGCACCATGGTAGGCGGGGCGCTGAGGGCAAGTCAATGAGAGCAGAGGAGTTGACGACTGGCTCGAAATAGGCAAATGGTTCTAGGTCATTGACCTTGGAACTAACCAGGCAGAGATCACATTCGTCAGCGGCGTGGTAACTCCCAATCCTATTTCTTGAGAGCGCTGGTGTGGGTGGCGACGCACAGCCATTTGCCGTTCAGATAGACCCAAGTGTCCGTGAATCGTCCGTAGTGATCAAAAGGCTTACCCTTGTTGAGCCCTTTGGCGTGATAGATTCCGGCGACCACGGCTGCGTTTTGATACATGAAGACCCGTTCATCCTTGTTTGCCATAAGGCTGGGAGCGTAAGAGAGGTCCATATTGTCGGCCAGGAACTGGGCCTTCGTCATGAAAGTACCATCGTTGTCGGTGCTGATGAAGCTATCAGCCACCAAACCTCCCAGTGCCTTCGAATCGTGGTTCAACTGTGCCTTGTTCCATGCATTCTCGAGGGCAAGCAGCAAAGCCTCGTTACCGTGTGGGGACTCAGTGGAACTCTGGGCGGCCAGAGAACCAGCGAGCCAAAGCAAGCACACCACAACTCTTGTCATCATCCGCATAGTCCCCTTCGTCAGCGATCCAATCTAGACCAGGAAGCGTCTCTCGGTTATTTCTTCTCCTGACTCTTGTCCTGGTCCTTACCCTGAATCGAAAGCAGCTCCACCTCAAAAATCAGGGTGGCGCCAGGGCCGATGTCCGCGCCCGCGCCGCGGTCACCGTAGGCGAGGTCTGCTGGAATGAATAGTTGCCACTTGGATCCGACAGGCATGAGCTGAAGGGCTTCGGTCCATCCCTTGATGACGCCGCCCACCGGGAAAGTAGCGGGCTGGCCCCGCTTGTAGGAGCTATCAAACTCAGTGCCATTGATCAGCGTGCCTCGGTAGGCGCAGACCACGGTATCGCTCGCAGCAGGTTTGGGTCCAGTTCCTGCCGTCAAAATCTTATACTGCAGACCGCTGGGCAAAGTCACCACACCGTCTTTCGCTTTGTTGGCGGCCAGAAATGTTTCCCCTTCTTTCTTGTTCTCGGCGCCGGCCTGTTGCATCTTTTCCTGTTGCTTCGCGCGGACTTCGGCTTGAGCCGCCGTAAGCGCGGCTCTGGCCTCATCGTCGGTGAGTAGCGTCTTGCCACCCGTCAGGGCATCTTTCAAACCACGGGCCAAAATATTCGGATCGACGGCGACTGCCTGCTGGTGCAGGTTCTTCCCCAGATTCATCCCCAGGGCGTAGCTGAATTTATCTTTTTGCGTCTTGAGGCTCAGCACAGTCGAGCTTTTTGCTGCAGTTGCTGGCCGACTCTTTGCCGGAGGGTTGGTGGCATTGCTCGTGGGCGGGGTCTGCTGCGCCTGAGACCAGATGCTAAATAGCAGCAGCATCCCAACCGATGCAGGTACAGTGAAGGCGAAGTATTTTTGCATGAAGCTATTGTCACATTGGTTTATGCGCTGGGCAAATTGGAAGTCCGAGCATCACAGGCGAGAGTTCTGCTCTCTCGGTGGAGAGTTTAGGACCCTTTAGACCTTCCGCCGGCGCCGCGACGAATGCTCTCCAGCGCGATTGGGCCTGCCCCGAAGAACATGAGAGCGAAGGCAATGGCGGCAAGAGCAAGGGGAAACTGATAGCCACCGTTCCCCAACAACCCATTTTTCCAGTGCACCTTCACAATCGCCACACTCAGGTCGATCAAAATTGCCAGTGCGGCGCAGCTGGTAAAGAGCCCGGCGATAAGCAAGATGCCTCCGAAGAATTCAGCGGCGGCAGAGAGATACGCCAGCCATCCAGGCAATCCGAGGTTGCCGACAAACTGAACGTGGTGCGAAAGCCCGCCAAAAATCTTGGGATACCCGTGGCCAACCATGATGACGCCTAATACCAAGCGCAGAACCAACAGCGCCAGGGGTTGAAGACGATCGAAATAGCGCAAGGCTTCCTCCACTGAAGTCCGAACAGGTTACACGTCGCACATCAGGTTCCGATAGCCCAATTCTTGTTGAGTTTCGGATTACCGGCTGCAATTGCCAGTTATCCTTCGGGCGTCATTCACGTTTTTCAGCAAACCACCCAGGGTTTTTGGTGCGTAGTGCAAGGTTCGTACGGCGGAACCTGGCTACCTGCTGATAAATCAGCGTTGGACTTACGCCGCAGCCAGTTTCTTTTGGCTTTCCCACCCGTTCAAGAACCCTCGTAACGTCTCTAGTACTTTAGTTATGCCTCGACAGCAAACTTTGAACCGAGTGTATAAACACCACATCATATGGTAGGTACTAATCATCCGTCTACGGTATATAGCAGCGATCCGCAAGTTCGCAGAAGTTACTTTCCAGAAAACAGGTATAAAACCCAGTAAAACTCGGAGATATGCCTTGACCTCATGTCTTTCCGGGTTGATATATGCTCAGTCCACCAAAATTCACTCGAACGCTGATTTGGGGCGAGGAATTTTCTCTCAAGTTTGCTCTGCGGGCCGGAGATACCGGCTGCGTCAGGGCCTGATTCTGTGGAAGGAACACGAACTATGGCCGACTCGCGAGAAGTCATGAACATTCGCCAGGCGTCGCAGTACCTGGGAGTGAGTCCGGACACGCTCTACAAATATGTAGGGGAACAGAAAATCCCCGCTTTCAAGCTTGGCAACCGCTGGCGCTTCAAGAAGTCGAGGCTGGACCAGTGGATGGAAGAGAAGTCGAGCCAGATGGAAGCAAAAGGCAAGAGGAAACCGAAGGCGGCTGCCAAAGCCGCTGGGCAACAGTAAAAGGCGGGCACATGTTTGGATTCGGATCGAAAACGATTGTTGGTCTCGATGTGGGCTCTTCCAGCATCAAGGCGGTGGAGCTGAGGAAGGGTCGCAATGGGATCGAAGTGGCGCACCTCGGTTTGGAACCGCTGGCTCCAGATATTGTCGTGGACTCCATGATTGTGGATTCCGGCACCGTGTCGAGCGCGATTTCGAAGCTGTTCACTGAGAACCAGATCAAGTCCAAGAGCGTGGCCACGGCGGTAAGTGGGCACTCAGTGATCGTGAAGAAGATCTCGCTGCCTTCGATGAGCGATCAGGAGTTGGCCGAGACGATACAGAAAGAAGCGGCACAGCATATTCCCTTCGATCTAGCCGATGTGAACCTCGATTACCAGATCCTTTCCGAAGACGCCGGCAACCCGCAAATGGATGTTCTGCTGGTCGCCGTCAAGAAGGACAAGATTCTCAACTACACCAACGTACTCTCGATGGCGGGCAAGACACCCGCTATTGTGGACATCGATGCCTTGGCGCTGCAGAACTGCTACGAGTACAACTATGAACCTGCGCCGAGCCAGGTGGTGGCTCTGTTGAACCTGGGCGCCAGCGTCATGAATATCAACATCGTGAAGGGGACAACGCCGTTGTTTCCGCGCGATGTCAGCGTGGGCGGGCACCAGTATACGGACTCCTTGCAGAAGGAACTGGATCTCAGCTTTGATGACGCCGAGTCGTTGAAGCTGGGCCGCAAGGTCGGCACCGTCAGCGAAGACGCCAAGACGCCCATCTTGCAGCAAGTGACCGAGATCATCGTGCTCGAGATTCAAAAGACATTCGACTTCTTTCGCGCCAGCGCGGCTGGCGAGCACATCGAGAAGATCTACCTGGCGGGGGGATCCTCGAAGGTCCCAGGACTGGTCGATGCCCTACGGCAGGAATTCTCGCTGCCGGTCGAAATCTTCAATCCATTTCAGAAGATTGCGCCTCCGGTGGAAGGACCGGGGATAGAACTGATCGAGCAGAACGCTGGCCAGTTGGCAGTTGCCGTGGGTTTGGCCTTAAGGAGTTTTGAAGACCTATGATCCGAATCAACCTGCTGGGAACGTCGAAATCAAAGGGCAAACGCGGCAGCGCTGCTTCCTCCGCGCCGGTCATGGAAGTGGGTGATGTTGGCTCACCAAAAATGAAGGTGCTGCTGGTGCTGGCTCTGGTAGCTGCACTCAACCTCGTCTACTGGTACCGGTTGGACAAGCAAAAACAGGAGATTGCCTCGCAAATGAAAGTTGCGGAGCAGAAGAATCGGGAATTGGCCGATGTGAAAGCGCGTTACTTGGAGCGGCAGCGTCAAGCCGAGAGCTACAAGCGCCGCGTCGACGTGATTGATCAGCTCCGGGCCAATCAGGCCGGTCCGGTGAACCTCCTCAATACCATCGGCACCACAGTCAATGGCACCGAAGCCGTGTGGCTGAACTCGATGAAGGACTTGGGCGGTAACGTCGATATTGAAGGCATGGCATTGAGCACCGATGCCGTGGCTAACCTCATTGCCAACCTGCAAAAGACGGGATATTTCCGCAATATTGAAATCAAAGAGACCTTCCAGGACGATACCTTTAAGGAATTGCAGGCCTTCCAATTCACTCTGACCTGCGAGAAGGCGAAGTCCTAAGGGCGAAAAATTATGGCGAACTTCAACGAAATGTCGGGTCTCAAACAATGGGCAGCCCTGCTAGCAGGGGCGGCACTGATCACCGGCGGTCTGTACTTCACCCTCTTCAAGTCCCAGCGGGAAGCGAACGCGGTCGCCCAACAGAATCTGGAAACCAAGCGGCGCGAAAACGCGGAACTGGAAGCGTACCGTCCCAAACTGGCTGAAATCGAGCGCCAGTTGGCCAGCCTCAAGCAGCAACTCGAGATCGAACGCAAGATCGTTCCCGACGAGAAGGAAGTGGACGGCTTCATGAAGATGATGGATGCAGAAGCCATGAAGGCTGGCATCGAGCTCCGGCGCTATACCGCGAAGCCGCTGGCATCGAAGGACTTCTATACGGAATTGCCTTTCGAGATGGAACTGGATGGCCCCTATTACTCGATGTTGAATTTCTTTGACCGCGTAGGCAAGTTGGAGCGCATCGTGAATGTTTCGGGCTTGCTGGTGGCGAATACCAAAAAGCCCACGGATGCGAAGGCGAAGCATACCTATCAGTACGCGCCGAATGAGAGCGTTGTAGCCACCTGCACGGCGACCACATTTTTCAGTCATGACATGGCACCGCCTGCAGCAGCCGCGCCGGTCAAGAGATAGAGGAGCTTATGAAGCTGACGACTGGAATTCTGGTATTAGGAATGGCGGCGGGAACTGCCTGGGGGCAGAACCCGGACGTCATCGAAAACACGAAGAACACGGTCAACAACGTCGAGCAGAAAAAGGCGATGGATGAGAACGCCGCCCTGGCAACCGCGCCGGCCACCAAACCGGCGGCGCCTGCTACCAGTAAGGGCCAAGCCGTCAGTAAATCAAAAGCCGCGCCGGTTGTACACGTGGCCGCCCAGCCCAAGGTAGTCGCGAAGCCCACTGCAGGCCACGGCAAAACCAAGGTCGGGGCCGTAAAGAAGACGTCACAACCGCAGCAGAAAATCGCAGTCGCGGACCAGAAGAAACCTGCCGACCCAAAAAAGGAAGACACCAAGAAGATCAACTTGACCGGACAGCGGGATCCATTCGTCAGTCCGGTGGTGAATCGCAGCATGTTGGGCTCGGGCTGTAATACCGGGGGCAAGCGTTGCCTAGCGATTGACCAGATTAACCTCAAGGGGGTGGTCAAGTCGGATACGGGCATGATCGCGGTCGTGGTCAATGCCCTGGATAAAGCATATTTCCTGCATGAGAACGACCCCGTCTTTAACGGATACGTGGTGAAGATAACGGGGGACTCCATCATTTTTAAAGAGACGTTTCAGGACAAGCTGGGCAAGTCATTTACGAAGGAAGTGACCAAGAAGATTACGACGCCGGCAGTTTAGGCGGCAGCAAGCAGATTGGTCAATCCGATCTGGCAAAAGAATTCTGAAAGAAAGATCACGGGGCGAGCCGAAGCGCAACCGTGGGGAGAAGGGAAATGCGAAAGCAACTGCTGAGTGTTTTTCTACCGCTGCTGATTCTAGTAATGATTGCAGCCGCGGCTGAGACGCCGAGCACGGGCACCGAGACAACCAAGAGCTCCGCACTGCAGAGAGTGAACGTGGTCCGCGGAGTTGACGGGATCAGCGTGGAGGTCACGTCTCGCGGGCAAGTGACGCCACAAGTGAGCACACTGGACCGTCCCGCCCGTTTGGTGGTCGACCTGCCCAACACCGTGGCGGCCACTTCCAGAAGCCAGATCAATGTGGACAGCAACGGCGTGAAGGACGTGCGCGTTGGCATGAACGGCCGTACGCCTCCTACCACGCGGCTGGTGATTGATCTGGAACACAAATGCCGGTACGAACTGGTGCCAGGCGTGGGCAATACATTGGTTCTGAAATTGCACTCCGGCTCTACTCTTGCCAAGGCAAGCCCGAAGCCCACGATTCCAGCCATCCACAACACCACAACGGCTGAGGTTGTGACGCCGAAGACTGCGACGAAGGAAGTCGCAGCAGTCCCCGCCAACCAGACTACTCTGGTCATGGCCTCAGAAAAGAAGCCGGCCCCTTCTTCTGCTACCGATTTTGTGTTTGTTGAACCTTCCTATCAGGCGAAGGACGCATCGACGATCGAAGCTGCTAAGCAAGCTGTAATCGAGCCTTCGGCTCGGGCACAAGCCGCTGCCGAGAGATTCTCCGAGAAACCAGATGGCAACTTGCTACCCCAGCCGAGTGCGGCTATGCAGGCCCAGGCCAGCAACGCGGCCCCGCAACCCGCGGTCAACATGGCTGCCGAGCAGAAGGCGCAGGCCCAGCAGCAGCCCGCCGCCACCGGCCCCAAATACACGGGTGAGCCGATTTCGGTCAACCTCAAGGACGTAGATCTCAAGGACTTCTTTCGCCTGATCCACGAGATCAGCGGATTGAATGTAGTGCTCGATCCCAACGTCAAAGGCACACTAACCATCGTTCTGGATGACGTGCCATGGGACCAGGCCCTCGATATCGTCTTAAAGAACAACGACCTGGGACGGCAGCTCGAAGGCAATGTGCTGCGCGTCGCCACCGTAGACACCATGCGAAAGGAAGCTGAGTCAAGGCGCGCCGAGCAAGAAGCTGAGGCTATGGCCGTGGAAAAGCAGACGGTCACCCGTTTCCTGAGCTATGCCCATTCCAAAGATGTGGTGCCGACGGTCAAGAAATTTCTCACCCAGCGCGGAGATGTGATCGCCGATGACCGAACCAACGCTTTGATCATTTCGGACATTCCGATAGTGATGCCAGGGATCGACCGCTTGTTAACACAACTCGATCGCAAAACCCAGGAAGTGGAAATTGAAGCACGCGTGGTGGCTGCGACCCGCAGCTTCGCACGAGACCTGGGCACTCAGCTAGGTTTCGGCTGGGGCAATGGGCACACTGCTGCGGGCGGTGCCGGCGCCGTGGGAACCTCGCCTCTGTTTACCAATGGCCTGACCCCGGGCTATATAACCATCGGCAGCGGGTCCACAAGTCAACAGATTCCGCTGTTCTCGAATCTGGGAGTCGCTGCGCCTACCAGCGGTCTGAGCTTCATCAATGCCAGCAACAACGTGCGAATTGACGCCATTCTGACCGCGGCCGAGTCACGAGGACTGCTCAAGATTCTGTCCCGTCCGCGGGTTGTAACCCAGAACAACATTCAGGCGCTGGTTCGCCAGGGCGTCAGGGTTCCGATCGTGACCCAGGCGCAGTTGGGCGGTCCGCCCACTGTGACCTATGTCGACGCTTTCTTGCGGCTGACCGTGATACCGCAGATTACGTCGGAGAACACAATCTTTCTGAACGTGGATGTGGAGAACACGACCCCAGACTTTGGCCGCACCGTTCAAGGCAACCCCACTCTAATCACCCAACAGGCAACCACCCAGGTGTTGGTCACGGACGGCGGTACAGTCGTAATCGGCGGCGTGATCCAGACCCAGAATTCAGTCAATATTGCTCAGGTGCCGTTGCTGGGTAACATCCCGTACCTGGGAAATCTGTTCAAGCACCAGACCGTCAGCACATCAAACCAGGAGCTGATCTTCTTCATTACGCCACGCATTATTCAGACCTAGGGCTGACCCTCCAGGAGCAAGTTAGCAGTAAGACGGCCGCCGGATACCTGAAGAACCTGTCAGGACCGGCGGTTTGGTTTTTGACCAAAGCTCACGCGAATCATAGTCAAAAGCACCGAGGGAGCAGCCTGCTACACTCGGCCTGAATGGATCATGTAGGACGCCAGCAACGTCTTCAGGAAGGCCTATCTGGCCAGCGGTTGGATCTTCTGTTGATCACGCATCTACCTAACATCCGCTATCTCTGCGGATTTTCGGGCAGCGCCGCCGTACTTCTCCTCACTGAATCTCAGTGCGTGTTTTTGACCGATGGACGATACAGCGCGCAAGCCCACGCCGAAGTGCAGGGAGCACGGATAGTTATTGGGCGCAAAAGCCCCCTCGCTGCGGCTGCGGAGTACTTAAGGTCAAATCGAAGGGGCCTCGGCCGTAAGGCACAGTTCAGGACGGGGATCGAGGGAGAGCACTTAACTGTTGCTCATCGCCGACAGTTGGCTGAGATGTTGCCGTCTAAATTCAGACTGCAGGAAGCACCACCTCTCGTCGAACAGGCCCGCATGGTGAAGGACGCCGACGAGCTTAATCTAATTCGCGCCGCGGTCGTCTTGGGAGCGAGTTTGTTTGACGTCGCGCTAGAAGTGATCCGCCCTGGTGTTCGAGAAACCGACGTGGCCGCTGAAATGGAGTACGCGGCGCGAAAGGCTGGCGCTTCGGAGATGTCATTCCAGACGATCGTCGCTTCCGGTGAGCGTTCTGCTTTGCCCCATGGCCGGGCCTCAGAAGCTGCCGTTCCGGCTCGCGGATTCGTCGTCTGCGACTTCGGTGTTATACTCGGAGGTTATTGTTCGGACATGACCCGCACTGTGCACGTGGGCCGTCCTACGCGCGAAGCCCGGCAGGCTTACCAGGCGGTGCGGGACGCGCAGCAAGCGGCGCTTGCAACCGTCAGGTCTGGCGTGGGGGTAAGCGAAGTCGATCAGGCGGCACGCAAATTATTGCAAGAACAAGGTTTAAGCAAGTATTTTACGCATTCAACCGGGCACGGCGTTGGCCTGGAAATTCACGAAGCGCCGCGCTTGGCCGCGCAGCAGTCCGAGCTGCTTAGGCCCGGAATGGTTATAACGATCGAACCTGGCGTCTACATCCCAAGGAAGTGGGGCGTTCGGATCGAAGATATGGTTGTGGTCACCGAAGCAGGGTGCGAAGTCTTAACGCCTTCCAGCAAAGAACTGATTGTGGTTTGAGGTTTTCCTGACCGGGCATGGAAAATGACGCCCGGCAGTTGCCGTGCCTTCCAGGTCGGCGCGAGAAGCAGAAACCGGTCCTCCCGCACGATGAACCAAAAAGAACTGAAGGAACTCATCGATTTCTTAATTGAGAAGGACATCGCGGAGTTCGAACTGGAACGCGGTGACGTGAAGGTGCGCATTAAGCGCGCCTCGGAACCGTCCGGCCCGGGGCCCGACACCCGCTTTATTGCGGTGCATGCCGCGCCTCCTCCAACACCGGAGCTCGGTGCTGTTCCGGCCGTGACCAGCCCATCCCCAACCCCTGCGGTTTCGAAAGAAGGTGTAGCAGCCTCCGAGGAAGGCTTGCACATGGTGCGTTCGCCCATCGTGGGGACGTACTATGAATCGCCATCGCCAGGATCTCCACCTTTTGTGAAGCCAGGAGATACGGTGGAAGTCGGACAGGTGCTGTGCATTGTCGAAGCCATGAAGTTGATGAATGAGATCGAGTCCGACGTGGCCGGTGAACTTGTGAAAAAACTCGTTATCAATGGCCAGCCCATTGAGTATGGGCAGGAGCTGTTTGCCATCAGGCCGAAGAAGTAAAGAACTGGGAAAGCTTAAGGCGCGTTGACGCGCCTTTTTGTGTCTGGGGAGCTGTGCTTAGTAGCAGTCGATGTTCAAAAAAATTCTGATCGCCAACCGCGGCGAGATTGCCCTGAGAGTAATCTGCGCCTGCAAAGAACTGGGGATCCGCACCGTGGCCATTTACAGCGAAGCGGACCGCAATTCGCTGCCCGTCCGCTTTGCCGATGAAGCCATCTGCATTGGCCCGCCCCAACTGGCGCTGAGCTATCTCAATATCCCTGCCGTCATCAGCGCGGCAGAAATCGCCAACGTAGACGCCATTCACCCGGGTTATGGATTGCTCGCAGAGAACGCCAATTTCGCCGAGGTTTCCGAGGCCTGCAATATCAAGTTTATCGGGCCACCGCCGGAAATTACCCGGCTCATGGGCGAAAAAGAGAAGGCACGAGCGGCGATGAAGAAGGCGGGCGTACCCATTCTGCCGGGTTCCGAAGGAATCCTCGCCAACGACGGCGAAGCGCTGGAATGGGCGCGCCAGGTCGGTTTTCCGGTGATCATCAAGGCGTCGGCCGGGGGCGGCGGCCGCGGCATGCGCATTGTGCGCAGTGAACAGGAGCTCCCCAGCCTGTTCACAGCGGCGCAATCGGAGGCCGCTGCTGCCTTCGGCAATGGCGATCTCTACATGGAGAAGTTCATCGAGCGTCCACGGCATATCGAGTTTCAGATCCTCGCCGACCAATATGGCAACGTGGTGAGCCTGGGCGAGCGCGAATGTTCCATCCAGCGGCGTCATCAGAAGCTGCTGGAGGAATCTCCTTCCACGGAGGTGACGCCGGAACTCCGCGCCCAGATTGGGCAGGTCCTGTGCCAAACCCTCTCCGGAATCGGTTACGTCAACGCCGGCACGGTGGAGTTCCTCATGGACGAAGACCGGAGGATGCATTTCATTGAGATGAACACCCGCATCCAGGTGGAGCACCCGGTCACGGAGATGGTCACCGACGTCGATTTGGTGAAGAGCCAGATTCTGCTGGCCGCTGGCGAACGCCTCGAGAACGTTCTGCATGGCCCCATCGTGCATCGCGGACACGCCATCGAATGCCGCATCAACGCTGAGCATCCGGAGAAGTTCACGCCGTCGGCGGGCAAGATCACGTCTTTTCATCCTCCTGGCGGAACCGGGGTGCGTATCGACACCGCCGCCTATGCGGAAGGAATCATCCCGCCTTACTATGATTCGCTTATTGCCAAGCTCATCGTGCGCGGCAAGGACCGGGGAGAAGCGGTTTCCCGCATGGCCCGTGCCCTGGAGATGTTCATTGTGGAAGGCGTGTACACGACGATCCCACTGCACCGAAAGATTCTTGCCGATCCCGATTTCCGCGCCGGGAGAGTGGATACAACGTTTATTGAGCGCTTTCTGTCCAAGCAGGGGAACAAGAAACCAGCAGCGTAGGGTTACCTCGCCGAAATCCCTCGCCAAACTCGCCCGCCACCGGCCGAAACGTGTGATGAGCGCTAACGCTGTTAACGCCATTTGGGACTAACACTCAGCGTAGAATTAACGATTGCTTTGTGAGATTCTCTGGATCGGACTGGCTGCGTTAGAAAGGGCAAAGCACATGGCAAACCTCATACTGGTTACCGGCGCCGCAGGCCGCGTCGGCGGGACAGGGCGTACCGTCACCGAACTGCTGTTGCAGCAAGGCAAGGCAGTGCGTGCCATGGTGCGAAATGAGGACGAACGGGCGCGGACATTGCGCGACATGGGTGCAGAGGTTGTGGTCGGCAATCTGCTCGACCTCGATTCGATGCATCGGGCGATCGACGGCTGCGACACAATGTACTTCGGGATGTCGGTTTCGGATGACTATTTGGCCGCGACCGTCAACA
>DATKEN010000076.1:0-3515 GCA_035512155.1 Terriglobales bacterium | reverse complement strand
CCGCTGACGCGAGCGGATTAAATTCGCGTCCAAGCGTAAGTATAAATAAAAAAAGGCGCTTCATCGCGCCGGGTGGTAGATATATGAATCCGGCGGCGGTTACACCGCCGGATAATTTGGCCAAAATGACTATGCTACGTTAACGCCGTACTGCTGCCGATACTCGCGCTCGATCGATTCCATCTGATCTTTGAGGCGAAGTTTCAGCTTTTTCAAGCGCACTTCTTCCAGTTTTTCGTCTTCGCTGAGATAGCGTTTTTGGGTGAGTGTTTCGAGACGTTGCGCGTACTGCGTGTGCTCCTGAGCCAGCCGGCGAAATTCATCGTGGCTGGTCAGGAGTTGGTCTTTCGGAGTCAGCATCCAGGCAGACCTCCAAAGCTTGATATGAGGTCACGTTAACACAGCTGTAATATTCCGGACAATGCCAAAAAACTGGTGCAGTCTCAACCTGAGATGACCTCAAACAAGAATTTTGCTATACAAAACCGCGTCTTCGCCAGGATTGGCGTAATACGCCTTCCGACGCCCGGTTTCCCTGAATCCCAGCTTTTCGTAGAGCCGCCGAGCCGCTGCATTCGACTCCCGCACTTCCAGAAGAACGGCGTCACTGCTGGTCTGCCGAGCTTGAACCAGCAGAGTATCCATCAGCTTCTTCCCGATCCCGGTCCCGCGGACCTCCGGAGCAACGACGATGTTCTCGAGTTCCCATTCAGGTGGCGAATGCCGGGCAACGAGAAATCCGGCGAGGGCAGACGACCCATCTTCCCGCGTTACAAGAGCCAGCCTTGTGGGAGATTCAGGCATGGCTGCGAGAAGATCAACGTATTGCTGCTCCGTCCAGTGGGTGGTCGTCGGGGATTGCCGCTCGAGGCGAATCATCTCAGCAGCATCTTGGATTGTCGCCTTGCGTACGAGATAAGCCAATCGGTTTCCCGTAGAGTCTGCTAAAGCTAGGAACTGGAAGCTGGTTTCCCAAAAATCTCCGCGTCCGAACGCCGCATGTAGTTCGCCTCCAGATGTTCGGGCGAGACGGTTTCACCAGCTCTGAGTTTGTTCCAACCCACACTGGCGATTTTGGCGGATCGTGGCCGCTCCACAAGATCCCAAATCGCGTGTTCTTGGGAGGCCCCCAATCTCTCTCTAAGGGCATCCGCAATTGGACGATCGGGTGTTGTAATCCATTGCAATACGCCCGATTCAACCAACGCCGCGAGAGACCGCATATCGAGCAGCGACTCAGCAACGCATTTGAATGAATGGCTCGCTTTCGAGGCGATAACGATTTCGTACTGACCGACGAAGGCCTCTTTCCGGCCAGCATCAAGAGCAACCGCGTAGCGGAATGTGACTGGTCGGACCGAATCATTGCCGGCGGCAATCATGTGACCGTATCGCGCCAGAACCTCAAGCAGAGAAACGGACACGATCGGCTTTTGGAGTATTTCCGCCAATGCCTTGACGGCCGCCAAACCGACGCGCAAGCCAGTGAATGATCCCGGGCCTGAAACCACTATGAAGGCGCCAATTTCCGTCTTGCGGAGTCCGTGTTTCTTCAGCAGAGCAGCAATCTGCGGGACCAGTTGCGCGGAAAATGTTCCGCCGGCGAGCGGGACCTCTTCGATCACTTCGAGCTTATCGGGCTCGGTGCCTTCCCCCGCACGCGCCAGCCCCACGAAACCGTCCTTGCCCGAGGTGTCAGTGATGAGAAGAAGCATTCTTAGATAATCTATCCGCGAAGATCGGTGAAACCCGCGGCCAGGGCGCTATGCTTGTACCAACTCCAGCAGCACGCCTCCCGTGCTCGAGGGATGGACGAACACGTACTGATGCCCACCGGCGCCGGTCTTGATTTCCTCCGAAACCAGGCGAACACCATCCTTCTTCAACCGTTCGATTGCCGCGGGCAAGTCTGGAACCTTGATGCAAACATGGTGCAACCCCTCACCGCGCTTGGCAATAAACCTGGCAATCGTGGAATTCTCAGACGTGGCTTCGAGCAGTTCCAGCCGACTCTCCCCCACCGGAACCATCACCAGCCGCACCTGCTCGTGCTCAACGGTTTCCTCCGGCGAGACACTGAGCCCCAGAGTCTCGTAGATCGCCTTAGCCGTCGCCAGCGACTTCACCGCAATGCCCAGATGATCAATGCTGAAATCCAAGTTTTTTCCTTCGTGTACCTTCGTGCCCTTTGTGGTGAACGCTTTTGCTTCTTAAATCTAAGACCGCTTCCCCGCAATCTCCTCGATCAAAGAGTACGGGTCCCGCTTGTGTTCGGCCACTTCCGCCGCCAGCCGCGCCATGCTGCCGTCGCCGAGCTGCGCGCGCGCCTTTTCGAGCATCGCGTCGCGCAGCATCTCCACCAGCCGTTCCTGCCAGTTCTCCACGCTCTTTTTCAGCGCGCGGTTTTCTTTCTGCAGATAATTCTCATACTCGGCGACCGCGGCGCCCAATTCTTCGATGCCTTTGCCTTCGCTGGCCACGGTCTTCACGATCGGAGGAGTCCAGCCGTCGTTGCGCACTGCCAGCGATTGTAGCGCCCGGATCTCGCGCTCCACGCGCTCGGCCCCTTCACGATCGCTTTTGTTGATCACGAAGATGTCGGCGATCTCCATGATGCCGGCCTTGATGGTCTGTACGTCGTCGCCCATACCAGGGACGAGAATCACAACCGTGATTTCCGCAAGCCGCACAATGTCGACTTCGTCCTGCCCGACCCCAACCGTCTCAATGAGGATCAGGTCACGCCCCGACGCGTCGAGCACGGTGGCGACGTCGGCGGTAGTCCGCGCCAGCCCGCCCAAAGAGCCTCGCGTCGCCATGCTACGGATGTAAATACCAGGGTCCGCAAAGTGATTCTGCATGCGAATGCGGTCTCCCAGAATCGCGCCGCCGGTATACGGGCTCGTGGGATCGACCGCGACGATGCCGACCGTACAGTTTTCGTCGGCGATGCGAGTGGTTGCCCCACCCATGTCTCGCACGGGTGCCCCGTTCAAGCCGCGTTCTTTGCGGCTTGAACGGGGATTTTTGGTTTTCCGATACAACCGCGCCAACTGATCGACCAGCGTGCTCTTCCCTGATCCGGGCGCGCCGGTCAGGCCGATGACACAGGCTTTCCCGCTGTACGGAAAGAGAGCCTTCAGTAGATCGGACCAACCCGGCGCGCGATTTTCGACAGTAGAAATGGCACGGGCTAAAGCGCGCGCGTCGCCCGAGCGAAGCGCCTCGATCCATGGCTGGATTTCACGATCCAAGCAGTTCAGTGTAAAGCAGGGGCTATCAAACTGAAACTATCTGTCCCGCTGAACCTTCTGGTCCCCCCGAATTACTTGCGTTCATTGTCGAGCGGCCTGCCGCGCGCTAGATTGAACCGTGGGGGGACACTGCGTCACTTGAACTCAGTTTCACAGACGAGGACTAACCGTGCCGCAGGCACAACTGCCTGGCCGGGATGGCTCCCCCTAGTCGTACTCCCTGCTGCAACGATCTGCGTTCGCAATCGGATGCCTGCATGG
>DATKEN010000075.1:0-4215 GCA_035512155.1 Terriglobales bacterium | reverse complement strand
GCGGTTCGAAGTGAGGGCGCAAATAGAACTTTAGATCAGGTACCGCAGTTTCTTGCGGAAGCCCGACTCACACCTTAGCCTGATGCGTGGAAGGAAACTCATGAAATCAAGCCGATTCTTTCATACCTTCGCCATAGCAATACTGGCGCTAAGCACTAGCGTGGTTCTTGCCCAACATGAAGATCATGGATACGGGCGTGGTCACGACAAACATGGCAACGAAGACGAAGATCATGATAATGATCGAAAGGGCAACAGTAACAAAGAGCACGGCCATAAAGGCCATGGGTATGGGCATGGGTACGATGACCGCGATCACCAAGTTATGCATGGCTGGTACGAGGGCCATCGCGGGAATTTGCCGCCTGGACTCGCAAAGAGGGATCGATTGCCGCCCGGCCTGGAACGTCAACTGGAACTTCGTGGCACGCTGCCGCCCGGTCTAAGGGGAAGGATTTATGCTGTTCCCGTCGATCTTGAACGGGAGCTGCCTGCGCCACCTCCCAATTGCGAGCATGTCTTTATCGGCGGACACGTTGTGCTCCTGAATCGCAGGACGTTTGTGGTAGTAGATGTCTTCCACCTGGGGTTCTAGCCAGACTGCTCCTCCTGAATCGTCCCCCATGCGAAGGCTCCTGTATGCGGATGGGCTAGGGAATGAGGTTGGGTTTGGAAGTTGAAGAGTTAGATTACAGGAGTGAAAAGCTCTTGGCACCAGCGAGACTGCCGGAAACCTGCACTGGGTCAGTCTGCCCCAGCAAATGTCTTGGGAGATCAGTTGTGCTTGCGATACATTTGGCCCTGCCAGCCCATCATTGCCTTACCTTGAAAAACTTCTTTCGACTTGCTGGCGTTTCCCACCTCCACCAGTGCGGTTGGGGTTTGAACCAAGCAGCCGCCATTTGCGAGCGCCGCAAAGACCTCAATTTCCGGCGTGTTTGAGTCCCAGTGCCAGATTTCTTTTCCATTTCGGACGTTGAAAGCGATCAGAAGGCTGCCGCGGGTCGCAAAGCCGATCTCGTCTTCGCCCAGCACCATTTCGTCGTGCAGCGGGCCAACATACTTTGGCAGCGGGAACCTGTACACGACCTCGCCATTCTCGTCTATGCGGTAGACAAGCTCATCGGGTAAGCCGTGTACATCCTCCACGACAGAGTTGTGCGACCAGCGGATTGGAAGGAGTACCCCGCCCAATCCGTCCGGAATGATGCTACCGGTGGGTGAGGCCGCGCTCACTGGCTCGGAGAGCGGACCGTTGCCTTTTGACTCCTCAACAATAGTACTGCGATACGTTCCGTCGGGATGAATCTGCCAGAGCACCACCCGTTCGTCGCGCGCGAAATTCACATCGCGCGGGGCGATTACCGATTCCGGGGCGCATTTCGCAGTGCCCAACACCCAATCATTCTGAGTGAACGCGACATAGGCGAATCCATCAATGTTCACAAACAAGTGGCTGGTGATGGTGCGCATAAAGGAAGGGCTTGGCTTCGCTGAGCACAGAATCTTTTCCCCAACTTTTTGCACATTAGTCTGTTTTTCATGCGATGCCGGAAGCGGAAGCTCGAATCTTCGCGCCCCTGTTATCTCGTCGATACCGGTTATTGTGGTGATCGTGCCGTCTGCAGATTGACTGAGCACATGGACCATGTGATCGAGATTGTAAGCATGTCCCTTACGAGCGCCGACCAGGGTGTACCGCCAGCGCAATTTACCATCCTTGCCGACCGTGTATAGGGTGTAGGAGTTGGCGTGATTGGCGCTGATCAGCGCACCGCCAAGCCAGTCGCCACAAACGAGCTCTACGTCGTGAGTTTGTTCCGGCATGAGCCAAGTCCACACCTGGATGCCATCGTCGCTAACGGCTCGCAGATAGGTTCTGCCGCTTGCGGTCTGTTCCAGAGAATACGTTGTGGGTCCATCGCCGGTTGGGGCCGCTGGTAGGTCTCCAATTTCACGACCGATGGGATGAGTTCCCCATTTTGAAGTCCCTTGCGACATAGGCCGGATGGCGGACCAGATTTTGATCTCGCGAAATCTCATTTCGCCGCCCAGTGCAGCACTCACTCGCACTGTACCGACCGCCTTAGCATGCAGCACAACGCGCCCGCCTTGCTCTTGAATTGCGGCCTTATCTGGATTGTCCACGGACCACATTGCGCCGTGGACCTCCTGTGCCGAGTCGTCGAGTAACTGTAAGGGGCGATCATCCCCCATCTGGATGTTGATATCTTCCGGCGAAATGCGCCAGCTGGAGTCTCCCTGCGCCAAAAGCTGGAGGGCGGATACTGCAATGAAACTCAAGATGAGAACTACACTTCGCTTGCACCGCGACATGGGGGCGACCCTCGCGCTGACAGTAGGCGCGTAAGACCACCATCGCAAGTTACATCTGTAATGTAACCGTCCGAAAAGAGGAATCCTGCAATTCCATTTGGTGATGTGAAATTTGTCATTTTCCTACCCGTTCTTCCGGCCCTGTACTCCAGCCACTTTGTGGCATCTCAAAAACCTTCTACACTAAAACCTTGCGCGCGCTGATCAAACTGTTTTTAATTGTCGTTCTCGCCGTCGGCGGCTGGGCGGCATGGCAGCTCTATGTCCCGGTTACGCCGCCCGCCAATAGTTCTTTGCTGCTGCGTCCTGGATATTCGACGCGTCGAATTGCCGCGGAGTTGAAAAAGGCGGGCGTGATCCGCAGCGAACTCGTCTTCGGGCTTTGGCACCTGCTGCACCCCAAGCCATCCTTGAAGGCGGGCGAGTATCTTTTTGAGCGGACGGCGAGTCTGCCACAGGTTTACGAGCGGATCGCGCGCGGCGATGTCTATTTCCACGTCGTGACCATTCCCGAAGGCTACACGATGTTCGATATCGCCAAGGCCATGGAGGACGCGGGACTCGGGCCTGCCGCCAATTTCCTGCACATCGCCGAAACCAAGACCCAGCTTATCTCCGATCTGGCGCCAGATGCCAAGTCGCTTGAGGGCTATCTCTTCCCCAACACCTACCAGTTCACGCGGACGCAGAGCCTGGAAGAAATGGCGGCGGCAATGGTCCGTCAGTTCCGTCTGGTGGCGCAGCAGATCGGACTGAACTCCAACTCGGGTCCAAACTCGGATATACACCAGGATGTGAACAAGATTGTGACCATGGCCTCGATCGTGGAAAAAGAGACGGCGGCTCCCGAGGAACGGCCGCGCGTGGCCAGCGTCTACTACAACCGGCTGGCGCGAAACGTGGCGCTCGATGCCGATCCCAGCGTGATCTACGCGGAGTTGCTTACGGGCACTTACCAGGGAAGCCTCCATCACGCCGACCTGGCCGTGAACTCGGCCTATAACACTTACCGTTTCCCGGGATTACCGCCAGGACCAATCGGCAATCCGGGAAAGAGCTCTTTGGAAGCAGCTTTGCACCCCGAGAGCACGGAATTCTTTTATTTTGTCAGCGACGGCAACGGTCACCACCGCTTCGCCCACAGCCTGGAAGAGCACAATCGCAACGTGGTCGCCTACCGCCATGCACTCGGCATGAGGTAGCAGCTCATGTCGGAGATTCCGCCCTCCCCCGTGGGTGTGTCCCTGTGGTTCCCTGTGTCCCCTGTGGTTGCAGTCTGTCGGATTTCGCCCCTGCCTCCGCCCTCTTCCATCACAAACAGCTGTACCATGATTCCAAATAACCAGGGGAGGGATCCCGCCGGCCAGTCCTAACTGGTTACTAACCTTAAGGTTAGGAGAGAAATAAGCCAAACTGCTGGAGGCTGGCCTGCGAATGTGCGACCTGGTACGAACCCCGCTTGCACCGCGAACTGCAAAACGCGGAACCCTTCGCTGCCATATACTAATCAAATATCAATGTGGGAAAGGTCTTTCTGGGTATCGGCACAGGAATGTATCGTCCTCATCTCCGCATCCTCTTGCTTATATTGCTGACGACGGCTACTTTTCCGCTCGGCGGATGTCTGTTCCGGACACGTACTCTGGACCGTCAGCTCTCCGACCGGCCACTGAAAGTCGCGACTCAGCAGGATCTGATCGAATACGTCAACGCCGAGGCCGCCAAGATTCAGTCCATGCAGGCGACCGTGGATATTGACGCTTCGGCCGCCGACCTGAAAAACGGCCGGGTCACGGATTACAAAGAGATTCGCGGCTATGTGCTGGCGCGCAAGCCGGCCATGCTGCGCATGAAGGGCCTGCTGCCGCTGGTGCGGAA
>DATKEN010000074.1:0-111224 GCA_035512155.1 Terriglobales bacterium | reverse complement strand
ATCCGGGCGCGCTTCCTGGCAGCGCGCCCTGACCTTGTCGGTTGGAATTTCTTGATCTATAAATTCAGAATAGCAAATCGCATAGGAGAAATGGGACACGCCTTCACAAATTTTATTTGGCCTACATAGAATGACTTACGGGAATTCGATCACTTTTTCCCTCTTGACAGTTTTCGTTAACCGGCAAATTTGTTTGCGGAAACTGAATCAGCAATCCTCCTTCCAGAAAGATTCCACTCAGCCGATCTAATGCTTCCGGAAACCGGCGCCCCACCGTCCGGCGCCAGCAGCCCAGAAGATTAGCCGCTTCCGCGTGAGTGTATTCCTGCAGCACGATCCGCGCGATCAGCTTCTTCTCGAACCCGTCAAGTTTCTCCAGGGCCCGTTCAACATCGTGTACGAAAATCACGGCGTCTTCGAATGTCCCGGCGTGATACGAAGTAACCCGCGTCCGAAAAAACTCCCGGCCCAGCAGGGAGGGCAAACGTCCCACTTCCACCGAGTAGCGCAGATACCGTTTCAGCAAGCCCACCGTACGGTCCCGATAGAGCCATAAATCCGGGTTGCAAGCTGTGGCCTTCGCCGATGCCGGGGCCGCGGCGGCTACCAGCACGGCTAGCGTCATGCCGTACCTCCCTTCGCACAAATCACCAGCGGGGTTGTTGGCTTACCTGCGATCGGGATCCTGAGCTCCCCTGGCAGGCGCGGCCGGCTGGCCACCCGGTGCGGAGCGGGTAACTCCAACATCTCCACCACGCATAAGGCGCAGTAGACATCCTCAACGTCCTATAGGCGCAGCCAGAGCCCTCCACACCGTTCGCAGTACTTCAATTCCAACCGAATTACCTCAAAGCCTTCGATTTCCATGATTGCCTCCAGAATTAGCGACCAAAATAGAAAGCCCTGTACCGATTGCTCGGCACAGGGCTCGTTTCTCTTACGATGACCTGTTTGGTTTTATTTAGTTATGAGAGCCGTTTCTCTTGACGGCTTCCGCCCGGAACCAACCCTCAGATGGTCGGCAACTGACGGAAGTAGCCCTCCTCATAGCCCGATTTCAGCACGCGGCCATTTTGCACCACGACGCTGACCCGGCCGTTAAAATGAAGCGACCACAACAGCCGCTCCATGGCGGCAGAGAGCACCTCCGCGGCCCGCACCTTACGACGGAATTCCACGAAGCTGGTTTCCTCACTTTCGGACTGCTGATTGTTTTCCATGGCCTTGTGTCTCGTCCAGATGAATTTCCCCCTTGAGGACGAGTTATATAAGGCGCTAATCGTATAGCTCTTGGGGCGATGGAGTCAAGAAGATGACTATGCATTTGACACAGATGTTAGGCTAAAACAGCCGTGACAGGAGTAGCACTATGAAAGTGATTTGGTTGAATGATTCTCTCGTATTGCGAAGCGAAAACCCGGATGAACGGCACGCTCTTGCCGTGATTTTCGAGTCGGTTGCGAAGCCAGATCTTGCCGAGTCAGGAGCGGGGTTGGAAAGTACTGAGATTACAAGTCCTTCAACGGCGTGATTGAGTTGTTGGCTTTGTAATCTTGAGTTTTGTCGAAAGGGACTACAAACAGCCTGTCCTTTTGGTTGTGCATGTGCTGCCAGAGGTATTCATAAACCACGGTAGCAGATGACGTTGTACGAACACCCCAAACGGAGTCTTGAACGTGCTTCGCCTGGATTTTAGCCAGTGCATCGTACAAGGGTTGATAGTCGAAGTCCGGTTTACGGAGATCGTACGAGATTAGGAATACAGCCATGCGAATTCTCCTTCTGAGTGAAGGCGCATGTTATACCGCAAAGGGCTAGCGCCACTGGAAAGGCAATGAGTTTTGTTCCGAAAACAGGAATTGCTTGTCGAGAGGGTTTTTTAGTAATAAGAAAACGCCCCCGTTTTTTAGGCGGGGGCGTTTCGCTAGCGCTTTCAGCGGGTAGAAGTTACTCTCGGCACTCGTTAGCTAGGCTGAGAGCTAATCTTGCCCACCATCTTGGAATCGTCAAACATGCTATCAGACCGTACCCATGTTGACTATAGTACGTTTGATGTAGACCGCACGAAAGGGATGCATTATAAGTTACTTATTTTCTATGTCTTAGCATAGCGATAGCAGGGTTCGACAATACTCAGGAACTTGTTCCGTTTGAACATGCTATAGGCGGTCACCAATCTCAGAGCCTCATTTTTGGCCTCTCGTACAACGACGACGTAATAGGAAACCTGTGCTTTCGGTACAAGCGGGATCGAGACAGTTGCGGTGTACAAATACGTGCGCCGAAAAGTCCCTTGCACCGTCTCTTCGGACACGTAGATAGCCTCCGAATTTTGAAGAGCGTGTCGAATCCAAGGCAGTCTCTTTGCGCGTCCTTCCTCATAGTTTTCAGAGGCAACGATATGTTTCCCGGACACTGGTTCTTTGTATAAAGACTTCATTCCATCCTCATCGATCTTAATCGTGCGCCCGTGGACATCTTTCACATCCCCCATTACCTTTTCTTCGTAGTATTTGAGAGCCTGATCCTCGCTGATTTCCCCGAAGTTTTCAGCGAGCACGCCAACAGCCTCAAAACGGAACGCTTGCGAATGAAGGGTTTCAGCTAGGACCAAGGCCGAAGAGACCTCCTTCATTTTTAGCTGCGTTTTGTTTAGGCGCTTTTGGCGCTGGTAGACGATCTTCGCCGCATCGCAGAAAACACGGTTCAACCTCTCTGCATTTTTGGGAGAGAGAAGAGAGTCCATTAACCTTCTAAGTTGCTCGGTTGGAGCCATTTAATGCCCACCTTTTGGCTGTTTGCTACAATGGCGGAGAGCGGGGGGATCGGACCCCGTTCCAATGAAGGAACTGCCGCGTATAAGGCGGCTCCTAGCAGCCAGCTAGTCGCTCTCCGGTCGGGCAAATAATAGAGACTCACCACGGCTCGTTCTGCTCCCGCCAAGGAAATCAGAGCGGGCCTTTTTGTTTTCGCCCAGCCTCACGGTGAGGCGTTCGATGACGCCGGGCTAGTTCTCTTCGGCGCATAGACACACTTCTCCCTTGAACTTAATTTGCTTTTTAGTTGACGGAAATTGGGGACTGAGCTAGGATGGCCTTGGCTTCTAAAACTTAGTAGTCATCCCAAAGGGGACTCGTTGGCGCGAGTCCCCTTTAACTTTTGTTCCTAATTTCCTGCGAACAACCAAACTGTCACCATTTGTTCGCTGGCACATTATACGGTAGGGGCAAACGACTTACCACTAGTTATTGATGTGCTTATTGCACAGGTGTCCACAGGAATTGCACAATCACTAGGGCAGTAATAGGGCAGTAAGAGAGTGCTAGACTCGGCTCATGAAAGTTGAGAAGCGGAAGTTCGACGCAGTTCTCGGGCGGTTGATAAACACTGAGCCGCAAAAGCGTTCAGAGACGAAGCCTTCAAAGAAGAATCGGAAAGTTAAGCGGGCCGCACGAAAGGCGTAAAGGCGTTCTGCTCTACTAACTTGCCGTAAGGCAGCGCTTTCCCTATTGCGATCCGGCTCACGGTCTGCTCGAAAATGTCTGCCGCTTCCCGCCGATTGAACCTGTACCCAAACTCATTCAGATAGCGCTGAAGGTGCTTTATCGAAACCTGATGGAATGATCCTGTCACGCCGCGCTTGAACAGCGAGAATGCGGATTCAACCGTGTTTGTGTGGACATCGCCTTTCACGTACACGCGATCTTTGTGCTTGATCCTGGCATGGCGCACATCCCTGAACTGAGTGAGACGGAAGTTGTATGCCGGGTTCTCATCGGTCATGATGGCTTCGGCGTCTTTCGATACGTGCTTCGCAACTACGTCGTACAGCGTGCCCTCTTTGGCGTCTGCTGTGTGGACTAGGCGCACGTCGCCGCCCCGTTCGCGGATACCAATTACCACGTCTTTGTTCTTGAGCTGGCTTTTGTGCCCGCGCTGCTTTCCGCCGATGTAGGTCTCATCGACTTCAACAACGCCTGTGAGCTTTGGGCCATCGGAGTCCACCATGGCCTCCCTGATCCGGTGAGCGAGATACCACGCGGTACGGTAGTTGCAGTCCAGATGCCGCGAAAGCTGCAACGCGCTCATTGACTTCTTAGCGTCTACAAGCAGAGCAATCGCCATGAACCATTTATTTAGGGGCAAGTGGGAATCGTGCATGATCGTGCCCGTAGTGGCCGAGAACTGCTGTTTGCAGCTCGGCTCAAGGCATTGGTACAGCTGTGCCCGCTTGTTCTTGCTCTTGCTCTTGCGCGTGATCCGCGAATATTTGTCAGACCCGCAGGTAACACAGCGGACGCCGTCGGGCCAGCGCCGATTCTCGAAATAGGCCAAGCACTGCTCATCGGAGGCAAAGGCTTTGGTTACGTCTATCAGTTTCATAGGTCAATCCCGGTAATGGGCCATCAGCCACAAAATAGTCATCGCTAACAGGATGAGCCCAATCGTCGTTTGCGGATGTTTGAGAAACCATCTCACGACGTAAGAATACCCTTGACAGGCGTCTGTGTCAAGTGCATAATCATCGTCAAGAAAATATTTGCATGAAGATGTTTTTGGGCTAGTACGAATAGCATAGTGCTATAGGCGCATGCTATACTCCCGCCCATGAAATTTCGCGCCCTGCAAGAAAATCTTCGCAAAACCCTATGGTCCCGCATCGATGAAGGCGACTTGACTGGCCTCCGGTTGGCGGAACAGACCGGTTTCAAACAGGCGCACATCTCCAACTTTCTCAATCGCAAGCGTGGCTTGAGCCTTGAAGGTATGGACAAGGTGTTGAATGTACAGCATCTTTCGGTGTTGGACCTGCTGGAACCTGGTGAGGTCAACAAGCGTGCCAGCATCCTGCCTCCGAGCGATGACGAGTTTGAAAACGTGCGGGTGGTGGAAACTGGCATCGCCGCTGCCGATCCACGAGTCATGAGCATGAATGTGAAGGAGATCCTTAAGTTCAGGAAGAGCTTTCTGCGCAAGATGCGCCCCGAAATGGAGGGTAATCGCGACCGCTGGGAGCGCTTTGTCCTGATCAAGGCCGATGGGCGCGAAGGTATGAGCATGTATCCTCGCCTCATGCCGGGGGCGACCGTCCTCATCGACCGGCACTACAACTCGATGAAGCCCTACCGCAAGGGAGAGTCCAACATGTACGCTGTCAGCAAGAACGGCGTCTGCACCGTCAAATACGTGGAGCAGGCGGGCAGACACCTGGTCTTGCGTCCACACAACTCTGCTTATCCAGTTGAAGTTCTACCCATGGAAGCGGGCAGAAAGCCTGCAGACTACCTGATTGGGCGGGTTTGCCATGTGGGAATGGAGACCTAGCGGTATCTACTTCGAGCCTTCACTCCCACCGCCGCAGCACTTTCTCCAAACTTTCCACCGCCTGGCCGAGCGTGCTCCGCTCGTGCTCGCTCAGCGTGCCGAGATGGTCGGCCAAATATCCGATCCGACGCTCGCGGGCGGCTTGCAGCAGGAGCATGCCTTTCGGAGTGGCGCGGATCTGAACCCGGCGGGCGTCGCCGGTGTCTGCCACCCGTTTGGCCAGACCGCCATCTTCCAGGGCGTTGACAATACGGGTCATGGTGGGTGGTTTCACCTGCTCCGCCGCAGCCAGTTGGCCGAGCGTCATAGGCCCCCCGAAAACCAAAACCGACAGCGCCGACAGCCGAGCCGGGCCCTCGCCGGTCGCAGTGTCCTGCTGGCGGACCCTCCGCAGCAGGTGGATGGCGGCCGAATGCAGCCGATCCGCGATCCCGAGCACAAGTGGGCCGCGCTCACTTTTTCTCTTGCCTTTCGTCATACGATATAGTTAGCTATGCTAACTAATATAGTAGCGGAGGAACCTACCATGGATACCGCGACCCCCGGAATCGGAATCTCCCGCATTGGGCAGATTGCCATCAACGTGCACGACCTCAACCGCGCCACTGCATTCTACCGGGACACTCTCGGTCTGCGCCTCTTGTTCACAGCGGGGAAGCTGGCTTTCTTCGATTGCGGCGGAGTACGCCTCATGCTCGATACTCCTGAGAAACCGGAATTCGATCATCCCAGCTCGATCTTGTACTTTGCCGTAACCGATATTAAGGCCGCTCACCAACAGATGGTGGCCCAGGGTGTGCGCTTCGAAGACGAGCCGCATGTAATCGCGAGAATGCCCGACCACGATTTATGGATGACCTTCTTTCGCGACTCGGAGCAGAATCTGCTCGCGCTGATGAGCGAGGTGGCCCGTGCGGCGTAATATCGGGCCGTGGGGGAATCGAAAAATGAACAAGGCGTCTGAATGAAGAATAGAGATGAAGAAAATGAATTACGACGCCTTGTTCTTGATAATAACTATTCCGTCGTTATCAAAACATTAGAAGCGATACACCACCCCGGCCGAAGGTTCCGCGGTGTGTTGCCATCCGCCGGTCGAATAACCGAAGATGTTGAAGTCAGGCGCCTGATAAAGAAGCCCGCGATACTGCAGACGCAGCGCGACGTTGCGTAACAGTCTGTAGTCCGCGCCGCCGCCATACACAAAAACTCCTTTGGCTTCCGTCGCCGCTCCCGAAGCTGTGTTGATGGAATTACTAACTGGACTAAATATCAACGCTCCGCCACCGGCAAGCAGAAACGGACTGAGCCTGGCTGATTTCCTCGGAGTGAAGACATAGTCGGCGCTCGCTTCGTGGACGCTCGAGCGAATACTGTTCGAGGACTGATTACCCGAAAGATCAGTCACGGTGTAATTTTGAGAATTGCGGGAGAAGGCATAGTTCAGCTCCACCGCGTGTCGCTGCTTGAGCGCGTGGCGATAGGTCGCTAGAAATCCCGCCGAGGTGGTCGGCGCTAGCGTGACCTGCTGGCCGCTGGATTGAGTCACGAAACTACCGAAGGCATTTATGCTGACGTCCGAACGACTCTGAGCCAACACAACGGACGCGAAGAAGAGCACAACCGCGACGACTGTGGCGAATCCTCTCAACATTAATTTGCCTCGGATGATTTATTTTCTGGAGGGAGATCCGATGCGAATCAGCCGAACCGATTCAACTGAGCGATCGAATCTCCCAATCTGCGAGGTGAGATGCCAGCGCTGAAGAATTCCGCGGTAAAGATTGCGTCAAGCGGCGTAAAACTTTGTAAATGGTTTTGTGCCGGCCTCGGAACCGGACGACGCGATCAGCAAACGTCGCGCCGTCCCGATCCAGGATTTTTCTGAGACCCTCGTGCTTAGAGCTAAGCTCGAGAAGACCACGGATACTTACTAAGGTTGACTTGGACCGTTGCCCGGAGGTCGGCCGTTCCCAGGGCCACGGCCTCCCATATGTTCGCGCCTTTCCGCTTGCATCTTGTCAAACTGCTTCTGCTGATCGTCGTTCAAGAGTGCTTTGATTTGAGAAGCACTACTCTCGTGAACGCTCTTCATCTTGCTGAACCGGTCCTCGCGGGACAACGACGAGTCATCGCGAATCTGCTCCATCTGCTTGCGCTGGTCTTCGATGATGGGTTTCAGCTTTGCCTGTTGGTCGTCGCTCAAGCTCAATTTCTTAGCCATGTGCTTAACTTGATCGTCGACGCTGGGCATGGCGTGCCGGCCCATACGTCCGTCCATCCCAGCACCTTGACCGGATTGATCGGGAGCAGCTTGACCTTGGGCGTTTTGACCGAAAGCGATTCCTAGTCCAAGGCTGAGAACTAGCGCAACTAGGATCGTTGCGGCAGGCAACGCCTTGCGCTCATATCGCGAGCTCGCAGCATTTTTTGTGGGTAAATTTAGCATTTGAATCTCCAATTCCGACCTGAACAATCTGGGTGTCTTGCTCCCGAGATTGAGGTCTATTCATAGGAACACCCTTGTCGTGTTCGACCGCGTAAAGAGTCAGTAAAGTTGACGTAAAAATTCGTAAATCAAATTGCCAACGCTTAGATAGCCGTTCCGAACCCCGCCATGCGGCACGAGCTTTACAACTCTTTACTCACCTTGACCGATTCTTTACGCAAGATCAGCAACAGATGACTGGTGCCACGCATCTCTGCTTTTGGAGTTGTCTGCCTACCTATTTCTCAGCGTCTTAATTCTTCTCGGGAGGAAAGTATCGTGAGCCGCTTCTGGAAGCTGCTGTCATCTGGCATTGGTTTGCTGTCGCTCGGGGTGGTCCTGCTGAGCCTGGGTTGCGGCGGATCCAATAGCACGAAGCTCAGGGTGATGAATGCAGTCCCCGACCAAAGCCTGCTGACTTTTCTGCTGAACGGCAATAGTTTCGCCGCGAATGTGGCCTATCAAACAGCCACCAGCTATCAGACTGTGAATTCCGGCTCCCCGCAGCTCCAGATCGAGCCCTCCGGTTCATCAACCGCAATCGTGACCCAGTCACTGAGCCTCAGTGGCGGGAACAACTACACCGTCATGGCTGTGAATTTTTCGGCAGCCCACCAGGCGCCAATGGTACTGATTGACCAGAATACTGCTCCGGCGTCGGGCGACGTAAGCATTCGCGTAGTCAACGCATCGCCCAGCCTGGGGACCGCTGATGTGTATATAGTCAGCCCTCCGGGCACATCTATCGATGCTCTCACGCCTACCATCAGCGGCTTGGCCTTCGCGGCGGCGTCGAGCTACCAGTCACTCAGCGCCTCCGCCAACTATGAGGTGATCTTTGCTCCGACAAATACAAAATTCACTGTCATCGACAGTGGACCGCTCGGTCTCACCTCTGGCCAGGTTCGGACCGTAGTCGGACTAAACAGTCAGGGAGGAGGATTTACCGACGCCGTGCTCCCTGATTTGAACTAAGCTGGGTCTACTTCGAGTCTCCATCGTGGTCGGCATCACGCCTACTTTTCAGAGTAACGGAATCTTGCGCCTTCGCAGGCTGGTTCTTCGCAGCGGCGTTCCCTGCCACTGGTTTAGCGGCCGCCTGAGATACTTCGGTTTGGTGGATTGCATTCGAAGAAGCGACTGGGTTAACCATAAGAAATTCCCTCCATCACTCCTATCGGCAGATGGACGCAACCCATGAATCCAATCCCGATGAACCAGCCTCCGGAAAGCCTGGCCGCTTCACCTCGCCACTCTAAGCGTTCTGTTATCATCGATTTTCTGCCGGGATTTTTTCGCTCCGATGGACGACGACATTCCCAGCATTTCGGTTTGGAGGGAGGCATTCATGGAGGAGACACCCGCTCTCGCGATGGGATCACGCCGCAATGAGGACATTGCGCTCGATCTCATGAAGTTTATCGCTATGACCACAGGCTACGGCCGGACCAGCACTTCGGGAGTGGGGTTCCAGGGAAGCGGCGCCGCCGCGAAGCCCGAAGACTATGCCGCCCACCTGCTTGAGCTTTACGGAAAGTGCCTGGCCGCCGTCGGGAAGAAGTAAGGAGTGTGGTAGGTCTAACCGGCGACGGAAATCGAAAACCGTCCTTCTCGCCTATGGTTTGATTCACCTGCAAAAGCAAAGCCCGCGACGCAAGGCCGCAGTCACGGGCTGAGCTGAAGCTCCCCTCACTAAACTCAGATTTTCGATCCGCTGCGTCAGCGACGGCGGCGTCCGCCTCGCCTGGCGGGCTTCTTTGATCTTCCTGCCGGCTTTCTCTTCGCAGGCCGCTTTGCTGGTCTCCGCGCCGGCTTCTTCTTGGCTGGCTTCTTCTTCGGAGCCGGCTTTTTCTTCGCGGGCTTTTTCTTTGCGGCTGGCTTTCTCTTCGCGGGCTTTGGGGCGCCTCCGCCTCCGCCGGCGGGTCTGGGCGCGGGTGGAGGAACAATAGGCTCGGGTTGCGGCTCACTCATCCCCGGCACTTCGGCTTCCTCTTCCTCTTCTTCTTCCTCGTAATCTTCCTCCAGCGCATCACCATAAGCGCCGCTGTCACCAAATTCGTCTGCTTCGTCGTCACGTCCGTAGAGGGTTTCGTCGAAACTCATTTCTCCTCCTGATTTTTTCCGGGCTGCGCTCTGCGCTGGACGCTGCGCCGCTCCTGTCTCTTTGGGAAATAGTAAAGACAACTGTAAGACTGCTTTGTTTTGGCTGAACGGCGCGTGATTATAGCACAGCAGTTTTGCCCGTCAGTCACCGGCACTTTGCATATTACACCGGATTGGGAATTCGGGCATCGGACCTCAAACCGCAGGAATCCGATCTGAGAATCCCTGATCCTAACGGTCCTTGATCACCAGAATCATACCCGGGCGCAGAATCGCCAGATCACCGTTATCGCGTCTTAGAGCATCTACGGTCGTGTGATGGGTGGAGGCGATGGAGGTCAGGGTCTCCCCGGGTTTGACCGTGTGGCGCGTCGCGCTGATCGGGCTGTCAGTCCGTAAAATCTTAGCAGGTTTCGACTTAGATGCTACCGAGGCCCGGATTTCGTTCGTGCTTGGCGTGAGGGGAAGATGCACATACACAACCCGGCGACCATGTAGGCTATCGCCCTTCAGATGGTTCCAGCGTCGTACCATGGTGGCGGGGACGCCAAAATTGTCGGCAACTGTCTGCACTGTGTCTCCCTTGTGGACCGTATAGCGAGTAGCTCGGCGCGAGAATGTCGCGCCATCTTCCGTCGATGCATGCTTACCCGGTGCAATGGGGATGATGAGCTTGCTCTCCGGTTGAAGATCCTCCTCACTCTCGAGATGATTTACTTGGGAGATTGACCTCGGGGTCGTGCGGTAGATGCGCGCCAGCGAGGCCAGGGTGTCGCCGGGGGCAACTTTGTGATAGCGCCACCACACCCGCATGTCGCGCGGAATCGTTTCTACAGCTGTCAGATAGAGATCCCTGGTTCCAGTCGGCAGGTGCAGATCGAATGACGAATCCTTGGGTGTCGTAAAACGCAGCAAGCGGGGATTAAGATCCTGCAAAGTCGCGGGCGAAGCATCCACGCATTCGGCCACCAGCCGTAGGTCGACCGGATAATCGATTTTTACCGTCTCATACGGGACCGGTTTCTCCGCTACTACTTCGTCAAGCCCGTACTGCGCCGGATTCTTAGCCATGATAGTCACGGCCAAAATAATGGGCACGTAGTTCCGGGTCTCTTTGGGCAGGACGTTGCGCTTGTAAAGCTGCCAGAAATCAGCATAGCCGGTTCGGCGGACCGCCTGTTGCACGGTTCCAGGACCGGAGTTGTAGGCAGCCATGGCCAGGTACCAGTCGCCAAACTGGTTGTATAAGTCTTTCAGATGCCGAGCGGCGGCGCGCGTCGATTTCTCGGGGTCCTGGCGATCGTCTATCCATAAATTGTGCTCCAAACCATAACCTCGGCCGCGGCTTGCCATGAACTGCCAGATGCCGCGGGCCCCGGCGTGCGACACTGCCAAAGGATGAAAGCCAGACTCGGCCTGCGCCAGATAAATCAGATCTTGCGGAACTCCCTCGTTTCTCAGGACACTCTGAATCATGTCATGGTAGCGACCGCCGCGAACCAGAGCCCGCTCCAGGACGCCGCGTCCGCGGGTGGAGAAGTAATTGATGTAGCCGGCTACCGGGTCGGTCAACATGAGAGGCAGATCGCTGTGCGTGGCCTTTATTTCGGCTTCCGCCTTGGCCTTGATGTTCGGGTCGACAGGAAAAGTTACTTCGTTGGCTTCGTCGATCGGAGCGGGCTCGGACTTCTGCGCGCTGGAATCGTCTTCTGTCGGCTGCAGCCCCGGACTGTTTAGAGCCTCCAGCACTCGGTCGAACTCCGGCTCCAAACGATTGTCGGACAGCGCATATTCCGGGCTACCCAGCAAGGAAAGGGCGTGTTCAAAATTCTGCTTTGCCGCTCCCAGACGGCCAGCTTTGTAATTGTCTTGCCCCGCCTGATATTCCTTTTCGACCTGCGCGATCAGATCAGCAACTGGATCAGTCTTAGGCTTTGTGTCTGATTTCGTCTGCTTAGCCGGTGCGGGACTGGGATGAGGAGCTTGGGCCGTGCTTGCGGGAACTGGTGCGGTGGAGACCGCCTTTGGGGCTGGCGCATTAGCCTGTGCCGGTGGCAGCAGAGCCACGGGTCGCTGGGCCGTCTGACAGGCAGCCCCTGCGAGTAACAGCGCGGAAAGTAGTGCCGTCAGAAGATAGAGTTTTGCAATCTTCATATTCATCTATCACTTACAGCAACTGTCCTGTAAACCCGCCGGTTATGAGATCGTACTATCCTCTAATTTGATGGGTCAACGAAGAACCGGGTTTGCTCCCGTTACTTTAGGAACAGGCCGCGCATATTACTCCCAGACGTAAGGCGTGGCAACTGGAGATTTGGATGGCAGGCCCGGTGCCCCAGGTTCGCGCACCCTGCGAAAGGGTGGGTAATAGGAATCATTGACGCCTCATCGCGGTCTCTCTTTGTGACAGTGAACTACCCCCGGCCTTCACAACAAACGCGAAAGGTCGGGCCACCCTCCTTCTGTGTTCTTGCTCGGCAAGCAGGCAGCGCATCCAGCGCTTGACTTGCGGGTGGACTAACCGCAGAATCTCCGAATGGCGAAATCTGGCCGACAGGCCCCGGTGCCAACCCGTGGAGAGCTCAGGCTCCTCAAAATCTTGTGGCGCTTGGGCGAAGGCACGATCGAGGATGTATTGCAAGCGTCCCATGAGAATCCTTTGCCAAACTACAAGACAGTCCAGACTCTCCTACGAATCATGGAGAACAAGAAAATGGTGACTCATCGCTTGCTGGGTCGGGCCTTTGTGTATAGACCACGAGTTCAGCAGGATGAGGTGAATCGACTCTCCATACGGTCGTTACTGCAACGGCATTTTGAGGGCTCGCGAAGCGAACTCCTATTGAATCTACTTGATGACGAACACATCGAAGCTGCCGAGTTAGACGAACTGGGCGAGCTGATTCGTCGTCGTCGGGCAATGAAGTCACCTCGTCAGGGTTAGAATTGGTGAGGTTGAGCCATGACATTCAATAGTTCGTTGTCTGCTGAGAGTGCGTGGATGACGTATTTCGTCCGGATCGCCTTGGGCTATCTCGTCACCTGGGCTCTGTGTGCCGTAGTTCAAAGGCCCGCGGTTTGCTCGCGTCTGTGGCGCTGTTTTCTCCTTCTAACGGTTGCCGGCTGGCTGGTTTTGCTAGCGCCTGCACCAGATCGAGCTAGGGGATCCATCACGATTTCTTCCACGATTTCTTCCACTGTCGCAGGAGGTGGTTCCGCGCTACGTTGGTCATTGCCAGTGGCGGGGGCGTGGGCGCACCGACTGGACTCGTTGTGGATATGGGCCACACGATTTTATCTCGTGATCTTGGCGCTTTCTCTGCTGCAAATGTTCTTGAGGTGGTTACGACTTGAGGCCTTCCGGCAGAGCGGCCAGTTGCCCTCGCCGGAACTGAGTCTCGTGTTCCACAGACTTCGCCGAGAGATGGATGTGGGTGGCTGCCAGCTGATCGTAGCCAAACAGTTGCGTTCTCCCGGCACGGCGGGCTGGTATCGACCTCACATCTTCTTGCCAACGGAAATGGTGCCCGGACTCAGCGGCAGTCAACTTCTCGACATTCTGCGGCACGAGCTCATTCATGTCAGGCGTCGTGATTACCTGTCGGACCAGTTAGCGGCGCTTGCGTGTCGACTGGTTTGTTTCCATCCGGCAGCCTGGCTCGCTCATCGACAGTTGCGCTGGGAAACGGAATTGGCTTGCGATCAGGAAGTGGTGGCGGGGCGTACGGAAAGCCGGCTACGGTACGCTGAATGTCTTACAAACATGGCCAGGTGGCGGCTCTCGGGCCAAGCTGGGTCCGTTAAAGGAATTGGGTTCGCCTCCTCCGCGTCTTTGCTCGCTACCCGAGTGCGTGCTCTGTTGCGTGAGCCTTGTCCGCACTCTCTATTTCAACAAGTTTGTCGAACTGGCGCTGTCGCGCTAATGGTCTTGCCAGTTGTGTTCTTGCTGCCTGGCGTAGGACTGACCATGTACTGGTCGGTTCCGCATGCATTTGTAAATCGGCCCTCGGGTCCGGAGCGACACCCGGCACCTCGTCTCCGTGCCGCCGGCCAAAGCTTTCGGACACGAACGCAGAGGGCACTATCGGTACAGCCAGCAGAGATGCGAGGTGTAGACGCAGCCCCAAATCAGCTGTCGAGCCTTTTTGCAAATATGAATGCTCCGCCTATGCCGGTGCTCGCAAACTCATCAATGTCCGGCGGTGACGGCGCAAGGTCGGCGTCCGCGCCGAATGAGAATGGCGAGACGGGATCTCGGGACTCGGATCCGATCTGGAATCAATCCTCATCAACTGATGCTGCACCAAGTTGGGGAGACGTTGCGAACACTGCGGTCAGGGTTGGAGTTTCGCTCACGCCGGGAGGAGGAGGGTCGCATAGCGGCCGGCCCGACCGCGACCCCGACCCCCGAAGATTCCCCTGAAAACCGTCCGAAGGGTCTATTGCAGAGGATTGAGTATCCCCTAACGCCGACGGTCGAAAGCCAACGAGGCAACCCGAATACAATTGAAACAACAGCTCATACTCCACTTAAGTTGAGCGTCCCGCCATTGGACTAAGACGAGCGCCGCGGCAAAATTAAGACCTACGCCCCGACCTTCCTAAAAGAGTTGAGAGCCCATGTATATGCTTTGGGCTTCCCGGCTTTGGGCTTGACAAATAAATCTTAAGTCGTTAAGACTTGTGTTGCGCCCGGCCCATTCCATCCACGAGCGCGTGAACGTCTTTGGAGTCGCCGCAGCCGTGCTCAGGAAAACAAATGGCCTTGGGTCAGTTCAAGTACGCCGTTAACTACATACTCGGACTCGATCGTGTCGGGAGAGGCTTTACCACCTTTGAAGATGACATGTTTCTTGTGTCATATCCGAGATCGGGCAACACATGGGTTCGTTTCCTTCTTGCGAATCTGCGATATCCAAATCAGAGTGTCGGGTTTGCCAATATCAACCGACTGCTTGCCGATCCCGCAGTTTCAACGAGTCGGTTCCTGGAAAAGCTTCCACGACCGCGCATACTGAAGAGTCACGAACCCTTTGACGTCCGTTTTCGGAAGGTGGTCTACTTGGTTCGCGATCCGCGCGACGTGGTGCTTTCGGAGTACTACTTCAATCTCAAAAAAATGTATATCAACCGGAGCGTTTCTCTGGACCAATTCGTGGCGCGCTTCATCGCGGGTGAGACCTCGGCGTACGGCTCGTGGTGGGAGAACGTGGCAAGCTGGATTGCGGCACGGCAGGGGAATCCGGCGTTCTTGTTGGTTCGATATGAAGACCTATTGTCCGATCCGATCATCACACTTGCCAAAGTCGCCGAATTCCTGGCCATTCAGGCTGACGAAGAAAGAATGAAAGCTGCTGTCGAGCGAAGTTCAGCCGAAAGTATGCGGATGCTCGAACAGGAGCAATTTGACCAGTGGACAGGAACAAAGAACACCGACAAGGACATCCCGTTTGTGCGCGAGGCGAAATCTGGAGGATGGAAGCAGAGTCTGGCTCGCCACCTGGCCGACAAAATAGAGATCGAGTGGTTTCCGCTCATGAATTTTCTCGGATACGAAGTTACGGGCTCGGCACCGTAACAAATGCGCAAACACGCAACTACCTGAAAGACCTCGGGCATCAGGTCCATGATGGACTTCGGACGGGCAATGGCCAAGGGTTCTTCGTCAGCAGTGCCGAACGAGTCTTCTGTGTCTGAACGAGAGGGGATTGAGAATGGATAACCGGAACCCAACGTTGCCGGCGCTGGTTCGGGCGAGGATATGGTCTGCACAGCGCGAGCGCTGGTTCAGGATCATGGTGCGGTGCAAGAAGAAGCCCCCTGTTGCGGGTTTCTTCGATGCGTACCCGCGCTTCTTCTCCATAAGCTCAACGGCCTCGGAACGAGACCGACTCAACCGGCGCTACTCTGCCTTGATTCGATCCAATACCGACATTATCGCTGATCGACGCATCTTGGACATAGCCTCACATGACGGGCGTTGGAGCTTGGCCGCATACAAGACAGGCGCGGAGTATGTGCTTGGCATCGAGGCCCGGCGGCACTTGATCGAGGCAGCACGCAGCAACATGCTGGAATACCAGGTGCCGGACGGCAAAGTCCAATTCTTGCAGGGCGATGTTCTGGTCGAACTGGACCATCTCGAAGCCGGAAGATTTGACACGGTATTTTGTTTCGGATTCCTCTACCACACCATCGACCACATGGCTTTATTCCGAAAGATTGCACGCCTCAATCCGACCAGCCTCGTGATTGACACTGCGATTTCTATTCAGCCTGGAAGCATCGTTGAAGTTCGGGACGAGGAAATTGGGCATGAAAGCACCGGAGCTGTTGGTGAGCCCGGCACTCCGATACGCTCAGTGGTGGGGAAACCTAGCAGAGAAGCGTTGGAACTAATGCTGAGAGCAGCTGGATTCCCTATTTTACGTTATTTCGACTGGCTGAGTACGGACATCAAGCGCTGGGACGATCTAAAGGCCTATTACATGCGAAAACGTATCTCCCTGACTGCGATGGTTTGCGCGCAAAAAAGCTGATGGAGACCCCGGACTTATCGCTATGATTGAATTGGACACAAAGAAAGATGCAACACCGACTGCCGCGACCACGATGGTGTAACGAATCCATTGCCGTTCCCACCATCTGATAGTGTCCCAAGTTTCACTGGTCACGCTGGTAAGATAAATCGCCCACGCGAACTTCAAAAGCAGCGAAAGTAACCGACGCTATAGTCAACAATCTGTTGACCATGTCAGGTTCCTTTGGGAAAAATCCCCGGATCGCTGTTGTAACATCGCGTCTCCACTGATTGACCCAGCCGCGACAGCCAAGCTCCGTCGATAATCGTCAATAACCCGTTATCCGATAGAAGCGTTGCCGCTTCAGAATACTCAGTACAAAATCGTCGTTCACTACCAATTGATTCTAGCAAGGGCTGGCCCACGGATCACCTCCGTCATGCCGCCTTGGGGTCGAACCCAAGATTTTTGATTGCATCGTCGCTTTCTAAGGTCAGAGGAAAACTGATTTCTTCGCCCCTTTCGTAGGCGGCAAAACGCTCGTGTAATTGTTCGTGTGTAACTCCCGCTTCACGTTTGAGCAAAACTGCAACTTCACGGAACTCACTCAAATAACGCGGAAGGCCGTACTCTTTGCCGTCTGCATTCAAGAGAGACAGAGATGCGTAAAACGCTTTGTCCTTCGGTTTCCTCGGATCAATCTTGGTTTCTTTCTTGATTAGTGCCGTCGCTTTGATGCTCATATGTGCCTCCCAGTCTTTGACGTGAGCCACGGTCATCGAGCGTGAAAACCGTCGCTCACTCGGTTCGATTTCACTGCACGATTTACTGCACGATAGCCTACAGACGGGGTCAAATGCGGTCAACGCAGGTCAATTGCCAAACGGCAACGAGGCGTATTTTTTGGGGACCATGGACTGAACCGTTCCAATTTGCGGATACATCCAGTCGCCATTTGGTCAAGCGACGCTAGACTTGGCGGAACGCGAAGGGGGCCCCAGGCCGAAACCGGCCCCCGGAGGGGTCGGTTGAGGCCGGTTTAGGGGTCTGGGAGGGGGAGGGAGCATTTTGCTGTCGCCTTATACCACCCCCCTTCAACGTTGACTTCGCAACAAGCCTTGCCTAACATGCGCTGTGCCTGAAAACGTCACCATTCCTGACAGCAACGTCTCGCACTACCGCATCGTGGAGAAGTTGGGCGGCGGCGGGATGGGCGTCGTCTACAAGGCCGAAGACCTGAAACTCGGCCGTTTTGTGGCCCTCAAGTTCCTTCCTGAAGAATTCGCCAAAGATCCCCAGGCTTTGGAGCGCTTTCAGCGTGAAGCGCGCATGGCATCGGCGCTCGATCATCCCAACATCTGCACCACCTACGAAATCGGCGAGCACGATGGGAAATCCTATATCGCCATGCAGTATCTGGAAGGCGTGACGCTGAAACACCGCATCAGTGGGCGCCCGCTCGAGCTGGGAGCCGCGCTCGATCTCGCGATCCAGATTGCCGACGCTTTGGACGCTGCGCATGCCAAGGGCATCATCCACCGCGACATCAAACCGGCGAATATTTTCGTCACTACACGTGGGCAAGCCAAGATTCTCGACTTCGGACTGGCCAAGGTCGCAACCTCGGCACACTCCTCAGGACTCACGTCCGCCCTGACCGCCACTGGGGATCACCTGACCAATCCGGGGACCGCCATAGGCACTGTGGCCTACATGTCTCCGGAGCAGACCTTGGGCAAGGAACTGGACGCCCGCAGTGACCTCTTTTCTTTTGGCGCTGTGCTCTACGAGATGGTTACTGGCAGCACACCCTTCAAGGGTGACAACTCGGCAGCGATCTTTGATTCCATTCTGCACAATGCTCCTGTTGCGCCGGTGCGGCTGAACAGCCAGGCTCCGGCGGAATTGGAACACATCATCAGCAAGGCGCTGGAAAAGGACCGCAACCTGCGCTATCAGCATGCAGCGGACATCCGCACCGACCTGCAGCGGCTGAAGCGGGACACCGAGTCCGGACACACGGCGGCCACGGCCACCGACTCGAGGGGGACAAAGGCAATCGTCGAATCTAGCCGGACGCGAGTCGGCCTGAAGATCGGTGTGCCGGCGGCGCTCGTCGCACTCATTTTTGCTGGCGTCTTGTTTTGGCGATCGCGCCCGGCTGCCCCGCTCACGGAAAAAGATACGGTCGTCCTGGCCGATTTCACCAACAGCACCGGCGATCCGGTCTTCGACGACGCGCTCAAACAGGCACTGGCAGTGGATTTGAGCCAATCGCCTTTCATCAATGTTCTTTCCGATCGCCGCATGACCGAGACTCTCCGCCTCATGGGCCGCGCTTCGGGTGAACGCGTAACCCGAGAGGTAGCACAGGAGATCTGCCTCCGTACCGGAAGCAAGGCGCTGCTGACGGGATCGATTTCCAGCCTGGGCAGCCAATATCTGGTGGGTCTGGAGGCAGTGAACTGCGGAAACGGAGACACTCTGGCCAAAGACGAAACCACTGCCTCCCGGAAAGAAGACGTGGTCAAAGCACTGAGCAGCGTAACTACCACTTTGCGAACCAGGCTGGGAGAATCACTGGCTTCGGTACAGAAATTTGACGTTCCCATTGAAGCCACTACCCCGTCCCTGGAGGCACTGAAGACCTTTAGCATGGGCGTCACCACACAGGCTGAAAAGGGAGATGCAGAGGCAATTCCTTTTTTCAAGCGGGCCATCGAGATCGATCCGAATTTCGCCATGGCTTATGCGCGCCTGGGAATCTCCTACGCCAATTTGGGACAGCCCAGCATGGCCCTGCAAAACTTGGAAAGAGCCTATGGTCTGCGCGATCGAGTCAGCGCGCGCGAGAAGTTGCACATCACCGCGGACTACGCATACGCCACTGGTGAGCTGGAAAAGGAAGCGCAGACCTACCTTTTGTGGATTCAAAGCTATCCTCGGGACGCGATTCCGCACATAAACCTGGGGGCCAATGCCACCGCTTTGGGTCAATATGACAAAGGCGTCGTCGAGAATAAGGAAGGGGTTCGCCTGGAGCCAATCAATTCGGCTGGCGTAGGCAATCTCGCGCAGGATTACATGGCAGTCAATCGCTTCCCCGATGCCAAGACCACGCTTGAGCAAGCACAGGCGCGAAATCTGGATGGCGTAGGCATACGGCTGCAAATGTATTCTCTGGCATTTCTCGAGGGCGATTCAGGGCGAATGGAGCAACAACTAGCCTGGAGCGCGGGAAAACCTGGTGCGGAAGATCCACTGCTATCTGCTCAGTCGGACACCGAGGCCTACCGCGGCCATTTGGCTAAGGCCAGGGATTTCTCCCGTCGTGCGGTGGATTCCGCCATCCGTGCCGACTCCAAGGAGACCGCCGCGCTGTGGCAGGCAAACGCGGCTCTGAGAGAAGCAGAGTTCGGCAACCCGACGGAGGCAAAGAAGGGGACGACGGCGGCCCTGGCGCTGGCTCCGGGGCGCGACGTCAAAGTGGAGGCAGCGCTAATTCTCGCGCGAGTCGGCGACAGCGCAGGTGCGAAGGCCATGATTCAGGAGTTGGAAAAGAGCAATCCCTCCAACACCGTATTGAAGCTCTACTGGGCGCCTACGCTTAAAGCCGCAATGGAACTGAATGGCGGGAGCGCAGCTCAGGCCCTGGTGTTTCTGGAAGCTGCCGCTCCTTACGAGCTGGGCGAGCCGCCACCAATGACGCAAGGGACTTTGTATCCCGTTTATCTTCGCGGCGAGGCCTACCTGCAAGAGCACAAAGGCAGCGAGGCGGCTGCCGAGTTTCAGAAAATGCTCAATCATCGCGGCATCCTGGGGAATTTTTTTACTGCCGCCCTGGCCCATCTCGGCCTGGCGCGCGCGTATGAGATGTCCGGTGATACCGCCAAAGCCAAGACTGCCTACCAGGATTTCTTCGTCCTCTGGAAGGACGCCGACCCCGATATTCCCATCCTCAAAGAAGCGAAGGCCGAATACGCCAAGTTGCAGTAGCGGCCGGCGATCGCGGGCACACGTGCTTCTTTGACTTCCACGCGCCAACCGGCCTAACATGCTCCCTCTAGGTTGGAGGCTCTTCTACTGCTCGGCCAAACTATCTCGCATTATCGGGTCATCGAGAAGCTCGGCGGCGGCGGCATGGGAGTGGTATACAAAGCCGAAGATACCCGCCTGCACCGCTTCATCGCCCTGAAATTTTTGCCCGACGAGGTGGCCAAAGACTCTCAAGCTCTGGCTCGATTCCAGCGTGAAGCACAGGCCGCCTCCGCCCTGAATCACCCAAACATTTGCACGATTCATGACATCGGCGAGTACGAGGGTCATCCCTTCATCGCCATGGAGTTTCTGGACGGAGTGACGCTGAAGCATCGCATCGCGGGCCGGCCTCTGGAAACCGAAGTACTGCTGTCGGTGGGCATCGAAATCGCTGACGCACTCGATGCAGCGCACGCTGAAGGCATCGTTCATCGCGATATCAAACCGGCCAATATCTTCGTCACCAAACGCGGCCACGCGAAGATTCTCGACTTCGGACTGGCCAAGCTGACGCCGACGGGTCGGATGCTGGATGGAGCTGAATTGGCCGCCGAGGCCACGGCTGCGGCCAGCCTCGAGCACCTCACCAGTCCAGGCACGGCTTTGGGTACGGTTGCGTATATGTCTCCCGAGCAGGTGCTGGGAAAGGAACTCGACGCCCGCACCGATCTCTTTTCTTTTGGCGTGGTGCTCTATGAGATGGCCACTGGCGGATTACCCTTCACCGGCGGAACATCGGGTGCAATCTTCGATGGCATTCTGCACAAGGCGCCGGTCGCTCCTGTGCGCCTCAATCGCGACATACCGGCGGACCTCGAACGAACCATCAATAAAGCATTGGAGAAGGACCGCAATTTGCGCTATCAGCATGCTGCTGACTTAAGGGCCGATCTGCAGCGTCTGAAGCGGGATACCGACTCTGGGCGTTCCCTGGCAGCAAGCTCCGTCTCGGAAGAGGCGCCGCCTTCCAGTCCGGCAGTTGCGCCAGCCCCTGCGTCGGCTCAAGTCAGCGAAGCTCAGCAGAGAACAAGCTCTGCGGCTGTGTCAGCTGCAACGCCGACCACAAAGTCGAGTGTTCCAGTGTCAGCGTCGCGTCGCTGGAAGCTGCTTATTCCCGTGGGAGTAGTATTGGCTACACTCATTGCCGGTGGCATTTTCCAGCGTTCGAACAAAGCGCGCGCCATCACCGCGAAAGACTCGATTTTCGTCGCTGACTTTGTCAACACCACCAACGACCCAGTATTTGATGGCACGCTCAAGAAGGCTCTGGCTGTAGACCTGGAGCAATCTCCTTATCTGAATGTGTTTTCCGATGCCAAGGCCCGTCACACGCTGGCGCTGATGGGAAAGCCACCGGACGAGCGCGTCACGGCAGAAGTTGCCCGCGAGATCTGTCAACGCAACGGAGTGAAAGCGTTGTTGGCTGGTTCAATCGCAAGTCTGGGCAGCCAGTACGTGGTCACGCTTGACGCGATCAACGCATCCACCGGCGACACGCTCGCCGAGGTACAAGGTCAGGCCGACAGCAAAGAGCAGGTGCTCAAGACTCTGGATACCACGACCAACCAGTTGCGAGGAAAGCTGGGCGAGTCGCTGGCTTCCATTCAGAAGTTCGACAAACCGCTGGAAGAAGCGACGACTTCTTCGCTTGAAGCGCTGAAGAGTTTCACCTTGGGCGATGTGAAGCACTCCGCCGCTGATGACTTTGGTGCGATTCCCTTTTACAAGCGTGCCATTGAACTGGACCCTAACTTCGCCATGGCCTACGCGCGATTGGGTACTGCTTATAGCAACCTCTTTCAGGCAGACCTTTCGGAACAGTATCGAAAGAAAGCGTTTGAGTTGAAAGATCGAGCCAGCGAAAGGGAGAGGCTCTACATCGCGGCCCACTACTATGCCGACAACGGTGAAGTGGAAAAAGGAAACGCAGCCTATGAACTGTTCAAGCAGACCTATCCTCGCGAAGTAACCCCTTATATAAACCTGGCGGTCACTTATACGCTTTTCCTGGGTGAGTTCGAAAAGGGCCTGGCCAACGGGAAAGAGGCTATCCGGGTGGATCCGGACACGGTCAACGGCTATTTCGTGACGGCCTTCGCCTACTCCGGTCTCAATCGTCCCGATGAAGCCAAGGCTGTTTTGAGAGCTGGTTTGCAGCGGAATCCAAGTTTCATAAACCTGCACGACCGCCTCGCCGACCTCGCCTATGCCCAAGGCGATCTTGGCACCATGGAAAAAGAAGAAGCCTTTCTCCATGAGCAGCCTGATCTGGAAATGAATCTGAACACGCGGCATGGGGACATCGCAGCCTCGGGGGGACAAGTCCAGCGAGCGCGTGAGTCGTATCAAAAAACGGGACAGGTGGCGCAGCGCTTGCAGCTCAACGATTCAGAGGCGGGATCGCTAAATGCGCAAGCATGGATGCTCGCCCTCTTTGGCTACCCAAAACAAGCCAATGAAGCTGCGAACGCCGCCCTGGCCATTTCGCAGGGCTACTTGACAAAACTTTTTGCTGCCAGCGCCCTCGCCGTCGCGGGGGACAATGCGAAAGCGCTTGAGCTGGCGTCCGAAGTCGCGAAACAACGTCCAGACAACACCCTGGTGCAGAACGTCTCCGTCCCGTTCGTGCAGGCGGCGGTTGCGTTGAATGGCGGGAAGGCCAGCAAGGCTATCGAGCTCCTGAAACCGGCGTTGCCCTACGATAACGCGACTACGGCAGATTTCTATCTGCGTGGACTTTCCTATCTGAAGATGGCACAAGGCAACGATGCCGCGCAACAGTTCCAGAAGATTTTGACCCTGCGCTATTACGCGCCCGCCGATCCTCTGATGTCGCTGGCCCATCTCGGCCTGGGCCGGGCCTATGCGCTCGCTGGCGACACCGCCAAGAGCCGTGCCGCTTACCAGGACTTCTTCGCACTGTGGAAGGACGCTGACCCGGATGTCCCGGTGATGAAAGAAGCTAAGGCGGAGTACGCAAAGCTGCAGTAGAGCGCTAATTCCCGAGGGTGGCCCGGCCTTTCGCGTTTTTTGCGAAGGCCGGGGCTTTTAACTGCCTTCGCGGCGAAAAAGGGTCAGAAATACTCCCGCGCGCTCGCGTTTTCGCGCCGTCCATTGCGACTCGATTTCGACCACGCTCTCCTCACCGGTTAAACAATGCCGAAAACTACTCCAGCGCCAGTCTTCTGGTTTTTCCACCAAGCCTCGCTTTACCGGATTACCGTGCATGTAGCGTAGCTTTTCCACTCGCTTGCCCTCGCTCCATACGTTGAAGTCATAGTACCGCGCCTGCCAGAACGGCGTGATCGAGGATGCAAGACGCAGCTTTCGCGAGATTATCTGCTTCAACATCTGCAAAGCTACAGTCAAGTTGCTACGTTCCGGTTCGCTGATCAGAAGATGGACATGCTCCGGCATCACCACATATCCGGTCACATAATAACCGTACCACCGCCGCACCTGCTCGAGGGCCAGCACAAACTCATCGCGCGCTTGCGGCGTCGCCAACCGAGGAGTGCGATGATAACAACTGAAAGTGATGAAATGCAGGTCTCCCGCTTGCTGATACCGTTTCAGTCCCCAAGGCATGGCAGGAGACTACAATGGCTCATCGTAGTCTCGCTGTGACGAATGAACTACCCCGGCCTTCGCAAAAAACGCGAAAGGCCGGGCCACCCCCGGTTCGGACCGGACACTGATAAAGCTGTCCTGCTACACTCTTGATTCACCCATCCTTGGCGATTGCCGGAGCCTCTTCCCAATGTCTGAACCGTATACTCCAACCTCGCGGACTCGTCTTGTCCGCGAGCCGCAGCGCGCGGTTTATGATCGCGTCGTGGCCTACGAAGTCCTCGACGAAGGGTTCATCTGCCACGTCGGTTTCGTAATCGATGGCCAGCCCTTTGTCATCCCCACGGGCTACGGCCGGGCCGGCGACAATCTCTACATCCACGGCTCAGCCGCAAGCCGTATGCTGCGCAACCTGGATCAGGGTGTCGCGGTCTGCGTCACCGTCACCCTGCTTGACGGGCTGGTGCTGGCTCGCTCCATCTTCAATCATTCCATGAATTATCGTTCGGTGATGGTACTGGGCACCGCAGTCGCGGTGGAGGATCCAGAGGAGAAATTGAAAGCCCTGCGCTTGTTATCTGAGCACATCATTCCGGGGCGCTGGGCGGAATCGCGTCAGCCGAATGAGAAGGAAATCAAAGCCACCCTGGTGATGCGCCTCCCCATCGAAGAATTTTCTGCCAAGGTGCGACAAGGCGCGCCCATCGACGATGAAGAAGACTACGCGTTTCCTACCTGGGCGGGCGTAATTCCGCTGGAACTGGTTCCGGGCACGCCCATCAATGATCCGCGGTTGGATCCCGCGCAAGCGGTTCCGGAATATGCGAGGAACTACTCGCGCAAGAAACCTGATTGATGTACCAGGTGCAGGTGCCCCAGGTTCGCGCCCCGGTTTTTGAGCGCTAACCTGGGCTCCACTTTACCCTAGCTCACCGATCGGTGTAGGTTCGTCTCATGCCAGTCGCTGGGGCAAACCGAATGAACAAAAATTGTCCGCAACCGTGCGAGAGCAATAAATGAGCAAAATAATCTTTCAAATTATGGGATTGGTGCTTTTTTCTGCCGCCCTCTCGCTTCTAGGCGGCATTGTCACGATGGTTCGTTATCCGCCTCACTCCCGTTGGGTTGCTCTGCCATTGACTGCACTGGTCGCAACACTTGTCGTGGGCGGGTGGCCCGGCCTTTCAAGTTTGTTGCGAAGGCCGGGATAGTTCACTCGTCACAGAGAGACGCGATGAGCGGTCATCGATTCCGTTACCCACCCTTTCGCAGAGTGCGCGAAAAGGGTGGGGCACCCGCAAACGTAAACAAATTCAGAATGAGAGCTGTTGCTGCCGGCCCTGAGTCACTTCAAACCCTCAACCATGTAAAGATCGGAGAGGTCGCGTACGTACGAATACACATACCATCGGGCATCGGGGGAGAGAGAGAGTACTCCGAGGTTGTAAACACCGGCGCGGTCCGTTGGAGCCAGCTCTTTCCACAGTTGTTTCTCGCTGCTCGTTGAGTCAAAGCGGTACACCTTGAGGGGAATTTCCTGGCGAAGCGAGGCAAAAATATAGCGTCCACTCCGAGCCAGGTTTCGAACCGCAGGCATGGGAAGCAGCGCTTTAATATCTCTCGGCTGCCCGCCGTCGATTGGGTACAGTGTCCAGGTAGAGTCGTCACGAGGCACCAAAATCGACTTATCGTCCAACCACGGAAAACCAAACACACCCTCGGGCGTCACCGGAGTGAGTCGACCGCCCGCCGCATCCTGCAGATAATTGCGCCATGGCTTCCCGATCTCGTGGCCAACCACCGACAATCGCTTGCCATCAGGAAGCCATTGCGCGGAGTCGTAGTCGAATCCTGGTTGAGACAGATTTTTTACATCACCGCTCCGGGTCGGAAGCAGGGTCAGTTGCTGCGGCTCACCCGGAACCACTGAGGCCACCCATTTGCCGTCGGGCGAAACACTGTAAGGAACGCCATCGCCGAGGCGAATCGCGGGAGAGCCGTCGGTATTGCGCATATACGCCGAATACTTGGCTCCTCCGCCATCACCTTCTTCCGCGAAGAAAACCCATTTACCGTCGGGAGAAATGGCTAAGGGAAGCGACCAATCCTGCCAGCTGAGGTCGGTCTCCGCTTTTTGGCCGGGGAACAATCCCGCGATTCCACGCCGCCGGTTGGCGCGGATGAACAGCGTCCGGCCATCCTGCGAAACATCCTGCACAATGACTTCGCCCGCACCGGCCCAGACCAGGCGTTGCTTCCCGGACAAACTGACCGCGAACAGATTGCTGGACAAATGAACGTATGACCCGGTAAACCAGATCTCTTTGCCTGAGGGATGCCAAGCCAAGCCGAGTACATCAGAAAAAGTATTGGTCAGCGCCTTCCGGTTACCGGAGCGGTCCACCACCATGATGCTGCCACGACTGTCAAACAGGATGGGGTGATCGATGAACGCAACCCGTTCTCCATCTGGAGAGACTCGCGCATCACTGACCCAGCCCTCGGTTTTGTAAATCACTTTGCCCAACGGATACTCCAGGTTGGTCCGCCCGTCGGTCAGCCTCACGGCGGCGAGCGCACTGCCATCCGGTGACCAGTCAGCGGAAATAACATTCTCGGCAACTTCGCGTGGCGCGCCGCCACTGAGCGGAAGCCGGGCCAACGTACCGGCTGAAGTGTTAGCCGTGAAAAATGTATGGTCCAATGTGACTGCCAGTTCCGTAGACCGCGAAATTGCCAGGATGCTGCTGCCCTTCAGTCCCAGTTCGCGGGACTGCGGAGAATCCGGCCGCGTAGTGTAGAGCTGCACCGGGTCTTCGCCGAACGCCGCGCTATAGACGATGGTCTGGCCATCGGGTGCGAATCTTGCCGAAGCCACATGCCCGCCCCGGAAAGTCAGTCGAGTGAACACCGGATTCGAAGCTGGAACCGTGGCTCGACCCGCCCAGAATGCAGCGGCCGTGGCCAGCAGCAGGACCGGAACCGCCGCCAGCAACGAGGCGCGCAAGCGCCCGATATTGGCCCATCGCGATGCCGCCACCGCCTTCGCGGAGCTGCTGAGCGAAGATAGGCTCTCCAAATCGAAAGCCAGATCGCGCGCCGACTGGAAGCGCAAGCTGGGTTCCTTTTCCAGGCAGTGGCGGACGATCCGCTCCAGACCGGGAGAGACCTGCAGGCCGGTCTCGCTCAACTCCGGCGGGTCTTCCTTGAGAATGGCGTTCATAGTCTCCACGCTGGAGTCGCCCTTGAATGCCCGCTTGCGCGAAACCATTTCGTAGAGGATGGCGCCGAAGCTGAAAATATCCGAGCGGTGGTCGATCGTCTGCCCCCGCACCTGCTCGGGAGACATGTAACCCACAGTACCCATCACGGTTCCTGGAGTGGTTGGCGTGGGACCGGTCATGGTCGCGCTCTCGCCCGACCCCATCTCCGAGGCGAACGATTGTTTGGCCAAACCGAAATCCAGGATTTTCACCCGGCCGTCTTTGGTGACGAAGATGTTGTCCGGCTTCAGATCGCGATGAACAATTCCTTTCTCGTGCGCTGCCGCCAGTCCCCTGGCCATCTCCAGCGCATACTCGATCACTCGCCGCTGGGATAACGGGCCAGTGTTCATTCTTTCGCGCAGAGTTTGCCCTTCGAGAAATTCCGAGACCAGATAGTGGACGCCATCCTGCGCCCCCACATCATGGATCGCGAGAAGATTGGGGTGGTTGACCGTGCTTAAGAGGCGCGCTTCGTGCTCGAATCGATTGAGGCGATCGGCATCGCCCGAAAACGCAGCCGGAAGAATCTTGACTGCAACCGTACGATCGAGCCGGGTATCGCGGGCGCGATACACCTCACCCATCCCTCCCGCGCCCAGGGGAGACTGAATTTCATACGGTCCGAGTTTGGTCCCGGCAGTCAGAGCCATGCTGAATGGTGACGCGCAATTATAACGTTAGGGTTGGGTTTAGGGCGTGGTCGGTTCCTCGCGGCCGCGACCTCACCGGGAACCCTTGCAGGCATAGACAGCTGCTAACCACCACCTTGAGGCTTCCGCGCCATGACGCTGTAGTTGACCGCGAATTGGTCATTCTCACTCCTCGCCAGATGTTCGAGACCCAAGCCGGCCAGGTTAAGCAAAGGCACTATTGTGTACCTAAGTATGAGCTTGGCTGCCGCATATCGCGCGAAGATGTCGAAGCATACATTGACAGTGCGAAAGAACCCTATGATGGTGTTTCCTTCGGGTACTACCTGAATCAACGTAAAAGAAGATAGTAGTTTGCGCAAACCCGCAGGGAGAAACCGCCAGCACTCCTCCTCTGAATCCCGCACATGGGCTGCCGGAACACTCAGGATTAGAGCGCCTTCAGGCTTGAGAACTCGATTAATCTCTGACAGTACCAGAGAGGGTTCTGTCACATATTGTAGTACTTGGGTGCATAGCACAAGATCAAAACTACCCGAAGCAAATGGGAGTTGCTCGCCACGCCCAACCACGTCCACTAGTGGTGTTGTTCTGATGTCGACAGCAATGTAACAGACATCGTCCGCTAAAAGTTTTCGATAGGGCTGAAGCCGGCCACCTACATCAAGCACTCTCACAGGACTTATTCGAAGATCGTGAAGCCAGTGCTTGAAAATCTCACGCCGTCTTCTAAGGACTAACCAATTGGGATTGGTAATTGAAGGGTATAACCGCTCCTGGCTTTCTCGAATAACTTCTTCCGATATTCCCATTGCTACGCGCTGCTGCCTGGCGCCGAGCATCGGCATCGTCGGTAACGTTCTTACACCGCGGCCTTTGTAAACAAGAAATTATTTCTCGTCTCCCAATGCTCGTGCCGCCAGTGGCGTACCGGGGTGAGACCAGCGCCGCGTGCCAGTGCGAGAAACTCGTCAGTGGTGGCGTGAAACGAAATCTGACTGCCATCGTGAATCACCGTGGGCTTGCCACTTACTTTCCAGTACGCGATCCTTCGAGCCATCCCAAGGCAGGTGCGCAGACCGTGTTTACGATAGAGGAACGCCAAAGTTTGCCAGCTGCTGTCAAATTGCGGCTCAAGCGGCGGGCCGGGAACAAACGGAATCTCGCCGACGAAAATGCGCGCTCCCGGCCTTGTGATGCGATGCATTTCGCGCAAGCTCAGCAGAACTTTCTCTCGCGGGACGATCAGCAGCACGCTGTTACAGACGACGACCGACGCGCTCGCATCCGGAACCGGCAGCCGGTCGCTGAAAGCCTGACCTACATTCAGCCCAGCGGCCCTCACCAGTGCGACTTCTTCCTCGGTCGCCAAGAAGCCGAGCGCACTGCGAACACCTATCTTCTCGGCCAAACGCAGCAGCGTACCGTCGCCGCAACCGATGTCGACTAGATCGTCCCCCGGCCCAAGATCCACCTCTTCGATGATGCGCTGGCTAATCGCGGCGGTGATTTCCTCTTTGCCGGTGCCGCGCAACGCCAGGTCATGAAGAGTCTTCAGGTGTGTGGCGGTTTCACGGCAATATTCTACGTAGTCGTTGGAACGGGAAATCATGGGATGGGCAAATTCTAACAGCAGCGAGTTCGAGCGAACCAACGGCGAATTGATGCTGCTAATTTGCGAGACGGGCCCATCTTCCCCTTTGACCTTCATCCTCGCCCGGACGGGCTGCGCCTCAATTCACCCAGCCGGACTTAGAGCCGCCGTTCTTCTTGTCAGCCCCGGTATCTTCCGGTGGGATGTAATTGCCATGCTCGTCGAATTCTACGGTGCGGTTGTGCTTGCGCATATAGACCTCGAATTTCCGCGCCGCCCGGCGCCGCTTCCAGCGATAGTACTCGTTGCGTATCCCATAAAGCCGCTCCGTGAGGCGAAGCGAAGTCCGGCGGGATGAAAATAGCAAATACCAGACGTATCCAGCGCCCAGCCCGAGTAGAAGGATGAAATAAAAGAGTGCGAAATGGTAGAGCAGCAGGTACGCCGTTTCAAGGGCGGCGAAGAATAGAACGATCCACTTTACCGGGATTTGGATCGGGATGGGAAACAGCATGATCGGCGCGCCGCGATTGAACAGATAAAAAACCATCAAGATGGCATTGGCAGCGGCGCCTGAACCCCACGCCGGTCCTTGCGCAATAACCCCGGTAAGCGAAAGCAGAAATCCGGCTATTCCCGAAAGTACGACACTAGTGAAGAAAAGCCCGTAGAAGGGCGTGAAACCAACGCGTTCCTCCACCGCTGTTCCCAGAAAGTAGATTCCGACCAGCGAAAGCACGAACTGCCAGGGATCCACGTACATGAAGGCATAGGTGACAAACTGCCACAGCCAGCCTTGTCGAATATGCGCAGGATCCAGAGTGCCAACGCTAACAAGCGCCTGCCCGGTCCCTTGCGCAAACGCCATCAATAGCAGGATGACAACGTAAATCGCAACGCTGGCGAGGATGATTTGCCGGACAGCGCCCCGAAAGGGCGGCAGTCCCAAATCGAAAGAGGTGTTTCTGGGCATAAATCACAAGCCGTCACTTGGCTTCTGTCTACTTATCCTAACAGTTCGAGCCTCACCTTTCCGGCAAAGGCACCATGGGCAAGCTTCTGTGGCCTTCTTGATCGACCGCCCGTACAGCGAAGATCACATTATCTTTCGAACGCGGAACCGTAGCTTGGAGAACCTTTCCTTCCGCTTCCACGTGTTCCCATTCCGGGCTGGTGGTTGCACGCCACAGGACCTCGTAGCTGTTCGCACGCCCTCCCGGCGAAGATTCCCAAGTCAAGGTGGAATCGTTTTCCAGCTCCTTGGTCAGCAATCGGACCTTGCCCGGAGGGGCCGGCGCCGAAGCTAGCGAGGCCAGCGTAGCTGCGTTCAAACGGGCCACCGAAGCGATGTAGCCGTAATTCACGAACTTAGACAAGTCGCCGTATTCAATGCCGTTCGCGGCGCGCACATTCTGGTGCTGGTGGTTGTAGTCCTCGCGATACTCCGTGAATCGCACTGCGGCGTAGCCTCGCTGGTTGAAGGAATAGTGGTCGCCGCCACGCAGGTATCGGTCCAGGCGGAAAAGCAGCATCGGCTTCACACCGGTGTCGTAGGTACGGCTGACTTCCGAGACGTAGCGCGCAACTTCTCGAGAGGAGGAATCGCTCTCTCCGCCCAGGCTGCGGATCTGGCGCAAGTCAGCGTCCGTAGCGGCGGCCGGCACGCCTTCGGAGAACACCCGCACCACACTCGGGTCCTGCTGCGGATTGTTATCTCCGCCAACGATGTCATTGTTGAGCACAGCTTCAATGTTCCATTCCGCAGACTTCGCCATTTGCGCGAAGTGCTGGCTGCCGTAGAGTCCCTGCTCCTCGCCTGCCACGGTCAGAAAAATAATTGTTGCGGGAAATTTCAGCTGGCTAAGGACCCGGGCACACTCCAGGCTCACGGCGGTGCCGCTGCCGTCATCATTCGCGCCGGGAGCGGCATCAATCCCATTGAAATTGTCACTGTTGCGGGAATCGTAATGGCCGGTGACCAGCATAATGCGCTTGGCGCTTTCGCTATCGGTACCCTTCAAGACCGCATAAACATTGGTAATTTCCGTCGGCTTCGGAATGCGGTCGGCGGGCGCTTCGGTGAAACTGTCGATTTTCACCTCCAGGCATCCGCCGCAGTCGCGAGCGTAGCGCTCAAATTCAGACTTGATCCATTCCCGGGCGGCGCCGATGCCGCGGCCACCGGCAATGGAAGCCGGGTCCTGCCCTGAAAGCGTTGATCGAGTCTGGAAGCTCACCAGTTTCTCGATATTAGCCTGAATGCGTTGCGCGGAAATCTGCTGCAAAGCCGCGGCGATCCGCGGGTCCACAGGCAATTTGCCATCGACAGAACCGTCTCCTTGCAGAGCTGGTTGTGCCAGTAAAATGGACACAGCGACTACAAATAAGGCGACCGCAGCGCGCATACGGGAATCGAACATGCTTGTCAACCGAATAAGAGGAGCGGCAGCTGAAGATTTCCGTGACCGAACCACTTGACCCCAGGCCCGGGAAAAACTAAATATTAACAGGGGGCCTCTTATAGAACGGGGGGAATTATGGTTTATTGTCCCGAGTGTGAGTTCAATCTCGATATTGAGGAAGATGATGTCGATGAGGGCGAAATTGTGTCCTGCCCGGAGTGTGGTAGTGACTTCGAGGTGATCACGCTCAATCCCATCGAACTGAAGCCGGTGGAAGAGGAAGAAATCATTGACGAGGAAGAGGAGACGGAAGCAGAAGACGGTGACTACTCCTAGGCCTCGGATGACAGGTTCCCATCCTCACTCCTTCACTTTCAACTCCGGTACTTTCTACCGAAGTTCTCGGTTCATCCCATTCGGGCTGCTGCTATACGCATTGCTTGTTCCATCCGGGTTATGCGCCGCCGGCGGTCCCGGGCCCGGGCAGGCTAAGGCAGAAAAACCTTACGCGCTCCTGTTCGGGACGGTCTGGGGACCTGACGATCATCCGTTGTACCGAGTTAAGGTGAAGATTCGCCGGCCTGAGGACAAAAAGGCCCGTTGGGAGGTGTATTCCAATCACCGCGGCGAGTTTGAGCAGCGCTTGCCTGCGGGCAAGGCTGATTACCTGGTCTGGGCTGACTTGAAAGGATATAAGTCCCCCAATGGCAAGAAGCTACAGCCCGGCGAAGCGGTCAAGGTCCACTTTGAGAACGATGAGCGGGTGGACACTGGATTGCATCTAAAATGGTGATTGGCTGGCACGCTGCCGTAGTGAGCGGTTCCGGGAGGAACCTCATGAAGAAGCACCAGGTTGTGTGGTTCGCGGTGCTAGTGATTGTCCTCGCTGCCGCCGCAAGCTTCGCCTCCGCCGCGTATTCAAAGGAGAAAGGCGACACCGGCCGTCTGCTGACGGGGAAGGTCATTGATCACCAGGACAACCCTCTGCCCAGTTCCGTCGTATATCTCTCCAACACTCGCACCCGGGCAGTCAAAACCTACATTGTGGGCGCGGACGGCATCTACCGGTTCCCGGCCTTGTCGCTAAACGTCGACTATGAGGTGTACGCCCAGTACAATGGGCGCAAGAGCGACACCAAGACCGTCAGCCAGTTTGACAATCGGCAAACCGTAAACATCAATCTGAAAATTGACGCGGGAAAGTGACGCGGGGAGCGAAATGCTCTTTTCGGAGAGCAACAGATCCGTAGCGCTGCGCTCAAGATGAAAACTCGCAACCTCGTGGCTGCGCTTTTTCAGTTATTTTCGTTCCCGGCTCGCTTCCACGACACCAGTTCGCCGATGGTTGAGCCGCCAGTGCTGGACACTGGATGCTTATAGGCTTCCACTTCGTGTCGCGAAGCCTCCTCGCCTACGGCTTTGATGCTCAATCCAACCTTTTTCTCTTCCGGATTCATCTTGATGATTTTGAAGTCGTGCTCAAGGCCAGGCTCGAGGGTCAGGGCCTGGCCATTGCCATCCACCGCCTCGGAGTTGTGGCAGAGACCTTCGATGCCGTCAGCGATCTCGACGAACGCTCCGAAGCTGGCCACGCGCAGCACTTTGCCGTGCAGCACATCGCCAACATGATGTTGCTCGAAGAAAGTCTCCCATATATCCGGTTGAAGCTGTTTCACACCCAACGACAGGCGCCTCTTGTCGGGCTCAATTGCCAATACCACCGCCTTCACTCGGTCGCCCTTCTTCAATATCTCGGATGGATGCTTCACGCGCTTGGTCCAGCTTAGATTGCTGACGTGCACCAATCCATCGATGCCATCCTCGATCTCGATGAAAGCGCCGAAGTCGGTCAGGTTACGCACCCGGCCTTCGACCTGTGCGCCCACGGGATACTTCTCATGCAGAGCATCCCAGGGGTTGGTCGCCAGTTGCCGCATTCCGAGCGAGATGCGCCGCTCCTGCGGATTCACGTTGAGCACAACGCAATCTACCTGGTCGCCTACATTGACCAGCTTCGAGGGATGCTTCATGCGTTTGGACCAGGTCATCTCGCTGACGTGGACCAGGCCCTCGATGCCCTGCTCCAGCTCTACAAATGCGCCGTAATCGGTGACGCTGATGACGCGTCCGCTGACGTGCGCTCCGACCGGATAACGGTGGGAAGCATCCAGCCAGGGATCGGGTGTGAGTTGCTTGAAGCCCAGTGAGACCCGTTGCTTCTCCTTGTCAAACTTCAGCACCTTCACCTGGATCTGATCACCCACGTTGACCAAATCACGAGGATGAGTCAGCCGGCCCCAGGACATATCCGTGATGTGCAGTAGTCCATCAATTCCGCCGAGATCCACGAATGCGCCGTACTCAGTCAGGTTTTTGACCACTCCAGTAAGCACGCCACCTTCCTCCAGGTGTTCCAGGGTCTTGGATTTCTTCTCGTTCTGCTCTTCCTCCAACACCTGCTTGCGCGAGACCACGATGTTGCCGCGTTTCTTGTTCAGCTTGATGATGGCAACATCCAGCCACTGCCCTTTTACTCCCTCCAGATTGCGCACCGGACGCAGATCAGCCTGAGAGCCCGGCAGGAACGCGCGAGCGCCAAGAACGTCCACCGTCAAGCCGCCCTTGATGCGCTCGACCACCTGAGCCTTGATCGGCTTTTTCTCGTTGTAGGCCTTCTCGATTTCATCCCAGGCGCGCAGCCGCTGCGCTTTCTGATGGGAGAGGTTGATGTAACCCTCTTCAGTCTCACCCTTATCCCGCATGACGTCGATTTCATCACCGGGCTGGAATTTCGGCTTGCCATCGTGGTCCAGGACCTCGGCCAGGGGCAGCATGCCCTCAGACTTAGCGCCGATATCGACCACGACGTGAGTAGGAGTCAGCTTCAGCACTGTGCCTTTGAGGACATTGTCCTCGCTGACGGCTTCTTCACTCTCGGTGGTGAAAGTTTCTAGTGCTGCGGCAAAATCTTCAGTGGCGGTTGGCATAGTTGGTTTTTCGTCGCGACTCTGGGCAGGCTCGGGCGGCTCAGGGTTGGCAACGTCTGCGGAATGATCCTCGGCGCTCCCCGAGGGATGCTCAGCTACCGGTGTCGAAGTCGAGAAATCCAAGTTACGGGCGACGTTGTCGTCAAACAAGATCAATGGCCTCTCTGCGGTATTCCTCGCACCTCGTACGGGGACGGACGCGGGCTGTTTACGTGCGGACTGCTGGAGTGAGTCTTAGGTTGTGTGGAGCCCATCCTGGCGAATGAGCTTGAACAATCCCAGCGGCCGGACCGCTAAAAGCGAACCCGCATCCCAGTGCGAACTCTCCGACTATAGCAACCGGTTCCGAAGAGTGTCAAACAGCAAAAATGTAGGCGCGGACCTGTCCTGAGCGAAGTCGAAGGAGTCCGGCCCCTACATCCTCCACCCCTGCATCTTCAGCACTTCTGAGGCCGTGGCCAGCACGAGCGAGACGCTCGCGCCTACACCGATCCTATGCGCAAATTGCAGCGGTCTGGTACTCTGCCGTGCGATGGATTATCTTTGGACTCCCTGGCGCTACGCCTATGTGACTGGTGGGGAAAAAGCCGGAGATTGCGTGTTTTGCGAACTTCCCAAGGCCGGAAATGACGCTAAGGTTCGCATCGTATATCGCGGCCAGAACTGCTATATCGTCCTCAATACTTTTCCCTACACTCCCGGGCACGTCATGATCGTTCCCTTTGCCCACTTGGATGAACTGCAGAAACTTCCGGTGAAGGCGGCGCAAGAGATGATGCAGCTCTCGCAAAAGATGGAAAGCACCCTGCGCGAACTCTACAAGCCCGACGGAATCAATCTGGGGATGAACATCGGCAAGGCGGCAGGAGCCGGGGTAGCGGGTCATATCCACATGCATGTATTGCCACGCTGGGTGGCGGACGCGAATTTCGTGTCGGTAGTGGGGGAAACCAGGACCTTGCCGGAGAGTCTGGAGGTCACCTACGAAAAAATCAAAACAGCAATGGAGGCGCGAACTTCATCTTGAGCCGCTCGCTAGCTTCCCCATCTCCTTCTCGTCTATCACCTTCACGCCCAATCCTTTCGCCTTATCCAACTTGGACCCTGCGTCCTCCCCTGCGACCACGTAATCTGTCTTCTTGCTTACTGAGGCGGTGACTTTCCCCCCCGCATCTTCGATCAGCTTCTTGGCTTCGTCCCGGCTGTAGTGCGGCAGAGTTCCGGTCAGGACAAAGGTCTTTCCGGCAAGCTTGGTACCGCGTTCCTTCTTTTTGCCGGCGAACGTGAGACCTGCTTTGCGCAACCGTTCCACGAGTTCGCGGTTCTTGGGCTCCTGGAAGAATTCCGCGATGCTCTCGGCGATGCGGGGACCAACTTCATCTACTTCGAGCAATTCTTCTTCTTTCGCATTCATCAGGGCATCCATTGACCCGAAGTGTTCGGCTAGAAACTGCCCCGTGCGCTCTCCGACAAAGCGAATGCCAAGACCGTAAATTAAGCGCTCAAGCGGCAACTTCTTCGAATTCTCAATCTCGTTCAGAATGTTTTGCGCTGATTTGTCAGCAAATCGTTCCAGGCTGAGCAAGTCTTTCTTTGTTAGCCCATAAATGTCGGCGACATTCTTGACCATGCCACGCTCGGTCAGTTGATTGACGAGCGCATCGCCCATGCCATCGATGTTCATCACGCCGCGTGAGGCAAAGTGAAGGATGGTCTCTCTCAGTTTGGCGGGGCAATTGGCGTTCACGCAGCGGTGATCAGCCTCGCCCTCAGTGCGTACAACGTGGCCCCCGCACACCGGACACTTCTCGGGCATGTGAAACGTCTTATGGCCGCGGGGATGATCTTTGTCCTCTACCACGCGAGTTACCTTGGGAATCACATCGCCGCCGCGTTCGACCTCAACCCAATCGCCGATTTTGACGCCCAGGCGCTCGATTTCGTCCATGTTGTGGAGAGTGGCCCGACTCACAGTGGTGCCGCCGATGGGAACAGGTTTCAGCACGGCGACGGGTGTCAGTTTGCCAGTTCGGCCAACCTGCACGATGATGTTCTCAATTTGGGTGATGCCGGAGCGAGCAGCATATTTGTAGGCAATCGCCCATCGCGGAGCCTTCCCGGTGTAACCGAGTTCCTCCTGCAGCCCGGTACGATCGACCTTAATGACGATTCCGTCAATCTCGTAGGGCAGCTTCTCCCGCTTGGTTTCCTCCCGCTCGATGAAGGCCCAGATTTCATCAAAGTTTTTCAGCAGCTTTCGGCTGGGATTGACCTTGAATCCGGCGGTATCGAGGGCATTCAGAGTTTTCCAATGCCGGTCGAAATAGGTCCGCCCATTCCGCAGAAGCATGTAGGAGAAGTAATCGAGCCGGCGTTGCGCGGTAATACTGGGCTCAAGCTGGCGAACGGTGCCTGCCGTAGCATTCCGGGGATTGGCGAAGAGCGAGAGGGCTTTCTGTTCTCGCTCGTCATTCATCTTCTTAAACGCGGCGATCGGCATGAGCATCTCGCCGCGTACTTCGAAGTCCGGGGGAATTCCCGACTCCTTCAACTTTTCTTTCGAGATGGAAAGCGGGATTGACCTTACGGTTCTCACGTTCGGTGTTACATCTTCGCCAGTGGTGCCGTCACCGCGGGTGATGCCGCGGACCAGCTTGCCATCTTCATAGTGCAGGGCCAGCGACATGCCGTCCAGTTTCAGCTCGCAAACGTACTCGATATCCGTTCGTCCACTCAGCTCGTGCACGCGCCGCTCCCAATTGCGCAGCTCGTCCTGGCTGTAAGTATTGTCCAGCGAGAGCATTGGCGAAGAGTGCCGAGCCTTCAAGACACCCTCGCGCGCTTTGCCACCCACCCGCTGAGTGGGAGAATCGGGCGTGATTAGCGTGGGGTGCTCAGTTTCCAGCTTTTTAAGCTGGTCCATGAGCACATCAAACTGGGCGTCGGCGATTTCGGGATCGTCGAGGACGTAATAGCGGTATTCGTGGTGGCGGATCTTATCGCGGAGCGCCTCGATTTTCTTTTCGAGGTCTTTAGTCGCAGTGGCCATGCCGAGAAAGATTATATTCGGGGCGCAGGTTGGCTAGGGACAGTCGCCCCGTCAGCATACTGCTTAAAAAAGAAGAGCCGACTGGCGCCGGCCCTTTCCTATTTATCCCCACTCGCGCTGAACTACACCAGGTCTTCCATTTTCAACGGAGTGCTGCCGCCCTTCCAGGACGCGGCGAACTGGCGTTCAACAAACTCAGCGTCGTATTGCTGCCCCTGGGCCGACAAAGCCTCATGCAATCCGAATAACGAGCGCGGATTGCGGGGGTTGCGTTCCAGGTCGGCGCGGAAGACCTTCTCCGCCCCCGCAGCATCGCCCTTCATCAGCAAAGTTGCACCCAGCGATTCGCGTACGGGGAAAAACCAGTCGGGCGGTTCGCCATATTTCAGTGAATCCTGCATGGTGATGGCCTCGGTCAGCATGGCGACTGCCTGGGTCGTATTCTTTTTTGCCAAGGCGATCTTCGCCCCCAGGACGTTCTCTGCAATCTTCATGACGTCTTTGGCTTTGTTGTTGACTGGCATAGCAAATACTACATCTTCGGGCGTGCTCTTTTCGGCGTCGGCGACAATCTTGTACTCGGCCTCAGCCTGGCTTACTTTGCCTGTCGCTGCCAGCGCCATGCCGCGAGAGAAGTGCCAAAACACAGTAGTAGTCTTCATGGCCGGATCGGGCTGCGGCATCTTCAGGATCTCGTCCCAACGGTGAAAGCGGACATCCACCGCCATGGGGATGGTCATAAAGCCCTCGATGGGCGGCATGTCCTTCACGTGCGGGCCAACGTGCGCGGCCAGCATGTCAGCGTTCTTCTTGGCTTCCTCATAGTTTCCATCCATGGCGGAGCACATGGCGATGAAGTGCAGGTTGTGGCTGTAATACATCATCGGGTAGATGCCTTGGGCCCCGCTGGCCTGAATGTATGCCCGATCCACTGCCGCAGCTTGCTGGTTCGTCTTGACCGCCGATTCGTAGTCACCGGTGCGGATGTAAACATGAGCCGGCATGTGCACGATGTGTCCGGCTCCAGGGGCGAGCGAGGCTAACTTGTTTGCGCCCGCCAGAGCACGCTCAGGAGACGGAGACGCCTCCACGGCGTGGATGTAATAGTGGATCGCGCCCAGGTGATTCGGATCACGACGAATCACTGACTCCAGTGTGGCGACGATTTCTTCCGTGCCTTCTTCCGGAGTGCCGTCGTGATGCCACAAACCCCAGGGGTGTAGATCCATGCCGGATTCGGCGAATAAGGTGGCCGCGTCTAAGTCATCCGGATATTTCTTGACCATTTCGCGCATCGCGTCGTGATAGGCCTCGGCGGATTTGCGGCGATCAGGATTGGGCTCAGCCGGAAATCGCAGCGCCATGGCCTGGATGTAGGCTTGTTCGCTAGCAGAAGCATTGGCGGAAAGCCCAGTCGCCTTTTGGATGGCCTCGTGCGCCTGCTTGAAGCGGTCGTCGCTGGCGGGATCGTTATAGTTTGGGCCCACTGCCTCGGCGACACCCCAGTACGCAATGCCCAGCTTGGGATCCAGTTCGGTCGCGCGCTGGAAGGAACGAGCCGCCTCATCATGGTTAAAGGCGAAGATCAGCCGCAATCCCTGGTCGAAAAATTGCTGCGCTTCGGGATTGCGGGTGGACACCGGATGGTGAAGATCACCAAGTCCTGACATCAGCGTCGCCGGCTTGGATTGGTTGTGTGTGGAATGATCTTGGGCGAAAGTGGCAGCGCAGAGAAGCAGGGTCAGCACGAACGCGATCCGGTAGCGCATAGGAGTAGTCCTCCTTGATTGATAAGAGTAATGCCTGTTGGCAGTTCACACCTTAAGCGGATGTAGCTTAGCCAAAAGCGTTGGTCGGCGCAATCAGGTTTTCCGGGGCTGGTAATCTATTGCCCGGCATCGCGGAGACTAGTCATGCCCAGAACCAGCCCAGCCCCATTTTCGCTGCCTCAAGCCCTACTGAACGCATTTGATACCAATGACAGCATTAACCAATATCTCATTGAGAATCTGCCCAACGCGGCATGGCGGGCTGAACCGCCTGCGGGCAAAGGACGCACTGTGGCAGCTATAGTCGCCCACATGCATAACGTCCGCGTGATGTGGTTGAAAGCCGCGGCCAAGGGAAGCAAGATTCCCGACCAGTTGGACCGCAGCAGCGTGACCCAGGCGCAAGCCTCCAAGGCGCTAGACCACAGTCGGGAAGCCCTAAGCGCTGTGCTCAAGGCGGCTCTGGACCGTGACGGGCGGGTGAAGGGCTTCCGTCCGGATGTGGTGGGATTCTTCGGTTATCTGATTGCCCACGACGCGCACCATCGCGGCCAGATCAGCATGCTAGCCCGCCAAGTCGGTCATCCTCTGCCGCAGAAGGCAATGTTTGGCATGTGGGAGTGGGGCACGCGAGGCAAATAGTTAACGATCTACAATCCTTCTGACTTCCATGCGTAAGGCCATCCTCCTCTACAACCCGCTCTCGGGTAGCCGTCGCCAGCGTCGTTTGACGGATGTAGAAGCGGCCATGGCTGTGCTTAAAGCCGCCGGCGTAGAAGTTTCAGCGGCACCGACGTCCGCCTCCGGAGACGACCAGCGGCAGACACATCAGGCCATCGCGGACGGCTGCGACACCATCTTCGCGTGCGGCGGCGACGGCACTATCCACGACGTGTTGCAGGGCCTGGTCGGCAGCCAGACGGCGCTGGGCATCATCCCGCTGGGGACCGCAAACGCCCTGGCCCATGATCTGGGACTGCCGCTCTCTCCAGAGGCTGCAGCCCGCGCCAGCCTTACCGCCACGCCTCGACGCATTGCAGTCGGCCAGGTAACGTATCAGAAACTTTCTGGAGGCTCGGGTTCACGATATTTCACGGTCACGGTGGGCGTGGGTGCGGATGCACACCTGTTCTACAAACTGGATCCGGCGGTAAAAAACCGGTTCGGCATGGCTGCTTACTACGCCAAGGCGACGTTGCTGTGGCTCAAGCTTAAGCTGGAGAACCTTGCGGTAGAAATTTTAGACGAAGGCGGCGGGCCGGCTCGGCAGATCGAGGTTTCGCAATTGTTGGCCGTCCGTATTCGCGAGTTCGGCGGCATCCTGCGCGAACTTGCTCCGGGAGCATCTCTCGAGCGCAATGACTTGCGCCTGGTGCTCTTTCAAACTCGTAGCCGCTTGGCCTATTTGCGATACATTCTGCGTGGCCTTTTTGGAGCGCGCTGGGAGGTGACCGGGATTGACCTCCTGCACGGAACGAGGGTGAAATGTCACCTGTTGGCGGTCCCAGGAAACTCCTCAAAAGATTCGCGTATCTTCGTCGAGGCTGATGGCGAGCTGTTGGGAACCTTGCCGGCGGAAATCAGCATAGTGCCCGACGCGCTGACATTGTTGTTTCCTTCCGGTTACGGTTCCTAGCTAAGATTTGACGCCGCCGTTATGAGAGACTGCATCGGAAGTCGGGGAGACTACATCTAACGTTTTTGCCCGGCGATGTTCAGCGTCATGCGCGGGTGTTTTTGCATTCGGTCCACAGAAAGAGATTCTGCAAACTTTGGAACCTCTCACCCACTTCCTGACCGGAGCCTGCCTGGGCCGGGCTGGACTGAATCGCAAGACCGCGCTTGCCACGGCCACCCTTACGCTGGCGGCGGAAGCGCCGGACATCGACGTACTTGGAAGTCTCAAAGACCCGGTATTTGGCTTCGCGCATCATCGTGGATTTACCCATTCTTTCCTGGGGCTGGTATTGGTATCGGCGGCAGTAGTCTGCCTGATGTATTTCGTCTGGAGGCTCCGCGGGCGCAAGATCAAGGATCCGAGTCTACCTCCGCGATGGGGACTGCTTTTTCTATATGCCTATTTCGCGGGACTCACGCACATCCTCCTCGACTTCACCAACAACTATGGGGTGCGTCCATTCTGGCCTATTTCTGAGAGGTGGTATTCGTGGGATATTGTCTTCATCGTGGAACCGGTCATGCTGGCATTGCTGACCGCGGGTCTCGCGCTGCCGGCGCTATTTGCCCTTATCGATGATGAAATCGGTGTAGGCCGGAGAGGTTTGCGCGGGCGTCTGGCAGCGATTCTGGCGCTGGCAGGAGTGATCGCCGTTTGGGGTATGCGGGATTATGAACATCGCCGTGCGGTCGGCGCCATGGAAGCCCGAACCTATGAAGGCGCTGAGCCTCTGCGGGTGTCTGCTTATCCGTTCTGGCTGAATCCATTTCACTGGTATGGAGTGGTCGAGACCCAGGACTTCTTCGCCCTGATGACGGTCAATTCGCGAGTCTCCGGTGTCGTTCCGTATGGTCAGATGAGAATTCGCCACAAACCGGAGGAGACACCAGCCACGTTGGCGGCCAAGCGAAGCTATCTGGGGCGCGCTTATCTAGATTGGGCGCAGTATCCCATCACAGAAACTGAGCAGAGGATTCCGGAGCCGGGATACATTGTCCGCTTCAAGGATCTCCGATATGACTATCCCGGGCGGACAGGGCGCGCGGTTCTGGGAGCGAGTGTAGAACTGGACCGCAATCTGAACGTGGTAAGTGAGAGCTTCGGATCCCGAAAGAGGTGATGTAGGCGCGGGTGTGCCGCCCGTGCATGCATGGTCCTTGCATGCTCCGGCCGGCCCTCCATGCCTTACCGCCGCTCCGCACGAGCGAGACGCTCGCGCCTACATAACTTGACGGCGTCGTTCCCACGGGCCACAATCTTAAGTCTAAGTTTTCGAGGTGAGATCATGCTGGCTTATTTGTTCGTCGTGCTGGCGGTTGCGGTCCGGTTCCTGCCTCATCCCTGGATGTTCACACCGGTCGCGGCATCGCTCTTGTTCTTCGGCGCGCGCGGGTTACGCCGCTGGCTCTGGGTGCCATTCGTGCTGCTGGCGGCATCCGACGTGATCCTGACCAAGTTCGTTTACGTTATGCCTTTTTCCTGGGATCACTTCGTAACCTGGGGATGGTATGCCGCAATTCTCTGGCTGGGAACGAAGTTAGGCACGAATGCCAAGCCATTGCGCCTGGTCGGGGCGTCTCTGGCGAGTTCGGTTTCTTTCTTTCTGGTGAGTAATTTTGCAGTGTGGGCGTGCTGGAATATGTATCCCAAGAACGTGTCGGGGTTGATGACGTGCTACACGTTCGCCCTACCCTTCTTCCGTCAAGCACTGATGGGCGATCTGCTGTTCACCGCGGCATTCTTCGCCACGCCGGTGGCATTGCACGCGCTGTCTGAAGCTTTCAATAAGGAAGGCGATCACCCCGCGGCCGCCTGACCTCTCGCCGAGTCCTGCCGCTGGACCAGTTACTCGCTATCTCATAATGGCCGTTCGGGATAATTTGTATAATCGCCCCGCTTACAACACTAACCTTTAAAGTAAGCGCCTCGCAAGCCTGACGTGATGCAGGAAAAGGCTGAGCGAATGAGTCCGTTCCCGAATCGAGATGCAGAACCGTGGGCGTCCTACTGGAAGAGCCTGCCCACGGCTGTTGAACTGAGTTCAGTCTTTGATGGTGATCTTTACGATCTGCCCTAATCCCTGCGGAGGCGGACCGAAGCCAACGTTCGAGACGTACAAGTTTCCATCCGGACCGAATGTCATTGCGGTGGGTACGGACAGACCGGTAGCGATTTCGGTATACGCGTGCTTCCCGTCGATTCGCAAGACTTTTCCCGTGCCCGGGGTGGGAAACGGGTTCCCAGTGGTATTCTCCAGCACGTAGAGACGACCTTTGCTGTCGAAGGCCAATCCCAGCACGGTGGTGAAATCGATGTTCACCGTGGTGAGGCTCCCGGAGGGCGTGATCTTCATGATCTTCGACGAGCCGTCCCTGATGGGAAACGTGTTGAGATTGCCGACAAAGAAGTTCTGTCCGCCGAAGGCGATGGCCGTGGGAACGATGTGGCCCTGGATGGAGGAAATGTCGGAGACTCTGCTGATGAGTCCGCTGGTCGTGATCGCGTCGAGTTCCCCGTGGTTCGGTTCGACCGCGTATAAGACTCCATTCGCGACGACCATGCTGTACCACGTGCCATCGGGCTCGAAATCATCAGGTTCGGGATTCCTGACCTGGTGTGTCTTTTGGAACGCCGACAGATCGGCAATCATCGTCGTGCTGCCATCGGAATTGACACGGATCACGCCGTTGCTAGTTCCCTGCAATCCATGGGAACATCCTGCGCCCCCGATCAGCGCGTAGAGGTTGCCGCCGATGAACGCCACATCAGCGACGCCGCTTACCAGATTGCCGAATGCCGCGCTGGTCTGGCTGGAGGGCAGGTTGTCGGCCACGGTCGTGACCACCCCATGGGCATCCACCTTCGAGATTCGTGCTGTGAAGCCGCCGGTGTACGGACCCGGGCCTGCCGGTGGCCCGGCTGCTTGCCGGCAGAATCCCACAGTCGAAAGAGAGCCGCCTGCGCCTCCTTCGGCAACATACAGGTTTCCATCGGGCCCGAACTTCAGCCCGCGAGGGTTGTTGAAGCCGGTCGCAAAGACCGATACATTTGCCGATTGTGGCCAGGCCGAGCACGCGAGCAGCAAAACGGCGATCTGAATCTTAGACACACTGAGACAACGGTTCATGCAATCCTCCTTCAGCACAGGGGCGGGGTTGGAGTTTCGATTTTCTTCACTCTCACATGAACGGTTACGAAAGCGAGCGAGGATTAAACGTTATTCGGAAACGGTCCGCGCTTGGCCTTCCCCAAACCGAAGCGCGGACCACCTTATCCGGCGTCTCCCTGAGTGCAAGCAGAACCCTGCAAAACGCCCCCGTCGTCGTGCGGTCCACCTGCAACTGGGGACATCCGGAAGCTCAGCAAAATCGGATCACTTGAAATGGCCCCATCGTCCGAATCGGACGGATGAATGCGTGACCCCGCTGTGGTCACTCACCGCTCTATTTGGAAATTTAGGTTCCCCTCAGATGAGGAACGTGCAGAGGAGTTCAGGCAGCGGGCTTGATTGCCGGTGCGTCGCAATTGATATCGATTCCACCGACGTGCGAATCCTGTCCCCCGCGCAGCTGAACGATCTGGGAAGAATGATAGAAATTCTGATGGGAGGCGTAAATTTCATCCATGGAGCAACAGGGATACTTTGGTTAACCGGAGTGTCGATTTCGTTAAACGCAGTTTCAGGGTTATCCGCCATGGGCATGACGGAGATGAAAATCACTGCTGTGACCACGACTAGCAGAAATGTCCATTTACTGCGCTTTACCACATTACGTACCCCGATGGCGTAGAACCCTACTGCGTCGGCAGTTCGTTGTCAAGACCCACAGGATGAGTCCCCCCGACCCATACGGGGCGGGTAACACCCGCTCGACTAACTGATCCGTCGCCGGATGACAAAGGGGTTTTTTGCGAGGAGCCAGGTGGCAGCCAGTTGATCTAGCTCGGAGACCGCCAAGTCACGCCGCGAAACCGGCTACTCGCCGTTCCACAAATGTCGGTTGAAGATAGTTGCCGGGAAGCCATGATCGTGACAGCAATTTTCGTGCTACTTGACTGAGGCTTGGATCATCCGCAGCTTGTTGTCGTCACCGACCGTTAGAAAAGTGAAGCGCTCCGGTTTGGCGCTATAGCAACCAAAAACGCCGCCCAAACTCTTGTCGTCTGCGTAGTCAGAGAGTTTCTGACCTGTGAGAGCATCTGCGACCGCAAAATTCGCGCCCTCGCAATGGTCAGCAGAGCAAGATAGACTGAACTCCACCACGATGCGACCTCCTCCAATCTGCATATCGAAGGGCATCTGGCCCCTGTCCGCGGGCTCGATGCTCAGCGTATGTAACACATCCCCTGAGGGAGAAATCACATACACCGTCGCAGGCGATGTGCGACGCATGAGGTAGACGTTCCCATCGTCCGCAAGTCGACCCTGACCGAACGAGACCGCCATGTTCCCGAACATAGGGCCGTGAGCATACCGGGAGTCGCCGCGCTCTGCGTCCGCGTCAATTTCAGCATCCTCGGGAGGAGACAATCGTTTTTGCAGGTGACCGGTTTTGTCGTAAATGCCGGTGAAGCTCTTGTATGCTCCCAAGGATCGGCGACTATGACTACGCTCAAGACCCGAAATCAAAGAATCTCCCGAGGGAAACACTGCGAGCTGGTATGGAATTATCGCCGGTGGATCGAGCTTCACCCTTGATTTCAGTTTACCCTCGGCCGAGAAGATAGACAGTGAAGGCGGATCACAAGACCACCTAGGCAAAGTCAACCTGGCGACTCCTCCATCAGACAACAAAGCCGTTGGCTCCACCGGGAACACCCCGGGATCATCTTTACTGCTCGATGAGAATCGAGCCTTTAATAAGCCCGCTTTGTCAAAGATCAGCAAAGGGCGGTCTGCAGGTTCGTCCTCTTCTGACTTCCGTAGAGTCGCAAACACATTTCCTTTTGAGTCGCACCCAGCATCCTGAACTCCCCAGTCATCGGGACCTAGTCTCGCGCTCATGACTTGGCCCTCAACCTTATGAAGGGTTTCGCTCTGCCCCTGCGAGAAACTGGAAATGGTCGAGAGTAGGCCGAACAGTGCTATCGCAGACCGCATGGCGGCCTCCCGAGAACTAGAGGTCCAAGGACTAGGACGCGCTCTTTTGGAACCGCATTAGCCAGATTATTCTTGCCCTAAAGCCGACGCGAATGATCAAGAAAATTCGAAGCCAAAAAACGATGCTCTAAATGCTTGACCGTAGGGTGTTTAGTCCACTAATCAAGCATTGTAAGGATTCTGGTGAAACATCGCGACTCCGCCGGTAACGGTCCACGTCTGCCCACGAGACACGTTCTAATTTCTCTCCACGTTCTGCGCGATTGACCCCCTTGCCCGCACTCTCATTCTCCGCGCCACCAGCCACGCCGCCAGTGCCACCACGGCCGCGATCAATATCCAGTAGGAGTGTGTATGGAAAAGCCGAACCACTCCTTGCACGAATCCCGGACCAAACTCAAGGGTCAGAATTGCAAGAATTAGAAACCGTACGCAGCGTCCGGAGAAAATGGCCAGTAGAAAGTGGCCAAACTGCATCTCGGAAACCGCTGCCGCCAGAACGAAGAGTTTGAACGGTGTGGGCGGTGGTAGCATCGCCGGGAACATCAGACTCCAGAACGGATGTTTGTCGAATGCCTGGTGGAACTTTTCGAATCGCTCTGGCGAAATGCGTTTTCGCAACAACTCCTCGCCGCCTTTGTACCCTATGAAGTAAATGACGATGCTGCCCACGGCCGACCCAGCCGATGCCATGATCACATACAACAGGAACCGGGCGCGGTCCTGGTAGACATAAGTCGCGACGACCACATCTATGGGTAAGCCTAAAAATGCGGCATCGATAGCGGAGATCGCGAAGACGCCCCATACGCCGAGTGGTTTCAGTAACGCCCAGAGGAACCCGGTATAGCGGGCGAGGATGTGCTTGATGGTTTTCAAGACGCTGATCTCGCAGATAAAACTAGGAGTCTACGCGAAAACCTGGGGAGACGTGATCGGCCACGCCGCAGCCAGTGGTTGGAGCCGGAATGAGAGACGACCAGACTTCCGTCAGGGGCTAAAGCCCTTCGTTGCAGGACCTTTTGTGGCACGGCTGAAGCCGTGCCCTTCCACGGCGAACCATGCAGCGGTGAACCAGTCAGTGGCGCAGCTGTCACTAGTGGAGCTGCCAGCGTTTGAAGCTGTCAGAGACGAATACGTCAGCTGCGAACAGTCGGTATCGATGCCCATGAGCACCCTTACTGATGCTTCGTCTTTCCATGCAGCAAATCCAGTGCGTGCGGCACGAGATCGATCACCGCTTGCAGTGCTTCGACCGATCCGCGAGGGCTACCGGGAAGGTTCAGAACTAGGGATTTTCCACAGGTTCCGCAGATAGCCCGGCTGAGGGCCGCGAACGGAGTTGTCTTTGCACCTTCAGATCGCATGCGCTCAGCCACGCCCTCGAGCAGACGATCGCACACCGCCCGCGTGGCTTCGGGGGTGACATCGCGTTTCGTGATTCCGGTTCCACCCGTCGTCACCACGAAACGCGCGGCTTTTGCCAGGCGGAGAATCGCTTGTTGAATGTCGGGTTGCTCGTCGGGAACAATCTCGGTGGCAACGACCGAAAAATTGCGTTGCTTGAGCGCTTCCGCCACAGCTGGCCCGGAAAGATCAGCTCGCTCACCCCGCGACGAGGAGTCACTGACCGTAAGGACCGCGGCGGTGAGAGTCTCAGGAGTCGAGGAGGACATCTTCTTCCTCCTCCGCTTCGTCACCGTCCCGCTTGGCCGACTCATCGAGCAGGCGCAGGCCTTCCATCAGCAAGCCCTGAGTGTTGAGTTGAGTGGTCTGTTCGGAGGTCTTACCCTCGAAATCGATTTGGAAGTTGCCTTCCGTCCAGCGCAGCACCTTGAACACGGCTGCGTCGCCCACGAGCGACCCATAAACCGCGTGTGTCACCTGGCCCTCGCTGACGTACATTTCGCACTTCTCGTCTTTGTTGGTCAGGGTGAGCGCACAGCTCTTGCGGCCCATTTCCAGTGACTGTACCAAATCGATCACATTCATCTGTGAAAGGCTGCCGCGCAGCACGCCGTCCGACGCCACTGTCTTCGCCATTTTCTCCAGCGCGATTTTGTCGATTACGCGCTTGATGCGGTGCGTGGCTTCCTTCAGGAAGAACGGTTTTTCCACAAAATCATCGATGGGCTCATGGTGAGTGAGCTTTTCACTGATATCGGCTTTGCTGGCTAAGAGGATCACCGAAATCCCCGCGGTATTGGGACGGCTCTTGAGTTTTTCCACCAATTGGTGGCCGTCCATGCCCGGCATACGATAATCGCTGACCAGCAGATCAGGAGGGTCATCGACCGCCTTGAGCAGCGCGTCGGCGGAGTCAGTTGAGGTAGTTACGTTAGCCAACGGCGTCAGTGCGCCCCGCAGCAACCCCAGAACCATAGGGTTGTCATCAACCAGCAGGACTTTGACATTATTCAGCATGAAGGCTATGACTTCCTGCGAGCGCGCGCATAATCACCGCTCTTTCCTCCGGACTTGCGCTCCAGCATGATTTCGCGGATTTCGATGCTCTTATCCAGAGCTTTGCACATATCGTACACGGTCAGCGCGGCCACGCTGGCCGCCACCAGCGCTTCCATCTCCACTCCGGTTACCGCTGTGGTCGCAACTTTTGAGGTAATAGCGACGCCATTCTCGCACAGCCGCATTTCGACAGCAACGTGCGAAAGCGGCAGCGGATGGCACATGGGAATCAGATCGGCAGTTCGTTTGGCAGCCATAATCCCCGCCAGCCGCGCCACTTCAAGCGGGTCGCCCTTGGGATTTCTGGGCAGCGCTTTCAGCACGGCAGGCCTCAATACGACGAAGGCGCTCGCCTCGGCTTCGCGTTTGGTCGCTGCCTTGGCGGAAACGTCCACCATTCTGGCGCGTCCGGCGCGGTCATAGTGAGAAAGCTTCCGAGTCATCTGGAAACCTTATCTTACATTGATCGAGCTGCGCTTAGCCGTGAGGTGCGGCTCCTGCTCCGCGCCTCTACGCGATATCTCTCCTCGGGCGCCATTCGGCTATTGCGCTATTCGTAGGACTGCAACCTGCTTCTCGGTTCCCTGGCGGGCTAACTCTTCTTCAGCCCACGATGTAAAAACTTGTCGTCCAGTGCCTTTTGCGGGAGACCACACCTCAAAAAGAAAATAAGTGTTCCCGTAGCGATGGAAAATCATCTTCCCGGCGCTTTCCGGTGCCTTACCCTCCACGCTGTGCGTTGGCACAAACGCGCCCTGTCTCTGGGAGTTGTAGAAGCGAAGCGTACTGTCATTAAAGCGCGTGACCACATAGTGTCCAGGGGGAAGCGTTTGGTTCCCCACGACGAACGCGAACGGGATGTTCACGTTCAGGTCTCCACGGTTGGTTTCACCAACTACTGATGCACCTGCCAGAAGCAGCGTAAGAAATACCAGGACTTGCCACTGTTGTTTCTTCATATCGTTCTCCTCGCGGTTGAAACCGCTGATTTCGGGGCAAAAATCCCATACTCACCAGGGCATTGCAATGCACCGTAAGTGATCTAAGAGTGATTGAGTTGTAGCCAGTTAATATGCTGATAAGAGGGTACTTATGTTAGAAAATCGTTAGAGGAGGCCTACGCTAAAAAAACTAGGCAATGGTAGACTCGTCCCGATCAGCAATGCCGCTCTCTCAAATTCCGCGTGTCATCCGCTTTGGAGTTTTTGAAGTTGATCTCCAGGAAGGGGAACTACGCAAAAGCGGCCTTCGGATCAAGCTCCAGGACCAGCCTTTCCAGGTACTGGCCATGCTGTTGGAGCGGCCGGGAGAGATGGTGACCCGGGAAGAAGTGCAGCGAAGGCTTTGGCCGGCGGATACATTCGTTGACTTCGATCACAGTCTGAACAGCGCAATCAAGAAACTGCGTGAGGCGCTGGGCGACCAACCCGAGAATCCTCGGTTCATTGAAACCCTGCATCGTCGTGGATACCGATTCATTGCGCCAGTCGACGGTCGGCCACTTGCGTCGGAGATTCCTGTGGAGCCGACGGCGAAGCCCCCCACCGAGCCGAGCCGATCTGGCGAAGCCGGAAGCAAGGACGCGACGCGACGGCTGCGGTCAATTGCAACCCTTCTAGTGGTGATCCTTGTGGCGATAGCAGGCGCGCTGCTGGCGCTACGGTCGGTTTCTCCACTGCCGCCACCGAGAGTGCTTAACTACACCCAGATCACAAATGATCATGCAGATAAGGCCAGCGCATTGTCGGTCGGGTCGATCGGGCCGCCACTCGTCACGGATGGCGCCCGTCTCTACTTCACGGAAGAAAGGGGCAGTGGTGGCAATGTCGTTATCGGCCAGGTGTCAGTTGCGGGCGGAGAGACCGCGCTGGTTCCCACATCCTTTTCTAACGTGGGCGTGCTCGGTGTCTCTCCCGACGGATCCCACTTGCTGGTGTACACGTGGTTAGCGAATGAACTCCAAGTGCCGCTCTGGGTGGTTCCGGTGCTGGGAGGCTCACCGCGTCGAATTGGCGATGTGACTCAAGACGCAACCTGGTCCGCCGACGGTCAGATCGTCTATACCCATGGCCACGATCTGTTCGTTGCGAAAAGCGATGGTACCGAGGCCCGGAAGCTGGTGAGCGTGGCAGGATTGCCGGTCTGGCCGCGATGGTCCCCCAACAGAAGTGTGCTTCGTTTCAGCCAGCACGATCCGACGAGAGGGACCAGTTCGCTCTGGGAAGTTTCGGGGGATGGCACTAACTTGCACCCTCTCCTGCCAGGCTGGAGTAACCATTCTTCAGAGTGTTGTGGCAATTGGACTCCGGATGGAAAGTACTTTGTTTTTCAATCCACCCGTGACGGCAGGATCGATATTTGGGCGATTCGCGAGAAAGAAGCTTGGTGGTCTAAAACCAGGGGCGAACCGGCGCAGTTGACCGCCGGACCCATGAGTTTGTCGCTTCCGCTTCCCAGTAAAGATGGCAAAAGGCTCTTTGCTCTGGGCTCGAAGCTCCACGGCGAATTAGTGCGATATGACGCAGAGTCGCGTCAGTTTGTACGTTATCTGGACGGAATTTCGGCGAACGGGCTGGCCTTTTCTGGAGATGGCGATTGGGTCAGCTATGTTGCATATCCCGAGGGGACGCTGTGGCGGAGCAAAACGGACGGCAGTCAACGGCTGCAATTGACCTTCCCTCCGATGGAAGCAATGTTGCCGCGCTGGTCGCCTGACAGCAAGCGGATTGCCTTCATGGGCCGAGAGCCTGGTCGGGGATGGAAAATCTATCTCGTCCCATTCGAAGGAGGAGTGAGCCCACAGGAAGCAACGGCTGGAGACGATATCCAGGCCGCCCCGGACTGGTCACCCGACGGGAATTCGATGGTGTTCGGCGGTCTGCCGGATGAGATCTCTGGTGATGCCACCGCCACCGCCATCCATTTGCTTGATCTTAAGACCCGTCAGATTTCGTCGCTGCCCGGCTCAGAAGGGCTGTACTGTCCCCGCTGGTCTCCTGATGGCCGTTACATCTCCGCGACCACGGCTGACGGCCAAAAGCTGATGCTCTTCGAGGCCGCCAGTCGGAAGTGGATGGAACCCGTTCCCTTGTCGGAAGGCTGCCCAGCATGGTCGCGAGATGGAATCTATCTCTACTTTCAATCGTTCGATGTAAAGGATCCGGCGTTTTTTCGGATGCGAGTTTCAGATCGCAGGCGGGAGCGCGTCGCCGACATTGATGCACGGCGGGTGCAGGCGGATTTCTTCTGGTGGAATGGTCTGACCCCGGACGGTTCCCCACTGTTCCTGCGCGATGAGAGTACCGAGGAAGTCTATGCGCTCGACTGGCAGCTTCCTTAAAAGAACTTCGCTGCCCTACACCGGTTGGGAAAAGAAGTTCACGGCTTTTGCGGGACTCGAACAGCTCTGCGTCTAAATCAGCAATTTATCGCAACAGCAAGGGAACCCATTCGCCCGCGGGAATCTTTTCGCGGTCCGGAGGAATCACGATGTAGCAGTTCGCCCGCGCTGTCGCTGCAATATCACCAGAACCCTGCCAGCGGACGAGTTCTACTTCTGCCTGCTCAAATTCTCCCGACAGGACTGCGGGCAGGAATCGTTTCAGCCCAGGCTTGGTCTTGATTTCGGATTTAAGCTTCGCGTGCAGGAAGATCAGTTTCCTCGGTGTCATCCCGGCCAAGGCTTCCAGAATCGGCCTGGCAAAGAATTCGAAGGTGACCATGGTGGAAACCGGATTCCCCGGTAGACCACAGAAATAGGTATGCCCAGCAGCGGCTAACGCGCCCCCGTCCGCCTTCTGATCCGCGCGGCTGAAGCCGTGCCCTTCGCCTTCGCGGGCCGGAGCGCCCGAGCTAGATGGGACGCGCCCGAATACGACTGGACGGCCGGGCTGGATTTGCGCGCCGGTAAAGAAAAACTCGGCCTGGAAATCAGCCAGCACTTGCTCGACGAGGTCGTATTTTCCCATGGAAACGCCACCCGTCAGCAGTAGTAGGTCGGACTCGAAGCCATCGCCGATCAACTCGCGCAGACGCCCGGGTTCATCGGGAGCGATCGGCAACAAGACCGCTTCTCCGCCCGCAGCCTGGATTTGTGCCGCTAGCGAATAGCTGTTGGAATTGCGGATCTGGTTAGGACCGGGCAGGACCTCAATATCTACAATCTCATCGCCCGTGGCCAGCACGGCGATTTGCGGTTTGCGGTAAATCAGCAAATGACTTCTTCCCGCCGAAGCAGCCACCGCAATAGCCGCATGGTCCAAGCGCACCCCTGGAGAAAGCAGGCGGTCGCCGCGCTTGGCCTCCGAGCCAATGGGTACGATGTTGTCTCCGGCAGAGATTCCTTTTGTGATCTCGACTCGGCTGCCGTGGCGCGATGTGTATTCCACCATCACTACGGCATCGGCCCCGGGTGGTGCAGGCGCGCCGGTCATGATAGCCGCGCTCTGGCCCGGTTCCAGCCTGATGGCAGCTTCGGGAGACGCTCCGGCTTTGATCTCTCCGACGACCTCAAGTATGGCGGGGATCTGAGCCAGGTCGGCGGCCCGCACTGCATAGCCGTCGCGCGTGGCTCGCGGGAAGGGGGGAAAATTGCGGTCGGCAGCTACTGGCTCAGCCAGGACCAGTCCGGCACTCTCAAGCAGGTCGACGAGTTCTTTGCCCCGCGGGCGCAGGCGCGCAGCGTGCTCCTCCACCAGGTGGCGCGCTTCTGCGAATGTCAAAATTGACGAGGGTTCGGGGAGAGCAGCCATGCAGCCGATGATACGACAGCCGGGATGGGGAGGAACTAAACTTCCAGCGCTTTCTGGAGTCCGGGTGCGTCGGTCGCGTACGCCAGCGCCGTGTCTTTATCGACGATTCCGGCGCGTGCCAGCTTCTCGAGTTCGCCGTCGAAGTGCTGCATGCCATCGGAAGCGCCGTTCTTCACCGCCTGGAGCAGGCCTGAGTGGTCCTCGCATTCAATGCATTGCGTCGTGCGTGCCGTTGCTTTGCAGACTTCGAGAGCAGCCACCCGGCCACCGTCCCGGCGCGGAATGAGTCGCTGAGAGATTATGTAACGCAGGCTTTTCGCCAGGCGGCTGCGAATCGACGACTGCTCGGGAACCGAAAATGCTGCCACAATACGTTCCACGGTCTTGGCCGCATCCACCGTGTTGAGACTGGAGAGGATCAGATGTCCAGTCTCGGCCGCTTCCAGGACCATCTCCATAGTCTCGCGGTCCCGCATCTCGCCCACCAGAATCACCTTGGGCGCCTGCCGTAACGCTGCTCGAAGAGCCAGCGCGAAGTTCGGGGTGTCGCTATGCAGCTCTCGCTGATGAATCGTAGAGCGCTTGTGATTGTGCAGAAATTCGATCGGGTCTTCGATGGTGATGATATGGCAGGTCTGCTGTTCGTTGATGCGGTCGAGTAGGGTAGCCAGGGTAAACGACTTCCCCGATCCCCGCGGGCCAGTCACCAGTACGATGCCATCGCGAAGGCTCCCCACTTCTCCCATTTGCGGCGGCAGACCCAGAGACGAATATTGCGGGATAACGGTTGGAATCACACGCATCACCACGGCGCAGCTGCCGCGCTGAATGAAAACGTTCACGCGAAACCGAGCCAGTCCGGGCAAACCAAAGGAAATATCACAGGATCCTTGCTCGCGCAGCACCGTGAGTGCCTGTTTATTATTCCCAATCAAGTCGGAAGCAATGCGACGAGTATCGTCGGCGGTCAACGAGCGCAGTCCGGAGGCTTGCACCTGAATCAATTGTCCATAGACTTCCACTTGTGGCGGGCGTCCGGGCGAGAAAATCAAGTCGCTGACGTGATCTGTAGCGCGCAACATCGCCGCCAGCAGAGTGTGGGTAGCAATTGGGCCCGAGCCGGAGCCAGCTTCAAGCGTTACCTGGATAGGTGCGGTTCCCGGTGCTGCCATAGGGTTTGCCTGGACGGCGGCGTGAGCAATGGGGGAGGGAAAAGTTCAGGAACGGCCGCGGTCATCCTCTGTCGTCTTTTCGGATACCAAAGCACCACTCTAGCGAAAAGCAGCGCGTCGTTCTAGGAAGAACGTCAAGTGCATGGACCTTCGTAATGTCTGGGGTCATTCCCTCCAAGTACTGCCCGAGCAAAGAAAAAGGCGGCCCGAGGCCGCCCTGACTCCATTACTCGAACGCAATAGAATTCTAGTTCTTTGCACCTTTCTTCTTGCTGCCGAAGCTGGTTTCGACTGTGCTGCCGATATACTGCAACATACCCTTAGCGCCTTCGGCGTACGGTCCGTTGGGCTGCAGTTCCAGGTATTTGTTCAGCGCTTCCTGAGTTCCCGGGGCCGGCGTCACCTTGCCCGTCTTGGGATCGGTGGTTGCCTTCGCGATCAGAGCCACACCTTTCTGGTAATACGCGTCCGCCTTGTTGGGGTCGGCGGCGATAGTCTTGTCAAAGGCAGCCAGCGCTTCATCGGTTCGACCTGCATTGGTCAGCACCGCGCCCATGTTGTAGTAGTAAGTCCCGGAATTGGCCGGATCCAACTGCGCGGCCTGGGTATACGCTTTAACTGCATCATCCACCCTTCCGATCTTCGAGTAGGCTTCAGCGACGTTGTTGTAATACGGAGCCAGCTTCTTGTTTGCGTCCGGATCCTTTTGCGCGGCGGCAGAATCCTGCCGCATTTGAATCGCTTTTTCATAAGCCTGGATGGACTGTTCGTAGCTCTTTTTTGCGGCTGCATGGTCCGTCTTGTCCAATTGCCGGGCCTGGCCGCGATAGGCGTCACCGAGCGTTGCCCAGAGTGGATCACGAGTGGCATCGAGGGTTGTGGCTTCTGTCATTAGAGCGACTGCCTGGTCGAAGTTGCCGCTACTGATGTCCTGTCGGGCGGCACCCAGCTTTTCATTGAGGGTCTTGACCGTGCCGGCTTCTTTCTCGGCTTTTTCTTTCTGGGCCTGCATCTCCTTCAACTTTTCCGGATTAATTCCTTGCTGCTGGGCGGCCTGGACCTGCGACGCCTTCAAATCGAAGTCGAGGGTTGCCTCATCCACTCCGACCGGAAAGTTGCCAACCTTGTCGAGTTCCTTACCGTCTTGGGTCAGTGTTACCCGGTATTTTCCCGGATCAATACCGAGCGAAAAATACTCGCCTTTTTTGTTGGTCTTGAGGGCGTATTTGCGTCCGTTTTCTGTGTTGAACCACTCCACGGTTGCACCCACGATCGGCTTGCCTTCCATGTCCTTGCACACGCCCTTGACTGTTCCCGTTGCTTGGGCGAAGACTGGAGAAATGCACAGTCCCGCGACGAACACAAGCAGGATCAATACCACTGAACATTGCTTCATTTTGGCCTCCCGGCTAAACCTGAATGTAAGATTTCCGGTTTCGATTGATGCGTCCAACTCCCGTCAGCTTGGCGAAACAAGAAATTGACAATCGGAAATCAGATCTTAAGCGCCTTGTAGCGCCGCGGCATATGGAATCGGGTCTACCGCTCCCGCCTCCCGGAACGCGCGTAATCGTAACACGCAACTGTCGCACGATCCGCAGGCGCTGTCTTCCCGGCTATAACAAGACCACGTTAAATCGAAGGGCGCGTTCAATTCAAGGCCAAGCCTTACTATCTCCGCCTTGCGCATGGCAATCAGCGGAGTCACGATCTCAATCCGGCCTGCCTTTGTTCCCGTCTTTACTACCTGGTTGAAGGCCTGATAATAGGCGGGGCGGCAGTCGGGATATCCTGAACTGTCCTGCTCCACGGCGCCAATGTAGACCCTTTCGGCGTCTAGCACTTCCGCCCAGCTAACGGCTACGGAGAGAAAGTGAGCGTTGCGGAAGGGCACGTACGTGACTGGGATGTCGTGCCCGATGGCGTGCGATTCCGGCACAGCAATGTTCGGGTCAACCAACGCTGAGCCGCCAATCGCCAGTAGGGCCTCATTCCTTACCAGCAGCCGATCGCAGATTCCCAAGTGATCGCAGATCGCCGAAAACGACTGCCGTTCACGTTCTTCAGTACGTTGACCATAGCTGATATGCACCGCCGCGGCGTGGTAATCCCGCGCCGCCAGGCTTGCACAGACACAGGAGTCCATACCGCCACTGAGAAGTACAACTGCGCCTGACTCGCTACGACTCATGCCAGCACCGATGATTAGACGCCTTTCAGCGCGGGGTCCCAGATGAACTTATGAATCTGCAGCCCCAGCCGCGCGGCAATGCCATCAGCCAACATCCATTCCGCCAGTTCCCGCGGATCGAGCAGGCAATGCGAGGTATCGCCTCCTCCACTCGCATCTTTGCTAAAGGCAGGTGAGAACAGAACCGCGTTCACCCGTCGGCCCAACTGATGACGTCCCACGAAGTCGCGAGCGAATTCGTAGTCCGTGCGATCACTCAGCACAAACTTGACTTCATCCTGCGAATCGAGCGCTTCGAGGTTTTCCATGTGGAAGGTGTCGGGCTCGCCAGAATTTGGACACTTTACGTCCACGATCTTAACCACACCCTTGGGCACCCGCTCCAGTGGCCGCTCGCCGCTGGTCTCTAACAGAACAGTGTAACCCGCATCCAACAGGCGTTGCATCAGCGGGACCACCTCGCGCTCCTGCAACATAGGCTCGCCGCCCGTAATCTCCACCAGCCCGCCATCCGGGCTAAGTTGCGCCACTTCTTCCAGCGCCTGTTCCAGCGTCATGCGATGGCCACCGGTAAAAGTGTATTCACTGTCGCACCAGGAGCAGCGCAAATTGCAGCCGGTCAGACGGACAAACACGCAAGGCACTCCGGCATGCGTTGACTCGCCCTGGATCGATTTGTAGATCTCAGTAATCTGCATGGCGCCTGCTTATCCGTCAGCTGTGCTCTGGCTCCGTTGTCATCCTGAGTGAGGCTATGGTTTCGCGCGCGAAACCATTGGCGAATCGAAGGACCCCTAAAAGCGATGTCCTGTCCAATCGTAGGAATTCCTCGAGTCCTGCACTGCCCAGGCGCGGTTCAGCGTCGCTCGGAATGACAGTTACTCCGAATAGGTCGCCGTCGTCGTATCCGTCTCGAATACAGTTACGTTCTTCACTCGGACTCGGCCGCTGGTCGCGCGATCCAGCTTGACATTGGTCTCATCATAAAAATACTTGGCCAAATTCTCTGCCGAGGGATTCAATACCGTAAAAGGCTCCAGATCGTTGATCATCTGATGATCGAGGCGATCGATGACGGCTTTCATCACATCCCGTAGGTCCTTGAAGTCGAGCAGCAGACCAGCCTTATCGAGTTCCTTGCCGGCAAGCGTGACCCGCACTCTGTAGTTATGCCCGTGGGGATTCTCGCACTTGCCTTTGTAATTGCGCAGGTAGTGCCCCGCGGCAAACGAATCGTCAACTGTGACTTCGAACATGGACCCCTCGGCGGGCCCTAGTAAACACAGGCCGGGCCTCACCCCATCAATCTAACTACTTATTCTACCGCGAGCCGCGCTACAATCTTCGCATCATTCAAGTTCCGGGCCCAGTTCTCCTGCCCCTCACGGAGAAGACGGAAGGCACAACGGAAGGCTATGAACATCCTGTTGCTTTCAATGCCGGACTCGTTTGAGCACATGCCTGCGGTCGCCGTTCGAATGCCGAACGGAGCTCTGACCTCCCTAGCCGGTAATGTCGATCCCCACCATCGCGTGGCCGTGGCCGACCTGATCCTGGTACAGCGCCGTTCGCGGGAAACCGTCACTCGGCTGATGCGCGAGTTCGACCCTGAAGTGGTCGGTCTTTCTGTGATGACGTTTCAACGTCGGACGGCGGTGCGCATAGTTGAGTTGGTACGTTCTCTGAAGCCGAAGGTTCGGGTAGTTGTCGGTGGCTATGACCCGAGCCTTGCGCCAGATGCCTACGTTCCGACGGGTGTGGACTACATTGTTCGCGGCGAGGGCGAACTAACTTTTCGCGAGCTGCTGCGTGCACTTGAGCAGGGCGGCAGTTTCGATAGGATCTGTGGTCTGTCTTATCGAAACGGGGACCAGTGGGTGCACAATCCCGACCGACCGATTCATCGACTCGAAGATGGTGAAGTGAAATTACCCAATCGTAGCGCGCGTGTGCTCAGAGGCTACACGCTACTCGGGCGTCAAGTTGACGTGATCGAAACATCACGCGGTTGCACTTACGATTGCAGCTTCTGCTCGATCATCGAAATGCGTGGGCGAAACTTCCACACTTACTCGTTTGATCGCGTTATAGCGGACATCCGCGATGCCCGCGACCATGGCGCGCGCACCATCTTTCTTGTGGACGACAACATTACCCTCAACGTCCACCGATTTGAGGCGCTATGCCACGCCATCATCGAGGCCGGACTGAACAAGCTGGATTACTTTGTCCAGGGCATGACTTCGGCCATCGCCAATCAGGGCGAAACGCTCGCGCCGCTGATGCGACAAGCCGGATTCCGCTACGTGTTTCTTGGGATTGAGAACATTCTGGATGGTGATCTTGAATTCCTGCGTGCGGCCGCAAAGAACGCAGCGCGCGATAACGGCCATAACACTGGAAACGCGACCCTGAAAGCCATCGAATACCTGCATCGCAACCAGATGTATGTGGTGGGAGGACTGATCGTTGGCAATCCCGACGATACCCGCGAGTCCATCGAAGCCAATCTGGCATTCGCGCGACGCTACGTTGACTGGCCTTACATCCAGCATCCCACGCCTTATCCGCGCACTCCCATGACCAAGGACTTCCGCGATCAGGGGCTGATCATGAACGAACGCTTCGAGGAATACGACGGCACTACCGCCGTGGTGCGCACCAAACATGTTTCAGCCGAAGAGACTGAATATCTGCGATGGAAGGCGGAGCGCTGGATGAAAATCCGCCACATGCCTGCGGCCTTTCGCCATGATCCCTGGTTCATCTTGAGCCACGCGCCACAAATGTTGGCTCACACTTTTCGCGGAAGCACGCTGCGTTCCGTATTAGGGCTGGAGCCGGAAAGGGAGACGTTTGGACGGTACAAAGCGATTCGTGAGATCGAGCGGGAGTACGCGTAGGCAGCTTTGTCCTGGGTCGATTTATTCTGAACTTCCAAAGAACTCTTCCACCTGCCTGATGTCAGTGGTCCGCCGGTAATTCGGCAGGCTTTCCACGAAGATTCGGCCGTACGTTTTCTTCAAAATGCGGTTATCGAGAAGACAGAGTAGGCCGCGGTCATGTAACGACCGAATCAGACGTCCGAAGCCCTGTTTCAGCGTGATTACAGCCGCCGGCACTTGATACTGGAAGAAGGCATTGCCACCTTCGGCGTCGATTGACTTTACGCGCGCGGCCACGATCGGGTCGGTGGGCACGGCGAACGGCAGGCGATCGATGATCACGCAACTAAGCTGCTCACCCTGCACATCTACGCCCTGCCAGAATGACGACGTAGCAAACAGGACCGCATGCGGGGTGAGGCGGAATTCCTCGAGCAATGCGGTTTTCGGGGCATCCCCCTGCAACAGCATGGGAAATTCCAACTCGCCCAGCAGCCGTTGGTAAACATCTTTCATCTGCGCATAACTGGTAAACAGCACGAACGCGCGCCCGCGGGTAATTTCGAGCAGGTGACGAATGCGGTCCGCGGCCTTGGCTGCGAACTGCGGCGTGCGTGGGTCGGGAAGGTCCGGAGGCACGTACAGCAATGCCTGGTGCTCATAATCAAAGTGTGAAGTGAGCACCGATTCGCGGACGTATTCCAGGCCGAGTCGCCGCCGCATGTACTCGAAGCCGCCGCCCACAGCTAGCGTGGCCGAGGTCAGGACTGCGCACTCCAGTTTGTCGAACAGGCAGGTCTTCAGGATGGGCGCAACATCAATCGGCGTGGCCTGGAGGAATGTGTTCATTTTGTCCCGGCCGCCGCGCCGGCGTTCGATCCAAAACACAGTGTTGCGATCATCCGACTCCATTAGAAATCCGAGCTGCACCTGCAGCTCTTGAGCCCGCCGCGCGAAGTTGAAGACCTCCTCCGGCTTCGACGGCAAGTTTTCCAGTTCCGAAGCCAGCCGCTGCAGCGACTGGTGCAAAGAAATAAACTCGTCACCATTCTCCTCCAAAAACTCACGGCGGTTCTCAAAGGCGAAGCGGCCTTCACCCTGCGGCAACAGGGCGAAGAAAAACATGGCACGTTCACGGAGGTTTTTCAGCGCCCCGGAAAACGATACCGACAACATATGGTTGCGTTGCAACGAAGCTTCCACGTCGCGGCACAATTCTTCAAACCGGGAATTGCTGACCGAAATTCCAAAATAACTGCCGGCCACGTCTTCCAGTTCGTGAGCTTCATCGAAAATCACTGTTCCGACTTCGGGCAAAATTCCAGCGTCCGGCGCGTACTCCGCTTGCTGCTTAATCGCCAGATCAGCAAAAAACAGATGATGGTTGACGATGATGATGTCACTTTCCATCGCCCGGCGGTGCATTTCAGTGATGAAGCATTTATCCCAGGAACTGCACTTCTGACCCAGGCAGGTATCGGAGCGCGCGTCCAGCTTGTGCCAGAGCGCACTGGCTTCCGGCAGCGAAGCCAGTTCAGCTCGGTCACCGGTCTGCGTGCTCTTTTCCCAGGCCGCAATCGCGCGGTAGTGCTCAATCTCCTCCAAGCCGCTGAGCACCGGCTGATCGGTCAGGTCGTAAAGCTTCTTGCGGCATAAATAGTTGTTGCGTCCCTTCATGTAGCAGACATTCAGCTTGCCCTCGCGGTTGGGAAAGAGCGCCTGCTCGAGAAAAGGGATATCCTTGTGAAAGAGCTGCTCCTGAAGGTTCTTAGTGCCGGTCGAAATGATCACGCGCTTGCCCGAGCGAATCACGGGGACGAGATACGCTAAAGTTTTGCCCGTGCCGGTGCCGGCTTCGACGATCAGGTGACGCTTTTCTTCCAGCGCTTGCTCCACCGCTTGCGCCATCTGCAGTTGTCCACGGCGAAATTCGTAAGCCGGATGGCTCCGGGAAAGCACGCCGCCCGGCGCGAAGAACTGGTACAGAGAGACGTCCTGCTTTTTGGCGTCAGGAACGGACTGGGAGGCGGGGACCACCGAGTCTCTATAATAGCTGGCTGACCTACTCACTGCACACGTGTGGGGACAGTCGCCCTCGGCTGTCCTGGACCCGAAGAGTCCACGGTCCAATATGAATGTGGATGGGAGATTCGCCGCCGGGTCTTGGACCCGGCTGGGCAGCCGGGGGGCGGCTGTCCCTACGTGATCGTTGCTGAGGCCGTTGACCCGACTCAATTCCAATTCGATGAGTGACCTTGCGACGGTTGGCGTCCCCACGATCGCCATCGTGGGTCGCCCCAACGTGGGCAAATCCACGCTGTTCAACCGGCTGGTGGGCTCGCGGCGCGCCATCGTTGGCGACGAGCCGGGTATCACGCGCGATCGGCTCTATGGTGAGGCCGAGTGGCGCGGACGCCGTCTCCGCATCGTGGACACCGGCGGCATTCTGCCGGGCGACAAGGACTTCATCCCCTCGGAAATTTTTCGCCAGGCCAAGGTAGCGCTCGAGGAAGCCGACGCCGTCATTATGGTCGTCGACGGCCGCACGGAACTCGCGGCTCCTGATCTCGAACTCGCCCGCCTCATGATTAGAAGCGGTAAGCCGCTGTTCCTTGCTGTCAACAAAATCGACAGCGACAAGCAGCAGTCGCTCATCGATGAGTTTCATCGCCTCGGAGTCCGGAAATTGTTTCCCATTTCTAGCGAGCACGGGCGCGGACTTGATGATGTTCTCGATGCAATCCTTGAGGTTTTGCCACCAGCGATGATCGCTGAACCGAACTCCGGAGAGGTTCCGGAAACGGAGGACGGAGCGGACGAAAAAGTGAAAGAAGCGGCCGCCGAGCCTCGCGAAACTAAGGTCGCCATCATCGGACATCCCAACGTCGGCAAGTCCACCTTGCTGAATCGGCTCACCGGCACAGCGCGGGCCATCGTCTCGCCCGTCCCAGGGACTACCCGAGATGCGGTCGACGAAATCGTGGAGCGCGACGGTCAGCGATTTCGTTTCATTGACACCGCCGGCATCCGACGCAAGGGCAAGACCCACCTGATGGCAGAGAAGCTTTCAGTGGTGATGGCGCGCAAACATCTGGAAGCCGCCGACATCGCACTGCTCGTAATTGACGCCACCGAAGGCGTGAGCCAACTCGATGCCGCCATCGCCGGCTACGCCCATGAGAGCGGCCGCTCGATGATCATCATTGTGAACAAGTGGGACCTGGTTCTCAGCGGCAAGGAGCGGACCGGACGCCAGACGAAATCATCCCGAATGCAGGAGAACAAGCGCCCGGCCGACCGCACCGCCTACGAGGAAAGAGTCCGTTATGCGTTGAAATTTCTCGGCTACGCTCCGGTGTTATTCGTCTCTGCCTCCACCGGCAAGGGCACCGAGAAGATATTCCCGACTCTGGAAGAAGTCGCCCGTGAGCGTCGCAAGCGTATCGGGACCGGAGAAATGAACCGCTTTCTCAAGCACGTCGATTTCGAGCGTGCCTCCGTTCCTGCTCGCCAGCAAGTGAGGATTTATTACATGACGCAGGCCGCGGTCGCTCCGCCGACCTTCGTCATCTTCACCGACCGCAAAGTAAAGTTGCACTTCTCTTATCAGCGTTTCCTGGAAAACCAGATCCGCCGGGCATTTGGCTTCGTGGGCACGCCGATTTGGATCAAGAACAGAGCCAGGGATTGATGACCCACGGCGTTCCCAGCCTGTACTCCATTTCCTAGACCTGTGAGCGTTCTGAAGTCGGATCAACGATTCGCTTCAGCCCTCGCCAGGACGATAGCTGAATGTTCGGCCGCCGTTTCGTAATAGCCGAGGAAGCGCTGCGGTTCCATCGCCTGATACGGCGCGAGATTATGAGCCCAGCGGAAACCGATTGGCTGGTACCAGAGTTCTGCTTCCACGTGGAAAGGCCCTACGGCGTTGCCCGTCTCGATCACATAACGGGTAAGCGCGCCTCTATCGTTGAAGTCGGGATCGTCGGCCGCCTCGCCGACAACGGAGATGTCCGGCTCGGCGGTTTTCTTGTCGAAGCCGCTGGGCAGGATGCGGCTGTCTTTCAGGTATCCAATCGCCGACAAAAGCCCAGTAGTCACCTTTCCCTGCGCATCCTTCAGGATCGACTCGAAAATCTGCACCTGCTCCGGACTCTTGATCTCGCGGTAATACGGCTCGAATCGCAACCGGCCTACATCGTTGTCATTTCCGACGATAGAGCCGTCGGGATTGAGCGCACCCGATTCGAAAACGACTCGTCCACCGCTGTCGCGCACCACCATGCGCAGCCATGCGCGTCGCGATGGATACGCCGTCGGAAGTTTATGTCCGGTGAGATTCTCGACCAGCACATCCAGCGAAAGCCCGGTAACGGTGGTCTGCAAATTGCGAATGCTCACCCGCGCGGATTGCGTCTGCAGAAAGGTGGCCGTCCGGTCGGCGGCGGTCGAAAGTTCTGGTGGCAGTGCGGCCACGCCGAGTTCATCCCGGTGGCCGTTCAGAATGCGCTGGAGAAAGAAGTTTCCGCCAATGAATTCGTGACGATGCACGCCCACACGCGGCTTCCCATACAAGACGGTTATCGGCACTGCTTCCTGTACTTCGGGCATGTGGCACGATTGGCAGGTCTGTTTGCCGGGGTAGTCGCTGTGCAGCCATTCCTGGTAAGGCATCTGCTCAGGCAGGCTGCCGATTTCTTTTCCTTCCGGCCCCAATGCTTCCGTCTTCAGAGTATGACAACTGCCGCACAGCGCTGAGTCGCGAATTTGATCGCCTGCCTCCGGCACAAAGCCACCGGTCGACGACTGCATCACGCGCCGATGCCCCGCATCGATCACAAACGGCCCGTACTCCGGCCGCTGATCTTTATTCTGCGCACTGGCGATGACGACATTTCCATTTACCGCCTCGTTTGTTCCCAATCGCGCCTTTTCGATCTGGTGACAAACGGAACACGAGACTCCGTCCGCCGCGGCACGATGCTCCTGGTCCGACGAAGATATCGGAAGGTGCGCAAAAATCCTTGTCTTTTGCCCCTCCGACTTCGCCGTCAAGTGCGTGATGGGCATATGGCAGACCGAACATTCATCTTCGATGTTCGTTTGCGACTCAGGATGATCCATCGATTCCCGCCGCACGCTTCCCTGCCAGTAGGGGTCGCGCGCGGAATTGGCCATCATGCTGGCCCGCCACTGAAATCCGATGGAAATATCCTCGCCCGAACTGGTCTTCAATTCGTTATGACAAGCGACGCAACGGTCCGAGGTGCGAAACGCCGTGTTCAGATTCTTGTCCTTCGAAGCGGCCTGCGCCATCGCCGGCAACCCGAGCAGCGTGGTCGAAAGCAGCAGCAGAGCCGGGCAGCGCAGCGTCATTTCTTCCAGCCCTCCCACAGCTTTCCATCTGCCCAATCCCAAAGCAAATAGAACACTAGTTGCTTGTCGCGCCCAGCAGTGTTCGTCATCGGCGTGCGTACCCCGATGTCAAAGCGCACATGCTGCCTGGCACTAATCGTGACTTGCATTTCGGGCAGCACATCCCAATTGGTTTTCGCTCCATCCTTCAGGTTGCGATCGGCCAGGAACTCGACCATGGGCGACCACATTCGTCCCAACCGATGATCCCCTGCGAGCGTCTGCCCGACTGCCGCCCGCCAGAACAGGCTTTGCGGCGTGATAGCCGTGCGATAAGGCAAATCGGCCCCCAACTGAAATTGCAGGAACGTATTCGTGGGAAAGAGTTGGTCGAATGCGGCAAAGGGTTCGAACGTCGTCGTCCCATTGCCGAATCCATGTTTGCTATTGCCAGTAGGAGCGAGTACTCCGCCCTGCAAACTCAAAATAGATCCCTTGCGCAGATTCGCGAACATCACTCGTTTCACCGCGAACGTGATGTCCCCCAAGCCGCTATTCCAGGCGTGGTTCTGGTCTTGGGTGTTGATGGGCACGTCAATTTCGATCTGATTGTTGATGCCAAATCGTTGCTCATGGATAACATCGATGGTAAAACCCGGCGCCCCGGTGACGTTCATTGCGGCCGAAATCACGACTTCGTCTTCTGGATACGCCTTCTCCGTCACCAACGCCCGCGGTAGGTTCAGTTCTCCGCGCGGCCAACGTTTGTCGGTGCAGAACCCGCGCATGTATGCGAGAACGTCGTCAATCTGATCCGAGGTGAGCAATTCGCCAAATGCCGGCATGATCTCCGACAAACCGCGAGACCGCCCGCCATGGACAACGACGTCTTTGTACGCCACGTTCGTTTCTGCCGTCGTCTGATCGCATCGCGTGAAATCGGGGAAGGTGTCGGGCCACTGGAATTCGGTGCTCGTCTGCGGGGCCCCGTTCCCATTGCTGCCATGGCACGCGATGCAACCATTCTTATAAAGAACTTCGCCGTTCTTTACGTCGGGAGGCTTTGAGTACTTGAGCGTCTGTGAGAGCAGTACCGACGTACATAAGGGAACAAGCACGGCTATGCAGACCAGGAACGTTCGAGCACAGGCAATCATTTTGAAGACCTCATCCGACGGAGCCAATAATTAGCAACGCTATCCGATCGGCTCAGGGGTCGGCGGCAACGGCGGCGCCTCCGCCGGTGGCGCAGGCGAAATCACGGGCGAGGGTGCGGGTCGCAGCAACGCATCCAACGCGGGATAACGCGAGGCGTAGAAGTAGATGGAATAAGCGGGGAAGAACACTGCTGCCGGCACAGAAATCAGAGAAATCACATACAAGATGAAGGCCAGTACGACAGATCCCACGACGACTGCCAGCGTGATGGTGTAAGCGTTCCAAGTCAGCCCAGCCATTTTTCCCACAATCACGGCTACCGCGCCCAGTCCGCCGACTGGAATCAGGAACAGGAGAAGGACAATGGCCGAAATGATTCCCAGAACTACCGCAGCTCCCAGTGCCATGACTATCTTCATTCCGATGTATCCGGCATATCCTCCCTTCTCCCGTTTGAGTTGAGGCCAGAGCCGTCGCCAGCCCTCGATTGCGCCGATCTCTTCGAGGGCCATTTGCGGGACCACAAAGTCCTTGCTCATAACGTGAACGACTAATTGCGTAATCACGAAAGCCATGAGCACAAAGAAAAGCGCCATGCCACCGAGGATCAATGGAATGATGTGCTCTTTGGGGCTCCTAAGCCAGCCCACGAGGAACGCGAAACCCGCGGGGATTCCGACCAAAATGGTAAGGCCTGCGCCAAACACTAGAAAAAGCAAAATCTGCCACAAGAAATATCGTCGGCCCGGACCCTGCCGCCGGCTCCACCCGTCCCGAATACGGCATTCCTTCGCGATCACGCTGTCAAAGAGAACGAACCGCATCACGCTGTTCACATACAGAAAGATAAACAGCAGCACCAGCCCGGAAACTATCAGCACCGCGATGAGTGACGCGTAGAGCATGGGATTGATCGTCGGCAGGCCGAACTCCAGAAACCGCTGCGAGCCAGTAGGGTGACTAGGCATCCGGAAGCTGCCGGAATTGCAGCCTCCTCCACCAGAACTCATTTCGCCCGCCAGCAGTCCGACCAGCGCTAGTTTGGCCCACTGCGTGGCCCGGAAAGGCTGCAGAAGCTGCTGCCTGGCGTGTTGGAAAGCCGGACCAATCGCATCTACGGCGGAAATCGGCAAATCTCACCTCGGTCGATGACGGGTTTGCAGCAAGGTACTGCGAAGTGAGGGTCGGGTCAATGGGATTTTGCGACTGATTGCAGATTTCAGATTGTTGATCTCAGCTTGAAAAGCATTCTTACTCGAGGCTTCTTGGATTTTTCAATCTAAAATCTGCAATCTGCAATTCGAAAGATCTGCAATTGGACTCTTGCTCTCACCCCGCAGCCGCAAGCGGAGCTATTTCGTCCAGCCATCCATCAAACTCTCGCAGCGCCAATTCGCATTGCTTCCGATGCCGCGCCTGGCGGTCGCGGACTTTTTCGTCGAGCGCTGGAAGCAAGTCGAAGGTGATGTTCGCCGGCTGAAATTTCTTTGGGTCCGCATGCGAGACGTAATGCACTAGCGATCCGAAAGCAGTCGCCCGGGGAGGCGCCACCGGTTCTAAGCTTGCTGCCAGTGCTGAGGCATGAATCCCCGCCATCAACCCCGTCGCGATGGATTCAACATATCCCTCCACCCCGCAAATCTGGCCCGCAAATAACATCCACGGGCGCTCTTTCATCTGCAGCGTCTCCCGCAAAAGCGCCGGTGCATTGATGTAAGTGTTGCGATGGATTTGTCCATAGCGCAGGAAGCGCGCATTCTCCAAACCCGGAATGAGCCGCAGCACGCGGGCCTGCTCGCCAAATTTCAAATGGTTCTGGAACCCGACCAGATTGTAGGAATCCGCCCGCAGGTTCTCCTGCCGCAGTTGCACGACGGCATACGGTATGCGGCCAGTGCGCGAGTCTTTCAGTCCCACCGGCTTCATGGGCCCGAAGCGCAGGGTATCACGGCCACGGCGGGCAATTTCTTCAATAGGCAGGCAGCCTTCAAAATAATTCAGCTTCTCCCAATCGCGCTCCTCGACCGATTGCCCGGCAATCAACGCATCACAGAAGCGGTCGTACTCCTCCTTCGACATCGGACAGTTGATGTAGTCGGCCGAACCCTTGTCATAGCGGGCGGCCATGTAGACCTTTGACATATCGATCGAATCGACCTCTACAATCGGACTGATCGAATCGTAGAAATACAAATGGTTCGATCCGCTCAGCCGCGCGATCTCCTGTGAAAGGGCATCGGACGTCAAGGGCCCGGTGGCAATGATAGTGATTCGATCTTCGCTGAGCAGCGTGACTTCCTCACGCCGCACGCTGACTAGCGGCTCGCGCGAGATTGCCTCGGTCACCTTGGCAGCGAAGGCTACGCGGTCGACAGCGAGCGCGTGCCCAGCCGGGACGGCACACGACCGCGCAATCTCCAACAGCAATGAACCGGCCCGCCGCATCTCTTCTTTCAGCAGCCAGGGAGCGGTGTTCTGGCTGTCCGACTTTAACGAGTTCGAGCAGACCAGTTCGGCGAAGTCCGCAGTCTGGTGTGCCGGTGTCGAGCGCACCGGACGCATTTCGCACAGTTCGACGGCAACTCCCCTCCGCGCGCATTGCCACGCCGCTTCTGAACCGGCCAGGCCGGCGCCGATAATTCGCACGCTGGTCATTTTGCTACCCCTGCCACCGCTTCCAGAGAGTCTTCCAGCAGAAATACTGTTTTCCACTCGTCAAGAAATACCCCGCCCAGCTTTTTGTAGAACTCGATAGCCGGAGTGTTCCAGTCGAGCACTTCCCAGCGCAGATAGGAATATTTTTCTCGCAGGGCAATTTCAGCCAGGCGCGCCAGTAGCGCCTTGCCGATCCCCTTACTCCGATACTGGGGCCGGACGAACAAGTCTTCGAGAAGCAATCCCGCCCGCCCTTGGAAGCTGGAGTAAACCTCGAAAAAAAGGGCGTATCCCGCCACCTGTCCATCCCATTCCGCAATAATGGCGCGGAATTTCGGCCGCTCTCCGAAGCCGTCCCGCAGCACATCCTCCTCGGTGATCACGACCTCATGGCTCAGGCGCTCATACTCGGCCAGCTCGCGGATGAGAGTCTTCAGGAGAGTTGCGTCCCTGACAGTCGCGGGACGAATGGACAGCATGGGCAGACCCTCAATGGCTGATCAAGGTTGACTGGCTAGCGACGCAGACCCAGGTGCTGTTCTGGTACACCCAGGTGTCCGTAAATCGGCCGCGACGCAGGTATGGTTTCCCTGCCGCAACACCCTTTTCGCGATAGATCCCTGTAACAACCGCGCTATCGCCGTAAACGTGCGCAGTCATCGATTCGTTGACAATCTGTTCGGGGTGCAGGGACGGCGCTTTGATACTGGCCATGAACTGTGCTTTATCCATGAATGTCCCGTCATAGTCGATATAAACCAGTGTGCTGGCCAGCAGTCCATCGAGCGCTTTAACGTCTTTGTGCTCTTCCGCCCGGTTCCAGGCATTCTCCAATGCCAGAATCCTGGTTCTCTCAGCCTCCACGTCGGCTGTGCTCTGCGCCGCTGCAGGCAGACCAATCGTGATTAGTAATATGACGATGGCAACCAGCGCTCTCATCGGAAACAGACCTCCCGGTCCTGAACAATCGTTGGAAGTCAGCACGCCCAAGATTGTGTTCTATTATACGGAGGTTCGACTCCCTGACTCCGAGGCCTTCGTGACACGAATTTCGCTGGTCGAAAATGATCAAGCTTCGCCCGAAGTGAAAGAAATTTACGAGAAAACGCTTCGTGGCAAACCCGGCAATTTTCAGAAAGCGCTGGCCCATCGTCCAGAGATGCTCAAGAACTTTCTCGGTTTCTATGCCAGCGTAGGCCGGTCGCTTGACCGCAAACTTTATGAGCTGATCTACATTCGCGTGTCCCTGATCAACAGCTGTCATTATTGACTGCAGCATCACATCGCTTCGTCGAAGCGAGTAGGCCTTACCCCGGAGGACTGGAACGCATTGAAGCGAGCCGATTACTCTCGCTATACAGAAAAAGAACGAACGGCTTTGACCTATGCGGAAAAACTTACCCGGACTCCGCACGAGATCACCGATGCCGACGTCGCCAGCCTCAAAAAGCATTTCTCGGATGCCGAAGTCGTAGACCTGCATCTGCTCGTCGGCGTAGCGAACCTGACCAACCGCTTCACCGATCCGCTGGGACTGGAAGTGGAGTTTCCAGAGGAAAAAATCTAGATTCGTTGCCCTTGCTCTCACCCGGGTGCCCCAGGTCTCGCCGTCTTTGCGAGACCTGGGAGGGAGGCCCATCGAGACGTTCGCTGAAGACCGTTCATCACCCAATGTTGGCGCCCTTCACTTGCCACGAAGCGTTCCTTTCCGAAGGTATTAACCGATGTAGCTGGAAACCAGTCCCAGGTCTCGCAAAACCAGCGAGACCTGGGCACACCCCGGCTACTAAACTCCATGGGCCCGTTTCCTCCTCAGCACCAGATACACCACCGGCCCCGCACCCAGAGCGAGTAATCCACCGATAGTTCCATAGATGCCGCTACCCAGCAGCGCTACGACGCTCATCACAACCACTGCTACTACGGAGTAAATCAGCCCGGTGCTTCCACCCGGAATCACGAAGGGGCGGTGCATCTCTGGACGCTTGCGCCGCAACTGCCAGGCGGCCAGCACGGTCATCACGGTAGTCGCGATGCGCAGCCAGTTGTAGATGCTGATGATCTGCACCAGAGACTGCACCGCGAGCAGGCCGTACACCACGGCGGAAACAATGATGGCGATCCACGGTGTGCCATAACGCGGATGGATTTTGGTCAGCACGTTAGGCAGGTAGCCGTCTTCGGCCATGGCGAACGGCATGCGCGTGGAGGCGAGAATCGTGCCGTTGAGAAGCGCGACATTGCCGATAATAGCAGCGATGGTCATCCAGGCTCCGAGCCCCGGTCCGCCAATGAGCTGGGCGGCGTCAGAAAAATAACGCGTATGCCATTTCTGCCAGTTGCCGAGGGCCGCCAGGCAAACCAGTGTGGGCAGGAAGTAGGTCGCAATCGACATCGGGACGACCAACGCCAGGGCGCGCGGATAGCTTCGTTGCGGGTTGTCCACCTCTTCGGCGACCGTGGAAAGCTGTTCGTAGCCGGAGTAGAGCCAGAGGCCCAAGGCCAACCCTACTCCGAAGACGTGAAACATCGGTTGGTGAGGCGGGATGACGGGAGAAAATGGGTTATGCCGCCATTTCGCGACCCCAACGAGGCATAGCATGACCACCGGCAAGAGAATGAAGATTTCGAGGACCGTGGCAAACTTGCCTGCAAGCTCAATTCCCCGCAAATTGATATAAGTGATCAGCGCTACCATGGCTACGGAGACGAGGTAGTGCTTCCATCCAATCAGTTGCGGGAAGTAGAACCCAAGATAATCGGTGAAGAGGACCGCGTAAGCGCCCCCGAGTAGAAACGAAGCACACCAATTCCACCAGCCAGCGAGAAATCCCCAAAAGTCACCGAATCCCGCCCGCACCCAGCGATAGAAGCCGCCTTCGACGGGCATCGCCGTGGTGAGTTCGGCGGCGACCAATGAAACCGGAACGCACCAGAACAGCGGCAAGACTAAAAGATAGATCAGCGTCATGCCAGGGCCGGACGTGGTGACCATATCCTCAAGCCCGAACGGGCCGCCGGTGCAGTAGGAGAACATCAGCCAGACGAAGTAAAAGAGTCCAGCTTTGCGGATGGCGGATTTGGTGCCGGAGGTCGTGGTCTGGGTCAAAGGGAAGCAGCGATTACCAGAGCGGAGAAGGATATCACTTGGGAACAACAAAAAAGCCTCGTGCTTGCCGCAAGAGGCTTTTCCGGGGGAGGGCTCCGAGCGTAATGCCCGTCGTCCTGGCTTTACTTAGGAGGAGCCTGCTGGTCCTGGCTCGCTGGCGTTGTTGAGGTGGAAGCAAGTTGCTCCAGGTCATTCTTCAGGAGGCTGATTTCCACGCGTCCACCGCTGGTGTGCTTCTTGCCTTGCTCGTCCGCGGTTGGCACCGGAGCATTGCCCATTCCGACCACATAGATCCGGTACACCGGAATGTCATGGTTGAGGACGAGATAACGAACGACCGAGTCTGCCATCTTCTGAGAAGTGGCGATCGCGGCCTGTCCATGTCCAGACGAAAAGCCCTGTACCTCGATGATGTAGCCGCGCTGATTCTTCAGCGGAGTGGCAATGTCGTCGAGAGCAGATTTCGCGTTCTGGCTCAAGGCGCTCTGGCCAGGCCGGAAGCGGATTTCAGTCTGCGTCGCGGCCTTGTACTGATCGATGTTACCTACTACCTGTTCCACCGTGGAGAGACGGGTGTTGGCCTGAGTGGCGGTCTGCTGGGCCATCTGGGCTTTATTTCCGGCGTCAATGGCGTGCTGGTCGGCTTCGTTGGCCTTAGTAGACGCCAACTGAATCCCCTGTTGCGCACGCGAATCAGTGTCCTTGATCATCTTGCTATTGGCCGATGTAAGGTCGTCCAGTTCGTTTACCCGGTCACGAATAGGGGCAGTTTGCCGCTGCACATACTTCTTGCGCGCGAACGGATTGATCTTGCCCCAGAAGCCTTCATGAGTGTCCGGCTGCAATGCCGGTTTGCCGCTGGCTCCCGCGTTCGTCGAGGAATTGCTCTGGTCCGTCGACGGAGCGGCGGCCGCAGGTTGGTCTTGGGTGGTTGAGCCAGTCTGCTGCGCGAGTGCCGGAAGGGCCAGCACAGCGGTCAGAAGCAGCGCTACGAATATGCGGTTCTTCATTTTCTACGTCCTCCAAGTGGGCGGAAGCGTTAGGCCTCCGCTCCAGCACGTCTGTGGCGTGCTCAGTGATTTTCAGAAATCAAGGTATCGGTGGCCAAGGTCCGCCACCTGGCATTTCTCATAACAGGTTGAATGCCAAACCCTTACAGCCCTAACTCATTGTTGTCCAAGGACATTGTAGCGCCAGCCTGGCAGAAATACGGTCGAAAACTGCAGCGCAGAGTAATTTTGGCGAAACTCGATATAAAAACTGCGTGTGTTTATGCGCTTCATGCTTGAATTGGAACCCCGTGCCCCATGCTGGTCATCCAAAAGGGCGGATGCAGATGAATGCTGTGTTGGGCACTCCTATGCGAGCCTGGTTCTCCGTTGTGCTCCCGCTCTTTCTGTTTTCCTGTACCCGCGCCCAGGAGCCTGACATTGCTCGGCTTAAGGTGCCGCCAGGGTTCCACATTGCCGTTTTCGCCCACGCGCCGCATGCCCGCATGATGGCCTTCAGCCCCGGCGGCGTCTTGCTGGCTACCGGCATGAGCGACGGTTCGGTCCTTGCCTTTCCCGATCCCGAGCACTCTGGACATCCCCAGCGCACGGTCGCTGTACTGGACAATCTGGACGGACCCAACAGCATCGCCTTCAACCAGGGGAAGCTCTACGTGGCTGAGAGCGATCAAGTTCGGCGCTTTGACTGGAACGAGTCCGAACTCCGGGCGGCCAACGGCCAGGTAATAGCCACGCTCCCCCGCGGCGGGGACCATTCGACCCGCACCGTGCTGTTTGCCCACGGAAAGATGTATGTCTCGGTAGGCTCAAGCTGCAACGCCTGCGTGGAAAAAGACAAGCGACGTGGCACCGTCCTGGAGTTCAACCCGAACGGCAGCGGTGAGCGAATTTTTGCAGATGGCCTGAGGAACTCCGTCGGGCTCGCGCTAAGTCCTCACACCAACTCCATCTGGGCCACGGAGAATGGGCGCGATTGGCTAGGCGACAACTTGCCTCCGGACGAAATCAATGACTTGGGCACGAATGGCGGTAACTTCGGCTGGCCGTATTGCTATGGTAACCGGGTAACCGACGCTTCGCAGGTCAAGCCGGGCGACAATCGTTGCCAGAGAACAATTTCCCCCAAGGTTGAGATCCAGGCACATTCTGCGCCGCTGGGAATTGCGTTTTACAACGGAAGCATGTTTCCGCCTGACTATCAGGGAGACATTTTTGTTGCCCTGCACGGCTCCTGGAATCGCAGTGTGCCTACCGGCTATAAAGTGATTCGCGTCCACTTGAACCCTAAAGGCGAGCCGGAAGGTCCTCCGCAAGATTTCATTACCGGATGGATTCGGCCGGGAGAGACACGCAGAGGCATTTGGATGGGAAGGCCAGTTGGAATTGTGGTGGGACCGGAAGGAGCGATGTATGTGAGCGACGATTCCAGCGGCGTGATTTACCGGGTAACGTGGGAGAAGTAAAGAATTGTCATTCCGAGCGTCGCGAGGAATCCCTACGTTCGCCACGGTTCGTGCGAAAATTGGGAAGCGTCGCTGCGTTGAGCGTGACAATACAATAGCGAGAACTTTGTTCAGCCGCAATATCTCTCGTACTGTTCGTAGATGAAGGTATCGGTCATGCCTGCAATGTAGTCACATACCACCCGCGGCAGCGGGTCCTGCTTTGCTTTTTCCTGATAACTTGCCGGCAGGTTTTCCGGTCTGAGCATCCAAAACTCAAACAATTCCCGGATAACCTTTTCAGCGTCTTTCTTCTCCGGGTCCAGCGCCGCGCTGTAATACAGATTGGCGTACAGAAATTCCTTGGCGCCGCGCCGGTCCTGCTCCACCGCGGGGCTCAGCACGACCAAACGGTGCGGGCAGGCACGCACGTCCTGCAGATTGCGAATGCCCACCGCCTTGATTTGCTCCTGCGTTTGGCGGATCAGGTCGCTCACCATGCGATCAAGAATTCGCATCAGCGCCTCGTTGAATTTCAGCTTCTCCATCGCCGAGGGATAAGTTTGCTCGGCCTCACGATAGAAGTTGTCGAATATGGGAACACCGTCGCGGATCTGTGCGAGCGTCAGTAGATGAGCTTCGTATCCGTCGTCCAGATCAGCGGTGTCGTATGCAATTTCGTCGGCCAGATCGATGAGCTGGGCTTCCAGCGGTGGGCGCAGGTCAAGCAGGTACTCGGCAAGTTCCGGAAATTGTATGACGCTATAGTCTGTCGAGTGCTTGATGATTCCTTCCCGCACCTCGAACGTCAGGTTAAGTCCGCGAAATGCTGCGTAGCGCAACTCGAAGTCCTCAACGATGCGGAGCGCATGCAGATTGTGGTCGAAGAAATATCCGTGTGCTGTCATGGCCGCATCAAGCGCCTTCTCGCCAGCATGTCCGAAGGGTGGATGGCCGACGTCGTGCGCTAACGAAAGGGCCTCCACCAGATCAACGTTCAATCCAAGCTGAGAAGCGATAGTGCGCGCGATCTGCGCCACTTCAATAGTGTGGGTCAGCCGGTTGCGAAAGTGATCCGAATAGCGTCGGGTAAAGACCTGGGTCTTGGCTTCTAGCCGGCGAAAAGCTCGCGAGTGAATGACGCGGTCGCGGTCCCGCTGAAAATCGTTGCGGTAAGGATGCTGGGGCTCGGGATAACGGCGTCCGCGGGAATCCTCCACCCGCACCGCGTACTCGGCGAGCATGAAGTGAGTCTAGCATTGTTGATTGAGGGTTGCCGATGGCAGCGTGCTTGCTTCACCGCAGCTTTAATCGCATCTCGTTGGTGGGCTCAAACCCCAGCGCTTCGTACAGAGGCTGCCCGTGCTTACTGGCATGTAGGGAAACGGAATCAAAGCCTTCTTCCCGGCACCACTCAATCATGGTTTTCATTAGCTCGCGCGCAATCCCTCTTCGACGATAATCTGGGTAGGTATAAAGGTTGAGAATGGTGGCTTTGCGGCATGCATACTCGTACGGATGAGTCGGCCAGGGACTGATCACGATTCCGCCGCCAGCCACTACGCGTTCTCCCGCCAACGCGAGCCAACCCCGGAATGAACCGTCAAGCAGAGCGGCGGAGAAGTATGGCTCGGAGGTCGAAACCACGGCGTCCAAGGCTCCCTGATCTGTGTAATCCATGTCCTCGTACATGCCTCTCCGATGACTGAGGATTTCCGGGATGTCCTCTCGATTGGCTTCCCGGATCCGGACGGGGATCTTTTCGCCCATTCTTCCCTCCAATAAGAAAAGGCCGAGCTGCGCTCGGCCAAACAGCCGCTGGCGGCTGTCTTTACGTGGTTTGTGGTCGCCGGATCCTATTTACCGCTACTTGTTTTCCGGTTCTTCCTTAGCCAACTTCACCTTGGCGGACTCGAGCTTCTTCTGCACTTTTGCTACCTCGGTAGAGTCCACTTCGGGGGCGATGGTTTTGTTCCATTCGGAAAGCGCGCGTTCCCAGTGCGCCGCGGCCAGCTTCAATCGGCCCGTTTTCTGATAAAGATCGCCGAGGTGGTCCTGCACCGTGGGATCGGTTCCGATGCGCTGCGAGGCTTTGATCAGACTATCCTCGGCCTGGTCGTACTTGCCCAGCTTAAAGTAGGCCCAACCTAGCGAATCCAGATATGCGCCGTTGGCGGGGTCAAGCTCGACCGCTTTCTTGATCAAACTGAACGCTTCTTCCAACCTGACGCCGCGGTCGGCAAGCATGTAGCCGAGATAGTTCAGAGTTGTGGCATCCTCGGGATCGGTGACCAGGACTTTGCGGAACATCTCTTCCGCTTCATCGTACTTTTTCTGGCGCTCGTAGGTTGAACCTCGCAAAAAGTAGAGATAACGCTTGTCCTCTGGCTTGGTGGAAAGCTGTTCCGCCTTGTTCAGGTCTTCCTCCGCCTCGGTCCAGCGCTTCAAGCGGCTGTTCATTTGCGCCAGTGCGATGTAGACCTCGCGGTCCTCCGGGGTACCTTTGAGCATCGACTTGACCCGCTGGAAGCCAGCATCGGTCTGTCCCATGTCGGCCAGTTGGGCCGCGTACACCATTTTCAATCCCCGACTGTTGGGAAGCTTCTGCACTGCCTCCTTGGCGGCGTCAGTGGCCTGCTGCCACTGTTTGGCTTCGCGATAGGTATCGATGATCTGCTGGTATCCTCGTTCAGCGTTGTCATCGCCTAGAGGCAACATCTTGCGAAAAGTGTCCAGTGCCGCCTGATCGTTGCGGTTCTCGCGATAGATAGTCCCAAGCCGTTCCAGGAACACGGTTCGGTTATTTTTCTCGGGCTGAGTGTAGTTACCGTCGGCCTTTTCGGTCTTCTTCAGTAGTCCTTGCAATACCTGAATGGCTTCGTCGTATCGCCCCTGAGCCTGGTACACGGCTGCGATGTTGTAGGGCACTTCGATGGAGTCCTGCACCATGGACTCGGCTTTTTTCAAGTTCTCCAGTGCCAGATCGAACTTGCCAGCCTTGCGATAAATCTCCGCGATACGCAGATAGGTTCCCGCGTCCTCGGGGTTGGCGTCAGCGATAATCTTGTACTGCTCGAGCGCCGCGTCGGTCTGACCATTGTTCATCAAATTCTGGGCCAGGCCGCGGATGGCGTCAAGATTGTCGCGGTCCAGCTCAATCGCCCGCCGGTAGGCCTCGATGGCTTTCTTGTAATCCTTCTGCTGCTCGTAGGTGTAGCCCAACGCTGAATACAATTTGGCGGAACGGGCCGTATCCGGCATTGAACTCAATACTTGTGTGGCTCGAGTGGCATCACCTTCGTCGTTATAGAGATAGGCGAGCATGGTCACTGCCTCCTCGGAATCGGGCTGCAGCTTGACCGCGGTCTTGAACTCGTTCTCTGCTTTTTGCAAATCGTTATTCAAACGATAGAGCCGACCCAGCAGCAGGTGGTCTTCCACGCTGTCCGGCTCAATCTTGATGATCGTTTCATACTGCTCGATCGCCAACTTAAGCATGTTCTGCGAGCCGGCGCTCTCCTGATCTCCCAACGAGCGCAAGTAGATGCGGCCCAGTAGCTTGTGTGCTTCCAGATTGTTGGGATCGCGCTTGAGGATATCCTGCGCTTCGATCACCGCGTCACGGATCCGGCCGGTCTTGGCATACAGCTCAGCCAAACCAGCGGTCAGATATTCAGATGTCGGGTCGGCATCGATGGCCTGACGGTACTCCTCAATCGCCTTATTGGCCAGCTCGCTGCGGCCATACACTGCCACCTGCTCCTCGTACATGTGGGCCATGGCATAGTGATAGTAGGCTGCAGCTCGATCCGCCTTGCGTGGCGGGGGCTGGCTAGCGGGCTTGGAATCAGAAGCACTCGGAGCTTGTTGCGCGATGCCGGTTGCGGCTACTAACAGAACAATAAGAGCGCGATAAATGCTTTTCATCGAAGACCTTTGGGTTCCCAAAACTATAGCGATTGGATGCCGAACCGCTGCTGCTGGGTGCTCGGAATATTGTAAACCTTGTCCCAACTACGAAGCGAAAAAGGGGCATTGGAACTCAGAATGGTAATGATCGGAAGTACAGGGACTACCAGAATTGATGGTTGCGGTATTTACAAATAGACGGATTGTAAAGAACTGTCACGCGCCAATTGAAATTCTACAATTCTCAAACTGAAAATCCTAGTGCCTGAAGTGCCTCACGCCGGTAAAGATCATCGCTAAGCCCATACGATCTGCCGCCTCGATCACTTCCGCGTCGCGCACCGATCCTCCGGGCTGGATGATCGCCGTGGCGCCGGCTTTGGCGATCTCCTCGACGCCATCGGGGAATGGAAAAAATGCATCTGAAGCGGCGACTGTACCTTTCAGGGGCAGCACGGCTTTCATGGCCCCGATCCTGCAGGAGTCGACTCGGCTCATTTGTCCCGCGCCAACTCCCACAGTCTGGCCGTCTCGCGCGAAGACAATCGCGTTCGATTTCACGTGTTTGCACACTTTCCACGCAAATAGCAGACTTTGTTTCTCTTCTGGTGTCGGCGACCGCTTGCTGACCAACTTGAGATCGCTTTCCTGGAGCGGATGCACGTCGGCATCCTGCATTAGGATTCCACCGGAGACATTCTTTAGCACCCACTTTTGAGAAGCGTCGACTATTTTCACCAGGCGGAGATTCTTCTTGCTGGCGAACTTGCTCACAGCACCTTCGTCGAAGGAAGGCGCAGCAATCACCTCAAGAAACAGCTTGGCCATTTCCTCGGCGGCGGCGGCATCTATCGGACGGTTCACTCCGATCACGCCCCCGAAAGCCGAAACCGGATCGCATTCCAGCGCTTTCTTGTAAGCCTCGAGCAGGGCCTTGCCTGTGGCTGTGCCGCAAGGATTGGTGTGCTTAATAATGGCGCACACCGGCTCCTCGAATTCTTGCGCCAAATCCCACGCGGCCTGCAAATCCACGATGTTGTTGTAGGAAAGCTCTTTGCCCTGGAGTTGTTGCCCGTTGGCTACGCCAGTGCCGGAGCCGTCGCTGTACATCGCAGCTTTCTGGTGCGGGTTCTCGCCATAGCGCAAGTCCATCACCTTATTGAAAGAAAGCCGCAGCGTCTGCGGGAAGCCCGCCTCGGGAAGAAAACCGAAGCGGCCATTGGCGCTGACTCGCTCAAGCGTTGAAGCTATAGCGGAGTCGTAGGCTGCAGTAGTCGCGAACGCCTTTTGCGCCAGACGCCACTTGGTCGCAGCCGATAGCTCGCCGCCGGACTTGTCCATCTCCTCCGCAATTGAAGCATAGTCGGCTGGGGAGGTGACCACAGCCACATCTTGGAAATTCTTGGCCGCCGAGCGGATCATCGAAGGTCCGCCGATGTCAATGTTCTCGATCAGTTCTTCAAACTGCACGCCCGGCTTGGCCGCTGTCTCCTCGAATGCATACAGGTTCACGACCACCAAGTCGATGGGGTGGATACCGTGCTCGGCCACCGCAGTGCAATGCGTGGGATTCCCGCGTCGGTGCAGAATGCCGCCATGCACCTTGGGATGGAGCGTCTTCACCCGGCCATCAAGCATCTCCGGGAAGCCGGTGAGTTCGGAGATATCCTTCACGGCGATGCCGGAATCGCGTAATAACTTCGCGGTGCCGCCGGTCGAAATCAGCTCTACACCCAGGTTCGAGAGTTTGCGAGCGAAGTCCACCAGCCCGGATTTGTTGGTGACACTCAGAATTGCGCGCTGGATTTTGGACATGTGAAAGCCTCGACTGGGAGAATGTGCGGCCAGAAAATTCTACCAGCAGCAAGGGCTGGAGCGCCCGATTGAACTCGAGTTCCAGTCGTCCCAATTTCACTCCTGGCTTTCACTTCCGATTTGAACGTGTGGGTTTCACATCCTGCCCGATCAGTGGCCGGAGGCGGGGGTTTGGAAACTTTCGCGCTTGGTGGTCGACGGATGGATGCGCCACCCGAGACAGACTGACCGTCACTCGCCAGGTGTTCATATGCCTGAGGCCAGAATGGGACCTCGGCGGTCGCTGGGCTCCAGTGAGCGTAGGCAGCTTCGTCGCACGACTCAACGAGCTATGGCATCGCCTGGGCGTGCAGTCCACCACCGCGGAATGCCTTCATGGCGCGCTCGCTTTCCCATACGGTCAACGTCCAGAACGTTCGTTTAGCATCCAGCAGCAACCTTCCGCCCAGAAAGCCGGTTGCGCGCAGAACCTGTCGCTGACTGCGAAATGTCATCCACAAGAACGCCGGAAGGTATTTCAGCGATCGAACGCGAAGACGGGTGACCGATGCGAACATGCCTCTGCTCCGAAAGAAAACTCAAATGAGATATTTTCGGATGAAAAGGAGAAGCAGTAAGGTTCAGAAGTCTGCGCTACCAAGCGAGTCCCGTAAGTTGCCTAAACTTTTGCCTTGGCCTTGAGCCGGACGTGGCCGTCCTGCATCTCGACCGTGTATTCAACGCTGTGGCAGCCGTACTGCTTGCGAATCTGGTCGGTTTTCTTCTGCACGAATGAGGTAAAGCTGTCGAGATTGCCGGACACTGCTTCGCCGGCTTTCTCTTTTGCTACCGCCAGGGCCTTGTAAAGCTTCTCCACTCGTTCACGCTCGGCGCGGGCGTCAGAGCATTCCACGCTGAAAGGCTTCTCTTCGGCGGCGACTGAAACTGACGCCAGCCCAACTCCGTAGACCTTGTGCTCCGGCTGGTGTTCCTCCGGCCGCACTCCCTGCACCGACAACAGCGCATCCTGCGGGCGGCGGTAGCCTTCTTCACGGATGCGACTCTTCTTACGCCACAGGTCGCTATAGATGGCATAGCGCTGCGCGATTTCGTTATAACGAAAGCGTTGCGAGAAGCTCATGCGCGTGCCATCGCTGAACTTGCGCAGCAGCGAGAGCACTTTCCACTCGACGTCCGTGGGAGGCCTTTTGGTCGGGTTACTGAAGAAGATCTCGTACTCGATCTTCAACCGGCGCAATTGCGAGTCGAGCAGAGTCAGTTCTTCGTCGATGGTCACTCAAGGTTCTCCAAGAAGTAGTGTAGGAGGTCGCGAGTAAAGGGACGAGGTACCCGTGGGCCACAAGAGGGATGGAACGAAAGTACCCAGGTTTCGGACCTCAGACCTCCGACGAGCAGTAACTTCCCGAGGTCTTAGGCTGAGGTCGGAAGTTCTGAGGTCCGAGGTCTAAGGTCTGGGGTCTGAGGTTCTAATGTTTGGGGTCTAAAGTCTGCCTTAGGTCCGCTGTCGAGCTTACTTGCCGACGCTGGCTGCCATCTTCTTGACCATGGCGAGCACCAGTTTGCGGTCGCTGTCATTCAGGCTGACGGCGTATCGGCGGATCTGGCTGAGAAAGCGGACTTCATCGTCGGAAAGCTGGGGCAGCCCCTTGGAGCCGTTGCTGTGCCCGGATTCGGCAAAGAACTGGGAGAGCGGGAGTTCCATGGCGCCAGCAATTTTGGCCAGTGTGTCGAGCGAGGGGATGGTATGGCCGTTTTCCACTCGGGAGAGATAGCAGCGCAGCAATCCCGTGCGCTTCTCAATATCACCCTGGGACATCCCGCGCTGCAGCCGGTAGTTCCGGATGGTCTCGCCGATATTCATAGAGAAAACAGCCAACTAAGACTCCCCGAGGATGCGTGCATAGTAACCAGAGTAGTACCTTCTGGCAAGAGGAATTTCACAGTTCGATGCCGGGTGTAGGTGGAAGCAGCGCTAAGCCTTTTCTGGGCAGCACTGGCCACCGTCTTCTGCAATCCAATGATTGAAGTCCATCACTTTTTCAACGTGCTGGCAAGGAAGTTAACCGTACGCTTCCAGGCATCGGCACCATCCTCGGCCCGATAGCTAGCGGTGTTATTGGGATTTTCAAAGCCATAACCGGCGATTGCTCCGAGTAGGCAGCGGACAAAAATGGATTTCATGTTGCCTTCTTTTCACAATTGCAATTCCATGTAGAGCGCGCCCGCGATCGGATTTACACGGTAGGGCGGAATCTCCTTGAAACCCAGCTGGCGATACATCGCTACCGCATCTTTCATGACCGGCTCGACGGTATCCAGACGCATGCGCCGGTAGCCGATGCCGCGAGCCTCTGCGATGATCGTCTCCGCCAGTGCGCGGCCCAAGCCCTTACCGCGAAACCCTGCACGAAGATAAAGGCGCTTCATCTCGCAGATTTCTGGCTCCAGTTTGTGGAGCGCGACGCATCCCGCCAATTGGCCTTCATATTCTGCCAGCAGCAGGCGGCCATGGGGCGATGCATAGTCGCCAGGAAGCCCGGCGAGTTCCTGATCGAAGTTCTGGAAGCAAAGGCTGAAGCCGAGCGATTCTGCGTACTCGAGGAAAAGGTCGCGAGTCTGCGCGATCTCAGCATCCGATTCCGCTTGCGTAACCCTGAGACCCGGGATTGTACGCGCTACCCCATCAGCATTCCTCCGTTTACGTTGAGCACATGGCCGCTTATGTAGGAAGCTGCCTCCGAAGAAAGAAATTCGACTGCGCCCGCCACATCCTCGGGAGTGCCGATGCGTCCAAGTGGAATCATCTTGAGTGCAGTTTGTTTGAACTCATCGGAAAACCCCGACGTCATGGCGGTTTCGATGAATCCGGGCGCCACCGCGTTACAAGTAATGTTACGGGAGGCGACTTCACGCGCGATGGCCATGGTCAATCCAATCAGGCCCGCCTTGGAAGCCGCATAGTTCGCCTGCCCCGCCTGGCCGATCTGACCAAAAATCGAGGTTATGTTGATAACCCTTCCCCAGCGCTGCTTGAGCATAGAGCCGATCACTTGCTGGATGCACATGTAGGCTGACGTGAGATTAGTGTTGAGCACAGCGTCCCAATCAGCGCGCTTCATACGCATAACAAGCTGGTCGCGGGTGATGCCCGCATTGTTCACCAGGATGTCGATCTTGCCGAATTGTCCGATGATCGCCTTGCACGCGGTCTTGATCTGTTCTTCGTCGGCGACATCTACCGGAAAAGCGGCGGCCTTTCCTCCCGATGCTGCGATTTGCCCGACGAGGTCGTTCAATTTCTCCTGATTGCGAGCGGCGGCCACTACGGTGGCGCCCGACTGCGCCAACTTTAGGGCGCAAGCCCGGCCGATGCCTTGTGACGCACCCGTCACCAGCGCCACTCGTCCTGAAAGGGACATGATTGCTCCTTGCAATCTGCTTGCGATTTAGAGACCCGGAATTATAACTGCACAGAGGGGACCCTATTCCTGTTGGGGACGGCTAGGCCTGTGACGGCCAATGCGCCTCTTCCGCGTATAATGCCTTCACCTTGCCGCAAGCAAGTCCAAATTCAAGCACCAATTAAAAGGAGGTTTCCCAATGAAGTGTGCTGTGATGGCGCCGCTATTATTAACCACCTGTCTGGTCCTGGCTCCTTCCGCTTCGGCGAGTTGGGGGAGTTTCGTCTCTACGGGAAATGCCACCGGAATCGGCAACCCGTCCTGCGCCTTCGTGTCCACTGGACACGTGGTATGCGCGGCCCTGAGCGGCAAGGCCGCGATCATGGTGAATGAGTTCAACGGAACGGCTTGGGGCACATGGACGAACCTGGTCGGAGCGGTCAGTTCCGCCCCTAGTTGCGCGAGCGACGGCGCCGGCAAAGTGATCTGTGCTGCGACAGCCACTAGTGGCAAGCTGCAGGTATCCGTTTTCAACGGCACGGCCTGGAGCACGCCGACAACAGTTGCCGCAGCTCTGTACTCCGCCCCCAGTTGCGCTGGGTACGTCGCCGGACAAGTGCTCTGCGTCGCCCGCAACGTGAGCGGCGGCTTGGCGTGGTCGCACTACAGCGGGACAACCTGGAGCGCGTTCGCCAACATCATCACTACTGCCGTCTCCGCCCCGAGCTGCACCACGGACAACAACAGCGGCGTGGTTTGCTCTATATACACGACCGGAGGCGCGACGCTGGTGAATCGTTTCGCCGCCGGCAAATGGGAGGGGTTCCTCAACGTTGGCGGGATCGCCGGCGGCGAACCGGATTGCACATCCCTGAACTCGGCTGGCAAGGTGACGTGCTTCGCGAAGGCCTATAGCTCAGGGATCTTTGTGAACCTCTTCAAGGGTGGATCGTGGATTGTTGGTGACTGGTCCGGTTACGGAGGTCTCGGCGGTGCGGTGAACGACAATGCCAATTGCACTAGCCAGGCCCCGGGCGAGCTGGTCTGTGGCGTAATCGCCGTCACCGACGCCGCTTTATATGCCAACATTTTCAACGGTGCTGCGTGGTCTGGCTACACCAAGATCGGCGGACTTGGTGTCGGCTCGCCCTCGTGTGCGCCTCTCGGTACTGGCCAGGTTGTGTGCGTGGTCCTGGGCCCGAACAACAAGCTTACTAGCACAGTTGGGCCGTAACTTCTTTTTGTTAGATCTTTGGCGTTTGCGCGGTCTGCGTTGTACTCGCCACCGGCTGGTAGTCGCTCTGATAGATATCCACAATTGCGCGGCCGACAATCCGAGTACTCACCTCTGAACGGATGTGGACCGGGAAGGTGAATGCACCCACGTCGGCGTAATCCTGATTGAACTCGATCTGCTTGATAAACAACGACGGCGATTTTATTGCTCTGCCCTCCACCCGCACTAAGGCGCCAGTGTAGGCGTCCAGATAGATGTGGCCCTTGAATAGCCCCATCCGTCTCTTGCGGGGCTTGACCTGGTAGACGTGCATCAGACGGTTCGGCGTCTGCAGCGTTCCCTTGTAAGAGAACTTATAGTTAGCAGCGGTGATCGCAGTCAGTGACGTGTCGTCCTTCTGCACATGGTCCACCTCCGATTGCAGCAACCGCGTGATGACGTTGCTCTTTACGAAACCATCACCAGTGAAGCGCACGGGTTTGAATTCCAGGGTACGGGGCGCGGCATAGTGCCGCTGCAGTTCATAGTCCCCGTACTGCGAAGTATCAGGAAGCTCCACGTGAATCAGCGTGCTGGCGGAGTAAGAAACCAGTTCACCGGATTGCGCTGCTACCCGGCGCTCATAGGCTTGCAGAGCAAGCTCGGGAGCCATACGGGGAAGCGTGGTCGCAGACGCCAGCGCTTGCGGGACGCGATCCCCCAGGGAAAGCGCTGACGAAACCGGCAAGGACTGAACACCGCTTGGATCAGCGAGGTGGAACACGCCTACCGGAAAACCGACCGCCGGCAAGCCGTCGCCCACCCGAGCGGGCGTAATCAGGGAGGAGTCCTGTGCGATTGCAGCACTTGTCAAAGCCAAGCACAGACAACCTAGACGAAGAAATAAGACCGCACCACCAGGCCGCTTCATCACGGTCAATAGAAACTTCACCTTATATATGATTCCCGAGGTGGGAGAAAAGTAGCAAAACGAATTCCGGGCCTCAGATCCTAGTTTTCTTAGATTCCGCAGCAGTCTACGGAACTGGTGCTGCGGGAGGCATGGCCGCAGGAGTTGCTCCGCCAGTATTGACCAGATCCTTCAATTCCTTGCTGGGCTTGAAGAATGGAATTTTCTTGGCGGGAACCTCGACCCGATCGCCGGTCTTGGGATTGCGGCCCACCCGCGGCTTGCGCTGTCGAGTCCGAAAACTCCCAAAACCACGAATCTCGATTTTGTCGCCCACCCGGAGCGAGCGCACGATGCTATCGAAGATGGTCTCGACGATGACCTCACTGTCTTTGCGCGTTAATTCCGCCAGCCGGGAGACTTCATCAATCAGATCAGCTTTTGTCATACACTCTTCGCTCCATATCGATCTCAGTCGCAGAGGGGCGAGCGCTTCGCCGCCCTTGGTTCTGCACAAACTTCTCAAATTTAAGGGGTTATGGCAAGAAGCTTTTTTAAATGTTGCTTTCTTTGAACCTAGGGGCCGAAACCTATTTCCAGAGGTAATAAAAACCCAGGTGTTGCTCGAGCAGTTTTTCCCGGCTAGGAAGCCATTCCGAAACGTCGCCGAAGAGCAGGTCGAGCAGAGTTTTGCGGTCTTTCTCAGGATGAACCAGCACGGGTTTGCCGGAAATCCCCACGGCTTTACCGGTGTCATCCACGGCAGTCTCGAAATCTCCCACCTGATCGATCAGCTTCATGGAGAGCGCTTGCTGGCCGGTCCAAACCCTGCCGTCGGCGATCGCCTTGATGTCCTCTTCCTTGGCATGGCGCGCATCTGCTACTGCGTGTACGAACTGCCCATACATATCATTAATGAGGGACTGCATGTAGGCTCTCTCGGCCGGAGTCATCTCCCGCGACGGATCGCCAGTATCCTTGAATTCGCCCACCTTCAGCACTTCCTGCTTGAGCTTGGCCCAACGCAGCAGATCGCCATAATTCACCCACTCGGCAATTACGCCGATCGACCCGACGATACTGCCGTTGTCTGCATAAATCCTATTGGTCGCAGATGAAACGTAGTAGGCGCCGCTCGCGCCGACGGTCTCGATAGAGGCCACGATACGCTTCTTCTTTTCGTCGCGGATGCGCTTGACCTCGCGATAAATTTCTTCTGAGGCGGCCACGCCACCACCGGGTGAATTCACGTGCAGGATAATGGCTTTAATCGAATCGTCCTCGGCAAATTTCTTGAGCTGGCTTACCACTGTTGAAGGATCGATGATGACTCCTTCGAGCTCCACCACGCCGAGTTTGTCGCCGAAGCCGCGGATCGAGGCTTGCTCCCCTCCTGTTCGCAGTGCCAGGTACACTAGTGTGAATACCGCCAGCACGAACAGGAAGAATGCTCCTCCCCCGATCAGGATCCAGAGCAAAGTTCGGGAACGTCCGCTGTCCGCCATAACGATAGGCTAGTTTAGCACCGGAATCGCACAGCGTGCGTTTTGGACCTGGCAAGCTCTAATTCTTGACCTCAGCTAAAAAGCTTCGTAAGATTGCGCCGCTTTAGCTATCTTTTCTCGCTTCGTATTCTCGCTCGTTATCGGTTTAGTAGCATTTTGCATTCCTGTAATCAGGCCCCGCGGAAACGTAAAGCGTCTTAGGGAGGCGCGCCATGGCTGCATTTTGCGTGAATTGTGGTGCACCGCTGTCAGAAGGGGCGAAGTTCTGCTCGAAATGCGGTACGACCGTGGCGCCGTCGACGCCGCCTGTCGCTGGAACCGCTGCGCCGTCATCCGTCGCCCCGGGCGCCCCGGCAGCCGCGCAGGGCAGCAGCACCGTGGTTAAGGTCATTATCGGAGTGGTCGCTGCATTCGTGCTGCTGATGATGCTGGGAGCCGGAGCGTGCTTCTACATTGGCTATCGCGCAAAGCAGCGCATTCAACAATTCTCCCGTCAGATGGATAGCGAGGCGACTCCGTACCGGGGCAAACGCGAGCCTTGCGCCATGTTGTCGACCTCCGAAGCCGCGAGCGCTCTAGGAGAGAAGGTAATTTCGGTCGAACAGCGTGGCATCACGAGCTGCGCATATCACTTCGGTCAGGCCGGCAAGCGAATGGACGTCGAGTACACATGGCAGGGTGGGGCGATGACTATGAGACTAGCTCATGGCGCGGTGAAGCAGCTTTCCGGCGCAGAATCGTTTACGGTGCTGCCGGGCATCGGCGACGAAGCCTACATCGCGCCCGATGGCTCGGCTTTGCTTATGCGCAAGGGCGATGTCATGGTAAACCTGGACCTGCGCACCAACGGGATCAGCGTGGACGCGGCCAAGAAGATGGCCTCGACAATCGCCCAACGTTTGTGAGGGCAGGGAATCTATTCGGCACAACACCGAGCCCTGTCATGGCACGATCACGCTTAACGCCTTAGGCGCCAGACCAACCTCAATGGGCGTGCGGCATACGTATTCGCCATCCGCGTAAACCTCGAGTCGGGCGTTTGGAGCGATCTTCATCCCGCCGCCATAAGACGGCGCATTGGCGAAGGCGGCTAGTACCGTCGGCTTCGAGCTACGCGTAACCCGATCGCATCAGCCTCGCCTGAGTCTGCGAGAAGGCCGATATGCCAGCTTGCGCCAGAATGCTTCTGGAAAGGTTTGAGGTCCCTAGCGGATGAACACAACCCGAAGATGGCCGCGGCGCGCATTTTCGCCGGATGAGAGTAACAGAAGCGACCGTGTTGTTAATGACCAGCCTGCGTCAACACACGTAATCTATACAGCATAAGGGTTGATGAACGGCTTCTGCCAGATCCAGGGATAACTTTCCCACCGGCGGCCAAGCCTTGGCGCAGCGGATTCTCCAGCACGTACTGCACCTTGTGCAGCAGACTTTCCGATGATCGCAGTACGTGATCGAAGGATTCCGGCTGCCACACCTGTCCGTGACGCTCCATAGCCTGGTTGACCTTGTGAGCCGAAGCTCCCTTAATCGCGTCGGTTATTTCCGCCAGGGAATAGACCTCCATGGCTCGTTGGTTGACCAGCGGCGTGAAGATCATATGCACATGGTCTGGCATCACCACCACGACTTGAATGTTTGTCTTAATTCCTTCGTCGTGTAAGCAGCACTCCAGGACGATCGACCGGATACCTTCGGGAAGAATCCAGCGCTGATTGGTACAGAACGTCAGGAAGTGTGGCTTACCATGGCGTTGAAGATGTGGAAGCTGCCGTCGGTAAAAAGCTTTCGGCACGATTCACGTGGGGACAGCCGCCCTCGGCTGTCCGGCGGAGCAATGCTCCGCAGTTGGGACAGTTTACATGACGTGCTTGCTATCCGAACGAGCTTGTCGGTGTTTAACCGTGAACGAATTCCGGATCGGGAAACTGTTTGCCGAAAGCTGGCGAGCTTCGCTCGCCCGGACAGCCGAGGGCGGCTGTCCCCACGTGGTCATAGGATGCCCGAACTTGATGAACCTCGTGGGATGAGGCATATCTTCTTGATCTTCTTGCCTACGCGGACGACCAGAGGGTCGTTCTGTGGTACGCGAAGCATCCAGGTTTCGACCGTAATTCCATTTATGTGCACTGCTTTCTCTTCGATCTTCCGCATAGCCTCAGTCGCGGAGGCCACGAATCCAGCCGCGCGGATCAGTTTGTCGGCCCGGACACCTACGTATGGTGGAAGACCGATAACCTGAGCCGGGCCTCTTTCCCCGGCATCCGAGTAGACGTCGGCGTGCCGGACCTCGACCTCCTCTACATTTTCTGGCACTTCATCCTTCTGGAACTGCTTGGCCCAATCCTCTCCTGCTTTCGCCGCCGCGTCCGCGGAGTGGAAGTCGGTCACAATCGTGCGTGCGAGGTTCTTCTTCGCCTCCATCGGATGTGCTTCACTCTTCATCTTTTCGATTTCTGGAAGCTGGACATCCGTCAGCAGCTCGTAGTATCTCCACATCATCCGGTCGGAAATCGACATGATCTTGCCATACATCTCCAGTGGTGGCTCCTGGATCCCGATCGCATTACCTAGCGATTTCGACATTTTCTGTACGCCGTCGAGCCCTTCGAGAATGGGCGTGGTCAGCACCACTTGCGATTCCTGGCCGTAGGAGCGCTGCAGTTCGCGACCAACGAGCAAGTTGAACTTCTGGTCGGTGCCGCCGAGCTCAACATCGGCCTGGAGGGCCACGGAGTCGTATCCCTGAGCCAGCGGATAAAGCAATTCGTGCAGGGCAATCGGCTTCTCTTCGAGAAAGCGTCTGTGGAAGTCTTCGCGTTCGAGCATCTGCGAGACGGTGAACTTGGCGGTCAGACGAATCCAGTCTGCCGGCTTTAGCTTGTCAAACCACTCGCTGTTGAAGCGAACTTCGGTCTTAGCCTGGGCGAGAATCTTCCATACCTGCGCCATGTAAGTCTTGGCGTTCCTCATGATTTCTTCGGCGCTGAGTGGCGGACGAGTGGCGGAGCGGCCGGTAGGATCGCCGATCATGCCGGTGAAATCGCCGATTAAAAAAATGACCGTGTGGCCGAGGTCCTGAAAGTGCTTGAGCTTGCGCAGCAGGACGGTGTGACCGAGATGCAAGTCGGGCGCGGTGGGATCGAAGCCAGCTTTAACGCGAATAGGCTTGCCCGAGGCACGCGATTTTTCCAGCCTCGAACCCAGGTCGGCTTCTCGGATGATCTCCGCGGAACCTTTTTTAATGTAAGCCAGTTGTTCGTCAACGGGGGCGAAAGTAGGCATTGTCGTGAAATTATACCGATGATCGCCATTTAGATTGTCGAATTGACGGATTTACAGATTGTCGAATTGGATCCGATGCCCTTTGAGGTAAGTTGTGAGCTGACGAAAATCGCAAGAAGTTCATTTGCTTCGCGCAGCAGATTGTCCAATCGGACGGCTGAGACGATTCCAGAGTCGACCAGGAGCTCGAGCCAGAAAACAGTTTCGTCGATCTCCTCGACGACTATGCCGAGTCGGGCCACAAACTCCGCTTTAGATCGGGAACGACAGACAGCACGATAGTTGGCCGCAACGGAAGTGCCGGATCTAAGCAATTGTCTTCCCAACGTGCGTGCATCCTCAGAGCGAGGTAATGCCTGGAAAACCTTGACAATTCGCAGCGCGAACTTCTTTGTTCGCAGCTTAAGTTCCTCGGCAGGCTTCATGCGGTGCTCAGCTTATTTCAATTCGTCAATTCGTAAATTCTGCAATTCGAGAGTAGCGGATTTGTTGCTATTTCGCTGTGATCTTCGTCACGAGCTTTCTCCCCACCACATCAAACTTTCCCTGCAGCACGATCTTGATCGCCTCGGAATAGGCAACGTGTTCCTGCTCCAGAATGCGCGCGGCCAGCGAGTGCTCGTTGTCGGTGTCGAGCACTGGCACAGCCTTCTGCACGATGATGGCGCCGTGGTCGAGTTCTTCATCGACAAAATGCACGCTGCAGCCGGCCACTTTTACGCCGTAGGCGAAGGCTTGCTCCTGCGCTTCCAATCCGGGGAACGCGGGGAGAAGCGAGGGATGGATGTTGAGAATCCGGCGCGGGAACTGTTGCACGAACCAGGGTGAGAGCAAGCGCATGTATCCGGCGAGGCATACAAGATCGACTTTGTGCTCCTGCAGGGCGGCCACCACTTCGCGATCGTGTTCTTCCCGCTGTTTGCCCTGCGAACGGATTATCAGTGCGGCCAGTCCGAGCCGGCGGGCAGTCTCGATGCCACCGGCGTCAGCCTTGTTCGAGATTACAACGGCTATGCGAGCATTGGGGATGTTTCCAGAGGCAACGTTCTTCGCGATGGCTTCAAAATTCGAGCCGCGGCCGGAGAGGAGAATTCCGAGATTTTTCATGGGGAGTTTTCAGGTCGTCAACGCTTGCCTTGCAGCAGGCATGATAATTCATCGCGAAAGTAGATGTGCCAGTGGTCCTCGCTCACCGTGAAGCTATAATTTGCGGCAAGCGTCCATGAGAACCGAACAGCAGCAGGAGGTAACGACAAAGTCCTCTGCGGAGACTTCGCAGCTCCACCCGTCCAGCCGAGGTGATTGGTTTCTCCTCGGTGGATTCGCTCTGGTCGCTCTTGTGGTGCATCTGGTGTTTTACAAGGGCTACGGATTCTTCCGTGACGAGCTCTACTTCATTGCTTGCGGAAAGCATCTGGCCTGGGGCTACGTGGATCATCCTCCCGGAACACCGTTCATCGCGTGGGCGTCTCAAAAGATTCTTGGAGATACGCTGTTTGCCATCCGATTCGTCCCGATCCTCTTTGCGGTTGCGCAATTGATTCTGACCGGTCTGACCGCTCGCGTGATGGGAGGCGGCCGCTATGCGCAATTCCTCACCTGCCTTTGTGTTTTCGGAGCGCCGCAATACTTTGGTACATGGCTCAATACCGACATGTTCATGACCCTGGGTTGGGCTGCCTGCGCCTGGGTAGCGGCGCGGATTTTCGCTGGAGAAAGCCAGAGGCTATGGCTGCTCTTCGGTCTGTTTGCGGGATTGGCCCTGCAAGGCAAGCACGCCATGCTGTTTTTTCTGATCGCGTTCTTCGCGGGCATTGCAGTCTCGCCACAGAGAAATCTCTTGCTGACCCGCTGGCCGTGGTATGGCGCGGTGATAGCGTTCTTGATCGCTCTGCCCAATATCATTTGGGAGTACACCCATTACTGGGCAACCTACGAACTGCTCTCCAATATTGCCAAGAGCGACAAGAACATCGTTCTGGGGCCTTGGCCGTATTTGAAATCGAATCTCGATTCCCTCGGTATGCTTACCGTGCTGTTATGGGTACCTGGACTAATCTGGTGTTTGCTCCTGAAGGGTGGGAAGGGATTCCGCGCGCTGGGTTGGACCTGGATCTTTTCCTTCATACTTTTCATTGTCTTAAAGGGGAAGACCTACTATTTGACCCCGGTGTATCCGATGCTGTTTGCCGCTGGCAGCGTGGCTATCGAATCCTGGTTCGCACAAACACCGCATTTAGTGCAGTCGGCGGTCAAACCAGCCTTTGCAATCATCGTGTTCGTACGCGCTGCCATCGGTTGGCCGTTCGCGATGCCTATGATGCCGGTGGAGAAATTCATTGCTTACGAGCACGCTTTGCATGCCGTGCCAGAACGAACAGAAACCGTCGCAGTGAACGAGCTGCCCCAGCAATACGCCGATATGTTTGGTTGGCCGGAACTGGCGGCAACCGTCGCGAAGGTTTACCACTCGATTCCCGCCGGTCAGCGTGAATCCTGCGGAATCTATGGTAGGAATTATGGCGAAGCGGCAGCGATTGACCACTTCGGACCGCGACTCGGACTACCTCATGCCATCAGCGGTCACCAGAGTTACTGGTTTTGGGGTCCCGCTCCCTACAGCGGGGATTGCATGATCTTCATCGGCAAACCGCCGGCTGTACTCGATGGAATGTACGACAGCGTGACTCAAGTTGCGGAGACAACTCAAGCCTACGCGATGCCCTACGAATATCATCGTCCTATCTTCCTGTGCCGAGGCAAAAAATTCTCCTCGCTGCAAGATCTCTGGCCGCAAATGAAGTTCTGGCTCTGAAATACAGAGAGACGGAGGGTGAACAAGGGTTTCTCCCGCGAAGTAAATACCCTTTGATCCAGGCATCTTCTCCGGCGCCTAGACGCGTGCCAGCCCCCCGCACAGAACTTGTAATTCGACGTGTTTTCTGGCATTATCAATTCATCAAATTATTAATTGATAAAATGACTATAATGAAGTCGGTCCGGGCCCTCGGCAACGAGCGGCGGCTGCAAATCTTGGAGTGGTTGAAGCAGCCCAAGCAACACTTCCCGCCGCAGCGTGACGGAGATCTGGTCAAGGACGGCGTCTGCGGCCTGCTCATTGCACGTAAGTTACGGGTAAGCCAGCCGGCTGTCACCCAACACCTGAAGATTCTCTCGGAGGCGGGCTTCCTCAGAAGCAAGCGCACCAGGAAGTGGACGTTTTACAAACGAGACGAGAAAGCAATTAAAGCTATCAGAGATGCGATTTCCGAAACTCTTTGAGCGAAAAGGAGAAAATCAAGTGAGCGCACCAATACAATATCCGTACGATACTCGCCTCAATGTGTTGCATCAGCATTTAGAGCTGATCGATGAGAAGGCGCTCTCGGATGCGGCACCTCACAAGTGGTACAACCAGACGCTGTGCCAGGTCAATGCTTCGGTGGTGCGATTAGGAGTGATTGAAGGTGAGTACCACTGGCACAAGCATGATCACGACGACGAGTTTTTTTATGTGGTTGAGGGCAAATTGCTAATCGACTTGGAGGAGCGAACTGTTGAACTCTCTCCCCGGCAGGGCTTTGTTGTGTCTAAAGGAGTGCTACACCGCACCAGAGCCCCACGGCGCACTGTGATTCTCATGATCGAAAACGCCGGCATTATTCCCACTGGGGACAAGTAGCGGGTGGCCGCGACTACTTCTTCGCGGCCACCTCGGTGCGCAGTTGCTTCTCCCGCTTCCTGAGCTCCGGTGATAGTTCGGAACCGAAGTCTTCCACCTCAAAGAGCGGGCGAATTTCAATCTCGGCTTCTCCCTCGTGAGGATTGGGGCAGCGTTTGAGCCACTCGACCGCCTCTTCCATTGACTTCACCCGCCAGAGCCAGAAGCCAGCGACCAACTCCTTGGTCTCGGCGAAAGGCCCGTCAATCACAGTGCGCTTCTCTCCCGAAAACCGGACGCGCTTGCCTTTGGAGCTGGGATGGAGCCCGTCACCAGCGAGCAGGACACCGGCCTTTGCCAGCTCTTCGTTGAACTTTCCCATTTCCGCAAGCAGCTTTTGCTTCGGCATCACGCCTGCTTCTGAGTCCTTGTTGGCCTTGACTATCGCCATGACTCTCATTTTCATTTCTCCTTTTGAATTTGAGATTCGCTGATCTCTACCTGAATGTCGAACGACTGGCAGTCAGATCGACAAGTGCACGGTCTTTTTTGTGAGCTGTGTTGACATTGTCCGTGAAGATATCCCGCGATAATGCCATTCCAACTGTGACGAGCAGCAACGGCCAGGATGCGGCCAACATGTGCTGAAAGAAAGCCTGTAGAAAGCGCTGGTGATTGGCGGCATGGGCTTGCAAAACTTGCGAGACCGTCAGGATAACGGCGGGCAAAACCCCTAGTGCTTCAGAACTGTTAGCGCCGAGGACGTGACGCAACCACGCAACCGAGACAACCAGGTTCTCATAGAGAATAAACATCCCCGACCCCACGAGGACTGCTCCTGTGATTGACTGGGAACTTCGAAAGGTTGTCCGCTGCCTCGCCATATCGGCCTCCTCTGGCCTTTCTTCTTGCTTCTACTTGTTTGTCGAACGAGGGATGACGAAATCGACAGGGACCGGATATTTTTTCAAGCATTGGCTAAGAGCGGAGGTTGGCCTTTCGTTCTCACGGCAAGATTCTGGACGGATACTTGCCAAACAGGCAACTGTGAGCTGCTCTATAAATTCAAATCTGCGGTCGAGTGTTCAATCCTGACCAACCCATTCGGATTGGAGCTTCGGCGGCCGTATTAAGGTCTGCATCACCACGCAATACTGTTCTGTTTTTTCGCGCAATGCGCGCAGTTGTTCCAGAGTTGCCTTAGGGGCGGCAATGTCAAACTGAAGATGAATGCTGTCAAAGCCGACGCGCACGTCTTTTGAAAGGCCAAGCGTACCTCGGAGATCCAAGTCTCCCTCCACCGTGACCTCAATGCGTTCGGTTGCGATGCCCATGGCCGCGGCCACCATCTGACACGTGATCTGCGCACAAGCCGCCAGAGCCCCAAGTAAAAGGTCGCCGGAACAGGCACCGGTACCGGCGCCGCCGACTCCCTTGTGAGCTTCGGCTTGGTAGATGGCCCGTCCGATATCGACCGAACAGGTAGTTGGGACATCCGTCTGCCCGCCCTTCGCCCGCAGCGTGATTTGCGAGGCATTAGGGTCATTGCGGTATTGCTCTTTCAGCGGCTTCTGAAGCGTTCGAAGATCCATTGCGACCTCGTTCGTTATGTTAGTTGGCGACTCTCCGGTGACCGGGACAGCTTCGGCCAGGTATTGGTGCAGTTTGACAAGGAAGCGAGCCAAGCGTGCGATATTGCCTCGCAAAGAACGCGACGACTCGCACCGCTCGCCCAGATTGCCCTCGACTGCGCTCAGGCCAGGCTTTCGCGGCGCAAAGAGCGCTTGCTCCAGGATGACAAATCAAACCGCACCACTACCTTCGGGCCCGGTAGTGTCCTAATTTGAACTTTTCAGACATTGGCAGCGGCCCTCAACGTGCCTCTAACCCATTCCGAGACTGACTGCTTTTGCGCTTTCGCCAAGAGTTCGATAGCCCGTAATTCGTGGGGCATCATGCGGACTCGCAAGGTTCCAACCTTAGCGTTTCCCTTCGGTAATCGTGGTCTGCCGGGTTTCTTATTCCGCTGCTTCAAGGTTCCTAAACTCCTGTACGATTGCCGCTCTTACTGCAGCCGCAGCTGACGTGATTGGCTCTATATGCAGCACAGCTACGCTTGATTCCTTCGGACGTTTTCCATCGTGCGCCCATGCATAGACGCGGAGTGCTGTCGGATGGCCTATCAAATCGAATACTTCAACGACTCCTTCCCATACGGTTTTACCCTGAAATGTTTCTTTTACTGCCACACTCTCAACGTGACTCGACTCCACGCCATGCAGTTTACGGATTACATCCTGCAATTCTTGGATATAGCTCATACTGCTGTGTCCACTAGATCACCAACCGTCAGAAAGTCTCGCTCGATACCAGCCGCCATTGCGGGAGTGCAGCGCAAGGAGCCATGCCGTTTTACCAGATTGTAGTAAGCGAAGTGCAAGGCAACGGCGGCTTTGAAGTTATCGAGTTTTTTGCTGAAGGCCAGCGTCAGACGTGAAAGCCGCTTTATGTGCAAGCGCGTTGTTGCGTTCAGGCGCTCAATATGGCTGGTGGAAACCAGTTCCATCTCAGGGTTACCGGTGATGGGTCGCCGCACAGCGGATGCGAAGTGCGGAGCACTGTATTTGTGCTCTGGATGCTGTGTAGCATCATGGACGTAAACTTTCACGCACTGACCGTAATCCACGTCGGCACCGAATGTGCGCTCCATAGCCTCAACGTATAGGTGCATCGCGTCGCTGGAAACCTGCACTCGATGCCGCATCCGGCTGGCAACATCTTGCACAAACTGCGCAGTAGTGATGCTGTTTCGCTTCCCAACCTTAAATGATGGCACCAGTTTGGTTTCGGAATCTATCGCGCAGAACGTCCACACATCACCGAGTTCCGGGTTATCGTCTACGCTGACATGGCGCTCTTTTTTGCCGATGAATCCCCACAGCTCATCGAACTGTAAATAGCGGCAATCCAAGTCTTGCATCTTGTAATCCAGTAGCGTTTCGCAGCCTTTACCCACGCGGACACCTAGCCGCATGATCGTATCCCGGTGAACGCCCGTAATCCGCTCAATTGAACGGATACTAGAACCTTCGGCTAGCGCCCCGATAACCGCGATTTGCTTGTCTTTGTTGAGTAGGTTTGCCATGTCCATTACTGTACCCCAACAATTACACCCTGTCAAGCATTTTCGTGGTACAATATTGCTTCTCCGAGGGTATCCGAGATGTATCAACCAGAAACCGCAGGCGACCAAGAGCAGGCCACAAAGCCCCCAATGCTCCCGGCAATGAAATACCTGTCAATCAAACCCAAGCCCATGAAATACACGACGAAGACCCCACCAAAGACCAGCACAACGCCAGCAGAAAGACATACCTTGGAGCGATTAGGGAATGGTGGAACGATCCATTCCGCGAGCGAGCGAGTTGGACCGACAAGGCCGTCGTTTTCCTGACTTTCGGCATTGTTCTGCTGGCCTATATGCAATGGCGGGAGATGCATGACAGCGGAGCACAGACTGACAGAATCATTGCCGCAGATGAGCGTATCGCTACCGCGATGGAGGGGGTGGTTGGACAAGGTAAAAAATCTCTCGATGCCACTATTGAACAAAACCGATTGGATCAGAGAGCTTGGGTTGGGCCTACTACTGTTTCCACTTTTGAACTTAAAGCTGACCAGTCCATTCCCGTTATTGGTGTCACTTTCAGGAATAATGGTAAAACTCCGGCGCTTAAATTCGGTTCGCATGTCGCCTTGAACGCCTCCAAGAAGGGAGACCCATTTCATCCCATCTATCATCACGCAGGTTCGCGTCCTAGCATTGACGTTCTGCAACCTAATGGAGAACTGGTTCTGAACACCAATCCAAGCAGCAACAAACTCACGGAGCAGAATATTAGAGACATCCGCAATGGCGATCTCCTTTTGTACCTGTTCGGGAAAGGGAATTATGACGATATTTTTGGGGTAACGCACCACGTTACTTTTTGCATGTACGTCTCCCCTGATCTGAAACACGTACAAAGCTGTGACACCTACAACGAGGCAGATTAGAGCCAAAAACCAAATTAGGACACTACCTCGGGCCCAGCCGTCTTGAAGCCGCTCCATCTGCATGCTAGCATCTGTGCGCATCAGAGGGATGCTCGTGCCTAAATTCGTCATCGAGCGGGAAGTCCCGGGAGCTGGAAGTCTGTCCGATGCTCAGTTGCGGGAAATCTCGCAAAAGTCGGTCAACGTTCTGAAGGAAATGGGTCCCGAGATTCAGTGGCTGCATAGCTACGTAACTGGCGACAAGGTGTACTGCGTCTACCTCGCCCCGGACGAGGCGACCATCAAAGAACATGCCAAGCGCGTGGGCCTTCCTGCCAATCGCGTCTCCGCGGTGCGCCGCCTTATCGACCCGGCAAGCGCGGAGTAAGTCCTGGCTGAGTCTTCTGGGTCTCCGAATCACGTCAGCCGTTCCGGACCCCGATGCCTTGATCCGAGCGAGATGCAGTCTCGGGCATCAACACCTCTTCAATGGCTTTCTCGACGGGCAAAGCCCAACCTTCTAACCAGGCTGTTGTCCCTGCCGTGTTAGTCAACGCTTGCCGCGCAGCCTGCAAACTTCCCTCCAGTTTGGCTTGTTCTGCCATCGTGAGCGGCGCGCCAATATTTTGGCGCAGCGCAGCTGCCGCGCCCGCCAGCCGCAGCGAACGCTCTGCTTCCTGCTCAACCGCCGCTGAGCACGCGAAACACTCCAGCAGGCGCGCAATTCCGCGTTTATGTTCCAGTTCCCGGAACACTTTTATGCTTTCCCGGTAAAGAGAACGCGCTGAGGCGCAATTCCCCTGCTCTCTCGCCAAGCTCCCCAGATCAGCAAGCGTGCCTGCAATGCCCCAGCGATCACCCAGTTCCCGAAAAATTGACAGGGCCCCCTCGTACAACGTCCGCGCCGTTGCGGAGTCCCCCTGGTCATGCGCAACATCTCCCTGATTGTTCATCGACCACGCGACGCCCGTCCGGTCTCCCAGTCCCTGGAAGATCAAGAGACACTCCCCATACAAGGAGCGTGCGCTAGCATAGTCACCCTGCATTTTGACGACACTAGCCAAGTTGCTGAGGGAACGAGCCACAGCTTTCTGGTCGCCCAGTTCTCTCCATAGCGCTAAGCTATCTTCGAATAGTGAGCGCGCAGTTGCGAAGTCACCTCGGTCCCGAGCATTGACCGCCAGCGCGTTCAGAGAGACAGCGGCACCCTGCTGATCACGCAACTCACGCGAGATGTCGAGACTTTCCCGAAGGAGCGCATCCGCCGAGACGTAATCCCCTTGCTCGGCCGCGAGCACGCCCGCAGCAAAAAGCGCACGTGCACGAGTTTTCGTTGGGGCTGCCGCTCCCGGAAGTTTCAGCAGCTTCCCCAGTCGGCCCCTGCCTTCAGCGAGGTATTCGCGCGTCTCCCAAAAGCGAAACAGGGCGGTCCCGAGACGCAGGCCCCAGTCCGCATCTCCGGTTTCTGTGAGCCAATCAAGACCGGCAAGAAAATTGTCGTGTTCCAACCCGAAGTGTTCCAGCCATTCCGTCCCCTCCGCACCGCTCTGCTCCGCAGCCTCTTCTTCTGCCAGCACCAGGCAGTAGGCGGCATGGGCGCGTTTCGTCAGCGGTTTCTCTCCACTTGCCGCCAGTTTTTCCAGAGCGTACTCGCGAATCGTCTCCAGCATCACGAACCGCGATTCGCTTTTGGCTTGCTCGAAGTGCTGCACCAGGCTTTTGTCCACCAGAGATGACATACCGTCGAGAAGGTCTAACTCGAGATCGCTCTTGGTGTCGCACACAGCTTCCACGCCTTCCAGCGTGCATCCGCCCACGAACACCGATAATCTTCGGAGGAGTTTCTGCTCGGCGGGGCTCAGCAGATCGTAGCTCCAATCGATGGCGGCGCGAAGCGTCTGCTGCCGCTGCGGCAGGTCCCGCGCTCCGCCTGTCAATAGCTGCAACCGGCTCGCCAGGCGTGTCCGCATCGAAGAAGGGGAAAGAACCTTGACTCGGGCGGCAGCGAGCTCGATCGCGAGCGGCAGACCATCCAACCGGGCGCAAATCTCGGTGACGATGGCTGCGTTTTCTCGGTTGAGTTCAAAATCCGGCTTGACCGCGACCGCGCGCTGTACGAACAGCGCGACGGCTGGATATTGCGACAGGACGTCGACTGGAGGCACCGCCAGCGAATCCGGCATCGCAAGCGGCGGCACCGGAAATTCATGTTCTCCGTACACGTGCAGTGCTGCGCGACTCGTTACCATGATTTTAAGATTGGGACCCATCGTCAGCAGTTCCGCCACGGTGGGTGCTGCGTGAATCAGGTGCTCGAAATTGTCCAGCAGAAGGAGGATCGGTGCGCGCGACGAATCCTGCAGATTCTGCTTGAGCACTTCGAGCGGTGGCTGGCCTCCCGCCTCCCGGATCCCCAATGTTTGAACGATCACAGAAGCGATCAAGCCCGGATCGATTACCGGGGACAGCGGAACAAAATGAATGCCACCCGGAAAGAACTCGACAAGGCTACTGGCCACATGCACAGCAAGGCGCGTTTTGCCGATTCCTCCCGGACCGGTGACTGTTACCAGGCGCACATCCGGGCGCAGCAGCAGTTCTTTGGCAGCTGCTACTTCCTTCTCCCGCCCCACAAACCCAGTCCGCTGCACAGGAAGATTCGCCGGGCGCGTCTCCACCTGTTTTACTGGCTTTTCCGAGAAGCGATCGCGTATGGCCGCAAGTTCCCGGGCAAGATCTCGGGTAGAAACGTAACGCTTATCGGGCTCCTTCGTCAGGCACCTCTCGATGGCCCAAACTAGCGGAGCTGGGGCATCGGGGTTTTGCATTCCGATCGGTTCGGGCTGATCCCGGAGAATGGCCGCCAGCATCTCTGTTGGTGTGCTTCCCTGAAAAGCTCGCTTTCCGGTCACCATTTCGTAGAGCACCAAGCCGAATGAGAACTGGTCTGAATGGAAATCCAGCCGACGGCCGCTGGCTTGCTCCGGCGACATATATTCCACCGTTCCCATGATCAGGCCCGGCAGGGTCTGGCATGCGAGCGTAGCGCTCATATCCGTCAGCTCTCCGCTGGGTAGTGTGAGCTTCGCCAGCCCAAAGTCGAGGATCTTGACAACTCCGTCATCAGAGATGATCAGGTTTTCGGGCTTCAAGTCCCTGTGCGTGATGCCTGCTTCATGCGCCTTGGCCAGGCCCTCGGCTACTTGCGCGGCAATCTCAATTGCTTTTCGTACCGGCAGTGGTCCGGCAGCAAGCAGCTCGCGCAGCGTCTTGCCCTGCACCAGCTCCATTGCAATGTAGTGAGTGGAATCGTGTAGTCCCAGGGCGTAGATGATAACGATATTGGGGTGGTTAAGAGCAGATGCGGAACGCGCTTCCTGCTCGAAGCGCCGCAGCCGATCACTGTCGGCAGAGAGTGCGGGAGGCAGAATCTTGATCGCAACACAGCGGTCCAGGCGCACGTCCCGCGCCCGGTAAACCTCGCCCATCCCGCCGGCACCCAGCAGCTCGATAATTTCATAAGGGCCGAGCTTCGTTCCGGTCGCGAGAGCACGCGGCGAAGCCATTTGCAGAACATCCGCTGCGGCTGCAGCCAAAAACTGGCTTCCCGCCTCCCCGTGAGAAGCAATCAAAGACTCAACTTCGCTGCGCAGATCGACATCCGTTCGACACGCTGAGTCAAGATAGGCTTGTCGTTCTGCGGGCGCCAGCCGCAGCGCTTGCTCCAGTATTTCCTTGATGCGGTCCCAGTGCTCCGAACTCATGTCCTGGCTCTCCGTGAAATCTCCCTATATAGCCAGGCACGGGCCGCAGTCCAGTCACGCTGCACCGTGGCGGTCGCGATCTCCGTCACCTCGGAAATTTCCTCCAACGAAAGACCGGCAAAGAAACGCAACTCCACTACGCGAGTCTGCCGTGGATCGAGCTCTGCAAGGGCATTGAGCGCATCGTCGAGCGCGAGGACATCCACGTCTTTGCTTTGGGGCAGGGCTACGGCGTCATCCAGTGGGAGCGTGCAGATGCCACCGCCACGTTTGGAGGCGCGTTGGCGGCGAGCATAGTCCACCAGGACCTGGCGCATAAGTTGGGCCGCGATTGCGAAAAAATGCGCACGACTCTTCCACTCCGGGAAGTCCTGGCCAACCAGTCGAAAATAAGCCTCATGCACTAGCGCTGTGCTTTGCAGAGTATGGTTGGGGCGCTCATTTCGCAAGTGGTAGTGAGCCAGGCGGCGCAGTTCGTCATAGACCAAGGGTAGGAGCGCGTCTAAGGCCCGGGGGTCGCCAGCCCGCCAGCCCTGCAGCAGCTTTGTGACCTGACTCGGAGGGGGATGCGCCAACAGATTCGCACCTAGCGCGCGGGAAGCACTGGCTGGGTAGCCTATTCCTTCCCGTTTCGCCTGTCAAACTCTGGAAACGGGAAGGCTCCGAGTTTCCCATTCTTAAAGTAATTTCTCCTCCGATGATCAAATCCGCCAGTGTTTTTCGCCGTTACATACAGAGGGCATGGGAAAACAGCTTTGCAAGTCTGGCGCAGCAGAAAAACTCGCAACCGGGGAATCAGCAAAGACTTTCCTGGATGCGAACTCAGAAGTAGCCGGTTTCTACACAAAACTAGAAGGAGAATCTTATGAAGCTCAAGATCAGAATCAAAGCGCAAAAGTGGGAGCCAGGTTGGAGAAACAGAATGACAGCGCTAGCAATAAGTCCCCTCGCAAGGTTCGGGTTATTGGCCAGCTGTTTGGTGTCCGCTGGCGCGACACAGGCGCTTGCGCAAGAACAGGCGTTGCAAGGACATCAGCCGCGTCTCGCGCAGGTTGTGGCCTTAGACGAATGCGATCCGAGTACCTTTAATGCCGCGCTTGGGCCCGATTTCTGCCGGAACGTCACGCTTGGAGCATTCACAACCTTGTCCGATTTATTTGCCAAAGCGGCCGCCGGAACTCCGGACCGGGGTTGGGACTTCGAACCTGACATACTCAGGGTCAATGAAGGAACAGAAATCAGCGTAGTCGACCAGGGCGGTGAACCCCACACTTTCACTGAGGTGGCGCACTTCGGGGGCGGTTTTATAACGGGGCTCAACGCCCCCGGAGAGGAGACGGTTCCCGAATGTTCCGGTGGGTTTTCGAAGGTCAAGGTGGCCAGAACTCGAATCCTTCAAGGCAGTCATCTCGAGGTCACGCGTCTGTCAAAAGGTGAACATCGTTTTCAGTGCTGCATCCATCCTTGGATGCGCGTAAAGGTCGAGGTGAAATAGCCCTAGCGAGCGAGAGAGAGGGCGCCCCATCCATTTTCATCTGTCGGAAAAGGGTGGGGTACATGCGAACTCATCAATCTTGCAGATGTCGGAATGGTTGAGTGTAGCGGCAGATAGGGCGTCACGATCGTCTTTTTTTTCCGTTCTGAGAATCTGAACTGTTGGGGAACAATGAGGTCGTGTATCTAAAGAACATACATAACAAAAAGGAGAAGCAAATGAAGAACCCCGGATTGGCAACCAATGAGAGGCTTGAAAAGATCGTCAACGGAGTTGCGGTCGACCACCTGTTTAAGACCGTCGATGCCATCAAGGCCACGCCGTCTATCGCGAAATTCAAGTTTTGCATTCGCAATCAATGGGTGGGTGCCGGCCAAAGTAGCTCGGTTGCGGACACGTTCTACGGTTCCGGCCAAGAGCAATTGCGGTCAAAGCCGTTTGTGCTGGAGGCTGATGAGCCTCCGATTCTGCTCGGCAAGGATATGGCTGCCAACCCCGTCGAATATCTGCTCCATGCGTTGGCATCCTGTTTGACTACGTCCATGGTCTATCACGCAGCGGCACGCGGCATTCAGATCGCAGAAGTCGAGTCTTCCTTGGAAGGTGATATTGACCTGCACGGATTTCTTCAACTCGACAAGAACGTTCGCAACGGCTACCAGGGAATCCGGGTCAACTTCAAGATAAAAGCCGACGTGTCAGACAGTGAGTTGCAGGAGATCGGCCAACTGGGACCTGAACATTCCCCGGTGTTCGACTCGCTGAGCAACGGAGTGCCCATCTCGGTAACGGCGGAGCGGATGTAACATCACGGAGTCTCCAGGCCGACGCCAGGGTCTTCCCCTGTAACAAGCGTCCAGTCCTGGTGCGCAGATAGCAGCAACCCTACTGCACCGAAATCACCAGGATGCGTCCGTCCGAGCGGTAGCCACCGCCAGTTGCGTTCCGGGCATCCTGCACCGGATCCGGTGGCAGATAGTAAGTGAGACTCTTGATCTTGCCTGTCTTCTGCAAAGTCTCGCCGATGTGATCGCGCTCACCGTCGACCGCAGGGTCGATTTTGTGAGTCACGCTTCCGTTGCGCTGATCTTTTTCAAAGCCGATGTCGTGCGTTCCCGCCCCGACCCAGACCTGTTGCCCATTCAATTCGAATGGCGCCTTCCACAAGCGGAAGTGGTGGCGGGTGGCAACCATCGCGTAAGCATCGGCCAGTTCGTATCCGAAGTCCTGAACTCGCCCAAACAGATACAGCTCACTCATGGGCATCTGGAGGTAATCATGATCTTCTTTGGTCAAGAGGATCGCATTAACTACAGCGTTGGTTTTCGTCTTGTCCGCCACAAGCCAGTTGGCAGCCTGCAACGCGTCCTGAACCTTTTGTTGAGAACCAACGATGACGAAATTCACCATGTCTCCGAGATGCTGGAACTGGTCATTGACCCGCCGCGGCAGGTGGTCGATTGCTTTTTGCAGCTGTGGATCCAGCGAAGCCGTGGAAAGCTGCAGCACCGGAGCTGCCGCTGCAGGGGCATTTCCAGACGTGGCATTTGAACCCGCTGCGTTCTGTGTGCCGAATTGCCCTGCCAACCAGGTTTCAGCGGCAGCCGCGAGTTTGGCTTTCGCCTCTGCGCCGCGAGAGGCTGGGGGACCCGATGAATCAGCCGTTGATTGCGAAGAAACTAAGTGTACTTTCACGGCAAAGCTGCCTGCACATCCAGGCTTTCCGTCCGCATTCGCTCCCAGATAGAGATGCCCGGCTTCCTCTACTTTCATCTCCTTCTTCTGACCAACCAAGAATGCCTCGGCCCCTTGCGCGTGAAGCTTGCCAATCAGAGCTCCGGGAGCAGTGGAGGGTACGGGCAAGTTGCTCGTTTGGGAAGAATTATTGCTCGCGCCACGAGGATCGCAAACAGCCGCGCTCCGGTTGGAGTCGCCCGGCGATGCGGCGGAAATCTGTAGTAGATCGCCGGCATGCAGCTCAATGTTGGTGTCAGTCCACGCCTGACTGGCTGGCACAGTCAGATCATAGTCGTGACTCGCAGCCTGCCCGGCGGCCGGCGTCGACGAGGAAATTTGGGCAGTTGGGATCGCGCAGCTGGCAAGAATGAGGAGGGGAACCCAGTGCTTCATGACCACACCTCTGCAAAGAATTACCTATTGCCGGAACTAAGACTCCTGAGCTGGCCCGGCGGAAGCCCGAGGTGGGGTCAGCCCTGCTTCCAATATCGGGCACTTGGGGCGAACCGAACTATTATCTTTCAACATCACTCTTCAAGGCTAGGCGGACTGTTGTGCCGCGGATTTAAGATTACGTCTCATGACGAAGCCAAGGCCAAGGCTTCTGTTCTTTCTTTGTGTCTACCTGCTTTGTGTCTACCCGGTTGGTTCTGTGGAAAAAAATTCACGCGCTTTTCATCAAAACTCAACACCATTTTAACTTCGGCTTCTTAGCATCCCCTGCAAGGCTCCAACAACGCCACCCGTGTAGCCGAATAACTCAATCCGTGCCAGTTCGCCACGACCCGCTCGGCGGCAGAAACCGCCTAGATCTGAATCAGGAGCTCTTATGCGACTAAGGCATTCGTCTCACGCGACCTCCTTCTTCGGCTTCTCTCAATGGATCATTTTGATCCTAGCTGTGTTGACGATGACCACAGGGACCGTGCTCTCGCAGATCGATCGCGCCGTGCTCGAAGGCACGGTTACCGATCCAACTGGAGCGGCCATCGTCGGAGCCAGCGTGAAAACGGTGGCGGTGGATACTGGCATCACTCAGGAACAGCGCGCCAATTCGAGAGGATACTACCGCTTTCCTGGCTTGGCTGTGGGCCGCTACACGGTGTCGATTACCAACGAAGGTTTCAAGACAAAGGTGATTGAAGACGTCATATTGCAGGTCGGCCAAACGCGGACGCTGGATACTAGGCTGGAAGTTGGCGCGATTGCAGAAAAAGTCCAGGTAGAGGCATCCGTGGCTCCCTCGGAACGCAGTTCCGCCGAAGCGGCGACAGTGATAAACAGCGAGCAAATCGCTAACCTTCCTAACAATGGACGCGACTGGGCGAGTTTCACGTTGCTTGCGCCTTTCGCGCAGGATGACGGCGGCGGCGATCAGCGCACTATTCGCTTTGCCGGGCGCGCCCGCGACGATAACAACTTTCAGATCGATGGCGTCGACGCCGGCGGCATTCAGGAACAGGCCCAGAAATCGCAAACACGTCTGCAGATTTCTCAGGACGCAATCGAGGAATACCGCGTCAACAGTGCCTTGTACGATGCGGAATATGGTACCCAGTCTGGTGGCCAGGTGGACGTGGTCACGAAGTCCGGCACCAACGAGTTGCACGGATCATTGTTTGGCTACTTAAGAAATTCCGCATTTGATGCCCGCAACTTTAACGACTTCGACATCAACGGGAATCCGGCTATTCCCCCTTTCCGCTTCGGTCAGTACGGACTGTCCCTCGGTGGCCCCATCGTCAAGCAGAAGCTATTCTTTTTCGTCAACTACGAAGGTCTTCGTCAGTATGCTGCGACGACCAACCAGGTGGCCGTGCCTTCCCCAGTCGCTCAACAGGCAACCTTGGCCCAGTCGCCGCAGATGTGTTCCATCTTGCAGGCCTTCCCGTGGAGGGCGTCGACCGGTTCAATCGGAGGCTGCAGTCCCCTACATGTCTATCCCGAGGCGGCCTTCAGCAATGTTAGTCAAAACACCGACCAGCTTACGGCTCCAGCGCCAACCACGGTTCACGAAGACACCTGGCTGGCACGCATCGACTACCATATCAACGAAAAAACCACTTTATATGGGCGTGCGCAGCGAGACATTAGCTTGGTAAGCGGCACCAACGGCAGTATGGCCCTTCCCTACGATCTCGTTCAAACCATCAATCACCCGGCGAACTACTTCCTCGCTCTGCAGCGAACTATTTCCTCCCATCTTCTGAACGAAGCCAAGGTTTTTGTGAACCGGGCGCCATTCATCAACCCGCAGGCGGGCCCTCTGGATTACTCCATCCAGACGGCCAGCTGGGTGACGATCAACGACATCAATGCAGATCACGAAGTGGGCACGACTTATGGAGTGATCGACAATTTGACTTGGGTTCACGGCCGCCACACCTTCAAGACGGGAATGGAGATCCGCAGGGTCCGACTGAATCAGGGCAAAACTGCCGACAATATACTCAATTTTGGTAATTCGGACGCGGGCTTCGAAACAGCCAGCCTTTACGGGATTTCCTTCACCGCTCCGTGGTGCTGCCATAAGTATCGGCGCACTTTCTACCTCCCCTATTTCCAGGATGAATGGAAGGTGGCCCCGAATTTCACGCTCAACCTAGGACTGCGCTGGGAGTATTACGGAGTGGCTCACGAGGCCGACAATCGGACAACAGTCTTCGACGTCAGCGAATTCCATGGAGTCTGCTTCGGCTCTGGTTCGACCTGGCGGAATAGTCTTCCGACGCCCATTCCAACTCCCATCAACACTGCCCCATGCCCAAAAAATCCCCAGCTTTATAACCCCAACTATAAGAACTTCGACCCGCGGATCAGCCTTGCCTGGGCTCCTGACCGGTTCCACGGAAAAACAGTTATTCGTTCGGGTTTCGGAATTTATCACGGGGCGGCCCAGAATGACGATTTGAACGCCGGCCTAGAGAGCGATAGATTCACGGCCTTCGCTAACTTCGATCCATCAGGTCCAGGCACGCCACTCTTGCCTGCTTTTCAGCAGGAGATCCCAAACCTGAGTGGGTTGGCCGTTGGAACACAGCAGCAACCTCGGGCCTTGCAACGCCATGGGCGACGCGACCTTTATGCGGAGACCTGGGGTTTATCGGTTGAAAACGAATTGCCGGCAAAGTTTGTGATGTCGGTCCATTACCTTGGCTCCCGTGGGGTGAGGCTGTTTTCCCGCGGAGGGGTGAACTTTTGCGCCACAAAACCGCAGGGGACTGACGCTAACGGCAATATTATTTGCCAGCGGCCTCTTGACCAATATTATCCCGGCGGGGACCCTTACGGTTCAGTGGACTTCAAGTCTGATATCGGCTCAAGCACATACCACGCTCTTCTGGTCGGGCTGGATCGCCGTTTCACCAACGGTTTATCTTTCCAGAGCCGCTACACCTGGTCGCATTCCATCAATGATGGGTCGGTGGGAGGTGGAGAATCAAACGGACCGGAGAATGTTAATTGCCTGCAGTGCGACAAAGGGCCCAGCGTCTTCGATATTCGCCACAATCTGACGGTAAATACGGTGTACGAACTGCCGTTTGGGAACGGCAAACGCTTTCTGAACGATGGAGGGGTCTTGAAGAAGTTTGTTGGTGGCTGGAAATTCAGCAGCATCGGTCTGTGGCATACCGGCCATCCGTTGACGGTGACGATGAACATCAACCCCTCGCAACTCCCCGACGGCAACGACCAAACCACGCAAAGACCAGATCTGGTTCCCGGAGTTCCTTTGTTCTTACCCGGAGGGGTGCACAATCACACGATCCCAATTAATCCTGCCGCCTTCGCCCCGCCGCCGATTGACCCTACAGGTGCGGACGACCCCGGCACCGGCGTATGCACGAACACCTGTGGACTTGTAAGCCGATTTGGCAACGCTCCCAACGGTCTCGTACGGGCGCTCAACTCTTGGCAGATTGACATCGCACTCACGAAGGAAACCAAAATCAGTGAGCGTGTTTCCGTAGAATTCGGTGTACAAGCGTTCAACATTCTTAATCACACTCAATTCGGTGATCCTAGCACTGACAATCTTGCTTTCAATTATCAGCAAGCGACAGACAGCCAGATGAACCCGATACCCAACCAATGGATACTCCAACCAGTCAACGTGCTAGGTCAAATCACGACGACCAACAATTTCAACAATAACAACGACAACGCCGCTTCCCCGAACACCGGCACAGGCCTGCCCCGGCAGATTCAACTCATGCTTCGCTTCGAATTCTGATCTGGTCCTAACCTATGCCGGCGTAGTCGGAACTCATCCGCACAAATCCGCGGCTAGGCTTTAGCGAGCTTGCGCACAGCTTGCCCCGGCGGCAACGCGTCTCTCAGTTGGCGGATGGTGCGGTTAAGCACAGGATGTCGGAGCTCAGGAGCGATTTCAGCCAGGGGTTCCAGCACAAAACGGCGTTGATGCATGGCCGGATGCGGAACGGTCAATCCCTTGGTTTCAACAATTGACTCTCCAAACAACAGAATGTCGACATCAATGATGCGGGGACCGTTTTTCTGCGCGCGCACCCGACCCATCTTTTGCTCCAAGTCGAGAATGTCAGCGAGCAGTTGCTTCGGCGTTTTGTCTGTCATCAGCTTGACGGCGCAATTCAGAAACCAAGGCTGGGCGGTAAAGCCGACTGGCTCAGTTTCGTAAAGAGACGAGACTGAAGTCACCTCACCCAGGCTTCGCAGGCTGGCGATGGCTGCAGCCAAGTTCGCACTGCGATCTCCCACGTTGGAGCCGAGCGAAAGATAGACGACTTCTTGCACCGTGGAAGTAGTTTCCAGTTTCTCGCCGCCACTTGCCAGAAGAAAAGTGGCTCGACCCCCTATTCGGATTCGGACCCCCAAGTCGGCGTGTCCCATCACGGGCCGGCTCCGAGCCAGGTATCCAGATTACAACTTGTAGTTTTCGAACCCAGCCGTCAGGCTTAATAAAAATTCCCCAATCAGGTATTGCCTAATGCTCCCGATTCACGTGAGGATTGATCGCGCACAACGATTGCTGCGTATGCTGGAAGAGGATGCGCCGCTCCTGGCCGTGCGGGTCGCTGAATTGGCTCCTGAGCACCAACAATCAGCAAAAAACTATGCTGCCCGGTTGACAGCCCACGCCCGGACAGAACTCGAGAAATTGCTGGATCAGCGTTCCTACTGTGATCCCAATGACCCAACGCCCCAACCCGCTGACTAGAAGTCTGGTAAACACTTCAAGCCGCCCAGTCCATAGCTGAGATTCAAGGCAGATGTGAAAAAAGGGCGTCGAGTTAGACTCGACGCCCACACAAGTTATTTCAGCAAGTTACGCTTAGAGCTGAGTCCTAGAACGCGTGGTCTTCTAGACCGCAAGTGCAGGTACCGCGGCCGCTGCCCAGAACGATCTCGAACGAGCAGAACTGCTGCAAGCCAGCCAGCTCAGCCGCCGAGAGATTCGCATCGTGCAACGGAGTTTCAGTAACCGCAAACGCCGAACGGATAATGCTGCCGGTTGGAAGTGCGGCTGCCTGAATGTGTGTGGCCCAGCCGCGGATTCCAGCGGTTGGACTACCCTTGGTAGGATCGCAACTTCCGGAAGGAGCATTCGTCGAAACCACCTTGATCGCGCCCCGGTGATTCACGAACGAGGTTAGAGAATTCGCCAGCAGGTAGTTGTTGACGGATTCCGAAATAAGGCCGTCGGCGGTTACCGGGCAGCTGCAGCACTCCTGCATCTCCTGGCTATCGTCGAACACGTAGAACGCCGCACAGAG
>DATKEN010000073.1:0-28000 GCA_035512155.1 Terriglobales bacterium | reverse complement strand
GCAGAGAATCTGGCACTGGCCGCGTACCGCGGAAAACCGCGGCGGTTGGGCTGGCCATTGCGGCAAACTCTGATCAGCCAAATGCGCGATCGTGTAAGCCAGTTGAATATGGGTCTTGAAGATCGCTTGAAAAATCCGATTGGCTCGCTCTCTGGAGGCCAGCGGCAGGCATTGACTCTGCTCATGGCAACCTGGCTACACCCCGATGTGCTGCTTCTCGACGAGCACACGGCTGCGCTTGATCCCAAAAGTGCCGACCAGGTAATTGCGCTCACCGACACTATTGTCCGACGTGACAAGCTGACGACACTCATGGTGACCCACTCCATGCAGCAGGCCGCCAATCTGGGCGATCGCCTACTCATGATGCACCGAGGTCGTATTATCCACGACTTCCACGGAGCTGAAAAGAAGCGGATTCGCATCGATGACTTGCTGGCACGCTTCGAAGAAGTCCGGCGCGCCGAATTACTCGACGAGAGCGTAGCAGAGATGCTGCGCCGCGTGTATGTCTGATCAGAGAAGCTCGGCGGAATATCGTCCCAGGCGAGGCGAACAACGGTCGGGTGGCACCTACAACCCTTGCTATTTTCGGGAAAAGAAAAGAAACTCCCCAAGCCGAGCGGATCGGTGCCTGACACGCATAACTTTAGAATCAAAAGGAAACGAGTTCATGAGATTGAGGATTTGCGAACTCCTCGCCGTGATTCTTTTTTCGGCTTCGGTCGTCAATGCCCAGCTCGTCGAACGTCCTCTCATCACGGCACGCCATGCCGTCGTCACCTCGGACGAACCTCTGGCTTCCATGGCTGGCATGCGCATTCTTCAGGCGGGTGGCAACGCCTTTGATGCGGCCGTGGCGACGGCGGTCGCAGTCGGTGTTCTCGACCCGCGCATGTCCTCGATTGGGGGAAATGGATTTGCGACCGTCTATGTCGGTAAGACTCGCGAGGTGCGCGCTCTCAATTTTTATGGATCCGCGCCAAAAGGCGCCACGGTCAACTTGTACCAAGGCAAAGATTATTCTCACGGGATTCTCTCCGCACCTGTTCCTTCCTGCCTCAGGGGTTATGAGGCACTGCACAAGGCGTACGGGAAGCTTCCTTGGGCAAGAGTTCTGCAGCCCGCCATTGATCTCGCAGAAAATGGATTCGTCATCCGGCAAGGCTTAATTGACGACATGAACCAATACCAAAAAGTTTTGTTGGAATTCTCGTCCACGAAGAAAGTATTCCAGCCAGACGCGCGCTGGCCTAAGGCCGGAGAGATTTTTCGCCAGCCGGATCTCGCCAAAACTCTAAAGGACATTGCAGAACATGGAGCGGATGCTTTTTATCGCGGTCCGATGGCCACCCGGATCGCGCAGTTCTATCAAGCGAATGGCGGCGTTTTGAGCGAAGACGACTTGGCGGGCTACCAGGCCAAATGGGTCACCCCCATCAGCACGACGTACCGTGGATACACCTTCTACACGCAGCCCCCAAGCAGCAGCGCCATCGCCGTACTCGAACAGCTGAATATGCTGGAAGCGTATGACCTTAAAGCGCTGGGCCACAACTCCCCGGAGTACCTTCACCTGATCGGCGAAGTGATGCGGCTTGCCATCGCGGATCGTAATCGCTTCGTGGGCGATCCGGATTTTGTAAAGGTTCCTGTCGAGAGACTCTTATCCAAGGACTATGCGGCGGAGCGCCGAAACCTGATTCATCTGGATTCAACCATCCCGGTGGCGACGGCTGGCGACTTCGAGCAGACCGAAGATAAGCACACCACGCATTTGAGCGTGATAGACGGCGAAGGAAACATGGTTGCGCTTACCCAGACACTTGGAGACCTCTTTGGCTCTGGGGTCGTTGCCGCAAACACTGGCGTTCTCTTCAGCGATGAAATGCGGCATCTGCATCTCGATCGCAACGATCCCTCGCGCCTGGAACCAGGGAAGAGGTCGCGCTCGAACCAAAGCCCCCTCATCGTCTTGAAAGATGGAAAGCCGTTCATGACCATTGGAACGCCGGGAAGCAACGGCATCTGGCAGCGTATTGTTCAGGTGATTGTAAATGTCGTTGACTTTGGAATGGACGTGCAGTCGGCTATCACTGCCCCAAGGATGATTTACGGAGGACGCGCGGAGACCGGTACCGAGTTCAAACCCGTCTTCAAGGTAGAGGACCGGATTCCAGAAATGACCATCAACGCTTTGCGTGCGAAAGGCTATGAGATAACCGTCGTGAAAGATGATGACGGCCGAGTCAACGGCATCGTGATCGACCCCGCGACTGGTTTTCGATTGGGCGGAGCCGATCCGCGCGAAATGGGGTATGCACTGGGATGGTAGGCGGCGAACGTAACCAGAAGAGTCCCTGAAATCTGTAGCGACCGAGATTTTCGCCGCTCCTGTTCGGCGTCGTCGCCCGATTCTGGATGTGTGGTCGGCAAACAGGAAGTTATCCAGAAACGGGCTTCGAGGAAGTTGTCCAGATTGGTAACGGGAAGTCGGCTTCCCTCTGGCGATTGGTTGGTCACTGCTGGCGCGTTTATCAGGGGCTAGCCAGCCCCGTCAACGTAGTGTCTGCGACTCGGGATGCTCGCGGCGAAGCACTACAACAGGGCGGGTTTGACCTGCCCAGCGATGCCTCCGTCGCTCACGGTCGCAGCACCAACTTGCCGCGGGTGTGGCGCAATTCGAGCTGTCGGTACGCCTCCCGCACATCGTCGAGGGCGAAGATTCGGGCGATCAGGGCAGCGGGTGCACTGTAGTGTTGAACAAGTACGGATCCTGAAAGTCGGTCTGATCGCCCGGCTTCTTGTTCGGAACAGGCTGCAGACGTGCCGAAAGTGGTTTATTCCACTTCGTTGCGAGCGAACCAACGTCAGCAAAGATACGCTCCATCTGAGCGATGCTGATCTCTCCGGGGAGCGGGATCGTATCCAGGCCGGTACCGCAAACGGCAGAGTAAGCGAGCAGAGAGTCGATGTTGTAGGTGGACTCAGCCCAGCGCTGTGCCAAAAGCTTGTCTTCCATAACCGGCACCATCAGTCCGGAGTAGCCGACTTGTTTCAGTGGCACAGCCTTGACCGCAGTGGTGATGATGCGAGCCGCGGTGAGGGTTCCGCTGGAGCCGAATTTAGCGCCGGTAAATGCTTCGATGGCGGCCCCGATGGAAACGTCCCCGAGGGGCGCGGGGGTAGGGTCGACTCCCACATAGCTCCAACCTGTCGCTGCAGCCACCTTGTTGCCTACCGTGTCTGCGACGGATGCATGTTTAGTCAGCGCAGCCGTCAGGTCGGCGACCGCAGCGTCAGCGTTTCCTTTGTCCCTCACGAAAACGTCGCGGACAACATTGGCGCCTTCGAAACCCACGGCGAATTGTTTCCCGGAGCCGGTGTGGTAGGACCCGGGGAAGAAGGGTGACAACGGCTTCAGCATGGCGGTGGCAGTGAAGTTGAACGTTCCCTGGCTGCGGGAACTGTGCTCGCTGACATATTTCACAAGTTCAGCGGTGCGACGAATCGTCTTCCAATGAATGCCGGCGTCATCCGCAATGATGGCGCTGCCCTCGATGTTTGGCAGAGTCGAGAGAGCCCTCTCCAGCAGGTGCATCGTCGTAGGATCGTCTCTCTCTTGCATCATGCCCGGTCCAACGTTAGGAATGAAATTCTCTTTGGCGGAGAGCTGGTCAAACTGAGTGAGAAATGCCAGCGCCTGATCCTCTGGTATATCGGCGACGAGCTCTGCCAAGGGTTGCGTGGTTACGCGTATCGTTTCCACTTCGTACCCAGCGGATTCGAAATCGGCCTTGGCCTTTCGCAGGACTACGAGAGCGTCGCCAATCTGCTGTTGATATGTTTCTCGGTCCAGCCGGACGAATGCAGTAATTGCCCTGACCCTCGGATTCGAAGAAGGGGCTGCGATGGAACTGGTCTGCGCTGCCAGTTGAACCGAAACAATCAGAATGACGGCAAAAACAATTCGCTTCACTCAGGTTCTCCGGATGAGGGATGGGAAGAGAGCAGTATAGCGGACTCAATATGCAAGCACCGATGGGTTTTATTGCGTCCGAAGTGACGATTACGGTGCTCCTGACCCAGGCCTCCGATTCCCAACTATGGAAATCTAATTCCCAGCTTTGCGTCTAGTGGAACAACGGCGTAGCCCATATTCTCCATTAAGCATGCTACGGCTTGACGTAGCCGAAATCCCGCCCAGCGCAACAAGGAGGTAAGTTAAGAAAAGCAGTCGTCATTCACCGGTACGGAGGCCCTGACGTAATGAAGACTACCGATTAATGGGCCAGTTCGGGAATCGCGTGTTGCAAGCCGTGGACGACACCGCGCAGTTCCGCGAGTCCCTTCAACCTGCCAAGCAACGAATAACCGGGATTCACGTTTTTGTTCACATCCGCAGTTAAAAGATGCCCATGATCGGGGCGCATGGGAATCTGGTGATCGGAACGATGTTCACGGCGCCTGCGAGCCTCTTCTTCGAGGAGTCCACGAATTACCCCAACCATGTCCGAACTGCCGCGCAGATGTTCCGCTTCAAAAAACGAACCATCGGCCTCGCGAGTCACTTGGCGAAGATGGGTAAAATGGATCTTCGGGCCAAATTCGCGGATCATGGCGAGCAGGTCATTGTCCGCTCTCGCTCCGTACGACCCGACGCAGAACGTAAGGCCATTTGCCGGAGTATCGTAGCCGAGGAGAATCCGTCGTGTATCATTCGCAGTCGAAACTACACGCGGCAAACCGAAGAGTGGCCATGGCGGATCATCGGGATGAATAGCTAGCCGGACACCCGCTTCTTCTGCGACGGGAGCCACTTCCTGCAAGAAGGCGAGCAGATTTGCGCGGAGGTCAGCAGGCGTGGCGCCTTCGTAATCGGCCAGCATTTTGCGGAATGTTCCGCGATTATAGGAAGCTTCAGCGCCGGGTAATCCGGCGATAATGGTTCGTTCCAGATCGCCCCGCCGGATATCAGGCATTGTCTCAAAGCGAAACCGGGCAGCGGCAAATTGTTCGGGAATGTAGTCGGCTTCGGCATGTTTGCGCTGCAGGATAAAGATGTCATAGACCGCAAAATCGATCACATCGAAGCGCAAGGCGTACGCAGTGCTTGGCAGTCGCCATAGCAAGTCAGTGCGCGTCCAGTCCACAACCGGCATGAAGTTGTAGCAGACGATTTTGATGCCAGCCTTCGCGACCGCATTTAGAGAATCTTTCCACGCGCCGATGAAGTGTGAGTGCTGCGGCGATCGCAACTTGATCGAATTATGAACTGGAATGCTCTCCGCTACCGACCAATCAAGCCCAGCCGCTTCGATTTCCATTTTGCGCTCGAGCACATCGGCGAACGGCCACGCCTCGCCGCGATAAAGATGGTGGAGTGCCGTCACTATGCCAGTAGCCCCAGCCTGCTTGACGTCCTGAAGTGTGATCGGGTCTTCCGGCCCGAACCAGCGCCAAGTTTCTTTCATCGTGTCCTCTATATATTTCCTTATGTCCCGAAATTATTCGCTATGTCTTGAACTAGAACAAGGTCTCAAGGCCTTACTCAAGAAGGTCGAGGTACACTGATAGCCGCTTAGGGAACGTCAGCAAATCGAGGAGCCATCGAATGGAGGAATTTGAAAATCGAGTTGCGATTGTCACTGGCACGACGGGTATTGCGCGAGCCATCGCTAAGCGGCTGGCGACGGGCGGATGCACTGTCGTGTCCTGCGGCATCGAAGCAGTAGGCAACACGGAACTAGAGCAAGAAGCGAAGAAACTTGGCTTGTCTCTGAGGGTCGAGCTTTGTGACGTCAGTCAGCCGGAGCAAGTCCGCTCGGTGGTGGCTAAGACAGTCGAACTGCACAGAAGGCTCGACATCATCGTCAATGCCGCTGCGATTCATCCTTTCGGCACCGCGATCGAGACCGACCCGGAAACTTGGAACCGCTGCATGATGGTCAACGTTGGCAGCATTTTTTTGCTGGCGCATTTTGGACTTCCAGAGATGCAGAAGAGCGGCGGCGGCGCGATCGTCAACCTTTCTTCCGTGCAGGGCCATGCCTGCCAGCGCGGCGTTGTGGCTTATGCCGCGTCAAAGGGAGCCGTGCACAGCCTCACGCGGGCGCTCGCGCTCGACCACGCTGCTGATCATATACGGGTGAATTCCATCAGCCCGGGTTCCATACGCACCCCCATGCTGGCGCGGGCGGCAGCGCACTTTGGACCCGACCTTCCCACCGAAACTGTGTTCGAGCGCTTTGGAGCAGCGCATCCGATGCAGCGAATCGGCACGCCTGAGGAAGTTGCGGAGCTGGCCGCCTTTCTTGCTTCCGACAAATCCGGGTTCTGCACCGGCGGCGACTATCTGGTGGATGGCGGACTTCTCGCGGGGATCGGAGTGGCATGAACGGTACGCCCGTTTGCGTTGCGCCCACCGGAGACGTCTGCGGTGAGGGAGCGGTTTGGCACGCCGGGCACGAAGCGCTGTATTGGACGGACATTAATCGCTTCCTCATTCATCGCTTCCGGCCCTCCGATTTGTGCGTGCGCACGTGGTTGTTCGATGAGCCGGTCACGGCGCTCACCTTAACCACTCGGCCGGACACGCTGGTTGTCGTTCTCGGCTCGCGTGTGATCATGTGGGATTCCGAAACCGATGTGCGTCATGATCCTCTCTTTCATCTTGAGGGATGGCCCCGAGTGCGTTTGAACGATGCGCGAGCCGACCCGCGTGGCGCCCTCTGGCTGGGCTCCATGCGCAACAATGTCTGTCCGGATGGTTCGTCCCGCGAGGTTGGCGGAAAAGATGGCGTTTTGCTCAGCCTGGATCCGAATCACAACTCAAAAGTATGGCGCAAGAACATTGGAATTGCGAACACGCTAGCGTGGAGCCCGGATCACCGGCGTTTCTATTTTGGCGATACGATGGCGAATGTGATTTGGGTTTATGACTACGACTTCAACACAGGAAGAATTGCCAATGAGAGGCCTTTTCTGCAAGGCTTCGCGCGAGGCTTGCCTGACGGATCGACCGTGGACTCAGAAGGTTATCTCTGGAATTGCCGTTTCTTTGGGGGGTGCATCGTGCGTGCCGCGCCGGATGGAGCGATTGACCGCGTCGTAGAAATGCCGGTGCAGAACATCACGACTTGCACATTTGGAGGACCAGGCCTTAAGACTCTGTATGTTACGACGGCGCGGATTGAAGCTCCACCAGGAGACCGACTCGCAGGCGGTTTGTTCGCCATTCCCACCGAAGTCGCAGGCCAGCCGGAAAATCAATTCCGGGTGATTGCTCAGGCGCCGTGAGCGGGACTTGCCGGTCTTTGTTGTTGCGACTTCCAGAACTTCGTAATCTCTTCGAGCGAGCGCCCCTTGGTCTCTGGAATGAGCAGCCCAACGAGAACGATGGTCAGCAGCGCGCCCGCGCTAAAGCACCAGAAAGTCCCGTCTGATCCCAGCGTCTTTTGCATGATGGGGAATAGCTGATTCCCGAGGTAGCCGACCAGCCAGAGCGCTGTCGTAGCAATGGACATGCCACGGCCACGAACTTTCGTCGGATAAATTTCAGAAATGATGACCCAGCAAGCCACCCCGTTGCCAAAAGCATGTCCCGCCACAAAGCTCATCACAAAAATCAGAACCGCGAGTCCGCTGCCGTGGACGTGATAAAACCAGCCCACCAGCGCCAGCGAAATAAATTGCAACGTGGTTCCGACAAGGATCAGGGTTTTCCTGCCCGCACGATCTACGAGCCATAACGCAAAAAGGGTGAATAGCAGATTTACCAGGCTGACCAGTACTGACTGAAAAAATGCGTCACCCGACGCCGTTCCAGCCGCACGAAAAATCTGCGGAAGAAAAGAAAGCAGCGGGGTGATGCCGCTGATCTGTTGCAACCCCGCCAACATAATGCCCAGCAACAGTGGCCTCCGGAATACGGTGAACAGCTCCGAGATATGACCCTCTTCACTGGCCAGCGAATTTTCGATTTCCGCGGCCTCCCCTAGCGCAGCTTCAGCGCCGTTAAGTTCGGCGAGCACGCGCGTGGCTTCTTCGCGACGCCCCATCTTCATCAGCCAGCGTGGGCTCTCCACTGCTGGAAGAATCATGGCGCCAAACAGTAGCGCCGGCACGATTCCAGAAAAGAACATCCATCGCCAGCCTACGGTGATATTCCAGGTTTCATCGCCCATGCGCTGGATCAGCATATTGACGAAGACCGCGGCGAGAATCCCAACTACTATGCCCAACTGATAGAGCGTGACACAGCGGCCGCGCACTCGCGTAGGAGCAATCTCCGCAATGTAGTTCGGCGAAATGACCGACGCGGCACCAATCCCCAAACCGCCAATCAATCGCCAGACTACAAACTGATTGAGATTGGCTGCGAAGAAGATTCCACCAGACGACAGCGCGAAGCACACCGCGCAGAGCGCCAGACCTTTCTTCTTGCCAAGATAATCAGCCACGGTTCCGGCCAGCGCGCATCCGCCGATGCATCCGATTAGAGCGCACCCAGCGGCCCATCCAATGCCTGCCGCGTCCAGATGAAACAGTTGGCCCAGGTAGCCAATGGCTCCGCTGATCACGATGTTGTCGTAACCAAAGAGAAGACCGCCCAGAGTAGAGACGCTCGCCGCAATCACAAGCGGGCTGTTTGAATTTGAGGGAATCGCTTTCGAGGCAATCGTGGGGAGGGTCAGTGTGACCCGCCTCGCGGCACCGATTTTTCCATGAGTAGGCCGAAACTCGACGACTTCAGCACGGCTTTCGCCGCAAGAATGAAACCCAATGTGTGCGCCATGCCGGCATGCCAGGGCGCAGCACAGGACATTTGCGGAGTATGATCTGGGATGATTACTCCATCGAAGGCGTTGCGCTCAAGGATTGTTAGAATCCTCACCATATCCACGTCGCCTTCATCAATGAATGTTTCGCGGTAGTGCGGCACTTTGCCCACCACATTGCGTAGGTGAATATAAGCGATTTTTCCCTGGCGGCTGTAACGATCCACCGTTTCGTGCACATCGCCTTCGGTCATTTCGGCGACGGTCCCGACGCAAAACTCTAACGCGTTGCTGGGGCTCGGGGCGATATCAAGCAACCGCTGATACATATCCGGCTGGTAAACCAGCCGAGCCTGCCCGCGCATTGTAGGCATCGGAGGATCGTCAGGATGAGCAGCCAAGCGCACGCCAGACTGCTCCGCAACTGGGACCACTTCCTCCAGAAATCGCCGCAACCGGTCCCAAAGTTGTTCGTTCGAAACCCTCGGCAGAACGCCGGGCGGAGCCGCCTCATCATAGACCATATTCCACACCACGCCCTTCGGTACCGGCTCATCCTCTGCCGGGCCGTCCATTTCCAGCGTCAACGCTCTTCCGCGGCCGGAAGCCGTTGTCACGCGCCCGCACACGCCGGCCAGGCTGAAGTTGTAGCCAAGCACGGGAATGCCAGCCTCGCCCATGCGGCGGATGATTGTTTTTACTTTTTCTAGCTGTTCTTCGTACCTCGGCCCGTCGAGAAGAATGTCATGCCAATGCGCAGGATCAAGATTTTCGATGGCGGCGAACACAAGGCCGGCGTCTTCAATCTCGCGGCGAAGCTGCTTCAGTTCGGCAATCGTCCATAGCTTTTCCGGATCGCCCGCCACTCCCCACGGCTCATATTTGCTCCCGGTTGGCTGATTATCGCGGGGGTTCGTGGTTCCACGATTGAAGTAATCCACCAAATGAACGACCACATGGGTACATCCTGCTTGCCGCGCGAAATCATAGTAGTCGCGCGTCAGCATGTGCCGGTAAAGTCCCAGACCTACATTCATAACCTGTTCCCGATTCCCGCGCCGTAGTCGGCGCTGAGAATTTGCCCGTTAATTTGCGCAGCCAGCGGCGAACACAAAAATAGAAAGGCATCGGCAATCGATTCCGGGCTGTTGCGCTTGCCCAGAGAAACTCGAAGAACGAATTCACGGTAGGCCGGATCCTCGTCAAAAACTTTGAGCGAGCTTCCTGCCGCCACATTCCCCGGCGAGACCACATTCACACGAATGTCAGACGACGCGTATTCCAGCGCCATGCAGCGGGCGAAATTCTCCAGAGCTGCCTTGGCGGATGCGTAGGCAGGAATTTGCGTGTGGGGAACCCGAGCAACATAAGAAGAAGTAAACACGATGTGCCCCGGCGTTTTTCGCTTGAGCCACTGAGTGAGGACGGCACGCGTTAGCGAAACCTGCGCAAGAAAGTTGAACCGGAAGATGCGTTCGAACTCTGATTCAGAAGTTGGGACGAAGGGATGAAGTCCACAACCTCCGGCATGTCCCAGCACTGTGTCCAAGTGCGGAAAGCGGTCGAACGATTCATCCACCGCTCGGGTAAGTTTTGAGGAATCAGTCAGATCAATCGAATGATAGACGTAGTCTTGATGCGGCACCTTCCAGGCGGAAAGAGCTGCCTTTGCTTCTTTTTCTGGTTTGAGGTCAAACAGGACCAGCGTGGCTCCGGCTGCACTCAACCTTTTCACAATGTGCTCGGCAATCGCGCCCAAGGCGCCCGTGATCAAAATTATTTTGCCGGAGAGGTCAATTTGGATCATGGTGTTCTTAAGATATTCACTTACATAATTCCATGCTTCTCAAATGCGGCAACGGCGCTGCTACCTTCCTCCAATGCTTTCTTCACGAGTTTTTCGCCGCGGGCTTTTTCGAGCGCCCTGTTGAATACTTCGTCGGCCGCTTCGTAAGGAACCACGCACACTCCGTCAATGTCTCCAAAAATACAATCCCCCGGTCGCACCCGCACAGCCGCGATCTCAATGGCAATGCGATAGTCCACCACCTTGTACCGCGGCGCGGAATCCTGTGCGTACGAACCCCGGCTGAAAGCGGGAAAGTCTAACTTCAGCACGGCTCTTGTGTCGCGCAAATAGCCATTCAGCACAACTCCGGCAGCGCCCAACTTGCGGGCGCGAATGGTCATCATTTCTCCCCAAAGAGCGTTGCGAGGAGATGATCCTGTGTTTACGTAAATCTCGTTGGCTCTTAGATCGTCGAGAGCTTCCAGCATCAAGCCGAATGGCCTCGCCATGAGCTTGTTGTGCGTACCTTCAACCTTCTCTTCGAAGACATCCACCGATAGCACAGGCATGGCGCGACCAATCAAGACCATATCAGGACGTAAAGGGCGAATCTGCGGAGGCAGAAACTGACGCTGTAGGCCCATCTTGTCCATTACGTCGCCAACCACGCAGGTAAAAAGCTCCTGCCGTGCGGTGGAAAACAATTCTTCGTCGTTAAGTGCGTTCTTCATAACTATTGCGCTGGCAGATCAGCGGTTGAATCAATGTTTGCCGTGCGCCTGGTTGCGTGCGTCGCGGATTTTCGCGATGAATTGCCGCGCCAGGTCGGTGATTGCCTGATAATCGCCGCTTTTTGCTCCGGCACACAGGCTCGATCCAACTCCTACAGCGACGCAACCCGCGCGCAGCCAGTCCTGTACATTCTCCAATGTCACGCCGCCGGTCGGCATGAGCAGAGCATGGGGCAAGGGGCCGCGAACAGCTTTGACGAATTGCGGTCCCAAGGTCTCGCCCGGAAACACTTTGATAATCTCAGCGCCGCATTCCATCGCTTCGACAATCTCCTTTACGGTTCCCGCCCCGGGCATGTAGGGAATCTGGCGACGATTGCAGAAACGTGCAACCTCCAAGTTTAGGCACGGAGCCACGACAAACTGCGCTCCCGCAGCAACCGCTGCGGCAGCCGTCTCTGGATCGAGCACTGTGCCGGCTCCGATCAGCATTTCACCTTTGGGGTAGCGACGAGTCAGTTCTGCAATGACTGAGGCGGGGTCAGGCACCGTAAAGGTGATCTCGATGGCCGCCACGCCAGCCTGTGCGCAAGCGTCTGCAATGCGCGAAGCCTGCTCAGGACTTTCCGCGCGCACAACTGCGATCAGACCGGAGTCCACAATCCTCCCTAGAGGCTTCAGGTTTGCAATTGCCATCAGTGAATTATGCTTTCTATTCTTCTACCGCGATTGCATTCTACAAGACACAAGCTGGATGCGATCTGCCTCATTCATGGCCTGGTCAATCAAAAAACGGCTCGCCCTTCCGCGCATATTTACGCGCGATTTCTTCATTTAGCGTGACGCCTAGCCCGGGCTTTTCGGGCAGCTGAATCGCTCCATTCTGAATGATTGGCTTCGGAATTCCTTCCACCAGGTCATCCCAGAAGGGGACGTCCGAAGCATGGAACTCAAGCACAAGGAAATTCGGGATTGCCAGGCAGAAATGTGCGGAAGCCAACGTACCGACCGGACTGCTGATGTTGTGGGGCGCGATGGGTATCGTGTGTGTATCGGCAAATTGCGCTATCTGGCTCGCGATCGCGAGGCTGCCGACTTTTTGCAGGTCCGGCGTGGCAATTCCGATGGCGTGAGACTGCAGAATCTCCTGGAAGCCTTGAAAGAGAAAAAGATTTTCACCAGTGGCGATCGGAATTCTGACTTTCGAGCTTACCGCGCGCAACGCCTCCACGCTCTCTGGAGGAACTGGGTCTTCGAGCCACAACAGCCGGAACGGCTCCAGAGCATCAGCCACCTTGATGATGTCGCTCACGCTATAGCGCCAGTGGCAATCGGCCGCGATATCAATTTCGTAGCCCACGGCCTCGCGCACCGCGCCGATGAGAGCCACCATGTGATCAATGGCCGAATTAGTCAGGCAGCGGTTGTAAGGATCAAATCCTTCCGTGCCGGGCACATCGAGATCGAATTTCAGCGCCGTATAGCCTTGTGCCTTCATGGCGATCGCGCGCTTACGATAATCTTCAGGTAACGATGCGGCGACGCTTTCGGCAGGGGCGTAGTAGTCCTTGGAAGCGTAGGCGTCGTTCGCCGGAAGCCACGAGGGCGGCCGTGAACGAAGCACTTCATCCAGACTCTCCAGCGCCTCGGAGCCGTGGCAGTCGGCATAAATGCGAACCTGATCGCGAAATTTCCCTCCAAGCAGACGATAGATCGGAACGCCCAGCGATTGCCCCAGAGTGTCCCAGAGTGCTGCGTCAATTCCGCTAATCGCGTTGTAAACAATGCCCGCCACCGAGCCCGCACCGGAAGTCGCAAGTTGCAGTTTGCGAAACAGGCGATTCACGTCGCGCGGATCTTCGCCCAGCAACAGCGGTTCCAGCGAGCGCAAAATAGCTGTCAGACCCGGGGCAAAAAAACACTCGCCCAGGCCGTGAACGCCCTCATCGGTTTCAATGCGAACAAAAGTCCAATCAAAGTTGCCTTCGACCACTGCGGTTTTCAGCCGGGTAATTTTCAATCGTCCCCGTCCTTCATGGATGAGTCGCGGATGCTTTTTCCTCTAACTTAGCATCGCTTAAGCGGAGGATATTGCCGTATTCTAGCGGCGTCGAAGAACGATTAGCTCCACGCCGGGTGGCGGCAACGGATTCGATAAGTCAGCCTTGCCCCCTTTGCCGGAGCTTTCTTCCACAGACCTAAAATCCTCTGTGCCAGTGATGCGATATCGCTTGATCGTAAACCCCGCATTCCCCCAAGGCAGGTGATCAATTGTCAAAAAGTAACCGCCGTTGTTCTCACGATCGATGTCGGTTCTTCTTGCGAGGAACTTGAGCTTGGAAAAATCCAGTTTTAGAAGTGCCTGCACGTCAGGCGGCATGGCCATCATATGCGGCTTGAAATCTGCTGGAATTTCATAATTACTGATGAGGATCTGCACGGTGGTCCCATCCCTTGACCGTCCCGCCAGCGCCCCAAAACCAAAGGTGTCGCTGCCCACCATATCCAGTCGCTCCGGTGTGTCCAACATCGCGGCGGTCGCCTTGTACGCGGATGCAGGCTTAAACAGCTTCCGTTGCAGGTCGAATAGGCCCATCCAGGCGGCGTCGCCGCGGTAGAACTCCGCGCGATCAATCGTGGAGTCCTGCAGATAGATCATGACTGAGGCCACGTACGCGGCGTTGTCGGCTCCCTCTAGCAGCTGCTTTTCGGCGTCGGTGAAATCGGCGCTAAAATTCCACTCCGAAAGAATGTTTTCAGAGATGCGAAATCCCTTTGCATCCAACAGGCTTCGAATTTCTTTCCCAATCCGGACCGCGTCATAGGGATCGGCAGAAAAATCAGCGTAGGTGTGCCAGGAATAAAAATCGAGGGGCAGGTTGTGGGCTGCGCAGTAGTCGATGAATCCTTCGCGGTAGGGGCCGTCATCCAGCGGCAGCGCTTTGGCATCGCCCCCGACTTTTAGAGATGGATCCAGCGCCTTCAGAGACCGCGCGGTTTTTTCGAAGAGCAGATAAAACTGCTCAGGCGTCCCGGACCAAAAGAATTCAGGTTCGTTCCAGAACTCCCAATAACGAATGTTGTCGTGGAAACCGTGTGCCCACCCCTGGTTGTAGTGCATGGCAATGTGTTTCACGACATCAGCAAACTTGTCGAAATCCGCGGGCGGATTCCGGTTTGCCCCAAAGCTCCGCCCGATGCGGTAGTAAACCTCGGCACCCGTTTCGTGAATGGCCTCGATAACCTTGTCGGTGGGTCCGAAGCGATAGCTCTCCGCCTTTTCCGGGTCTGCACTCCAGTCAGGAAAAATGGTACTCGCATTTCCTGCCGCAACCAGTCCCGATCGCTGCTTTGGGTCTGGTACAAGCCAGGTGAGCATGGGATCGTCATTGACATACTGGGCGTCAATTTCTGTTGGCCCCATGAGGTCATGGGTCCGCACGATGTCAATGCGCAAGTCCTTATATCCCTCGACCAGGAAAGGCAGACCCTCCATCACCGGTGTCGGCGGACCGTTTACACCCTGAAACGATCGAATGTGGCCGGTTACGTGGCCGGCATCAACGTGCATTCTACGCAGTTGAGCTACCGACGTGGAGGACAACACAAGGATCATCGCAATCACGCGGAAATGATGACGATGATCCGCTGAACACATCCTGCTTTGCATGTTCTGCCCTCTCGTTTGTGGGAGGAACCATTCCTAGATCGCATATAGTATACATATTGATGCACAAGACTTTATTGCATGCGCGGTTTAAATTACGGTAGATTGAATACAGAAATCCAGATGTCGAACGTCATCACTTCCGCGAACGACCATACTCCCACTACGCTCAAGGCCCACTTGGTCACAAGGTTACGGGACGCCATCATAGCCCGCAGATTTAAGCCGGGCGACCGGCTGAATGAAAGTCAGTTGGCGAGGCAGTTCGGCGTGAGCCGTATTCCCGTCCGCGAGGCTCTGCAGCAACTGCAAGAACAAGGCCTGGTAATGAACCATCCCCGCCGGGGGATGTTTGTAAATATTTTGAGCGATGACGATTGTCAACAAATTAACGGCCTGCGAATTATTTTGGAGGCAGAAGCCCTAAAGCTATGTCGCGCGCGTCTTACCGCAGCCTCGGAAAAGCAATTACTGGACCTGGTCGAGCGGATGGAAAACTCGAATGCCGGATCGGAAATTGATGCCGCAGCGCTGGATTTAGAATTTCATCGTGCCATTTGGAGTCTTAGCGGCAACACCTACCTCGAGAAGGTCTTGAACTCACAGGTTCCGATGCTCTTCGCTCACCAGGCTCTTGAGTATACAAGCAACAACGAAAAACTTTGGCCCTTATACCATCACCGGCAGCTGCTCGATGTGGTCTTAGGTAAGTCGGAGCAGACGGCAGAGGAGGCAATGATTGCCCATCTCAGGCTGCGCTACACCAATCCCGAGCGCTATTCCAGCCTGGCGTATGCTTCTCCAAAACCGCAAGCGCGCGAACCAGGAGATGAAGCAGGCGCAATCCGGCGAGACTAATCAATTATGAGCGGGATGACGGTAACTTTCGGCGAGTTGATGCTCCGCCTCTCCCCTCCTGGTTTTGAGCGGTTCTTGCAAAGCCCGCAATTTGTGGCCACATTCGGCGGCGGAGAAGCCAACGTCGCAGTGGCGCTCGCCCAGTTGGGATTGCCCGCCGCCTACGTCACTGTGCTTCCGAAAAACAATGCGATTGCGGACGCAGCTCTGGGAGAATTGCGCAGATTCAGAGTAGACACTTCGAAGATCGCACGCGGCAAAGGACGCATGGGCATCTATTACATTGAGGCCGGCGCCAACCAGCGTCCTTCCAAAGTCATCTACGACCGGGAATACAGTGCGATCGCCCTCGCGAACCCTGGCGACCTCGACTGGGACGCCATCTTGCAGAACGCGCGCTGGTACCACGTGACCGGCATTACGCCGGCAATTAGCGCCTCGGCCGCCAGCCTCGTTCTGGAATCTCTTGCAAAAGCGAGAGAAAAAGGCGTCACGATCTCTTGCGACCTGAACTATCGCAAGAATCTTTGGAGGTGGGGAAAGCGTGCCGATGAAGTGATGCCAGAACTGGTCAAGCACGCCGACGTCGTAATCGCTAACGAGGAAGACGTCCAAATTTCGCTCGGCATCCCTACGGAGGTTGACATACATTCGGGACAACTGGATCACGCACAGTATCAGAAGCTAACCGAACGCGTTTTACGGCAGTATCCCAACCTGAAGACCATCGCGGTCACGCTCCGGGAATCGAGAAGCGCGTCGCACAATGGATGGTCGGCCTGTTTGAATAACCGTACGGAATTTCTTACCAGCCGCCGCTATGACATTACCCATATCGTTGACCGGGTGGGAAGCGGAGATAGTTTTGCTGCCGGACTGATCTTCGGCTTTCAAGAGTTACCAGCTCATCGTGAGGCCCTGGAATTTGCCGTGGCGGTCAGCTGTCTCAAACACTCGATTTCAGGTGACTTCTCCCATTCCACGCCAGAGGAAGTCGAAGTCTTACTGAAAGGCGGGGGATCCGGCCGAGTGCAGCGTTGACATCACCGCAACTTGCGGTTTGGGTTATCTACGGCGTGGCCTTGGCGGCATCTTCATTCTGGTAGAAGTGAACTCCTACATGGGCTCCCTTTTCGGCCAACTTCAGTGCGATGCCGCTGCCGATCCCCCGCGAACTTCCAGTGACCAGAGCGTGTTTGCCCTTTAGCGTCATAAGCACCTCCCGTCTAGGAGCGAATTTTACTCCTGTCGCCAAGTAAGAAAGCACCAATGAGGCAAAACCCTCAATCCTTAACCGTACCTAGTTGACCTACCTCTCAGTCCTCCTTAGTATTCCCGCTAATGGGCTCGCCCTCCCAACCCGTGGGGCAGACGGTCTCCCATTACCGCATCCTCAGCAAGATCGGGGGCGGGGGCATGGGCGTTGTGTACGAGGCGGAAGACCTCAAGCTCGGTCGCCACGTCGTCCTGAAGTTCCTTCCCGACGAACTAGCCAACGACGCACAAGCCCTCAGCCGCTTCCGGCGGGAGGCCAAAGCTGCATCCTCCCTCAACCACCCGAACATCTGTACGATTCATGAAATCGACGAGTCCGATGGGCGAACCTTTATCGTCATGGAACTGCTGGAGGGGCAAACACTCCGGCATCGGATCAGTAGCAAGCCGCTGGAGATCGAAACGCTGCTCGATCTAGGCATCCAGATCGCAGATGCGCTGGATGCGGCCCACTCGAAGGGAATCATTCATCGCGATATAAAGCCGGCGAACATTTTTATTACCAGCAGCGGACCGATCAAAGTGCTGGACTTTGGCCTGGCAAAACTGCTACGGGATCAAAGGCTGGCGATCAGCGAAGACACTCCCAGTGAGGATTCGCGAACCGCGGTTGGGGTTAGTCCCCCCGGGACGGCGGTTTACATGTCTCCAGAGCAGGCGCGCAGCGAGGAGCTCGACCCGCGAAGCGATCTGTTCTCTTTCGGCGTCGTGCTCTACGAAATGGCCACAGGGAAGAAGCCATTTACGGGGACGAATGTGGTTACCACTCTGGACGCGGTGCTGCACCAGAAACCCCCGTCGCCTCTCTCCATGAATCCCACTTTGCCCACCGAACTGGAAGGCATCATAGGCAAGGCGATGGAGAAGGATCGCACCCAGCGCTACCAGACCGCGACACTGATCAAGGCAGACCTGCAACAGCTAAAGAAAGAGATGGAATTGGGGTTAACCCGGACGGGACCGCGCAGCAGGTCGTTGCACGCCTTCATCCACAATTTCCGGCGTAGCGGCAAGCAACGAATCTATTTCCTGTTGGGAGTGAGCGCGCTACTGATTACGGTGCTGATTACGTTTGGCGCGTGGTGGTTCAAACACCGGAGCAGCGCGGGCGGAGCAGCCAAGAACACAATTGCCGTGCTCCCGCTGCAGAACATCAATGGCGATTTCAGCGTAGACTATCTGCGTTTCGCTCTCGCCGACGAAATGGTCAATGTGCTGACCTATTCGCGCGGGCTGGATCTACGCCCCTCTTCCGTCACCCGAAAATACGTGAGCGCAGACCTCGACCCGCAGCAGGTTGGCCGCGAGCTGCGCGTGGCCAATATTCTGACCGGGCACTTCTTGAAGCAAGGCGAGCGCCTGCTGATCACTCTGGAAGCCACGGAGGTAAATAGTGACAGGCTATTCTGGCAAACCAACTTCAACGTGCCGAGCCAGGACCTCATTGCTATGCAGGAGAAGCTCACGACTCAGGCCCGCCAGGGGCTGCTGCCGATTCTGGGCGCGAGCAGTGGCTTTATCGACACCGGCACGAAGCCGAAAAACCAGGAGGCCTACGACCTCTATCTGCACAGTCTTGCCCTGCCCCATGACCCTACCCCCAACAAGGACGCGATCGCAGTACTGGAACACGTAGTAAAAACGGATCGGGACTACGCGCCGGCTTGGGAACAACTCGGGCTGCGGTACTACTATGATGCGACGTTCTCTGACGGCGGAGAGGAGATGTTCCAACACTCCAACACTTCTTGTCAGCGTGCATTGGGTCTCGATCCCAATCTAATAATTGCGGCTAGCCAACTGATCACCAACCGCGTGGAGCGTGGCGAGCTGAGCAAGGCATACGAGGAAGCTACGGCTCTGGTCAAACGCCGCCCGGACAGCGCCCTGGCTCACTTCACATTGAGCTACGTTTTTCGTTATGCCGGAATGTTGGAAGATTCTGCGCGCGAATGCGACAACGCCTTGGCGCTCAACCCGGCTAACTATCAGCTTCGTTCATGCGCCTGGGCGTTCATGCAACTAGGCCGAACGGAGCGCGCCCGGGATTTCCTGCGGCTGGACACAGGTTCGGAATGGGCAGCTTGGGTCACACCGCATCTGCTCTTGCGTGAGGGTAAAGTTAACGAAGCACGGGAAGCGGCGAAGCGGATGTCTTCCAATCCTCGTTACCACCGCGATCTCATGGAGGCCTGTCTCCAGCCGCAGCCACCAGCCAACATCGACAAACTCGTGCAGGAGACGGAGGCGTCGACCCTCGCCGAGGCCGACCCCGAGGAGTGGTATCACCAGGGAGCTCTTCTGGCGTACTGCGGCAAGAAAGACGCCGCGTTCCACATGTTAGGGATGGCCATCCAACAGAATTACTGCTCCTATTCCAACCTTCTCTCAGACCCGCTGGTCAGAAATCTGCATAGCGACCGGAAGTTTGATGAAGTGCTGACCGCTGCGCACAATTGCCGGACGGCGATTCAGCCAACCGGCAACACCCAAAATCATTAGATCAACTAAGACAGGAAGGGTTGCAGCTAACTCTTCGATCGCGCACTCAGCGCTGCAAGTGCTTTGCGATGCGTGTTGAACGCACAGGATCGCACCGCAATGACGAAAGTTCGCGCTTCCGCACAACATGCCCGACTGACCAGCACCGACGCGAATTTTCTCTAAGAGCCGATTTCCGCTTGGGTTCGTCTCGCTTGTCTGGTTTGTTGACGGGGATTAGCTATTGAGGGGCGGAAAATCCGGACGCGCCGGGGCATAACTTCCTGTTTGCCCGTCCTTCGGGAGCGGTTCGATGGGCGCCGCTATGGAAGGTCACCTTCGGCAATCGATCGTTCGTCTTGGGATCCGAATATAATCGCATCTGCATACGCGTTTCGGGAATTTCCTAAATGCAAACGCTAGTCGCACTTACGCGCGGAGTGTCCCGCCGAATTGCCGAATGCGAGCTTGCATTCATGGATCGGCAATCCATTGATTATCCCAGAGCAGTTCAACAACACGGCCGATATCAGGAGCTTTTGCACGACCTGGGAGCAAAGGTTATTGAGCTGCCTAGCGATGATCAGTGTCCCGATTGCTGTTTTCTGGAAGACACAGCACTGGTTCTGGATGAGGTAGCGGTCATAACCCGCCCCGGAAGTGAAACTCGTCGTCGGGAAGTGGACGGCGTCGTGCCAGCCATTATGAAATATCGGAACGTGGTGCGGATCGACACCCCGGGAACACTGGAGGGCGGAGATGTCCTGCGCTTGGGCCGCAATCTCTTCGTCGGGGTCTCAACCCGGACAAACAAGCAAGGGATTGAGATGCTACGAAAGGCACTCAAAGCCTACGGATACAAAGTGATCCCGATTCCCGTAAAAGGAGCTCTGCACCTCAAAAGTGTCTGTACTGCGCTCGACGATCACACCGTGCTCACCGATTCAGGGTACTTTGATAAAGACGAATTTTCTGAATACAAGCTGATTGAGGTGCCGGCCGATGAATCGATGGCAGCAAATCTCTTGCGGATCAACAGAGGGGTTTGCATACACGCCGGATTTCAACGAACCATCGACCTCTTACGAGCCAAAGGGTTCGACATCCGGACTGTAGATATCTCGGAATTTCTCAAAGCGGAAGCTGGACTCACCTGCATGAGCATCCCTTTTTATACGGCCGATGCCGAAATGATTTGAAGGTCACCTCGCAGGCTTGCGGTAGCCGTTGTAGAAAAAGAAGGCGCCCAGTCCTAAGAAGAAGAGGCTACCTGAGAACATCTTGAGTTCGAATAACGGCACCGACCCGACTTGTTTTGAGGGTACAAAAACCACAAATATCGCCAATAGAGTGGTGAGCAGGCCCACGGACCCGAAGGTCCGGAGAGTGTAGGTACTGAAGCGGCCGCGCGGGCGCGTGGCCGCATTCTTATTGCTCGTCAGCATAAGGATTGCCGCGAAGATGTAAACATACGGCACCAAGTTGAGAACCGCAGAAAGGTCCAGCATGGTAATGAAGGCTTCTTTGACTGCGGCCCCAGCGAAACTCATTGCCAGAAAGAGCGCGCACACTGTGCTCTGCGTGATCAGTGCGACATATGGTGTTTTATAGCGCGGATGCAGTTTCCCCAGTGCGGGCGGAAGATACCGGTCAAGGCCGAATACGAAAGGAAGACGGGCGCAGCCGGTCAGCCAAGCTGACGCAATCCCAATCACCGAGATACTTAAGATAATAGCCAACGCCGGCAGTACCCAAGATAGGCCGACTTGCTGGCTCATGCGGGAGATTGCCTCGACGATCCCCTGCACTACTCCGATTTGGCCGGCAGGAATGGCCATGAGCAAAGAAGCCGTTGTGGCTAAATAGAGCAGTCCACAAGCGATGCCGCTCAGAGCAATGGCGCTAGGCAGTGTGCGCTCAGGATTGCGAATCTCGTCGCCCATGATCGAGGCCAGCTCCAGACCGATCAGCGAGAAGCACATGGCGCCGAAGGCGGAGACGATCGTCCAGTCCAGATGCAGGTGAACCAAATCGGACGGATGCAGGCTCGCACCGTGCGTGCCGAAGGACCAGGCGCTCATCCCAATGAGCACCGTGGCAGCCAGGAGCGTTCCTATTCCGCCAAGATTATTCACCCACTTACCGACCCCAACGCCAGCGACGTTGACCACCGTTATTAGGAACAGGGCGCAGAAGACAGCCGGAAATGCGATGAGGGGTTTATCTATCAGCAGTCGCGCTCGCGGTCCGCCAGCATACAAGCCGATCCCCAGCAGATACAGCAGCACGAAGGGAATGTAGAAAACATTGGTCGTGAGATAAGCCCAGCCGGCGATGAATCCGTGAAAATCGCCGAAGACTTCTTTGCTCCACAAATAGAGCCCGCCTTCGCCCGGATACCGGTGAGACAGCTCAATGACGGCAATGCCCTGCGGCAAGAAAAAGCACAGCAACGCAGCCAGCCAGAGCCACAGAGCCACCGGTCCGCTGGTTGCAATTGACGAGACGGTGTTGAGGTTGAGAACGGCGACGACGAACAACAGCGCCAAATCCCATCGGCCCAGCTCGCGGCGCAAAGCATCAGTCGGACGGGTGTTGACTGGCCCGGCAGAACTGTCATTCATGGTTGGTGGGCGTCCGGAGTCTTGCGGTAAGCGTCGCCCCTTCTCTCCAGGTACTCCATCACCAGAAAGTCGATGCGTTCTTGGTAATCGACCTCCTTCAACGAGCGCTGGCTAGATCTCATAAGGGCATCAGTCAGACCCTGAGGTATTTGTTGAAAAATCGAGGGTACGTTGCCAGGCCAACTTGGCCGCAGTATCGTCGTAACGAGGCGTTGTGTCATTGTGGAAACCATGGTTGGCGCCCTCATAAATGTATGCGGCGTAGGTCACGTGATTTGCCTTTAGCGCTGCTTCGTAAGCCGGCCATCCCTCGGTGATACGCGTGTCCAGGGATGCATAGTGAAGCAAAAGAGGCGCCTTGATCTTGGCAGCATCTGCAGCAGACGGTTGCCGGCCGTAGAATGGAACCGCAGCCGCCAGATCAGGGAGCCGCACCGCCAGCTTATTGGCCACGGCTCCGCCAAAACAGAAACCCACGACGCCGATTTTGCCGGTGCATTCCGGCCGCGATTTCAGCCAAGTGGCTGATGCCACAAAGTCTTCGAACATTTTGTTTTCATCCACTTTGCCAAAAAATTCTGCGCCTTTCTCATCATCGCCAGGGTATCCACCCACCGAGGTGAGACCATCCGGTGCAAACGCCAGGAAATTCGCGGTTCCCAAACGTCGTGCCACATCTTCTATATAAGGATTCAGGCCACGATTCTCATGTATCACAAGCACGCCAGGCAATCTTCCGTTAGCGCTCGCGGGGCGAACGAAATACCCACGGACGCTACCGTTGCCTTGTGGCGAGGACACGGTCGCATATTCGGTTTTGAGGCGCTTGTCGTCTTTAGGGACTTTTTCCGCCAAAGCATAGTTCGGTCTGAGGCTATCCCAAATTGCCATGGCTGTTAAACCGCCTACCGCATACTTTGCCGCGCCATCCAGGAATTGGCGGCGGCTAATCTCTCCGTGAACGTAATGGTCGAATAGGTTCAGCAGTTCCTGGGGGAAATCGGCCGCTGTCGTTCGTTCCACTCGAGTGCCTCCTTTTCTCATTGCTTCCAAATGCCGGGGAAAATACCCGGAGGAATTCTACATCTTACGATTGGGCCGAATCGTTTGTCGGAAGAAAGCTGCCGATGTGATGAAAGGGTTGCTAAAGATGCTCACACTGGATGTGTCGTCGGCCACACGTAAACTGCAACCCTCCGGATAAGTTCCGGTTTGCCCGTTAGCGGACGACTTTTTCGAACGCGACGCTACACCTTCCTGCAGCCTCCAGCACTCGCGGCGTCGCGTCCGAAAAAGCACTAGCGTTACGCGGCGCCAAGCGGCCCGTCAGACAGGCAAAAAACCAGTCGTCTGGACCGTCGCGATCTTGCTAGGGCCCTAGTGGCAGAATCGTTGTGGTGTGGTCAGGAGACGCGTATGATGCACAAGCCCGAGATCCAAAATCCGGAAGTCCAATTCGAAAAGCACAAAACAAGTCTAAATTGAGGAGACAGCTATGAAAAAAAAAGTCGATACGGTGCTTGCTAGCTCTGCTCTCACTGGTCGGCATCGCAGGGTCGCAGACCGGGGGCGGCACCGAAAAAGCTGTCGCGGCACTGGAACAACAGTGGCTTCAGGGGCAAAACACAAATAATCCTGATCTAGTCGCGCCGCTGTTGGCAGACAAGATCGTGGTTACGGAGGCCGATGGGAAAGTCAGCGACAAGGCCGGGACGCTTGCGTTTCACAAAAACACTAAATGGGACAGCGCCGAGTACGACGATGTAAAGGTAACGGTATTTGGCGATACGGCCATCGCGACTGGGGGCTTCAAAGGTAAGGGCACCGATGCGACGGGAAAGCCTTTCGATAATAATGAGCGGTGGACCGACACATGGATGAGGATGCCCAGCGGTAAATGGCAGTGTGTTGCGAGTCAAGCAACGCCAACAAAAATGTAAGCAACAAACAACGCTCGATTCGTGTGGCCGCCGTCCCGTACGGCGGCCATTCCTTTGATCCCTGCGTGCCGTGGTGCAGAGGGATACAACGATTCTGGGTTGGTTGTCGCTAGCCTCACCTTACGGGGGTTATGGAAGGTTAGCCCGTGATCCTCCCACAATAGGCGGCAGGTAGGAGTCTATCGCTTTCTCATAATAGAGCATTGCTGCTTTTCCCGCGCATATCTTCTTTTTCCCCGCGCATACTCCCCGGACAATTTCCGGTCCGGCCTCTGTATAATGGCCGACGCTCATGGACTGGGCTCCCGCGTCCGCCATCCGCTCACTGTTCGACTCAAAACACGGCGCTTCGAACCGCCTGATTCCCCGCTGGCTCTTCCTGCGGGCTCTCGGCTTCATCTATTTTTCTGCGTTTTTCTCGCTAGTCTTTCAAATCCGCGGCCTCATTGGCCCCGCAGGAATTTTGCCGGCAAACGAATATTTGCAGATCGTGGCGCGTTCGTTTGGACATGTCACCCGCTTCTGGTTTGCACCGACCTTGCTATGGTTTTCTGGCAGGCCGCAGATGCTCGTTGCTCTGTGTTGGGTCGGAATGTTGGCGTCCCTGCTGCTTGTTTTCAATGTCTGGCCGCGTGGAATGCTACTAATTTGTTTTGTGTGTTTTCTTTCATTCGTTAGCGCCGGCGAAGATTTTTCTGGCTACCAATCTGATGGCATGTTGCTCGAAGCCGGATTTATTGCGCTCTTTTTTGCTCCGCCGGGATTTCGGCCCCTCTGGGGCGCGGACCGACCACCTTCTCGCGCCAGTCTGTTTCTACTGCAATGGGAGTGGTTTCGCATCTATTTCGAGTCCGGCATCGCCAAACTAGCGAGTGGAGACCCACAGTGGCGTCACATGACAGCTATGGACGAGTACTACCAGAACGGGCCGCTGCCCACATGGATCGGCTGGTACGCACAGCACCTGCCACACTGGTTCCATGTCTCGACGACGTATGCTACGCTCGCGCTCGAGCTTGGCTTGGTCTGGATGCTATTCCTGCCACGGCGTTTGCGGATTGTATGCTTCGTCATCGCGACACTGTGGCAGCTCGGCGTCATCCTCACGGCCAACTACACGTTTCTGAACTACCTAGTCCTGGCGCTGGGCTTTCTGTTGCTGGATGATCACGTTGCGCTGACCTTCTTACTGCGCCGCTGGAGAAAGTCCTTCGTTGATCATGGGGATCAGACCCAACGACCCGACTCCCACTCGGACTCGCGAAACGTTGTCCCCGAATCCAGCGAAACGATCCATTCCGAGGCCAGCGCGGAAAATCGATGGGACATCTTTTACTCACCTCTCGCCGTGCTCAAGATTACTCTGATATCCGTGGTGCTTAGCTGCATATTCTATGCGACCGCAGTGCAGTTGCTCTGGATGGTCTTCCCAACGATACCGCTGCCAACCGGACCGGTAGCAGCACTCGACCCGTTTCGAATCGCAAATCGATATGGGCTTTTCGCAGTCATGACCAGAGGTCGCTATGAAATCGAGTTCCAAGGCTCCCAAGACGGGCAAGTCTGGGTGTCATATCCTTTCCGCTTTAAACCGCAGGATCCAAGCAAGCCGCCAGGCATCTATGCTCCTTATCAACCCCGCTTCGATTGGAACTTATGGTTCGCTTCGCTGGGATCATGGCGCGAGTATCCGATCGTGCCGAACACAGAGGTACGGCTTCTTACCAACGATCCGGATGTGCTCGCTCTTTTTGCCGGAAATCCCTTTCCTGGTGAGCCGCCACGCGAGGTGCGTGCTGTCCTGTGGCAGTATTGGTTTACCACCATGGCAGAAAGACGTGCGCAGGGTCTCTGGTGGCGCCGTCAACCCATGGGGCTCTATGCACCCGTGCTTGAGCGCCAACCTGACGGGAGGATCGGAGTCGTGGAGTGGCCCTCCCTCGCTCCCCGGCTGTAACTCATGGCAATATTCGTGAATTACCCGATCACACGCTGGGTATCTCGAGATGAATGGTAGAGCGTGTGTGATCGGTGCAGGTCCGAACGGCCTAGCGGCCGCGATCGTTCTCGCCCAAGCCGGGTTGCAAGTGGAGGTTTTGGAGGCGGAACCCAATCCTGGCGGCGCTGCGCGGACTCTTGAGTTGACACTTCCTGGTTTTCACCATGACTTCGGCTCAGCCGTTCACCCATTGGCTGTGGGATCGCCTTTCTTTTCATCCTTGCCGTTGCGGGACTACGGACTTAAGTGGATTCACTCCCCCGCCACGCTCGCACATCCGCTCGACGACGGCACGGCGGTGATGCTAGAACGCGACCTCGGTGATGCCGAATCTTCGCTCGGTGTCGATGGCAAAGCCTGGTTCCGTCTCATGAAGCCGTTTGCCGAACACTGGGCTGACCTGTCTTCGGAAGTGCTCCGCCCCATTCATTTGCCACCCCGGCATCCTTGGTTGCTCACGCGTTTCGCGCTAAACGCATTCCCGTCGGCAAAAGCACTTGCTCGTCGTCTATTTAGAGACGAGCGTACGCAAGCGCTATTTGCCGGTTTGGCAGCACATTCTCTTCTCAGTCTGGATGAACCTTTGAGCGCGGGAGTTGGAGTATTTCTCGGGGTGGCCGCACATGCAGTAGGATGGCCAATCCCGTGGGGAGGCTCACAGTCGATAACCAACGCTCTCTGCAGCCATCTTTCTAGATTCGGTTGCAGTGTGAAAACGTCGACACGCGTTGACAACTTGGCAGCGCCCCCGAATTATGACGTAACTCTCTGCGACGTTGGTCCCCACCAGATGCTGCGGTTGGCGGGACATCTATTGTCGGAGAGATATAAGCGTCAGCTCGCGAAGTATCGCTATGGTCCTGGCGTTTTCAAAGTCGACTATGCGCTGCAGACACCGATTCCTTGGAAAGCGCCTGAGTGCCGGCGCGCTGCGACCGTCCATTTGGGCGGAAACATGGGAGAGATCGCCGTCTCCGAAGAAGCCATGCGACATGGGCAGCACGCCGACCGGCCCTTCGTTCTGCTGGCTCAGCCGAGTCTATTCGATAACACCCGCGCGCCCGAAGGCCGGCATACCGCCTGGGCTTACTGCCATGTCCCGAACGGCTCCGCGTTCGACATGCTCAGCAGACTTGAGGGCCAGATCGAGCGCTTCGCACCTGGATTCCAGGACTGCATCTTGGCACGTCGAGTCTTTTCTCCTGCAGCTCTCCAAGAGATGGACGCAAATCTGGTGGGAGGAGATATCGGAGGTGGGGCCATGGATCTTCGGCAATTCCTGTTTCGCCCTACGTGGCGCCAGTATGCGACATCGGCCGGGCACCTATACATCTGCTCGTCATCGACCCCGCCAGGTGGTGGAGTGCACGGAATGTGCGGCTACCACGCAGCGATTCTTGCTTTATCTCGATTGAGACTGTAAATATCCTTCGGCTCACACGTGTGTGCGCGCCTCTCAATAATCCACAAGATCAGGACAGAGAGCATGTCTTTCGCCTCCTAGAGTAGCTCGTGTCTCCGCAGCGACGTTAAGCAGCGTCGGAGTCAACAGAAAGTCCCCAATGCTTCAGCAGCCACTCGGGGATATAGCAGCGGTTTCTATTGAGTTCACACCAGTGCTCTAACTGCTTCGAGGTCGCACAAGTCTGTTCATTCAGCCCAAGCTTTCGGACCTGTTCCTCGAACGCGGTTGGCAGTCGTGGTATTGGGGGAGTCGTCCGCTGGTCCAATTTGGATTTCCACGTCTACGAGGCATCAGAACGCCTCTTCTCAATCACGATGATGATACGCCGCCCAGATCATCTCGGGCTACAATCGCACAGGAGGTGGCCGGGCATGAACAAGAAATGCGAGAT
>DATKEN010000072.1:0-12693 GCA_035512155.1 Terriglobales bacterium | reverse complement strand
GTCTGATCTCTGCTGCTACAATAAACCTGCATGGTTCTCCCCTTCGTTCGCGATCTCTTCGCGGACGTGGAAAAGTTGCCTGCCTTTGCGCGTGTAGCCTCCCATCTGAAAGAGGGCACGGGGCGGATTGTTGTTTCTGGGCCCACTCCGACGACGAAAGCCTTGATTCTGGTACTGCTGAGGAAGGCTACCGGGCGCCCGCTCATCGTCGTAGTACCGGACAACCGGGCAGTGGAAGAATTTGTCCCCGTGCTGCAGGCCTTCTGCGAGCTCAGCGGAGGCGCTGATCCGGATTCCGTTGTGGCTCTTCCCAGCCGCGACGTCCTGCCCTTCCAGAATTTATCTCCGCATCCCGAGATCCAGGAAGAACGGGCGGTGGCGTTATGGAAGATTGCGACTGGGGCGGCATCCATCGTGGTGTCGCCGATCGCGGCCACGGCTCTTCGCTTGCGTTCGGCCGAATACTATGCCGACTTAGCGCGCATCGTGCGCCGCAATGACACGGTGGACACCGAGCCCCTGCTGCGCCATCTGAACACCGTGGGTTACGCCTCGACCGACGTGGTAGAAATGCCTGGCGAATATGCCCTGCGTGGCGGCATTCTAGATGTGTATTCGCCGGAAGCCGATCGCCCGGTGCGCATCGAGTTTTTCGGCGACGAAGTCGAGTCCATCCGAAAGTTCGATCCTGCGACGCAGCGGTCCTCCAATCCGCTGGATGAGGCCTTGATTCTTCCCCTCACGGAAACTCCCGTCAGCGAAGAAATTCTGGGTGCGATTCACGCGCGCCTTTCGGGAAAACGCATTGTCGGCGCGGAGGAAGTGGTCGAGCAGGCCGTACGCTTGGGCGGCGTGACCGTTTTTCCGGGTTGGGAGTTCTATGCCCCGGTTGCTGGCGCCGACCGTAGCTTGTTTGACTTGCTACCTCATGCCCTGGTTCTGGCTGACGAACCTGACAGCCTTAAGCGCGAGTTTGAACACGTCTGGGCGCGCATTGAAGAGGCCCATGAACGCAGCGGGATCGGCAATCTGGTAAGGCCTGCCGATTTGTATCTTCCACCCGACGACTGGTGGCAGAAACTCCCCTCGCTGCCCGGTGCAGAAGTTGAACATCTCGGCATTGCGCGGGCCAACGAAGTAGAATCCGTTACTTTCCACTCTCAGCCGACTCCGCGCTTTCATGGTTCAGTGCCTGCGATGCTGGAAGAAGTAAAGAAGCAGATTGCGGACAACCGACGGGTGCTGATTGCCGTTCCCAACACTGGGGAAGTCGAGCGTTTGGCCGACGTCTTCACTGAGTACAGCGTTTCGTTCCGCCTCGGCAGCCGTACCCGCAGCGGAGAGAGCTATGCCGATGAGACCTCTTATTTTGCCGGCGAGGTCCTCACCACCACGTTGGCGAAAGCCTACGTTCCTGACGGGCTGATTCTGCCGGAAGCGAACCTGACTATTTTCGGCGCTCGCGATCTTTTCGATGAGTCTGAATCGGTGGTTTCTCGCCCGCAGAGACAGAAATCCAAAGTTTCCGCGTTTCTTTCCGATTTCCGCGACCTGCAAGTGGGCGACTACGTGGTGCACGTGGAACACGGGATCGGGCAATACCAGGGACTGAAGGAAATCAATCAGGGCGACGGCAATGCGGAATTCATGTTGCTCGAATATGCCGAGGGCGCGCGGCTCTACGTTCCCTTGACCCGCCTTGATCTCATCCAGAAATATCGCTCGTCCGAAGGGGCAAAGCCGCCGCTGAGCCATCTGGGCACCGCTACCTGGGCAAAAACCAAGGCCCGCGTTCGCAAAGCCATGAAGGACATGGCTGACGAACTGGTCAAGCTCTATGCCGAACGCAAGATGGCACAGGGCCACGCCTTCTCCTCTGATAACGAATGGATGCGGGAGTTCGAAGACGCCTTCGAGTACAGCGAGACCGGTGACCAGGATCTGGCGATCACCGATGTTAAGCGTGACATGGAGTCGTCCCAGCCGATGGATCGTCTGCTCTGCGGCGACGTAGGCTATGGCAAGACGGAAATCGCCATGCGCGCGGCTTTTAAAGCCATCAGCGATAACAAGCAAGTTGCCGTCCTCGCTCCCACCACAGTCCTCGCCTTTCAGCACTACGAAACCTTCAAACAGCGCTTCGCAGCGTTTCCCGTGAACATCGAGATGATCAGCCGCTTTCGCAGCGCCAAGCAGCAAAAAGAGATTCTGCAGAAAGTGGAGACTGGCAAGGTGGACATCCTGATCGGCACTCACCGCCTGCTCTCGAAAGATGTAAAGTTCGCCGATCTCGGCTTGCTGGTGGTGGACGAGGAACAGCGTTTCGGGGTGCGTCACAAAGAACGACTCAAGCAGATGCGCAAGCAGGTAGACGTGCTCACCATGTCGGCCACGCCGATTCCGCGGACGCTGCATATGTCTCTGGTAGGACTACGCGACATGAGCGTGATCGAGACTCCGCCCAAAGACCGCATTGCCATTCAAACCGTCGTTGCAAGCTGGGACGAAAAGTTGATCCAGTCCGCCATTGAACAGGAACTCGATCGCAGCGGCCAGGTTTACTTTGTGCACAATCGCGTGGAGAGCATCTGGGAAATCGCGGCCAAGCTGCAGGCCCTGGTTCCACGGGCGCGCATTATCGTGGGCCACGGTCAGATGTCGGAGGGTGAACTGGAGAAAGTGATGCTGAAATTCATGCATCACGAGGCCGATATCCTGGTGTCGACTACCATCATCGAGAATGGGCTTGATATCCCGCTCTGCAACACAATTCTCATCAACCGAGCCGACCGTCTCGGGCTCTCGGAGCTCTATCAACTGCGCGGGCGGGTAGGACGCTCGAATCGCCGGGCATACGCTTACTTGCTCCTGCCTTCGGAAATCGAGCTAACCCCCATCGCGCGCCGTCGTCTAGCGGCATTGAAAGAATTTTCTGATTTGGGTGCGGGCTTCAAGATTGCAGCTCTCGACCTCGAACTGCGCGGCGCGGGCAATCTTCTGGGCGGAGAGCAAAGCGGCCACATCGAAGCTGTCGGTTTCGAGTTGTATACGCAGATGCTCGACCGCGCCGTTCGCGAGATGAAAGGCGAATCCGCCGCAGATGAGCCAACGACGCAACTCAATCTCGGACTCAACATCCGCATTCCCGTGGACTACATTCCCGAAGAAAACCAGCGCCTCCGCATGTACAAGAGGGTTGCGGGCGTGGAGACGGAGGCGCAATTGAACGATGTGGGCGCCGAATTGCAAGACCGCTACGGCGAGCCTCCCGCGGCAGTGCGCAACCTGTTGGAGTACGCGGCGTTGAAGTTGTTGGCGCTGCGCGTGGGCGCGACCACAATCGAGCGTAAGCGTGATCTCGTAACCATCAAGTTTCGACCAAATGCGATTATCGATCCAGCGAAGTTGGCCCGCTTTGTCTCTTCCCAACGGGGCGCGCAGTTTTCGCCCGAGGGCACCCTTAAGTTTGCCTTGAATGCCAATGGCGCCGATGAAGTATTGAGTCGCCTGGAAGATCTGTTGGAGGATCTTGCGGGCCAGGAAGTCGGGGCATCCGCAACGCGCGAAAACTCACAATCTTAAGCGCGAGCGCCCTGTTGGAGGACGCCGCGCAGAGCTCACGCGAAAGTCCCAGGATCGGTTCGGATTCGTCGCATTCGCCAGTCCATCACATCAACAGGTACAATCTCTCTTCGCATTAGAGAATGAAACAGCGGTCCACGATAAACGTGCGCGAAGACGCCCTTGCACAGAAGATTCTCAGCCGTAAGCAACTTCGTCAGCGCGTAGCGGAATGGCGCCAGGCGGGTGAATCGATCACGCTTGGCAATGGCGCGTTCGATTTGCTTCACGTTGGTCACGTTCGTTATCTGCATGCGGCAAAACAACTGGGCGGACGCTTAGTGGTAGCCGTCAACTCGGATGAGTCGGTGCGCACCCTCAAGGGTAGAGGCCGTCCGGTGATACCCGAAGCCGAGCGCGCCGAGATCCTGGCAGCGCTCGCCGATGTGGACGCTGTTGTAATCTTTCCCGAAAGCGACGTGCGCGCGCTGATCCGCGAGATTCGGCCTGACATTCACGCCAAGGGCACCGATTACACGATGGCCACTGTCCCCGAACGCGATGTGGTGCTCGAATGCGGCGGCCGGGTGGAGATTGTCGGCGACTCCAAAGATCACTCAGCCAGTGAGATTATCCGGTCGCGGCTGGGGACGCCTCGTCCGTGAGCCTGGAGTTGCCGGTCACGAACTCTGCCGAAAGCGCGGTGGCTCCGGGCGACGTCGAACGCCTGCTGATCGTGCGACTTGGCGCGATGGGAGACGTGATCCACACGCTGCCTGCGGTGGCCGCCCTGCGTCAAGCCTTTCCCGATGCCGTCCTCGGCTGGCTGATCGAGGAACGGTGGGCCGAGTTGCTGTGCACGTTGGCTGCACCGCGCTCGGGTCCGCGCTCCCCACAGCGGCCCCTGGTAGATAAGATCCACACCGTGAACACTAAACAGTGGCGTTCCGCGCCTTTTTCGACTCAGACCTGGGAGCGGATGGCGGCTGGACTCAGCGACGTGTGTGCCGGGCGTTATCAAGTCGCGGTCGACTTCCAGGGAGCGGTGCGGTCGGCTCTTTTGGCGCGATGGTCCGGAGCGCCCTTCAAGTACGGCTTCGCTCAGCCTCGCGAAAACGCAGCCAGCATGTTTTACACCCGGCAAGTGATTGCACAAGGTAATCACATTGTCGAACAGAATCGTTCGCTAGCTGAAGCAGTGGCGCACCGACGGCTCCCAATCCCGCCGCTCGAGTTCCCGCGCGACGAGGTCGCGGAACACGAATGCGATCAGAGGCTCAAAGAGCGAGCTGTCGAAAAGTTTGTGCTACTCAATCCAGGTGCGGGCTGGGGAGCGAAGCAATGGCCCGCCGAGCGTTATGGATGTCTCGCCCGGCAATTGGCGGCAGACGGGTGGAAATCAATAGTCAACTTCGGTCCTGGCGAGGAGGAGGTGGTACAGGCCGTCGAGGCAGCCAGCGGTGGAGTGGCTGAGCGATTCAGCGACTCGATCACCCAATTGATCGCACTCACTCGCCGTGCTTCTTTATTTATTGGCGGTGATACTGGCCCGCTGCACCTGGCCGCCGCTATCGGCATTCCAGTAGTAGCTGTCTACGGCCCCACCGACCCGGCACGCAACGGCCCATTCGGTACTGCCAGCATTGTGTTGCGCAGTCCTTCGAGCCTTACCACCCACGCCCGCCGGGCGCGACCGGATGAAGGCTTGCTGGAAATTACTGCCGATCAGGTCGTTGCCGCGGCCCGGCAATTGATCGGGGGTCGCCGTGGCTAGCTGGGCTGCGATCGCGCGTCGCTTCCGAGTTCCACTAGGATTCGCCTTTGCCGCATTTTTTCTTTGGCTGGCTAAGCCGACGGCAAAGTCAATGCTCATCGGCTCTGCTCTCGTAGTTCCCGGCTTGGCGATCCGCGCTTTTGCTTCCGGACACGTCCAGAAGAACGAGCAACTCGCCACAGGTGGCCCGTACGCTTACACCCGCAATCCGCTGTATCTTGGCTCATTAATTCTGGCGGGAGGATTTGCTCTGGCCGCTCGCAGTGGATGGATTGCAGCAGGAATTGTTGTCTTCTTCTTTACAGTCTACCTGCCCGTGATCCGCGCGGAGGAAACCTTCCTGAATGATCGCTTCCCCCATTTCCAAGACTACGCCCGCGAAGTACCTCGCCTATTGCCTCGCTTGCGTGCTTTTAGCAGTAGTTCCGGCGGATTTTCTTGGGACTTGTACTGGAAACATCACGAATACGATGCGGCCTTAGGATCCATCGCACTCATGGCAGCATTAGCCGCCAAACTGCATTGGTTGTCGAACTGACTATCTCTGTGCCAGCAGCGCCTTCGCCCGGCTAAGTTCAGGCCGATCTGAGCTCGATCCATTACAGACTTTTAGCACCTGGGCATAGTAACTGTTGGCCTTCTCAGTTTTTCCCGACATCTCCGCCGCTTGAGCTGCTCCGTACAATCCATTAAAGCGGTTAGGATTGAATTTCAGATCCGCTTCATATTCTGTAAGCGCTTGCTCCGGACGTTTGATCTCCAGCAACAGGTCAGCCAGCATTTCGCGCGCAGGAATGCCTATGGGCTCATCTCCAACGGATTCTTCCTTCTCCGCGATAGCCCGAAGGGACCTGATTGCCTCTTCATTCCTGCCTTCTGCGTGATCGACCCAGGCGCCGGCTTCCTTGCGGGCTTCATCCACAAATTCCGCATAAGATGTTTTCTTTTTCTCCAACATTTTTTTATGGATGTTTTCCATCTCCGCCACGTCATTGCGGCTACCGGCTGCATTTCCGCTGCGAGCGGCGCCGATGGCGCGCGCCCAATACGTTATCGCCTTGTCTCCGGAATCCGCGCCCAGTGGTGGCGCCAATGCGGCTGCCTCAGCCCAATGATGCAGTTCGAGCGTGTAAATCGCAGGGAACTTCGAAAGCGCGTAAACCCGCGGGTCATAACCAAATTCGTGCACGTCTTTGGTTGGCGGCATCGCCTGTACTTCTTCAATCACGCGCTGGGCCTCGGCTTCGCGCCCGCTTTGCAGATACGCATAGACCAGGAAATCCATAGCGTGAAACTGATGTCCTTCGCCTCCCATATGCATGGCCGCCGTTTTTCGCGTCGCGGCAATCGAAGCCAGGTTGGAATCGATGTCGTCCTGCCAAAGCCCCAACCGGGCAAAGATGTGCGACGGCATATGCAGCGCGTGCGGAGAGGCGGGAGCAATCTGCGCATAGCGGCGCGCCGCCGGCAGGCCTGATTCGGCCAATTGCGGCTTGTCGTAACTGTGAATCAGGTAGTGAGCAACGCCCGGATGGTCCGGTTCCTCAGCGAACAATTTTTCGAGCAGCGCAGCGGCTTTCTTCCGATTGGCAAACGTGGTGTCGTTATCCGGCTCCGATGCCAGCAGAGAAAGCGCATAAAATGCAGCCGCCTCGCGATCATCGGGATAACGCTGATGCATTTGCTCCATCGCATTGGTGTAGGCGTTGGCGCGCGCGTCGTATTTCTCCTTGCCCGCATAGAAGCTCCCAATTGCCGCGATGTAGCCCTGCTCACGAGCAGTCGTGGGGCGCAACGACTTCGCCTGCTTCGCCTCCGCCTCGCCGTGCTTAATGGCTGCCGCATCAGGGTGATTCCACAACTGATGCCAGATGCTCATGGCTACTCCCCAATGCGCCATGGCGCACGAGGGATCGTCTTTGGCAATCTGCGTGAATTCCTTTTCTGCTTCCTCGTACCAGAACGAATGCAGCAGCGCTACTCCGCGCTCAAACGGCTTCTGTACCGCAGCCATGCAGGAGATCGGAAAATGCACGGTCCCCAACTGTTCCGGCCGCAAATCTTCATGATGCTGACCTTCATCCGCCAGCCCGGTGCAAGCAAGCAGCAGGAAAACGGTAAGCGGCAAGCCACAGCGCTTCATGGATGTCCCTCTGTGGAGAAAAGTCTAGCCTGCAAAAATGGAGTGGTCAACGCGAGGAGGGGTGAGAGCACGACTGGGCCTGGCGGGTGGCCCAGCCTTTCGCGTTCTTTAATTCTTCTCACTCAGGCGGTTGCCTTATTCTTCGTGATCGAGAGGCTTGCCGTCAGGACCAACCTGAATTTCAGACTTCTTGCCGTCGGTCATGATTTTCGCTTCGTAAGCCACGAGTTTGTTGTTTTTGGTGATGGACTCGACTTTGACCACTTTCCCACTCCCCGCTTTAGCTTGCAGTCCATCTCGCACGGCGGATGGAAGTGATTCCATTGCGACTTGCTCTTCCACTTCCACGATCGCACCATTGGCATCCATCAAGATATTTTTCTTGTGGCCGTCCACCATCAACTTGACTTCATAGAGTTTCTGGCCGTTTTCGATTTCTTCAGCAAAGCCTCGAATGGTTGCCGCCTGACTTTGGGCCGCAACGGTTTTCTCGACTGCGGGAGGCAGGCTCGAACGTTCGATCTTCTTTTCCTGTTCCTCCGCGAGGGACTGCATGGCAAATGACATAAAGGCAGCCAGAGCGATAGGTGTAATCCAGTGAAATTTCATTAGCTTCTCCTTTTCACGACCGGTAGCTGTGGGACGAACACTTTCGCATCGGTCCAACCCGAGAAGCATAGCCAACGAATACTTAAAGGAAGCTGAAGGGAAGGTTAAGAAATGAAGACCAGGAAACGTTATTTTCGTTTCTCGGTCGAGGTTGCAGTTTTTCTCTTAATCGAAGAATGGCGACCCCGGAGGGAGTCGAACCCCCAACCCTCAGATCCGAAGTCTGATGCTCTATCCAGTTGAGCTACGGGGCCGCGCTCCTGAAACTCTAGCACGCTTTACGGGGCACAGACAGAATCTTGATTGTGGAATGAAGAAAATCGAAAACGGCGTCTTTTATTGTATTCGGAAGCGTTCGTTCATCAGCCGCTGCAGGCGCGGCCGGTAGAGGATATCGTAGGCAAGCTCCTTGTCCGGGAACATGGCGAGCGCAGCTCGCTTGGCGCCGGCAACAAGCTCTGAGGCCTCTTCGAGAGTGAGGTTCGGGTCCTGGCCAATGACTGACATGACCATACTGATCATGACCTGCAAGCGGCGAATCTTTTTGCCTTCCTGTTCCCCTTCACTCGGCTCAACCCAATCCCTATTTCCCATTCAGCCCCCAAACCAAACCTTGTGCCTGTGCATCCGGACTTGCGCAGAACGGTTAGATGAGCCGTTATCAGCGGGCGTTGCGCATTCTCATTGCTCATTCTCCCCCGGCATGCGCCCGGAACACAAATGCCTGCCGGTGTAGGACTTCGGTTACCGGCAGAGTCGGAGTTAGAATAGGCAGCAAGGCACGCCTGCCATAGTTACTGGCGCAGCCTGATCGGAGAAGTTATGGAAAACCGTCCTTCCTCCGCCGCCAAAGCCAGTCCCAACCCCAAAGAAAAGCTAGTGAGGGTGTTCGACACCGAACAGGAATCCGAAGCCCTGATAGTCCGTGGCTTGCTCGAATCCGCCGGCATCGACGCGGACCTGACTTCGCTCGATGCGCAGCAAGACATTCTTCCAGGGGTTGGCGGCAACATCATCCTGGTCCGTGAGGAAGACGCCCCTGAAGCCCGGCGCGTGATCAAGGAATACCGCCAGGCTCCCGGCGACGAGACCGCAGAGCTGGACATCAGCGGCCTGAATCCGGACGATGATCCAACTGTGTCCTGACGTTTTTCCCATCAAGATAGAACGTGACCGCCCCGTTAAGGTCGGTACGATACGTAGCCACACCGGATGCCTGCAGCCGGGCCAGCACTTCGCCTCGCGGATGACCATAAGTATTGCGCGTCCCCACCGAAATCACCCCGAATTTGGGATGCACCTTGGCCAGCAGTTCCGGGATGGTGGAAGTATTGCTGCCGTGGTGACCAACCTTCAGCAAATCGGCTTGCGGTTCCTCTTGTGCAACCCGCTGTTCGGTTGATCGTTCAGCATCGCCCTCCAACAGCGCGGACGTTCCCCGATAAGTAATCTTCATCACCAGAGACTCGTCGTTTGGCCGCGATGCCCCGCCCACAAAACCAACCGGCGGCGCCAATACGCGAACGGCCGCACTGCCAAGGTCAAGTTTGTCTCCCTCCCGATGCTCCACCACGTGAATTCCCAACGCATTTGCCTGCTGAACTAATTCCTGCAACTCGGGAGACGATGAATCCACTCCCAACCAAAACTCGCGAGGAGGAAAATTTGCCAGGATAGCTCCCATTCCCCCCAATGTGATCGGCGTGCGCGTGGGTGAGCGCGACCACATCCAGCCGGGAAATCCCGCGCCACCACAAGTAGGGGGAGACCACGTCTTCACCAATATCTAATTCCGAATGTACCCAATGCGGCAGCCCTCCTGCATCCACCAGCAGTGTGCGGCCCTCGGGCGAAACCAGAAAGATCGAATCGCCCTGACCTACATCAATCGCCGTGAGCTCCAGCACGCCAGCGCGGGTGCGTGGGCGCGGGGGAATCACGCAGATCCAGAGGGCGCTCGCGGCTAGCGCGGCTAATCCGATGCCCGCGAGCAGCCGACGGCGGCGCGCCAATAGCATCGCCAGCGCCAAGGCAGCTGCCGTCGCTAGAATCACTGCTAATCCCGGTGTAGGCACGCGGGCATCAGCAATGCGCAGGCCACCCAGCCAGTGCACGCTGCCGGCAATTCCCTCAAGTGCCGCACCGGCAACGAATGCGGGTATTTTCGCCAGCACCGGAGACACATAACCAAGCGTCACCGCTAGTATTGCGGTCGGCATGAGTATTTCGGTGAGCGGAACCACCATCATGTTGGCGGGCATCCCCACAGTCGTAGCGCGATGAAAGTAATAAGCCATTGGAAGAGCCATTCCCACCTGCATGACCGCCGAGATCACAACCAACTGACAAGCGCCCAGCGACACGCGTATGCAACCTGCCAGGGCCGGCAGAGGAAAGTGATGGCCCAGAAAACGCTCCAGCCGGTTGGCAATCATCCTCAGATCGAGCCTGAACTGCGCGACTTTCGGCGACAGTGACGCCTCATAGCCAGCAGAATCCAGATTCCGCAAGCCACGCGAGTACGGTTGGATCGTACGTTCAACGAATGGCAAACCCACCGCAGCCACTAACCACACGCACAAAAATGTAAGTTGAAAGCTGGCGCCAAACAGCACTTGCGGATCAAAAACCATCAGCCCCAGCGCCGCAGCTCCGATGGCGCTGAGCATGGACTTCTCCCGATAGAACAGCCGCGCACCCAAATAAACTGCCAGCATCAGCGTTGCGCGCCAAACCGGAGAGCCGAGAGCCGTCAGCAAGGCATGCGCCACAATGAGCAAGAGTGTGATCGTCCCCGCGACAAGGTCACCCACCCGCAGCCGTCGCAGCATCCAAAACGTGGCCAGCGCCAGGATGCTGACGTTCATCCCGGAAACCACCAGCACGTGGTAAGTGCCTGACCGCTGGAAATTCACCCGCGTGGGGCGGTTGATGAAGGCTTCGTCACCGATCACCATCGCATCCATCAGTGCGGCCTCTCTTTCCGGCCACAAGGCATGGACTTTCTCAATGATGCTGCGATGAATGCGAGTACGCCAGAGTTCAGCGCGATTACCGGCAAAACCCGGAAGCAGTTCCACACTCGCAGCTTTGGCGGAGGCTAGCGCCACAATTCCGTTCTCCTCCAGGTATCCCTGGTAGTCGAACGCTCCCGGATTCCGGAAATTCCGCGGCGGATTTAGCTTGGACGCGAACCGCAGCCGCTCTCCGTAGCGGAACAGATGAACCGGAGAAACGCTGGCGCCAGTTTCATTCGTCACTCGCTTGCCGTAAATGCTGACGCGCAATCCGGAGCGGGTGCGAACTGTCTCACTACTCGTAGCGATCTCCTCGGTTTCAACATCGAGACTTTGCCGGACATCGCCAGAGCCTTCCTCGCGTAGGTTCCCCTCCGCAGTCACGTGGGCTGTGACCAAAACTTCCTGTCCGTCCGCAAAGTGCAGCAAGCCGGAATCGCTGAGTCTGTTCGGACTGCGTACTTGGATGAGTAGCGCTCCCGCCACAAAGACCGTCGCTAAACCCAGGGAAAATGCGACTCTGGCCCTCCGGTGGGCAACAAACGTTCCCGATGCAGCGAAGACTGCGGCTGACACTAGCCACCAAAGCGGCGGCCGCCACATGTGTAGGCCCGCGGAAAGCCCGGCTGCGAACGCCATAGCAGCCCACAGCAGCGGCTGCCGTCCAATAGGCCGTGCACTATTCGGTTGATTCATGGGAGCACAAATCAGGAAGGCTATCGAACTAGATGAAACACGCTTTCCAAGTGGTAGGTCTGGGGGAACAGATCCACCATGTGCGCCTGTTCCACCCGATATCCGGATTTGAGCAGGCCGCCCAGGTCGCGAGAGAGGGTCGCCGGATCGCATGACACGTACGTCATGCGCGGCGCTCCCAACATCACCAGGCTTTGGATTACGCTTGCACCCAACCCGCTCCGTGGCGGATCCACCACCACAAGATCGGGATGCAACTTTCCCGTCACGTTCTTCAGATACTGTTCTGACGTGGTACGAACTGCCTTCACGTTCGCTGGCGAATTGTATAGCAGATCGGCATAAGAAGTCGGTGACGACTCAACCGCAATCACTCGTTCAAATTCCCGATTTAGAACAGAAGAGAAAAGTCCAACGCCCGCGTAAAGATCAATGGCCGTCCGCCCGGAGCGGCCCGCTGTGACCGTGTTCACCAGTTCATCTGTTAAATAACGATTTACCTGAAAGAATGATCCCGCGCTCACGCGATACGGCGCAAGCTTGGTCTTATAAGTAAGCTCAGCATCGCCACTCACAGCAAGGCGTTCTGGCTCTCTTCCCGACTTGGCATTTCGACCAGCCACATGATTCTTCAACAGAACCACACCGGCAACGTCCGGCAGAGCTTGCCGTAGCTCTTCCGCAAATTGCTTTACAGTCGCTGGCGTCGAGTCAGTCGCGCAGTAAAGCTCCATCAGAAGTTGGGAATCCTCCGCGTTGGCGAAGAACTCAATCTCCTGAATTTCGCCAATCACCTTCCCCGCCCGCCCCATTCGCCAAATCGCCGCCATGGCTCGATTAATCAGCGACGAACTTATGGGACACTCCTCAACCGCCAGCAGCTCATGTGAATT
>DATKEN010000071.1:0-34597 GCA_035512155.1 Terriglobales bacterium | reverse complement strand
GATCGGGGAAGGCGTGGTGAAATCCGCCTCCGATGTTGAAACCGATGCGATCTTTGAGCGCACAGTCGGCCGCCAGAATCGATCCCCCAGCCGCCAGCCAGAAAGCTCGCACCAGGTCGGGCGAGTAGGGAATCTCCATCTGCATTTCTTCGAGGGGAGACAGGGTCCCGGTCTTCAGCTTGTGAACGTACGCCGGCGTGTGCACGAGCAAGACGTCCTGATCGGACGCAGGTTGAGGCGTAAGGAAATCTGATGACTCGGCAACACCGGTCTCAAGCAGGCGGTCATGAATGAGGCGGAACTTTTCGGCGGGGAAGACATGCTCGCCAATCGGGAGGTAATAATCGTCGCTGTAGACGAGCTTAAAGGGGAGCATGGCGGTTCGCCAGAACTCTATATGATAGTCGGGAAAAATGACTGTATCTCCAAGCAAACTCATCGCATCTAAACATTGACAGTGATCCACTCAAGTCTTATCATAGTACCGCTTTCAATAGTAAAGACATTGATTGTAAAGCACTTATAAGTAAAACGGAGGATCCAATTTATGGCCAAGATTATCGGTATCGACCTGGGAACCACCAACTCTTGCGTGGCAGTGATGGAAGGTGGCGAGCCTAAGGTGATCCCCAACGAAGAAGGAGGGCGCACCACACCCTCAGTCGTCGGCTTCACCAAGACTGGCGAGCGGTTGGTGGGGCAGGTGGCGAAGCGCCAAGCCATCACCAATCCGGAAAACACGGTCTATTCGATCAAGCGGTTCATGGGACGTCGCTATGACGAGGTGACCGAAGAAATCAAGATGGTCCCTTACAAGGTTGTGCAGTCGGGCGACCACGTCGCGGTTCTCGCGCAGGGCAAGGAATATACGCCTCCGCAGATCTCCGCCATGATTCTGCAAAAGCTGAAGAAGGCGGCGGAGGACTACCTGGGCGAAAAAGTGAACGATGCGGTCATCACTGTGCCCGCGTACTTTAATGACGCGCAGCGCCAGGCGACCAAGGATGCTGGCAAGATCGCAGGGCTGGACGTAAAGCGCATCATCAACGAACCCACGGCGGCGGCGCTAGCCTATGGCCTCGACAAGAAGAAAGATGAAACCATCGCCGTGTACGACTTCGGCGGTGGGACGTTCGATATTTCGATTCTAGAAGTCGGCGAAGGTGTAATCGAGGTCAAAGCCACCAACGGTGATACTCACCTGGGCGGCGACAACATCGACCAGCGCCTGGTCGACTGGTTGATTGACGAATTCAAGAAAGATGAAGGCCTTGACCTGCGTGCCAAAGGCAACGAGATGGCCTTGCAGCGTTTACGCGACGCGGCAGAGCGCGCCAAGATCGAGCTCTCCACCACCATGGAGACCGAGATCAATCTGCCATTCATTACGGCGGATGCCGGCGGCCCGAAGCACCTGGTAAAGAAGCTGACCCGGGCAAAACTAGAATCGATGGTAGAAGACATCATCCAGCGCTCGGTTGGTCCCTGCAAGCAGTGCATGAAGGACGCCGGGGTTGATGCCAGCAAGATCGATGAAGTGGTGCTGGTTGGCGGACAGACTCGCATGCCGCGAATTCAAGCCCTGGTAAAAGAGCTGTTCGGCAAGGAACCTCATAAGGGCGTAAACCCGGATGAGGTAGTCGCGGTCGGCGCTGCTATCCAGGGTGGCGTTCTTGGCGGCGAGGTCAAAGACCTGCTGCTGCTCGATGTTACTCCGCTGACGCTCGCGATCGAAACGCTGGGCGGTGTGGCGACGCCAATGATTCCGCGCAACACCACGATCCCGACCCGGAAGACGGAGACGTTCTCCACCGCCGCCGACAATCAGACGTCGGTTGAGGTCCACGTCTTGCAGGGGGAACGTCCGATGGCGGCTCAGAACCGTACTCTGGGCAAGTTCCACCTGACCGGCCTTCCACCAGCGCCGCGAGGACTGCCCCAGATCGAGGTGACATTTGACATCGATGCGAACGGCATCCTCAACGTTACCGCGAAGGATATGGCGACGGGCAAGGACCAGAAGATTACGATCACGTCGTCTTCCGGGCTGAGCAAGGATGAAGTCGAACGCATGGCCAAAGAAGCCGACGCGCACTCGGCCGAGGACAAGGCGAAACGCGACGAGATCGAGTCGCGGAACCAGCTCGATTCCATGGTCTACAACGTGGAGAAGATGCTGCGGGAGCACGGCGACAAGATCTCTGGCTCCGAGCGCGGCGAGGTGGAGAACGCGGTGGCTGACGCCAAGAAGGCACTCGAAGGCTCCGACAAGAGCGCGATGGACCGTGCCCGCGAGAACCTGACCAAGTCCTCGCACAAGCTGGCTGAGCAGATGTACAAGGCGGCCCAGCCACAAGGGGCGCCAGGCACTGGTCCGGAGGCTGGAGCCGGTTCCGCTCCGGGTGGCGATGGCCAGGCAAAGAAAGACGAAGGCGTAATCGACGCCGAGTACGTGGACGTCGAAGATAAAAAGTAATTGTGTGGGGACGGGCGCCTCGCCCGTCCAGGCCGAGCGCAGCTCGGCAGTTTTGAAGCTTGGCCACGGATTGTGCGGGTCGGCACGGACAACAAACCATCCGCCAAAATCCGTGGCTAGATTTTTGGACTTAATTTTAGGGGAGATTGAAATTGCAATTCGAAGTGAATGGTCAAGATTACTTTCTAAATTTTTCCGAGGACGAAGCACGCTGGTACGTGTTCGCGCCGACTGCAACGGGATTGAATCGGATTCCTGTATATGTGGATTCGCCCAAGTACGACCGGATAGGCATTCTGGAAAAGCGAAGGCATAAAATCCAGAACTAAAATCAATTAGACGATGGCGACCACCACCAAGAAAGACTACTACGAACTCCTCGGCGTGAAGAAATCTGCCTCCGCCGAGGACATTCGCAAAGCCTTCCGCAAGCTAGCGCGCAAATACCATCCCGACGTCAATCCGGGTGACAAAGCGGCGGAAGAAAAGTTCAAGGCCATGTCCGAGGCCAATGACGTCCTGAGTGATCCCAAAAAGCGCAAGATCTACGACCAGCTTGGCTTCTATTCGGACAACATCGATCCAGCCGCCGCCGACGCCTATGCGCGTGGCGGCCCAACTGGAGCTGGCGGATTCGGAGGTTTCCCGGGAGGCCAGCCGGCTGGCGCTGGCGGCCAGGGTGCCAACTTTGATTTCAGCGGCTTCGACTTTTCGGACATGTTCGAAGGCGGGGGTGCGAGCAGGAGAGCCGGCGGCTCTGGAAGCGGCGGCTTCCGCGACATTTTCTCCGGAATTTTTGGCGGACGTGGGGGAGCGGCCGCTGCTGAAGGCCCGGAACCTGGCTCGGACTTGGAATACCAGGTTAACGTCCCTTTCTGGACCGCGATCCGGGGCGGCGTGATGCGATTGAACATTACCCGCCGCGATGTCTGCGGAAATTGCCATGGCAACGGATATATCGAATCACCCGGCAAGTGCCCCGAATGCGGCGGCACCGGCCAAATCACCCAGACCGGCGGCCGGATGAAGTTCAACGTGCCCTGTCCGCGCTGCCACGGAACCGGCAAGAACATCTCAACCTGTCCGGTGTGCCACGGGGAAGGCACCGTGGAGCGCACTGAACCGCTCGAAGTTCGAATCAAGGCGGGCACGCGGGACGGCCAGCGCATCCGCCTGCCGGGCAAGGGCAATGCCGGAGTGCACGGGGGGCCGGCGGGTGACCTCTATGTAATCATCCGCGCCGGAGAGCATCCAGTCTTCCATCGCGAAGGCGATGACATCCGCATTACGGTGCCCGTGACCGCGACTGAAGCGGCATTGGGCTCCAAAATTGAAGTGCCCACCATTGACGGCCGCACCCTGCTCAAGATCCCACCGGGAACCCAGTCTGGACAGAAGCTGCGACTGCGGGAGAAAGGGGTTCCCTCCGCCACCAAGGAAGGCGCGCGCGGAGACGAGATTGTCGAGGTCAAACTAACGGTTCCAACGCCCCGCGATGAGCGCACCAAGGAGCTATTGCGTGAGCTCGCCAAGCTGAACCCGGAAGATCCTCGTGCGGAACTGTGGAAAGAGATCTAGCGGCCCCAACCTGTGGTCGCCGAGGAGTTCGGTCCTTACTTCCGGCTGGGGTCATCTTTGGGATCGATGTAATTAAGCTGCGCCGGCGACATGCCATGAATCTGGATAACCGTCGCTCCTTCGCTCATTGCATAGTGGTGCATGTCCGGATCCAGATAGGCAAAGCTGCCGGCGGGAAAGCTCATCATGTGATCGGCATCGAACTTGTCTCCCATGCCAACCTTTAACGTTCCGGACAATACCGACACATTCTCCCGCTTAGGATGCCAGTGGGGAGAGACTTTGTAGCCGGTAGGCATCTTCAGGCGAATGGTGTAGTCCCCGCTCGCTGCCATGGGGTCACCTTCCAGGACAGCCATCTGCGCACCGGGCGGTAGGAAAGGCGGTGCCGGTCCGAATTTCACCTGGTCCGGCGTAAACGCGTTTTGCGGAGGGGCCGATTGAGCCGCTGCTATCGTCGCACCGAGCAGAACGACTAAGAAAAGTGGCCTCATGAATCCCGCCTCCTTGCGGGAGGAGAATCATAACCCCAGAAAACAGAAACCAGCAATCGGTTCGTTCCGGCTGGATCGGCAGCGTCACAATTCTCTGCGATTACGTCTGGGCCTGCCCTCCTGACCAAAAAAAATTCAGATTCTTCTTTCACTCCGCATCTAACTTGCGTATGCTCACGTCTGCGAACTTGCTTCCAGCCGAATCTTCAAGACGCAAGCATCGCTTAAGGAGGAAGCCATAGAAATTGGCAACAGCTACCGCGTCTACTGAGTCTCACTCACAATCCCTCGCAGTTCTCCCCCGGAAAAAATCTGTTCGCCTCACGCTCTGGCCGCTGGTCGCCGCCACCTTCTTTATGGTGTCGGGCGGAACCTATGGCACGGAAGACATCGTCCACGGCGCAGGTTACGGCAAGGCAATTCTCATCCTGCTGCTCACGCCGATTCTCTGGAGCTTGCCGACTGCCTTCATGATTGGCGAGTTGTCCAGCGCCCTGCCTTTCGAGGGCGGTTACTACGCCTGGGTGCGCCGCGCCATGGGCAACTTCTGGGGATTCCAGGAAGCCTGGCTCTCGCTGGTAGCGTCGATTTTCGACATGGCTATCTATCCCACACTGTTTGTTCTCTACCTCGACCGCCTTTTTCCCTGGTTCGCGGAAGGACACCGCGGGGTGATGGTCGGCCTAGCCGTTGTAATTGTCTGCGCGTTGCTTAACATTGCTGGTGTTCGCGTGGTGTCGACGACCTCACTCTGGTTATTTTTCGCGTTATCAGCGCCGTTCATACTGATCGTGGCCATCGCCCCCTTCAAGTTAGGAGCACTAGCGACGGCGGTAACTAAACCGACGACTTCCAGCGTGGATATCCTCGGCGGCCTGCTTATTTGCATGTGGAACTACATGGGGTGGGACAATGCCTCCACCATCGCAACCGAAGTAGAACGGCCGCAGCGGACTTATCCACGGGCCATGCTGGCGGCAGTTGTGATTGTGGCCTTGAGTTACGTTGTCCCGGTGGCGGCTATGTGGATGACCGGGCTTTCGCCTAGCGCCTGGGAAACTGGATTCTGGGCGGACATCGCAGGTCTCCTCGGAGGCCCGCTACTGCGCGTTGGCCTCGCGCTAGGAGGCATGATCAGCGGTTTCGGTATGTTCAACGCCCTGGTGATGAGCTACTCTCGCCTGCCCCTGGCAATGGCGCAGGACGGAATGCTACCGCGCATCTTCGGCAAACTCCATCCGCGTTCGCGCGCCCCCTGGGTAGCGATTGCGGTCTGCGCCATGGGCTGGGCGATGTGCCTCGGGCTCGGCTTCGAGCGCCTGGTGACCATCGACATTCTGCTCTACGGTGTCAGCTTGAGTTTGGAATTCATAGCACTCATCGTTCTGCGCTTCCGCGAGCCGGAATTGCATCGGCCCTTCCGCGTCCCCGGTGGGATGTTCGGTGCCTTTGCCGTCGGGATCGCTCCCATGCTGCTGCTGGGCTTCTCAGTAGTCCGGAGCCAGACAGAGCAGGTGTTGGGGATGAGTTCCTTCGCCTTCGGGATGCTATTGATCACCGCAGGAGTGGTAGCGTATTTCCTCAATCACGCGCTCAAGCCGATGGGCTGGACGGCGGCCACAGGAAAACCAGAAGCGGCCGCATAACAAACCCGGGCCACGGGTTGGCACGGATTAACGCGGATTCTGAGGCTGATCCGCGCGATTCCACCGAATCCGTGGCCTCTTTCTTTTGTTATAGACTCTGATCGATGACTAAACGCAAATCCAAAGGCGCATACATGTTGAGCCGGTTGCGGGCGTGAGCGAAGCGGGAGCCCGCTGGCGAAATCCCGAGCATAGCAAGGAAACCCGTGACTAAATGAAAATCCAAGGGAGCCTACATGTTGAGCCGGTTTGCGGGCGTGAGCAGAACGGGAGCCCGCTGGCGAAATCCCGAGCGCAGCGAGGGAACCCTTGACTAAACGTAAGTCCAAGGGTGTGTACATGATTTCAGCCGTGGCCGAGATGTATGGCATCCATCCCCAGACTCTGCGCCTCTACGAGCGCGAGGGTCTGCTCAAGCCTTCGCGCACCGAAGGCAACACTCGCCTCTACACCGACGAGGATTTGCAACGCCTGGAATTCATCCTTTCGCTGGCGCGAGATTTGGGAGTGAACATCAGCGGCATCGCGATCATCCTGCAAATGCGCGAACGCATGGAAGAGATGCAGCGTCAGATTCAGGATTTCGTCAAATACATCCAGGAAGAAGTGCTGTCGCGCGCCAGTGCTGCTGCTGATCCTTCGCGGGGCGCGATCGTTCCAGTGCGGAGGCCTTTTGTGACGCCCGCGCCACAGCCGCTTCGTAAGAAGTAGAACGAAGCTAGTCATACTTCTCGAACAAAATCGACTTGCGGTCCCAACCCAGTCCCTTCAACAGTTCACGATTCGCCTTGATCATCTTGTCCAGCCCGCAGATGTAGGCATGCACGTCGGTGCGTCCCTGAACGATGCCGGCGACGTGCTCCTGCACGTAGCCGCGCAGGCCTTGCCAATCCGGACTTCCACGGCTCAGCGTTGGCAGGTAGTGAAAGTTAGCATGTTGCCCGGCGAGGCGCAGGAATTCCTCGTGATAGTAAATGTCTTTCTCGGTGCGATTTCCAAACAGCAGCCAAAGCTGCTTGCCCTGATGTCGCGAGGGATCGGCCAGAAGCCAGTGCAACATGGAATGGAAGGGAGCGATACCGGTGCCCGTCGCAATGAAAATGGTGTCGCGCAGTGGGGGCCGCAGGATGAAATCGCCGAATGGTCCCTGGCAAGAAACCTCGTCACCTTCCTTCATATCGCAGAGAAAGTTCGACATAAACCCGTCCTGTACGCGGTTAAGGCAGAGGGCGAAGCGGTTGTCATCTCCGGGCGGCGATGCAATGGAGTATGCCCGGGTAATCTCCTCGCCGTCGGGTTTGTTTGTTTTCAGCGAAAGCCATTGTCCGGCAACGAAGCCGAAACGCGGCAGCGCCTGTATTTCGAATTCGAGATGCTTAGTGGGTTCTGAGAGAGCGACCGAGCGAGTCAGGCGCGTGGTGAAAGTCTGGAACGGAGTCATCTATCTTATAGATGAGGAATGCGCCAGAGCGGACGCGCTGTTCTAGCGCCTTCAAAGCCGAAAACGAGAAGGACGCGGCTTTGACCGAGCCAGGATCGGGTGCGCGATCGCGGGCGCGATATACTCGGTTGCCATGCCAGTGGTGATCTCCATGCTCCGCGGCGTCAACGTCGGTGGCCACAACAAGATCAAGATGGATGCGCTCCGGGCGCTCTGTGAATCCCTCAAACTGCGGGACCCGTGTACCTATATACAGAGTGGCAATGTAGTTTTCAGGACTGAAAAACGTGACCTCGGTCGCCTGGCCAAGCGGTTAGAGAATGAGATCGAGCGGAGCTTCGGCTTTCGTCCCGATGTCATCCTCCGCACCGCGACCGAACTGAGGCAAGCCCTTGCGAGGAATCCGTTCGCAACACGACGTGGCATCGAGCCGAGCAAACTCCTTGTTATCTTCCTCGCCGGTGATCCGGGCCAGAAGGCTCGGGACCAGGTTCTTAGCATAAAAGCCAATCCGGAGGAACTACGGATCGATGGTCGTGAGATTTATATCTATTATCCCAATGGTATGGGGCGTCCGAAACTGTCGTGGGCAGTTATAGAGAAGATCCTAAAGACACGCGGAACCGGCAGAAACTTGAACAGCGTCACCAAGCTGCTCGAGATGGCAGAGGCAATGGGAGCTTCCGAATGACTTGCTCCCTAAACGATTCCAACACCGCCGTTCTCGGGATCGGGAACTGATCCTGATTGAGTCGCCAACGGACAGTCCTGCCATTGATGCTTGGCAACCGAACTGCAACATGGAAAAGAGGGGACGCGCGTTTGATGCCCTGAAAAGACAGAAGTGGAGCACGCCAGGAGGTTTAGTTATGCCCAGAAATGCTGCTGCTCCAAGCAACGAGACAACATGGCGCACCCTTCTAGGTTCTTGTGACGACTGGCCCATTCCCACCGCGGGGCCTCGCATATCCCAGCAGCAAACAGACCGCTGCGAGCTCTGTCGTGAGCCTATAGGCGGCGACCGGCCGTTTGTAACGAATTCAGCTGGGGAGCGGGCGACCCACATCGCATGCCTGGAGGATCCAACGTTCTCCAGCGTTGAACGTCGACCAACCGGTGGAATTTGGCAGCGTTTGCTGCGAAGGTTCATCCGGCGCCAGATAGGTTCTCGGACAGCGATTGCGAGACTATCCGAAAAGATAGTCCGTATCCGATAAGATAGCGTGCCGTTATCTTCCGTGAAAGCAATTGGGGCGCATTTGCTGCGGGTTACAAACCAGCCCAGCTCTTCGTCGCAATCTCGAACAACGGCATCGTGCGTGCTACTTACCGGGCACGCGGTCGTTGCTCAGAGTCGACCCATCCGAGGAGGTGGATCTTGCAGATACACCGTCCCGTCTGTATTCCCGGTCGAACTTTACATTTCAGTCGATGGGTGCCACTACTGTTTGCTCTGGTCACCGTTCTTGCCGTGATCGGGCCGGCGAGTTACGCGCAGGACTGCCCTCAATGCAACACAGACTCCATCCTACCAACTGGCGAGTGGCTGCTGACGAAACATGTGACCGAAGTCAACGTGCTCTTTGTAGCTATACACAATGGCAAACCCATTGACGGCCTCCTGCCTACCGACCTCGCTGTTCAGGACGATAACAAAGCCCCTACGGCGATCTTGGGTTTTCGCACCGAACGGGACCTGCCGCTCCGGGTGGGTATGGTAGTCGATACCAGCAATTCAGTGACCTCACGTTTCCGGTTTGAACAGGAAGCAGCCAGCGCGTTTCTTCGCCAGCAAGTGAATAGAGGCGATGACTTGGCGTTTGTGATGGGATTCAGCGATCATCCCAGGGTAACGCAGGACTTCGTCAATGATCCGGATCTGCTGTCCAAAGGTGTGGCTCGGCTGACCATCGGAGGCGGCACAGCGCTCTACGATGCGGTTTATCGGGGTTGCCAGAAACTACTGCACCGGCCGGAACAAGATGTGGTTGCGCGAGTACTGGTCGTTCTGACCGACGGCCAAAATAATGCGGGGGTCATTAGCTTGGACGATGCCATAGCGGGTGCCCAGGAAGCCGGGGTTACCATCTACGCAATCAGTACGAACTACCGTCCGGAGACGATCGCGGAGCGAGACCTGGCCGACACCGGGAACGCAAATCTCCGCAAACTCTCAGAGCAGACCGGCGGGCGAGTGCTGCATCCCGCCAGTCCGAAGGACGTGGAAAAAGCTTTTGCCAAGATAAGCGAAGAGTTGCGCAGCCGGTATGCGATTTCTTACAAGCCCGCGGACTTCAAGCCTGACGGCCGCTATCGAAAAATCAAGATTGATGCGCGAAAGACGGGACAAAAACTGGAGATTCGTGCGCGCAAAGGATACTATGCTCGGCTTGCATCTTCCCTGAGTTTGGAACCTACAGAAGAAGCCCTCAATGTAGCCTCGCCTTCGCGTTAGCCAGCGGACGACATCGCAAGGGGGCCTATCAAGCATCGCAGATCATTGCACCACCTCACCGATGTAGACAGCAAAAGGCTCCAAAGAGAAGTGCGCGAGATCAGGCTCTTCCTTTGTGGGCATCGTGCTGAGCAGGGTATGTGACTTCGCAGAAGCGAGGCCCTGCTGCGAAAAATCGAAGGTAACCGTTTGGGGAGTCGCTGACATGTTCAGCACAACCAGCACGGACTGGGTTGCAGTGCGGCGGAGATAGGACAGAACATGCGGATGGTCCGGATTAATTAAAGTGTAGCCGCCGTCAAGCAACGCAGGGTTGTTTCGTCGCACGGTCAATAGCCGCTTATAGAAATTAAAGACGGAGTCAGGGTCCTTCAGTTCAGCGGCGACGTTGTGGGTTTTGAAGCTAGGGGCAACGGGTAGCCAAGGCGTCCCGCGGGTAAAACCGGCGCTAGGACCGTCGTCCCACTGCATGGGAGTGCGTTCGCCGTCCCGACCTTTCTCTCGCGGCCATCCCACTTTTCCGATTGGATCCTTGACGTCTTCTTTCCGAAGCGGGTCATTGTTCTGCATTCCTATTTCTTCGCCGTAGTACATGATAGGCGTGCCACGGAGCGTCAAATAAAGGCCTGCCATGAGCTTGGCGATGGCGTCATTATGCTGACCGTCGCCGTACCGGACGTAAGAGCGAACAATATCGTGATTGCTGATAACGTACACCGGCCACCCTCCGGCGGAGTCGAGTGCGGCAATGTGCTCTCGAAATGCAGGTGCGGACAACGTGGGGATCTTGGTGAAAGCCAGGTCCATCGGCATCTGTAATTCTGGTTCATGGTTTCCGTAGTACTGCTTCAGTTCCGAGGCGGTGCCCGCCCAGGTTTCCCCAATCAACACGGCGTCATGTTCGTCTGCCACCTTGCGCAGATCGCGCAGGACGCCATGCACTTCAGGAAGATTGTCGTTGTAGCGGTCCTCCATTTTTGGATCCCCGAAGTTGTTGACTCCCGGCAGCAGCGGGTTGTCGTGTAAGGCCGGATCTTCGAACAGATTGCTGACCGCATCCAGGCGAAAGCCAGCCACGCCCCGTGTGTACCACCAGCGGGTCACATCAAACATCGCCTTTTCGACTGCGGGATTTCGCCAATTCAGGTCCGGTTGCTCGGGATAAAAACGGTGATAGTAATACTGACTGGTGGCTGGATCGAACTTCCAAGCTGAACCGCCAAAAATCGATTCCCAATTGTTGGGAGGTTGACCGGGTCCGCCACCATCACGCCAGATATACCAGTCGCGATGGGCTGAGGTACGCGATGATCGCGAATCGACAAACCATTTGTGCTGGTCGGAGGTGTGATTGAGAACGAGATCCATAATGATCCGGATCCCCTTCTTCTTCGCTTCTCGTTCCAGTTCATCAAAATCCTTGAGCGTGCCGTAAACCGGATCGATGTTCTCGTAGTCGGAAACATCGTAGCCAAAGTCTACTTGTGGGGAGGGATAGCACGGTGTAAGCCAGATGGCGTCAATTCCTAAATCCTTCAAGTAGCCGAGCTTGGAAGTGATCCCCGGAAGATCGCCGATGCCGTCGCTGTTGCTGTCGACAAAACTCCGCGGATAGATTTCGTAAAACACCGCATGCTGCCACCAGGACGCATCGTCTTTTTGGGGCGATGATGGGCCAGCCGGTGAATAAGATGCCCTAAAGCATAAGAGCAAGACCAGAAACGTGAAAAGTTTTCTAGACATCGTGAACCCCAGTTGGACAGCGAATTTCGTTCCTTGGTTCCCACGCGGCGCTCACATCATGTCAGCGCTTTGCACGCTGCTTCTCAAGCGGCGTCTCATTGCACTCGGTACACGCTCAAGCTGGTTGCCGGTATGGAAATCAGCACAGTCTCCTCTTGGACTTGTGCCCGGCCAAAGCCGAATAATTTGTCCAACCGGCGTGCGTCCTGGAGTGGCCCTCCTTCGATCTTTAGGGTGATGTCACGAGGTGCAACGGCATTGTTGAAAATAACCAGCAACTTTTCCTCGGAGGTTTCCCGAACAAATGCGTAAAAGGCATCGTCCCAGGCAATGTGCCATTGGTGGCCGTGGCGCAAAGCCGGATGCGACCGTCTTAACCTCAGCAACTCTTGCACGTGACCGAAAATCTCCTGTTCATCCAGGGTACGGCCGGAAGCGACAAAAGCATTCCGCGGATCACCAGGGAATCCTCCGGGGAAATCTCGCCGATTGTCAGGATCGTCCCCTCCGTGCATTCCAATTTCGTCGCCGTAATAGATCTGGGGAATGCCCCGCAAAGTGAACAGCAACGAAAACGCAGCTTTCAGTTTTTCTTTTGAATTGTCCGGCTCTCCTGCAAAGCGGCTGGTGTCGTGATTACCGATGAAAGTGACCAGCGTCTCAGGATGGGCGTAGAGCCAGTCACGCTGAAGGACGTCAATCATTCGCTGCACGGGCTGTCCGCGGAGCAAAACATCGCGCAGAGCGTGGTAGAGCGGGTAGTCAAAAATCGTAGAAACGCGAGAGTCTACGCCATCGAACTGCTTGCGGCCACCGTCGAAAAACGAGGTAATAGTTACGTCGCGGTCCGAAACTTCTCCCAGGCTGTCGACCATGGGATAGACCTGGTGGACTTGATATAGCCACTGACTCCAAAAGCTGCGGGAGGAATATGGAAATGTGTCCAGCCGGAAACCATCCAGATGCGCGCTTTCGGTCCACCAGAGCGCATTCGTCAGCAAGTATTGCGACACTAGCGGGTCGTCGGTGTTGAGGTCGGGCAGCATGTTGGCGAACCAGCCCTCGAGAATTCCGCGTTTCTGATCAGGTGTGGCATGAGGATCCGTTAATGCCGAGAAGGTGTAGACCGGGCTGAGGTGGTTTTCCGGAGTTCCATGAAACCAGGATGGCGATGGGGGGTGCTTGATCCACGGGTGCTCCGGGCCGGTGTGATTGACTACGTAATCAATCAGCACCTTCATTCCCAGCTTGTGTGCATCGGCAACCAGGGCCTCATATTCCTGCAACGACCCCATGTGATCGTCGGTAGCGTAGAAGTCCACCACGTGATAACCGTGATAGTCGGAGTTCGCGTTCTTCCAGATAGGGGTGAGCCAGAGCGTGTCCACCCCGAGATCATGGAGATAACCCAGGTGTTCTCGGATCCCGAGCAGGTCGCCGCCGTGGTAAGCCTTGGCTTGGGTGCGGTCGTATCTAGCCTTCGATCCTGAAGGGCGGTTATTGCCTGGGTCACCGTCGGCGAATCGGTCCGGCATGATCAAGTAGATGACATCATCCTCGCCAAACCCCTGAAAACCGTTGGAGGTGTTTTTTCGAGCTTGCAAGGGAAACTGCAAAGTCGTAGAAGCTTCAGGCGTCTGCAAGATCAAGTTCACGGTTTCCGGGCGCGCTCGGCCGGTGTCAAGCCACACAAAAAGATAGTGGCCGGTGCCTTCTACCTGAACCCGTATGACTTTTACGTCAGCAGACTCTGTGCTAACTTTGGCCTCCGACAGTCCGTCACCGCTGATCAACAGCATCGGGCTGGGCAATCCGACCCACCAGTTCGGCGGCTCCAGCTTGTTGACAGTCGGCCCTGCCGAGGCACGGTTGCACACAGCGACCAACAGCAGGAAGGATGTCAGCGCGCGTCGCGCTCGGACTGACGTTGTGGCCGGAACCATTTTCCTTAGAGAAATCAGGAAATCAAATCGCGAAGATAGCAGGTCGCCGGTCTTTTGGATGTTTGCGGCCGTCCACAATCAAAGCGAAAGAAGCATGCAAGAGGAGGGACCAAAACAAACTCCGTTCCCTCCTCAAACATTCGTCAGAAGCTCAAGCGAAGCGCGAATTCAATCTGGCGCTCGGAACTCAAAATAATGGTCTTCACTTGGCCGAAGTTACCGTTGTTAAAGTCCCCGGTAGGTGCGCCGAACTGAGGGGAGTTAGTTATGTTGTAGAAGGCTGTGCGGAACTCGGTGTTCAGCCGCTCGGCAATCTTGAAGTTCTTGGCCACGGTCAAATCCAGGAACTTGCGCGCCGGTCCGTTAAAGGGATCGCGAGGCGTGTTTCCGGGGGCAACGTATACACCCCCGACCGACGGCGGATCCACAAAGGCGGTAGTGTCGAACCAAGTTTTACTGGCAGCCGTGTTGGCAATGCCATTCAGCTGATGGAGCGGTGCGATGAGATTGGGCCGTGTATGCGGCGAGTTCTTACTGTCAAAAATGTCAAAAGGCATGCCACTCTGCAGAGTGAGCACGGGAAGGATCTGCCATCCTCCTGCGATGGCCTGCGCGAATCCGTTGAAATTGCCACCCCACATTTTCCCGTGGCCAAAAGGCAACTCCAAGATCGAGTTGAGGACGAACCGGTGGCGGACGTCGAGCAGGGAATTCGCCCGCTCATGGCGGAAGTTGAAGAGATCGATGTAATCGCTTTGGCTATCCAGCGTGCCGGGCGAGTCATCGATGGTATGTGACCAGGTATACGCGGCGTTGAATTGCACTCCGCTCGAGAGACGGCGCTGCAGGTCCACCTGCAACCCGTTATAGTGCGAAGTGCCGTTGGCGATGTTCGTGTTTACGTTGCCGAGACCCACGAACGGAAACGTACCGCTGGCTGTGTTGTACTCTTGCCGGTTCAGGTTGAACAGCGACATCAACGTGACACCCCTGGTTCCCACGTAAGCGAGGCTCAGGGAGGTGTTGTTGCTTAGTTCGTGCTGAAGCTGCACATTGTACTGTTCAGCGTAAGAATTCACGTCATTCTTGGGATAGGCAATGACGCTCACATTCGTGGGCGCGGCGAGATTCACATTCAACGGACCCTTGCCCGGTAGTCCGTTGGGATTCACGTTGGTGGGATTGGGATTGACACCTGGTGAACTATTGGGGGCCGCGCCGCCAAGATTGAAGCGAAATCCGTCCTCATACTTGAACTGTGCCTGTCCAGAAAACGGAGGATTCTGCGCTAACTGATTGTCAATGCCGCCCCGATCCAGGAAGTAGAAGATTCCGTAGCCGCCACGGATGACTGTTTTGCCATCAGATCTCAAACTGTAGGCGAACCCGATTCGTGGGGCAAAGTTGTTAGTGTCAGTGTTAATTAAGCTCTTGGGGTAGCCGTTGGTTCCGGGGAGAACCAGCTGCCCGGTGGCAAGGTTGAAGTTCGCTTGCAGGTTGTGAGTTTCGTAGGGCCAGGTATACAGGTCATATCGCAGCCCAAGGTTCAAAGTTAGTCTGCGGCTGACCCTCCAGTCATCTTGTGCGTAGTACCCCGTCTCGTAGTTCCGGGTGTGGGAGAAACCCAACGCAGGGCCAACGAAATAGTTATGCACGAAGCCTGCGAGCAGATCGGAAACCTCGTAACCGGTCGGACTGCTGCCGCCGCCGTCGCCCCAGAGATTAAAGAAACCCTTTCCCGCAAATGGCCGGAATAGGTTCACTTGGCGGAGGACTAGGTTGACGCCGAATTTCATGGTGTGGTTACCTTTGATCCATGACAAACCGTCATTGATTTGCCAAGTCTGCTCCGGGACCAGGTACGGTCCATAGTCGCCGGTGTATTCGATTTGATTGTTGTTGCCTCCAATGAGTGCACCCCCTCCCAATTGGGTTGAGGTGTTGGCGTTTGGAATACCCAGATTCTTGGATAGCGGGACGTTTTCGAAAGGAGGCGTGAAGCCCAGGCGGCTGCGAATCCAACCCAGACGCAACTCATTTAATAGATTGGGCTTGAATGTGTGCGTTTCGCCCAGGGCGAAGGACTTGGCATCGGTGAATTGGTCACCGGAGCCAAACCCGGCGGGCAAGGTGGGCAGACGCGAGGTAGTAGTTTCGTTGTCTTTCGCGTAGCTGTAGCGTCCGAACAACGTATCCGAATGCGTGATGTTCCAGTCCGACCGAATGTCAAAATCATCGAATTTCTGAATATTCTGCCGTTGCGTGAGAAAGTTCTTTTGAATGCAAACGCCCTGGGCATTGCTTTGCGCGCAGAGCGCAGCGGCGCCTGTGAGATTGGCTCCAGGAAAGGCCTTCAGGTAGTTTTGGCCGGGCGCGATGATCTCGCCTGACGGAATCAGATTTCCGGCGAGGGGCAGACCGGTGATTGGATCCTTCAATTGAACGGGCGTGGCCAAGGTTAGCAGCTCGGAGAAATCTCCGTTGCGCATCTTGTCGGTCGGGACAGTTGCAGTTTCCAAGCCCAGGGGCAGGGATTGCCGCAGTCCCTGGTAATCGCCGAAAAAGAACAACTTGTCTTTGATAATCGGTCCACCAATTGTTCCTCCGAATTGGTTTCGTTTGAATGGTGCTTTCGGAGTTTCTTTGCCGTTCGTGATGGGGTTGAAGTAGGCCGTATTGGCGTCCAAGACGCTATTGCGAAGAAATTCAAAGGCGCTGCCGTGAATGGCGTTGGTTCCGGACTTGGAACTCGTATTTATGACTCCGCCGCCGGCCCGACCCACCTCAGCCGGGGCGATGCTGGTATCCACTCGGAATTCCTGGAGGGCTTCTGCGGGCGTGAAGAAGATGATGGTGTTCACCAACGACTCGTTGTTGTCGATCCCATCCAGCATGAAATTGTTATTCTGCGGACGCAGGCCGTTCACTGAAAGGGAAGCCCCGCCTGTGTTGTTGTAGCGGAAGGTTTCCGCCTGGTTACCCGACCCGGTCGCCTGACCATCAACTTTGCCCCGAGAGACGCCCGGAACCAGGGTAGCTAATTGCGTAAAGTTGCGTCCATTCAGCGGTAGCTCCGTGATCTGCTTACCGGTAACGACATCACTGATGTTTGAACTGGCGGATTCTACCAGCGGCACATCCGATGTCACCTCAACGTTTTCGGTGACCTGGCCGACCTCCAACTGCAGGTTTAGAACGGCAACCTGTTGCGTTTGCAAGGTGATCTTCTGGGTGACGGTCTTAAAGCCAGTCTGCTTGGCTTCCACCCGGTAAGCGCCAGGCGGCAAGGCAGGGACTACGAAGTTCCCATCCGCTTCGCTATTCACGCTCACCACGCGCTGCGTACCGAGATTCGTAACCGTGATGGAGGCTCCTGGCAGGACCGCACCGGTGGAATCGCTGACGATTCCGGTCAGACGGGCTGTATCTGTCTGCGCGACAAGCGTCGGCAAGCTCACGGCCATCAATGCAAATGCAAAGATCGTTGCGAGAGTACGGGCGAACGATCGCTCAGATAGGGTTGCCATATTGATCCTCTTTTCCATCACCAAAGGGCCAAAATCGTGGACCAACGTTCAAAAGTGAGTCGCGGAACCTCTCGCTGAACCATCTGAGGCGCAGCTTGGTATTGCGGCACCGAGAGCCACACCAACAAATGTTCACTGTGATCCCGGTGGTCACATCTGTAATTCCGATCTCTAGAAACGGAACGGCGCAGTCTGTGCTTCTCAGTGTTTTCTCGGAAGTTTCGAGAGGTTTGATACCGTTACAGTGGGAACCCCTTTGGTTGCGGTGATTTGACACTTTTGTTACTGTGATGTTACATCCCGTGACGTTGGTGTACCCCTTTATGTCGGAACGGGACCAATTCTCGAAACAAGTCGATCGGCTTGCCAACAGCAGTACGCTTCATGGCTCCGAGTCCCTGCGCAAACTGCTTCGCTATTTGGCTGAGCATAGCCTGGATCATTCTGCATCAGGTGTGAAGGAGTATCAGATCGCGACCGAGGTATTGGGTCGCCGGGCAGACTTCGATCCGCAAGTGGATTCAGCCATCCGGGTGCAGGCGGGTAGGCTTCGTGGGAAGCTAGCTGAATATTATGCCTCCGAGGGCGCCGACGATCCAATCCTGGTAGAACTCCCCAAGGGTACCTATAAGCTTCACTTCCGCCATCGCGTGGCAGTACCAGGTAAGGAAGGGTCGAATGGTAGAGACCCGAGACTGGTCGAACCACAGCAAACGGCACCCGGGTGGAGGATCGCCAGCATCGCGCTGTGTGTTGCGCTGCTGGTTTCGCTGGCTGTGATCGCGACGCTAGTAATTTCGCGGAAGGCCCCTACCGCGATGGGTCGGGGAATCGAACAGGTTCCAGCAGAGTTTCGAACGATCTGGAAGCCGTTCCTAAGCGGGGAACGAGAACCTTGGCTCGTCTTCAGCAATGCTGCCTTTGTCGGCCGACCGGAAACTGGAATGCGTTACTACAATTCAGTGCGCGATTCTGCCGGCCAGATCTGGGACCACTACACCGGAGTGGGTGAAGTCTTGGCGGTGCACGATTTGGACCAGGTGTTCGGAATGCTTCATCATCGGATTCGGGTTAAGCGAGGCAGTCTGTTCTCATTGGATGATGTGAAGAATAATGACCTGATCTTCCTGGGCTCTCCCTCCGAAAATCTGACGTTGGGAGAAATTCCGAGTACCCAGGAGTTCATCTTCCAGCGTTTAGCAGAGGGACCGCGGAAGGGAGACTTGGCGATCGTCAATGTGCACCCCCAAGCAAATGAACCAGAGACTTTCCTTGCTAGCCCATCGACTTCGACGCTGTCTGAGGACTACGCAGTAATTGGGCTGATGCCAGGGCTAGATCCTGCTCGCTCTGTGATGATCTTTGCCGGTACCACTACGTTTGGCACGCAAGCCGCTGCCGAATATGTTTGCCGGCAAGATTCATTGCGGGACTTGTTGTCGCGGCTATCGATATCGAGCACCGGAGAAGTACAACCCTTCGAAGCCTTGCTCCACGTCAAGGTAACCCATGGAGTTCCAGTTGAGACGCAGCTATTGGCCGTGCGTGAGAGAACTCACTGAATTATGAGTATCCCGATTTCGGAGCAAGGATGTTGGGGCTGATGACGATGCAAATACAAAAACGAAAAGGCTGGAGGCGCGGGTCGGAATCGAACCGACGTATAAAGGTTTTGCAGACCTCTCCCTTACCACTTGGGTACCGCGCCAAATTGAAGATTACTGTGTGTTACTTTCTGGCCATTGCACAATAGACCTCTATACACTATGCTGCTCGACATCGACACGTTGCAGCTCATCAAGAACAACCGCCTACCACGCAAGCAAAAAGGGCAGCGCATAGAGACGGACACGGCTTTCTTCCTGCGATATTACACAACGGAAGATGGGGCGCGCAAACAAAAGGCCGTCAAGCTCGCGGACAAGTCGGACCTCTACCGCTCCTGGGCGGATGTCGAGCCGCTCATCGCGAGAGTGATGGATGGCGTCAACGCGCAAACACAGGTCATCACGGGGCAGCAAACGCTCTCGGAATTTATCGAGAAGCACTACCTCCCGTGGTGCCGCGACAACAAAGCCGCTCCGACTGCGAACAGCTACGCACGCATGTGGGAGCGGTACTGGAAGGTTCACGTCGGCAGCATTTCGCTGACGAACTTGCATACCGCGCAAGTGACTGCTGTCCTAACCCACCACGCTAAGGCTGGCAAGGGTGCCCGGTCACTCTCTCACATCAAGTGGATGCTGTCTGGTGTCTACGTCTACGCCATCTCATCAGGCATCGTTCCTGTCAATCCTGTTCCTGATGCCAAGTGGCTGGTCAAGGTCGCACGTCCCGAGAAACAGGCGGAATACTCGCTCGATGAGGTTCTCGCCATGCTGCGTATTCTTGAGCCGCTAGACCTTAGGGCAGCCGTGGCCGTAGCGTTAACATACTTCGCAGCGTTGCGACCGGCCGAAGCGCGAGGTTTGCATTGGGCGGACTACACCGGCGAACAGCTGCATGTGCGGCGTACTGTGTGGCGGAATCGCGTAGGCGAGACTAAGACCGAGGGCAGCGCTGCGAGTGTGCCAGTGATTGAACCCTTGCGCGGCTTGCTGGAAAAACTGAGGGCGCAATCTGCAGATGGATACATCCTTCAAAGCAGCATGGGCAAACCCCTCTCGCTAGATTCTCTTAACACGAGGGTTATTGCACCAGCCATGCAGAAGGCGGGATTGCGCTGGCACGGATATTACGCAGGACGGCGCGGCATCAGTTCTCTTCTGACCGACACCAGCAAGAACATCCTCAATGCCACAGGCATCCTGCGGCACTCAAACTCGGGCACCACGGCTCGTCATTACACCCAACCTCAAAAAAGCTCGATGGAAGCCGCGATGAAAACTATTGAGGAAATGGCGACGAAGCCGGAGACGATTCAATGAACTGCGGCTGCGCTTGCGATTGTGATATGCCGAACGTCACGCCTCCCGGTCCATACTCTTCCGTCTCTTGTCCAGACATTGACGAGATTTTACGGCAGATCGAAGCCGGGATGCACGATCCGTTTCCGCCGTGCGGGAGAACCAAAGCGTGTGTTATGGCGGGCGGCTGTGAGAAGTGCCAGCTATGAACTGCGATTGCAATTTGCCCGACTACTACTGCCTAGAGCACAAGTCTCGGCACGCGGATTGCCCCGACGTGGATCACCTAGACTTCGCGCTGATACCTCCAGACGCTATCAAGGCCGCAAACCCGTCCGAATCCCGCAGCTGATTTTCATCTCTGTTCCGTTCCTCGCCTTATGATCCTGGGAAGCTTTGGATGCGGAGGCATCCACTCAGTCACACACTTGCCATGTTCTGGATGGATCTTCAGGAGTTTGAGGACGCCGTCTAGTCCGACATCTTGTCCCTGCATCACGCACAAGAGCTTTTCCTTGTCCGGTCCGTCCGGCATCTGTTCGCATTCTTGTCGGACCTTCGCGGTTAGTTTCCTGACGGTGTCGATCGAGCACATGACGTAATCAAGCTCGATAAGCATTAGGTGGCCTCCCGGGAGGGGTTATCAATTAAGACTTCTGAGGGCGCAGTCTGACCGGAAAGCGGAAGGTGTAGTCGGAGTGTTCGGCTTCGAAACCGCCATACATTGCCTTTTGAAATTCTGCTTCTTCTGCATCCGTCAAGGCGCGTAACTCCTCATTCTCGACGGCGATGACGTAGCCTCCGGCCGGTGATATGCAGGCTGTGGCGGCGACCACGGTCCGGTGTTTGTGGGAACAGCCAATGATGCATGAGCTGTCGGTAAAGGCCGCGAAGTAGTAGATGCCTTTCATGTTGTTCACCGTCTCAGACTGCGAATCCTCTGTCTCATCAGTGATACAAGCTAGTGATACAGGGGCAAATCGGTAACCACAACATAACCGCAGTGAACATCCAGGCATGCCCTTTGGTAACCAAACATTCGCGGGCCATTTCATTTCTCATCGGAGGTTAGTCTTTCCGGGGAGTTAAAAAAGTGTTAGTCCGTCTTCAGCGGGCCTAGATCGTCGGTGCCCACGGCCTTGATTAGCAGCCGGAGTTTCTCCGACATGGCCAGCACGGTCACATACCTGTTTAGCTGGTCTTTGCCTGGTCATTCCCACTATCGCGGCCGTCTAGCATCGTCAGGTGCTGGCCTTCGTCGCGCTCTAGTCTTTGCAGCTCATTTAGTACGTCGTCGGACGTAATCTCTCGCGGTGCAAGGGTGGCGGTCGTCTTTCGCACAGAAGCCATGAGATGCGAACTCCGAGTGGGCTGATGGCTCCAATCGCCTCTGCGGTTGCGGTCTTAGCACCGGCGTAACAAGCGTCGCGTCCCAACGTCGCGTCACAATACCGAGATATGGAGTTTCCCACCAAACATTGGATCGCGCTGCTGATTTTGTGCGGACTCGCTTCTTACCCATCGGCGGCGCAGCGGAAGATTCAGAAGCAGCCAACGGACGAGAATGTTAGTGGAAACGAAGTTCGGGTTGCCTCTCACACATTGAGCCCAGATGACGGCCTAGCAGTCATTGCCGCCGCGCTCGACTCCAGCGTTCACCTTCGTGCCAAGCGTGATTGTTCTCATCTCGTACACGCAATCTATGATCGAGCTGGTTTTCCCTACAGCTACGTAGACTCTTCCGATCTCTACGTCGGAACCCCGGATTTTGAGCGAGTGGTTCATCCACAACCTGGGGATCTGGTTGTTTGGCCTGGGCACGTTGGGATCGTGATCAATCCTTCAGAGAAGGTCTTCTTCAGCGCAATGCACTCTGGACCAGGCATCGACGCTTTTGATGCGCCTTATTGGAAGCGGCGAGACCCAGCCCGCTTTTACCGTTACGTCAAACGCGGTCCTGTGCAGAATGCTAGGAACGCCCGAGATCGCATACTACTAACGCATCAGAGCAAGTAGCTGCCGGACAAGACCCGGAAAATTCGCCACGCAATGGAGAGCGATCGTTGTCCGCAAATCGGAGGCTATGCAGAGTAACCAGAAGCGTACAAGCCCTTCCGTAATCTCTCATCCTGGTCGGACCGGGAATATACTCGCTAAAGTCATGACGTGCCTCCCCCAAACGTTACCGGCTTGCCGCGCTCCGCGAATACGTCTTACGGAATTTACTCCCGCCGTTCTTCGCTTGCAGGACAATGGCTGCACCACGGGTAGCCTGGAAATTATTTCGTCCACGGGCGGATTGCTCTGCTTGTCGAAACCGTTGAATCGTGGTTCTCGCATCAAGCTGATGTTTCTAATCGATAATGGACCGGTGCTTGGCGCAGCCGAAATGTTGAGTCCTGTTTCCTGGACGCGGCAGCCATTTCGTTTTGTCGCGCTCGCTTACGGCGATCAGCGCAGACTGCGAGCCGCAGTCCAGTCGTCCTTGGGTCTGAACCCTGGTGAGCGAGGCTGGATCGAGAACTACAGAGCAATGCTAGTTCATCGGAATCCTCCGCGACGAGGAGTCTTCCGGGTCGTTCTTGAGACTCTCACCCTCCTCACACTTTGTTTGGGAAGTGCCATGTACAACAGCAGGTCGTTCTGCCGGTTTCCATGGTGGTACTCAATGGGATGTCTAGGATGGTGGTGCCTAGACGCGCGACAGAAATGAATTGCTGTGTTCGACGGTGCGCCACAGGAAAGTGCAGCCAAGCGGGTAGAGGGAGCGATGTCAGATTTAAACGAGGTGCAAAACCCCACATTCTATCGAGTCCGAATCAAAGACGGCCACAACGCTGTCGGGTTAGTGGTAAGTGCGGCGGGCAAGCGCTGCATCCCATCAACCCAGTTTTGGCTTACCGTCGATGCCTGTGCCGCCTATCGCTTCCCGCATAATGCCGCGCTGATCGCGCAGGTACGCCTTGGGAATGTGGGGTTCACCACGGTGTTAGAGGAAATTCAGGATTAGTTCGCCAAGGATTGACTTGCCACCCCTCCAACGCGCCTTTCTGCGCATAAAATTCCGATTTGCTTCGCTTTGATTCGGCGTGCCTGCTCTTCAGATAGCGATTTGGTCTTCTGTGACAAAACCGAGTTTTACATCCAAGCTTGCTCGGCAACAGATTGCAACTCGCCTTACGCAGCGCAGCAAACGTGAAGTAAAAGATAGCGATGTACCCGACGTTAACCAGCCGAAACCAGAACACGTCTGCTCCGAGTGCGGAGTCAAGATTTCGCGTGGAACAAAGCTCTGCTTGAATTGCGCGAAGCAGGCGACGCGTAAGAACTTTCGCGCAGGCCGCAAGAGCGCACAGCAACCGGACTCCCTTGCGAAACGGTCAGCGACGCAACGACAGCACAAGCAGGCTATTCGACATTGGAAACCCTCAGACCTACCCGGTTGGCTCACCCGCGATGTGTATGAGATTGAGGAGCGCCGCGTGCCAAGCAAGAAGGAAAACGTAACCACTGCGTCTAGGACACCCAGGGGAATATCAATCTCTTTCCAGAGTCTGCCCTGGCGGTCGAAGAGTTTCACTTTCCGCTTGGTTGTGAGCAACTTCTTTGCAGTCTCCAGAAAAATCTCCTCTGACGTTTTCAGGCGTGACATTGAAGCACTTTGATTGGATCGTCGCCGGACCCGCCTGCGTGCATGATCGCCGAGTCCGCGGCGAACTGCTAGATGGGACACGCGAACGACAGCTCATGCCCATCCGGATCGAGCACGTGGAATACCGTTCGCCCCATGTCGCGTCTTGCGGACTTCCCGGCTGAAATCCTTTTTCGCAAAGGTAGGCCCAAAATTCATCCCACATCCGCGACATGGAAGATGAGCCGACCCCAACCACTCACGGGAGACCTTGCTCCAATTTAGAATGGTGGAATCTGCATTTTTTGGCACCAAGCGTAACCAACCTGGGCACAGAGTGCATCAAACACAAATTTGTAGGTCACGGTTTACTTACGGTTTACTTACGGTTTGCCTCGCGATTTTACTTATAAATATATACTCACTATTGGACACTGAATGACTGGCGGAATGATTTACGGAACCTTCCAGAGAGCGATCTCTTCCCATGTCATCTCCGCTTTTGCCCCGATGTCATAGACTTTATAGCAATGGTCTTGACCGTCAGTCATCGTGCCGACATATTTCGGGCTCTGGTCGCCCTGACTACTCCGACTACTGAAGAGGTTTGGCCCGTGGTGCTTCCTCAGTCTTCCGTCCGATGCGCCACCCGGTTCGGGTGACTGCGGAAATATGTGTTCTATTGTGTCGGACGCACTTCTTTCTTGCCAAATTGCTTCCCTGATTTCCTTGTTGATTTGGACGCGGCCGATTTCGCAAGGTGTTCTTCATAGTGCCATAGGATGTAACGAGTCTCGTCGGCGTCATCGTAACAGTTCGTGTTTTCAAGACCTTCTTTCACCGCGCTGTCGATAGAATATTTTTTCCAAGCTGCCGAAGAGAGTTCATGATTTCGCTATAGAGATCCGCCTGGGCGATGAGTTCCTAGTTCTGTGCTCCCCGCTTGACAGCCCGTTCCAGCGTATGGTCCAGCGCCGCTTTGGCCTTCTCATATTCCGCTTGCGAGATGCGACCTTGCTTATGTTCGACTTCGAGCTGGAATATTTCCTCTTTCAACGCTCCGAACAGCAATCCAGTCCGCTCCTTGGTTGCCGGTGTGGCCGCGAGCGCGGTCCGGTGTACTTCCACATCGGGCGGAACGGAAACGCGACCCGCTGCGGTTTTCGAACGGCCAGCAACGTAAATCGCCCCGACGATCAAAGCGATTGCAATGCCACCCAAAATGTACCAGCGGTTCTTCTCCAGTGGATCGGGAGCATCACTCGGAGGGCCGAGTCCGCCGCCGGGACGAGAGTCGCGTCCTGCCGGCGTAGCGCCCCCGGCTGTTGCACTTGCTCCGGCTTGTTGTTCTCCATTCGCACTTTCGCTTAGCGTGCCGGTGCCTGAAATCTTGAACGCGAGGGGCTGGCCGGCCTGCATGTTGGAAACAATCTGGATTCCAGCATCAGAACGGTTCGGGTCTTGCATAGACTGATAACCGCTGCCCCCACTCGCCGTGAACTGCATGGTTTGTGGCAGCATGACGACGAAGTGTTGCGCTGCGTACAGCGCATGCGGATCGATGCTCGCCTCCCCGCTGTATGGCAGGTGAAAAGCCACCTGGAACTGGGTTTCGCCGGGCCGCAGCGGGAACACAAATGCGTAGCGGTTCTTTTCTTTCTGAGGTACCGGGGCGGAGTTGATGGGCTGACCGCCCGCCGTCTTGGCCATCCCGGAATCAATTTGCGCGCCATCGGGCAGGTAAAACTCAAAGTTCTGGTCGTTCATCTGGGTGCGCGGCGGACTGGAGGAATTATTCACCGAAAAAAGCCGGACTCCATGCAGCTCATTATCTTGGGCCTGAAAACGCATGACGTCCGCTGTGACGCTCAACGCGTCAATTTTCTTGGACACGTCGTAAACTTCCACCTCGACCGACGTGGTTCCTGGAGGCGCCAGGCGGTGGTAGGTAACGCCCTGGTGAATGGCCCTGATCACATGCGGCGTGCCGGCTTCGTTGAGCTTGATGCTAAAGTTGCCCTTGGCATCGGTCTTGGTACGACCGCTTTCTTCCATGCCCTGGCCAAGGCTGAGGAGGACAACCTCGTCTCCTCCGGCGGGTTGGTTGGTCGTGCTGTTCTTGACAATGCCGGTGAGGACTTCGGCGGAGGCGAAGAGGCTCCCCGAGAGCATCAAAACTGCGATGTAGGTAAGAAGCGATCTCAAACTCGGGCTCCTTCCGTGTTGGCCCCAGCGAATTGCTGCTTGGAGAGCGAGGCCTGTCCTGCCTCGTTGCTTGCCTCCAATGTCAGGTCGAGCATTCCGAACTGGACGCCGATTTTCTTGAGAAAGTCATTGGGCGGAATGCCGCCGGCAAAGATCCAGACAAAATCGTTAGGAATCTCCTGCGACTGGCCGTCGACATCGAGGAGAACTGTATCCGGCTTAAACTCCACCGGGCTCGATTGAAATAACACCTTGACCTTCTCGGCCCGGATGCAGTCTTCCATGCGCTTTGCGTTCCGTTCTTTAATGCGGTTGAAGCGCTCTTGCCGATACGACAGCGTAACCTGGTTGCCGCTTTGGTGTGCGAGGCCCATGGCTGCTTCTATCGCGCTGTCGCCTCCACCTACAACGAGTATTTTCTTGTTGACGTAATGATCTGCCTCGATCAGACGGTACATGACTTTCGGAAGTTCCTCACCCTTGACTCCGAGTTTCCGCGGCGTGCCGGTGCGGCCAAGCGCCAGTATCGCGGCGTTCGAACGATACTGGTTATTGGCGGTGTCGATGGTGAAAATACCGTCCATCCCCTTCTTGATGTCCTCTACCTTCTCGCCGGTACATACGTTGAAGTCCGCACGGTTCAAAACCATGTTCCAGAAGGCGAGAAGATCTTCTTTGGAGAGCTCTGTCTTCTTAAACTTTCCGTACATGGGAAATTCTACGGGACTGGTCATCACCAGTTTCTGTCGTGGATATTTCGCCACAGTGCCACCAATCTCATCCCGCTCCAGGGTGATGTAATTGAGCTTCTTTTCAATGGCTCGCAGCGAGGCACTGATCCCGGCGGGGCCGGCTCCAATGATCAATACATCGTAAACCCCGGGGATCGATCTGGCAGATCCCATGGCTGCGACTCGCTTCGCGATGGTATCGATGCAGTCGCGCCCCTGATTGACCGCATTCTTGATCAAGGCCAGCCCACCAAGTTCTCCAACGATAAACAAATTCGGGATACTGGTCTCATGTTCGGGCGTCAGGCGGGGCATGTCAGCACCCATGCTCGGGTTGGCCATCACCATCGTGATGGCACCCACCGGACAAGCCTCGGCACACAAGCTGTGACCGATGCACTTATATCCGTTAACAATGACTGCCTTACCCGCTATCATGGCCAGTACGTCACCCTCTGGACAGACCGTCGTGCAAGTCCCACACCCGATGCAGCTGGCGGTGTCAATATTCGGATGCTGTGCTCGGGGTCCCTCGGAAAATAACTTCCCCTTTTCCGCTGCCTGCCGCGCCCGCTCGTCCCTTGTCTTCAAACGCTTCATGTAGCCGAGCACAAAGAACATTGTGACCAAGACGGCGATGATGAAGGCGATGAGTGTATCCATCACAATATCCTCAGAAGAACCCCATCATCATTACGACCAGGATATGAATGACCGCCAGCAGCGCAAAGGTATAACTGAACGGTTTGTGGACCACGTGCCATAAGTGGAAGACCTGCTGCGCGCGCGCCAGAAAGAGACCTCGTTTGGCGGTGGCGGCTTCCTCCCTCGCGGCGGTGATCGCTTTTTCCAGAGTGCGGTGCCGGGTGGACAGCAGTCCCCCCATGGTGGTGAGACTCTCACGGGGACTCAAAGTATGACGCCGCAGCTTTGCCACCAGGAAATAGCGCGCAAGATCCAACGCCATCATGTATCCCAAAGCGAAGACAATGGAGAGTCTCGCCACGCGCTCCGGGCTGGGGAAGTTAAGAAGCGCGCGTAGATCTGCTTGAGGCAACAGGTTTTGCTGCGCCAGTTGCTGGGCCAGCTTATCCTGCACGTCTTGCAGCTCTTTCATCGAGAGCTCGGCTGCGTTTAAGCCGCGGGGTATTTGCGCGAACAGATAGCGACCGATCATACCGCTCAACGACACCGCCATCATGATCCAAAAGGCCATGCCGGCGAACCCGCGAAATTTGAAAGCGGAATGGAATGCAATGACAAACGGAGCGGAGAGTCCTAACAGGACATGAATATCCAGCCAGTGTCTGGAATTGCCTTGCCGCGAAAGCCAGGGTGAAATCTTGCGCAGGGGATAAAGAAAGATGGCGAAAAACATCGCCATTCCTAGAAACCCGAGTTTCACGCCGATTGTTCCGCTGGGCTTCAGCAGGACGTGTTTGGAGGAAAATGGGCGCTCCGCGTTGCTGAGTGTGTAGTAGTCAAAACCGTAAACGACGAGGCTCGCGATCAGCGCCACAGCTAGTACGTACCCACAAACGAGCTGAAGGCGATGCGCCCGGTCTGCGTTCTTTTCGACGGGTGCGACAGCAGTTGCGAGAGTTGCATTTGTGCTCATTGATTTACCACCTGCTCCTCGGTGCTCACCGAGAAGCGTCTGTAGTCGGTGAACACATGTGTGTTGCGCCAGTGCTGGCGCTCAGTCTCTACTTCGACCTGGGCGTCGGCGGGAAACCAGTAGGTTTCTTTGACACCCCGAAACACGACGGGTGCATAGTTCACTGCTGAGTACATTGTCTTCAGGCCCACGTCTTCCATACGATTGCCGATGTCCGCGTCAATCCGGGCAATCGCCCCGGTCTCGGGATCAATCCACGCAGTCCCGGAGAGGGGTAGGGGATATTCCCGCCCTCTTAAGGCCAGCACCGCGGGTGACCGCCTGCCGCGAACATACTGAAAGCTGATTTTGTCGATCTTGTGGCCACCGGTCACCTCCAGTTCACCTGCGGTAAATTGAAAGCTTCCGGCATAATACGGATGGAAAATCAGGAAAAGAGTGGCAAACCCGTTGGTTATAAGTAGCGATGTGTTTTTCTTGTCTGCTTTTGCTTCGTGCAGCGGAAGCCTGGACTCATTCAGGCTCAATTCGCCACCAGCATTGGTGAGAATCACCAGGTAGTCGTAGGTGGATTGGGCATCACGCTCCACCTTCCCATTTTCTGCCAGCTTCTGCTGCCGCACCTGCTCGGTACATTTGACGTCAGAGAACTGCTCCACCAAGCCAGAAACCCGAAGGCTGGCGCGTGCAAGCACTTCCTCCAGGCTACTGCCCGCAGAGCTGGGGAAACTGCCAAGACAGACGCCTGCCAAGGCAGCGACTTGAAAGCATCGGCGCATCCAGTTTCCGCAATGTGGGGTAGACATCATTGATGTTTTCGCCTCGAATCGAACCGGTAGCCCAGTGTGAACATCCACTGATCGTAGTTCAGCGACTGCCCTCGATTGATCGTGAAGCCTCCCTGAAGGAAATAATGCGGCCCCAGCGAGGTCTCAAAATTCGTCGTCGCAAACCGAGTGCGATTGTTCGAGGTCAGCGTGGAAATGAAATTCTGGTCACCGAGGAGGAGCTCCAGGCGCATGTTGTCATTCAGGTTTTTTGACAGCGACAACGAACGGTACGAACCGTCAGCGAACGAACTGTTGAAGCGTGAGTAGTGAACATCAGCGCGGAGTCCCAGCCACGGAAGGCGACCAAAGGTTACGCCATACAATTGATTCAGAGACTTTTTCGTATCTCCCGTACGATTGCTGCGGCCGAGATCCGCGTACACAAAGATCTGCTTTGCCACTTCGATCCTCGCGCCCGCGCTGAACCCCTGGAAAAGGTACTTGTCCAGTAGTCCCGTTCCGATGAGGGCGGGATCGAAAGTCGGAATGTCGCGGAAGAAAGTCTGGTTGAAATCGAGTTCGACCCTGGGGTGGGCCTGCCAACGGATGGTGAAAAAATTCCGGCTGATTCCTGGCCCAGGTGCAGGGACCACAGGATTTCCGCGAGGACTGTCGCCTTGCAGGGAATCGTAAATCGAGACGTAGCGTTTGTACGACAGCGAATTGTCAAAGAAAACAAAAGGCCGGTCGATCTGCCATTTCACCGCACTGACTCCCAAGCCTGAAGTGCTGGTGTAGTGGAACGCGTCGTAGCTTCCGCCTTCAAAGTTGATGAAGGCGCCGGCAATGCGCCGGTCGATATTGAAATCCCACGAGGTGGGATCGGGAGTGGAACCCCCGAAAATACCTGCGGTCATCCCTCGCGGGAGGCGGCGCCCGAAATAACCACCATCAATCGTCTCCAGACTGGGCGCCCAGGGAAGATAGAGACGGCCGAATCCTGCGACCCACGGAGAGTTGGGGTTGTCATAAAACATGCCCAGGTGATAGGTGCGGTTGATCAAGTCCTGCAATGTGGGTTGTGTGGAAGAGGATTGTGAAGTTAGCCGGCCGCGCCAATACCCAGTCAGGTTCCAGTAAGTCCCGTTGATGCGTGTGATGTCCGCACGTAAGACCAGACCAAGATTTGAACTGGTCAGCCCTGCAGTGCCGTGACTCACCGTACCGAGGTAGTCGAACCCGATTCGCCCCGAGGCTCGATTCACTGCAGGCGACGGAGGCCTTGGTATTTCCGCTCGAACTTCCTCGTCTAGTGGATCGCCTGCGCTGAAGGCTACCACCACGGGATACTGACGCGTAGCACTCAACGTCCGCTGCTGCACCAGTGCCTGGGAGTCGTCCGAAGAAAGATACGCCAGATCCCCTGGTTTTACCGGACGTTTAGCTCCATGCACATCGGTGGCAGCGGAAGTTTCCGCAATCGCGGTGACTTCCAGTTCGGCAACCACGCGAGGATCCTTTGGATCAGCGGTAGCGCCCCGCTGTGCAGGCAAGGCAGTGTCTTTGATTTCCAGCTTCATGCTTTCCGCCAGCCCTGAGCTGCGGCCTCCGTCCAGATACGCCACTCCTTCGACAACGTATTTCACTTTAAACACGGTGCGCAGGCTCGGGTCGAGTGCCTGAAGTGCTGTCGCAGAATCGCTTACCTGCGGGGATGCAGCGGTCCCAGCCGGCTTTGCTGGGGGTTGTGAAGCATCGTCGCCTTCGGACCCTGTCGAGGCCGTGGCTCCACGGATTGGAGTTTGGCTCACTGGAATCGCCTCCCCAATCGCAGGTTGCCCGGCCAAACGTTGGGGAGAAATTGAGCCAGGAGCCGACCTCTGCGAGGCAACTGCCCGGGTAGGTCCGGCCGAGTCCTCTTTGATGGGCTTGTGAGCCTCCGCCGTTTGGTCCGGGGGCGGAGACACGGAGGCAGAGGACGAACCATTACCAGTTGCCATAGCGGCTGCTGTCTCCACCCGCTGCTTCGACAGACTAAGAGGAGGCGCCGATCCGGCTGAAAAAGGAGGAATAGGTGATAGTGAACTAGCGCCCACTGCTGGCAGCTGATTCTCTGGGCGCCGGTGGAAAATTCCGGGTAGTTTGCCGGAGGCAGCTGCCGGTGGCGCCTCTCGTTGCGCACCAGAGCCTGCGGGTGGAGTGAGCGTCAAGATCATCTTGTTACCGTCCCATCGCAGCGCACACGGCTGTGGCCGATCCAGGTCTATCACTACCCGCGTACTCGGCGGGTTCAAGGTATGCATGCCGACACGCACGGCGCGTACGCCCTGAACATTCACGCGAAGGTGTTGCCACTTCGTGCCCACGCTGGTGTTCGGCAGATCCAATACCATACGAGTCGGAGAAGTCGCGGTCCGGAGAGAGGGGTGCACCGGCGCACTGACCAGAAGCTCCACCTGCAGTGAGCCACCTTGCAGAGCCAGGTTCACGTCGCGCACTTCCACTGAATCAGTTCGTGTACTTTGTCCCTCAGCACATGAAACTAATAGCAGAACGGCCGCGAATTGTAGCTTCATCGCATTCATTCGATATCGTCATCTGGCACGTGGCTGCCAAACCTGTCTCTCCGCTCTTATCCGCCGCCTTGCCCCGATGGGTGGCACTGGTAGCAATTGGGACTGCTGTAGACGTAATTCCTCACGCCCTGATGGTTCTGGTCAGTTTGGGTCTTCGTGTGACAACCGGTACACGAGAAGACGCTGTAGTCCGACGGGTTTGTGTGACAGGTAGCGCACAGGCCGTTGGCACTACCGTGGCCGGTAGGGAACCAGGTGTGGTTAAAAGTGGCACCCGTCCAAGCCGTCGTGGTGTGGCACGTCTGGCAAGTGGTGGGGAATCCTGCAGCCGTGTGGTTCGGGTTCGTCGTATTCTGATAGTCCGTCTTGTGACAGGAGTAGCAGTCGGTGGGAACCGTAGTGTAGTTGTTGTTCACGTGGCAGTTGGCGCAGGGCACTGTGGTATGCGCGCCCGTCAGCGGGAAAGGCGTGTTGTTGTGATTGAACGAGGCGGGAATCCACGCGGTCGTGGTGTGGCACAAGTCGCATTGCTGCGGGAATCCGACTTGCACGTGCTTCGGGTTAGTCGTGCTCTGAAACTCTTTCAGATGGCAAGTAACGCAGGCCGTGCTATTCAGACTGTAGTTTCCGCTGATGTGGCACTGCGAACACTGCAGGGGAACATGGGCGCCGGTCAGGGCAAAGCCGGTGGATGCGTGGTTGAACTTGCCATCCACCCAAAGCACCGTGTCATGGCAGCTTTCGCAAGTGGTGGGGAATCCAGCTGCCACGTGGTTCACGGGGCTGAGAGCGTTGTTGTAGTCTTTCTGGTGGCATGAGAGGCAAGCAGTGCTGGTTAGATTGTAGTTATTGTTGACGTGGCAGTCCGTGCACTGTCGCGGCGGAACCGTGTGTGATCCGGTCAGCGGGAAACCGGTGCTATTGTGGTTGAAGATGGCGTTGAGCCACGTCGAAGTGTTGTGGCACGAGTCGCAGGTCTGCGGGAAATTTGCGGTTACATGGTTCGGATTCGTCGTGCCCTTGTAGTCTGGCAGGTGGCAGGTCACGCAGGCTGTGCTAGTCAAGCTGTAGTTGTTATTCACGTGACAATCTGTGCAATGCCTCGGCGGCACCGTATGCATGCCGGTTAGGGTGAAACCGGTGGTCGAGTGATCGAACTTGCCATCAGTCCAGATCACTGTGTCGTGGCAGCTTGCGCACGTGGTGGGGAAACCTGCGTGCGGCACTGGAGTGGTTGCGTTGTTATAGTCGGTCTGGTGGCAACTGATGCAGGTCGTGTTGGTGATGTTGTAGTTGTTGTTGATGTGGCAATCAGTGCACTGGCGGGGTGGAGCGTTGTGTGACCCTGTCAAAGGAAATCCCGACTTGGAGTGATCAAACCTCGCCGGCTGCCAGCCCGCAGTGTTGTGGCAGAGTTCGCAGGTCTGCGCGAAACCAGCTTGTACGTGGTTCGGATTGGTCGTGTTCTGGAAGTCCTTCTGGTGACACGAAATGCAAGTGATACTGGTCAGGTTGTAGTTATTGTTGACGTGGCAGTCGCTACACTGACGCGGCGGAACCGTGTGCGCTCCGGTTAGAGGGAAGTTCACCATTGAATGGTTGAACGAGGCCGGAGACCACGCCACTACGGTGTGGCACTCCGCGCAGTTCTGGGGGAAGGTCGCTGCTACATGGTTGGGGTTGGTTGTGCCCTGAAAATCCTTGAGATGGCAAGTGATGCAGGTCGTGCTGGTTAGGTTGTAGTTGTTGTTGATGTGGCAGTCCGCGCATTGCCGGGGAGGAACGGCGTGAGCGCCACTCAACGGGAACCCCACCGACGAGTGATCGAACCTGGCACTAAGCCAGTTGTCGGTGCCGTGGCACTGCTCACACGTGGTCGAGAACTTTCCCGCGACGTGGTTCGGGTTCTTCGTTGCTTGATATTCGGCGGAGTGGCAGGAATAGCAGTCCGTAGGCATGGTCTTAAATTTGCTGTTGGCAGCGCCCTTGTGGCAGCTGTCGCAGTCCACCGCAGCATGGGCACCCGTCAGCGGGAAGCGGTTGTTGTGCTGTTGGATCTGCTGGATCGAAACCTGCCATCCCCGCACCGTGTGGCACTGCTCGCAGGTCGCCCCCAACTGCCTCCGGTGAACGTCCGCGTGGCAGTCTGCACACTTGTGACCGACATTTGTGAAGACCGGTTTGGTATGGCACTCAGTACAGGTGACCGCCTCATGCATGCCGCGTAGCGGGTAGCGGGTCTGGTTGTGATCGAATTCAGGAACGCTGCGAATCGGCGTCCACCCACTCACGGTATGGCAGTTTTGGCATGGGGTAGGCAGGTTGCCGTGGGGGCTGCGCGTGCCGCCGTAGGCCGGGGCTTGCGCAGGGAAAGGCACAGGCGACATGATCCAAAGAACAATCGGGACCAAGAAGGTCGAAAACAAGTTCCCCACCCGCCCGCGATTTCACCAGTGGACTTCACAGACAAAGGAGTACATGCCGGGCAAACAGCAATTCGCGGCCCATTGACTAGAGCAAATGTACTTTCGCGTGGGACAAGGCTACGCTGCACTTTCGCATGCTCAAAGGATGATTCTGCACATATGCTGCCGCTCTATCCAACTTCGGGATGACATGTCGGGTCGATCGGACACACCTCTGTGTCCGATTGTTCCGCAGTTACTGCTCTGGCTTCGCTATTGGAACATTTGACCGTGGCAGTAACACACTCTTTCGGGTGCGCGGTCATGGCGCTTTCCTGCTGATCCTGGCGGTGCTTTGTTTGGCGCAGCAGGAGTCACCATCATCGCAGACGTCCCTTCCAATCGGCTCTGCCATCGTCGCCGACCTCAAGGGAGATGTAACCCTACGCTCG
>DATKEN010000070.1:0-2000 GCA_035512155.1 Terriglobales bacterium | reverse complement strand
GTCGATTTGTCCCACGACTCGCACAGCCTGGCATTCTGCCTGCACGGCGCTTCTCAAGGTGATGACGACATCTACGCAATGATCAATGCGTACTGGGAAGCGCTGGAGTTCAATGTGCAGGAGGGAACCGCACAGGAGTGGAAGAGAATCGTGGACACCGCTTTGCCCAGTCCGGATGATTTCTTGGACGACGGAATCCCTTTAGAACGGTCGAAATACCTACTGGCTCCAAGATCGATTGTGGTCTTATGTCGACCCAAGAAAAGCGACACTCGGGAGGGTCCATGACCCGCGATCGAGGATCATTGCAACATCATGGGTTACTAGAGTGGCTGGGATCGTACAAAGTCCCGCGTGCAGTAGTCCTGCATTGATTCGAGGGTCTCGTCACGGCGACGTTTCAACCAAAATCGGCAAGGATGAGGTCGTGCAGAGACAGACAATGTTGCCATCCTCGTTCGAGTGTCTAGCGTGCAAGCTGAAGATCTCTGGAATCTCAAAACTCTCGGCCTGCGGGCTGGCGACGCGTTTACTGCCACATCAACGTTCGCTGCCGCAACCTTTTTGATCTGTGCACGGAAGGATTCTCCTCTCTGTGTGTCCCTGACTGCGTTTTCTTTTGCGAGGTCAGCACATTGCCCTCAGGTGGCTACAACGAGACCGCCAGCGGCACGAATGACCTCACCGGTGATCCAGGCGGATTCATCGGACGCTAGGAACACCGCCAGTGGGGCGATATCTGTGACGCGACCCAGTCGGCCGAGCGGTGTCTTCCCAGCCAGAACGGTGCCGGCACCACCCTCAAAGGTTCCCGCCGCTGCATTGCCTTCGGTTTCGGTATGACCCGGAGCGATGGCGTTGACCCGGATTTTGCGCCGTGCAAGCTCGAGAGCCAATCCCTTTGTCAGTGTTTCGATGGCGCCTTTCGTGGAAGCGTATAACAGGGCTCCTGCTATAGGATGCGAACCCACAATGGAGCTGAGATTGATGATGCTCCCGCCGTCCGGCCCGAACCGCTTGCTCGCCTCCTGCACGGTGAGAATCGTCCCAAGAACGTTGATGTTGTAGTGGAGGTGAAAGCTCTCTTCGGTGATTTCCGTGAAGGCGCCGAAGCGGAATACCCCGGCGTTGTTGACCAAAACGTCCAATCTTCCGAACGCAGAATCCACTTCGTTGAACAGCCGCGCAACATCTGCGGCCTTGGCCACGTCGGCCCCGACCGCGATCGCCTCACCCCCGTTGTCGGTGATCGCCTGAGCGACGCGCTCTGCCCCTTCCCGGTCGGAAGAATAGTTCACGGCCACGCGCGCGCCCGCAGCTCCCAAGGCCGTTGCAATCCCAGCGCCTATACCTTTGGAGGCGCCCGTCACTATTGCCACTTTCTCAGACAGTCTGCTCATAGTGTTCCTGTTGTTCTTGATCCGATTTACCATATACCCGAACGCCAAGGCTGTGTATCGGGAGACTCCCTTAGAAATGTTAATTTCTACTTCTTGGGTTATAAGCGTTTTGAGCGGCGCGGCCAGCATGTCCTAGAAACCGGTTCGTGATTCCACGCGGAGATTCCGATCTCACCGTTGTCATGCTCTCTCTTCCGTAAATTCAGTCGTGGTCACTTCCCGATCGGGGGTTTGTCACAGACTAGGTGGCAGAATCGTCAGTTCGCCCACCTGCTCCCTCTTAACGGTACCCCTGGGTTTAGCATGATCCATCATCCAGACCTCGGGATACCCCGACAACGGATCCAAAATCGACGCTCTGGATTTTGCAAGCTGTTCTAAGTGGAGCGCATCTGAAGCGCCTGGTGCGCGATCATCGTTCAGATTATCCCTACCTTGCTCCTTTCCGAGAGGCGACGTGCGACGGTATTTGGACAGCGGCTGCCAGCCAGTGGTCGCCAAAGCAGACGGCCTTTTTCGCAAATCGACAACTAGTGTAGGAAAGCCATTGCAAACACAACGGATTCTATGCGCGGGCCGCGGTGGCACTGGAAGTGCAAA
>DATKEN010000069.1:0-26371 GCA_035512155.1 Terriglobales bacterium | reverse complement strand
CGCACGTCAGGCAGCGCGCGCCCAATAATCACCGACATCGAATAGTCGAGATACGACCGCCGCATCTCCTCTTCAATGTTGACCGGTTGAATGCTCAGCGCGCCGGGACCACCACCGTCCCCTGCGGGCGGAGGAGTTAGGGGAAGTTCAGGATTCTGGTCGTCAGCCATATAAAGCTTTCAGCTCCTAATCGCTCGTTCGAATGCTCATCAAGAGATAAAAACTGCGCGCGGATTGCGTGTCCGCGATAACTATGTAAATCCATGCATTTACAGCAGGTTACATCGCATTAGGCGATAACAATATTATACCATCGCCGAGCCAATCTTAGGGACGGAATCAGCCTTGATATGCTGCGGCAGCAATGCGCAACGCTACGGAGTAGATCACGACAGGAAGCCGGCCCGTTTTAGGGCCGAGTAATTACTTCATTTGCCGCTGAGGGTAGGACGAATTTCACTCCGCGTTCCTGGTTCAGTCGGAGAGTGCCGGGCACATCCAGATCGGCAAGCTCAATTTTCTTGTTCCACGATCCGCTGCTCCAATAGTCCGCGCTGGAATACATTACCGTTCCAACAATTGTGTAATTGCTGACCTCTTGCTTACGCCCGTCTCGAAACAGCAATACAGCAGGTGGAAGATCGCGCGCCTTCTGAATTGCGGTACTCCGGGCCGTTACTGCCGACCGTGAATTCGATTCCACGGCGTAATCCGGTAGAGCCGGCTGCCCATGAAGTCCATCACCCTCCGCGCTTGTAATTCGCGCGTAGTGATCGCCCTGCCACTCGATCAAAAGGGCTTGCGGAGGAGCTGGCGGCGCCTCGGGGGCAGAGGGCGCAGTAGGAACCAGGACTACTTGGGGCGACGGTGCCTGTATCACGTCCGGTTCAGGAAAATAATCAGGATAGAAGTATGGAATGGCGAAGGCCGTCCTTGGCTCGAAGGCCCGAGTCGCATGCAGATGAGCGAAACCGCCTCTGCCGCCACGAGCGGAAGAAAAATTCCCCATGCCCGCCGGACCGCGCATTTGCGCCATCAGTGGCGGTAGCAAAACCGCCGCTCCCAGCAGCACGATCACGAGCCGACCACGCATGTCATTAGTTCGCGGAGTTCTTGGAGATACCTGGAGGCAATTGGAAATCAATGCCTCGATCGTCATTCTCTTTGGCCGTCGCACTCAGGTCCAGCTCAGCCAGGGCCACCTTGCGGCGATGTCCAGGCGTCAAATCATAGAGCGTGTTTCCCACGATGGCATAGTTAGAAACATCGAGCCTTTGACCGTCTTTGAACACCAGTGTTGTCTGAGGCTGATCTTCAGCTGGAGCTGGCGCAGCATCCGCTGGCGGATCAGCTTGGGAAGTTCCTCCGCCACCTGCGCTTTGCGCATAGCGGTTTCCACTCGCGACAGGGGTTCCCGGACCGCGTCGATCAAAGATTGTAGGTCCGCCTCTGTAATCTTCCTGATCCGCAGAGTCGTCGAAACCAGGATCGACCGGCACCGGATACGGTACCGCGTAGACGGCGCCCCCCACTGGACCAAAATCGTGGCGACGGTGATTACGCTCAGGTCGCACCCGGTTGGGGTTCGACGGAAACAACGGATTAATGCAGCAGTTGGGAAAAGCTGGAGTACCGTTAAACCCATTTGCCCCAAGCGACGTTACGCTTGGCCGGACTCCGGGTGCGGGACTCGTGTGTCCACCGAAGCCTATCGATGTCACTGAGGGCGGCGTGCCATTGATTTGCGCATGCCCACCAAAACCTGTGGACGTCACTGACGGCGGTGCGCCATTGATTTGCGCCGAAAGCCCGGGCACAAATATCAGAGCGCCTATAACCAGCGCGAGAACCACTATTCTTGAGGGATTCAGCCGCCGCACCCACGAATCATACCCCAGTTCTTTGAACATGGCCCACTCTCCTCGGCGGCGACAAAACTACTTAACTATTTAGAATAGTGTAACCCTAAGTTAGATGCGTTTTATTGCTGTAAATTCGTTCTGGGATGTCGAAAGTTTCAGTTCTCCACTGTGCCTAAGTCGCTGAGAGGATTTGGGAATCGAAATCCGCCTTCACCGGTAACCCACATGCGGTGACCGACGTTATCCTCGTGCTGCTCGCGCCAACTCCCAAACACACCACAAGGCGTTGGCGACGCATAACCCCCAAGCGCAGGCCAACAGCAGGTTCCGGTTGCCAGTCTCCAGGAGATCCGCCAAAACTCCCGCGACAAATACGAACAGAAACGGCACGGCCATGAGTTGAAACCCCAGCCCCGGATAATTCGTCATGCCTAGTCCCAAGATCAAAAGCAGCGCTGCCACCAGAAGCGGAGCCATGTTGCCGAAATACCGCGCTCGAGACCAACCCAGGTAGATGACGAGGGCCAACGGTACGGCGACGATCAGCGCTGGGCTGCTCTCGCCGAGTTGAACAAACATCTGTCGGTAAGTTCTCGGATCCGCGAACGCTCTCCAGTTGATCCCGAGAAAATTAGCGTGGCGCATCCCTTGCCAGAAAACGCCGGGATGAAAAAAGTAGGAAGCATACAAGAGCAGTAGGCCGATCCCGCATGCGGAGGCCCAGATCACGGCTGCAGCGACTCGGCGCGCCGGCGCGAGGTACAGCATGAACGCGAGCGCGATCGGAACGACGACGATCAGCGAGAACTGTGACCCGATCGCCAGCGCCAGAGAGAGCCCGAGCAACAGGATGCGCCGCCAGTTCCACAAGACCACTTCGCGAGGCGCGTAAAGCGTGTGGGCAGCGGCAATCGCCGTAAAAACCGCTCCGAACGCTCCCCATGCGGCCCCGATTTCCGGAGACGCCGCCCAGACCGCGCTGCCACGGATAATTCCCGGCGCAAAGCAATACAAGGCCAGGGCAATGTAGCCTCCGGCGTCGCCGTAGAGCCGGCGCGATACATACCATAGCGAACCGCCCAACAAGACACCGAACAGCAGGTACGGCGCTCGTGCCAGCCATCCCACAAGTTGCGCTGATACTTGCTGGCCAGGCCAGATCGCAAGCGGCGCCGAGGCCACCAGATACCAGAGCGGCGAATGGTTCGGGTCATAGCCATCGTCCTGTTCCAGTCCGACTGGTACATCGCGCGCGGGGATAGACGTACCAGCGACAGGGCCTCGACTCCACTGTCGTACTCCTTCCACTAGGCGGATTTCGTCGCCAGGGTCCCACTCGTTCCTGCTTATCCCGCGGCCCGCCAGCCAGGCGCACTCCGCCAGAAATATCAGCAGTAGTAGTCCCGCAAGAATTTGCGGCCGGCCAAAGCGCTCGCGAGTGAAAAATCCTCCCATGGACAGAAGGCGAGTGTTTTACCATGTTCGGGGACGGTTCCGGAAACTTCTCGATGGACCCTGTCGGTGCGGTTTGGATGCTGGCCAATTCTTTCCGACGTCATCCCGAGCGCAGCCGCTTCTCAGGCGGAGTGAGGGGTCTCGCGCGCATGGCCACAGCACTTCAGTGACAAGAGTGCACGAGTTGATGAACAACCCAAAAGGCGACCCAATCCCCCCGCCGGACGCAGCCCCGCCGAACACTTACTCTGCTCATCCGCCATCACCGTTAATTATCGGTCCAGATGGCCTGCGTCCTCTGTGGCGATTCGCCATGTACATCGTCCTGTGGAAGGGACTGCAATTTCTGCTGGGCATATTTCTCCACCACCTGGGCCCGCATCTGCATCCTGCCCTCTGGCTCGACATGATCGAAGAGTCGGGAAGGTTCGCAGTGGTTGCGATTCCTGCGCTTCTGATGGCTCGGCTCGAGGGACGGACGTTTGGCGCTTATGGTATGCCACGGCGTGACGCATTTGGCAGACTATTTTGGACTGGATCCGCCTGGGGACTGGCTGCGATCACCACTTTACTTTTGGTTTTGCGTGGCGCCGGCGCATTCTACTTTGGCCGCCTCGCCCTGCACGGTCCACGCATCCTGAAGTTTGCTCTCTTCTGGGGAGTGTTCTTCCTTATCGTTGGGTTCTTCGAGGAATTTCTATTTCGAGGCTACACACTTTTTACTGCTTCGAGTGCAATCCACTTTTGGCCAGCGGCGATTCTGCTGTCAGCGTGGTTCGGAGCCGTACACCTAGAGAATCAAGGCGAAAATCCAGTTGGGGCGCTGGCAGCCGGTGTCATTGGTTTATTTTTCTGCCTCACCATCCGGCGCACCGGCAATCTGTGGTTTGCCATTGGATTTCATGCGTCCTGGGACTGGGCGGAGAGTTACCTTTATTCCGTTCCCGATAGTGGAGGGACGGTCCCCGGCCACTTGTTGAGCTCTTCTTTGCACGGCTCCGCTTGGTTGACCGGAGGGCCAGTCGGCCCCGAAGGCAGCGTACTGCTGTTTGTGCTTATCGGAATGTTGTGGATGGTGTTCGACCGCGTGTATCCAGAGGCCAAGTATTCGGGAGGGTCGTAACTCACGCTGACCGTCATCCTCAACCCACCGTCCTCCTGAGCGCAGAGTTTTCTTTCGCTTGTGAAAGAAAACTCGCAGTCGAAGGATCCCTATGTTTTGATTCCGCGAATCCACCGAGACTAACTTCGAGAGGAAGACGCCGAGTGTCCTAAATATCTAAATTCTTCACATCGAGCGCGTTGTCTTCGATGAACTTCCGCCGCGCTTCGACGTCCTCGCCCATCAGGGTAGTGAAGATAGCTTCGCATTCGGCGAGGTCTTCGAGCTTCACGGAAAGCAGGTTACGACGCTCAGGGTCCATGGTGGTTTCCCAGAGCTGCTGCGAGGTCATCTCTCCCAAACCTTTGTAGCGCTGAATGATGTAATCCTTGCGGCCCTGCTCCAAAACGTAGTCAAGCAGGTCGCGGGCCGTCTCCTTGTCGACCAGTTGTGGCTCTGCCGCTTTTTTCTTTGCCACAATCTTAGTTGGCGTTTCCTTCGCCGTCTTTTTCTCGGCCTTCTCAACATCCTCGCCTTCAGCTTCGCTTGTCTCTTCCGCATCACCATTTGACGAGGCAGCAGCTCGCCCGATCGTCTCCACTACGAACGGCGGTTCCATATAAGGCTCGATCTGCTTGAATTTTGAGAGGAGCTGCCGATACTCGGGGGTGGAAGCCAGCTCCCAGTTGATAACATGCTCTGCGCCCTGCGAATTGACGTAGCGCACTTCCCATAGATTGTGCTCTTCGTCGAACCGGCTTTCCACTTCCTTGAACTGGCATTCCTTTTGCTGCTTCTTCAGTTCCTTCTCCAGTTTCTCGATTTTCCTCGACGGCGTATTCTTATCGCCTTCAAAGTCAGCGCGCTTGGAGAGGTCGAGCTTGGGCAGCAACTCGGTCACACGCTCGTCGCGCAGACGTTTATCCAGCTTGTCGGAGAAAGAGAGATATTCGTTAAGGACTGTGATGAACTTGGCTAGCGCCGGGCCTTCCAATTTGGCCGCGCCCTCGCCATAGCGGACGATCAAGCCCTCCGACGCGCGTTTTACCATGACCTTCACGAAGTCGCGGTCGTTCTTGATGTACTGATGCGACTTGCCCTTCTTAATCGAATAAAGCGGCGGCTGCGCGATGAAAACATTGCCGCGCTTGATCAGCTCCTGCATGTGGCGGAAGAAGAATGTCAGCAGCAAGGTGCGGATGTGGCTTCCATCCACGTCGGCGTCGGTCATCAGGATAATCTTGCCGTAGCGCAGCTTGGATGCGTCGAAATCTTCTTTTGAAATGCCGGTGCCCAGCGCCGTGATCATGGCGCGGATTTCCTCGTGGGCCAGCATCTTGTCGTAGCGCGCTTTTTCGACGTTCAGGATCTTGCCCTTCAGCGGCAAAATCGCCTGGAAGCGCCGGTCGCGCCCCTGCTTCGCTGTACCCCCTGCCGATTCACCCTCCACCAGGAACAGTTCACACCGGTCTGGCTGCCGTTCAGAACAATCTGCTAGTTTGCCGGGCAGGCCACCGCCATCAAGCGCCCCTTTGCGCCGGGTGAGGTCGCGAGCTTTCCGTGCGGCCTCGCGCGCCCGGGCCGCGTCAATGGCTTTGTTGATGATCTTTCGTCCCACCGTTGGGTTCTGCTCGAAGTATGCTCCCAGGCGCTCGTTCACAAACGCCTGCACGATCCCCGCGATGTCGGAATTCAGCTTGCCCTTGGTCTGACCCTCGAATTGCGGCTGGGGCAGCTTCACGCTGATCACCGCAACCAGTCCTTCGCGGACGTCATCACCGGTCAGATTCTCTTTGACATCCTTGAACAGGCCCATCTGTTGCCCGGCATAGTTGATCGTGCGCGTGAGCGCCATGCGGAAGCCGGAGAGGTGACTCCCCCCGTCCACCGTATTGATGTTGTTGGCGAAGCTGAACACCGACTCCGAGTAAGCGTCGTTGTACTGCATCCCGATCTCCATGACCACGCCGCTGCGCTCGGCTTCCATGTAGATGGGCTTGTCGTGCAAAACCTGCTTGCCGCGATTCAGGTGCTTAATGAACTCGGCGATGCCACCGTTGTATTTGAACTCGACCGTCTTGGGCTCGCCGGTTTTCGCCTCCGTGGTGCGCTCGTCCGTGAGCGTGATCAGCAGGCCCTTGTTCAGAAACGCCAGTTCGCGCAGCCGCTGCGCCAGCGTGTCGAAGTTATATTCGGTGACGGTCAGAATGCTCTTATCGGGCAGGAAGTGAACTTTCGTCCCCGTCTTTGCTTTGACGGCCCCGGTTTTCTTCAGCTTGCTGGTCGGTTCGCCTTTGGAGTACGTCTGCTCCCAAGTAAAACCGTCGCGCCAGATTTCCAGTTCCAGCTCTTCGCTCAGCGCGTTCACGCAGGAAACGCCCACACCATGCAGTCCACCGGAAACTTTGTAGGAAGACGTATCGAATTTTCCCCCGGCGTGCAACGTGGTCATCACGACTTGTGCCGCAGGTATCTTTTCGCCATCGATGTCCATATCGTCGACTGGAATGCCGCGACCGTTGTCGACCACGGTGATCGAGTTGTCAATGTGAATCGTGACTTCGATTTTGTCGGCGTAACCGGCAAGAGCTTCGTCCACCGAGTTGTCTACAACTTCGTAGACCAGGTGATGCAAACCGATCTCGCCCGTCGAGCCGATATACATGGCGGGACGTTTGCGGACGGCTTCCATTCCGCCCAGCACTTTGATGGAATCGGCAGTGTAATCCCCGTTGCCTCCGTTGATGGCGGTGAGCCTCCCGTTTTTGTTTTTCGTTTCTACGATGGCGGCGGCGTTGAGCGTTTCTTTTGTAGCCATTCAGCTCCGTGGAGAATGCCGGAATTTGGGCTTGGGGGCCGGGTTTTTTCGAAGCCCCTCAACTGACCTCAAATTACTGAAATCACTAATACTTACGGCATCAAAGGTTATGCTCTATTGTACCATACAACGACCTATTTTTCGACACCAGAACCGCCGGGGTAAACCGGTGCGTTTACAATGGCTACAGACGACAAAAAAGCAGAGATTGGCAGTTCGAGATCTGGCACTCCTGACCCTCTAATCGGCGGCGAGCCTGATAGGATTAAATCAGCAGGAGAACATCAGAACTTATGGCGGTTCCGCTTTCCCAGATGTGGACGGTCGCAAGCTACGTTATCCGGCAAAAGCTCGCCGGGCGGAAGCAGTATCCGCTGGTGTTGATGCTGGAGCCGCTGTTCCGCTGCAATCTGGCCTGTGCCGGCTGCGGCAAAATCCAGTATCCCGCCCACATCCTCAAGCGGCAGTTGAGCCCTGGAGAGTGCTTCCGTGCGGTCGACGAGTGCGGAGCGCCAATAGTCTCGATTCCGGGCGGCGAACCGCTCATGCATCCGGAAATCGACAAAATCGTAGATGGCCTGGTGGCCCGCAAGAAATATATCTACTTATGTACGAATGCTTTACTGCTTAAGGAAAAGATCCATCTCTTCCACCCGACCAAATACCTCACTTTTAGCGTCCACTTGGACGGAGAGAAGGAACATCACGACCTCTCGGTGTGCCGCGAAGGCGGATATGAGATAGCGCTTGACGCCATCCGCGAGGCCCTCCAGCTCGGCTACCGCGTGACCACCAATACGACGCTGTTCGACGGCGCCGACCCTAAGAGTGTGCGCGCCTTTTTCGACGAGATGATGGACGTCGGAGTGGAAGGCATGATGCTTTCCCCCGGATATTCTTATGAGAAGGCGCCCGACCAGCAGCACTTTCTCGGTCGCGCCCGCACCCGGCGGCTTTTCCGCGCCATCCTCTCAAATCGCAAGCCGGATTGGCGCTTCAATCTTTCGCCGCTGTTTCTCGAGTTCCTGATGGGCAAGCGTCACTACCCATGCACGCCCTGGGGGATGCCGACATATAACATCTTCGGCTGGCAGAAGCCCTGCTACTTGCTCCAGGACGGTTATGCCGAGACCTTCGAGGAGCTGCTTCGGGATACGAATTGGGAGAATTACGGGACCGAATCCGGAAACCCGCACTGCGCCAACTGCATGGTCCACAGCGGCTACGAAGCCTCGGCTGTCAATGACACCTTCAGTTCCCTGGGCGGGTTCTTCGCGACGGTGAAGGCCACGCTATCGTCTCGCTATACCGATGAAGAAGCATTGCGATTGTTGGAAGAACCTTCGGCGCCGACGCATCCCCTGGTTCACATCTCGAGCGCGACTGAATCGAGCGCATCCCTGCAGGAAACCGGCGCATGACGGGCAGAGAAGCTGGTCACCTGAACCACGAATCGATCCTACCCCAACAAAAACCGCAGGCAGGTGCGGTCAATCCCGACGCGCTCGAGGTTGCACCCGGCACCAAGCACGAGAAACTCGAAGGCTGGATTCCGGAACTCGCATCCGAAGAAGAAATTCGCGCCGCACTCGAAAAAGCGTTCGACTATCGTGGTGACGTAACGATCACGCGCAAAGATGGCACCAAAGTCGAAGGCTATCTTTTTGACCGGCGCAGCAGTTCGACGCTAGCCGATTCTTTGGTCCGCGTCTTTCCCAAGGACTCAACTCAGAAAATCTCGATTTCTTACGCCGACATCGCGGCGCTGTCTTTCAGCGGCCGCGACACTGCTGCCGGAAAGAGCTGGGAAGCGTGGATGAAAAAGTACTCAGAGAAAAAAGCCGCTGGCGAAAAAGGCATCGCGTTGCATCCCGAGCCTCTCGAGTAAAAGTAGGCGCGGGCGTCCTCGCCAGTGCACGCGCTCTTACGGGAGACTCTGCTGGAACAGGGGCGAGGACGCCCCGTCTACATTCCAACTGACTTCTTCGCCGCAAAGGTCAATCTCTCAATCAGCTGTCCCACCTCGTCCTCACTCCCGCCAATAAACGTGAATGAGACTGCATAGCCCTTTTCCAACATGACCAGCGACGTCTGATGCATGGTCAAGCTGCCGCGTTCTTTGCTGAAGTCTCCCCGCACCAACGCCTTTGGGCCCACTACGAACTCATAAGGCCCATTCACTACCTTGAACCCTCTCGCGGTTGCGAGTTCGCTCACCGGACCAAAGTAGTCGGCTGCAGTTTTCAAACCGGAAAAAGATGAAACTTTCTCGATCGCAATCACCAAGGCGGAATTTATCGTGTTCCCCGTCGCTTCAGGTGGCCTTTCGAAAATGGCCAGCAGCACCGATGACTTCGAGAGATCGGCCGGATCCTGCTGCATCTCTTTGGTGCGCTCTACCCAGCCAAAAGGAATCTTGTAGCTGAACCCAAAATTGGGATTCCGGTAGGTGCCGTGTACGACCGAACCTTGATCCGAAACCGCAGTCCGCGATAGCGGAATGTGGTTGGCTTGGGGTTTGGAAGGGGATCCTCCAGGCGTCTGTTGCGCCCCAGCTTTAGTCGCCAGTGTTAGGAAGACAGCAACCGGGAGAAGAATCAAGACCGAACGGAACCCCATGTCAACCATGCTATCGCAGAGGCAGTTCGCTCCGCTGGCTTGGGGTTGACCCTAAAGTCAACCGTAACTCGCGTTTCGACCTGAACCGGCTCGCCGTTCAGGAGATAGGGCTTGTACTTCCACTGCTTCACGGCCTCAATGGCAGCAGGGGCCAGCAGAGGATGTCCCGAGATCAATCGAACCTCGGTGACGTCCCCGGCTTCGCTGATTTGCACCTGTAGAACCACCGTCCCCTCGATGCGCTTGTCGCGTGCTTCCTGCGGATACTCGGGCTCGTCCTTCTTTATCAGGAGTGCCTGCGACACTCCTTGAGAGACTCGAACGCGCTTTGGTCGATGCTGGCCAGACGGTTGTTTTTCGGCAGGCGGCGCCGATTCGCTTTTGGACTCCTGAGCTGACCCAGCGGAAGCGAGATAGAGCGTACGCAGCCAGACGACGGTCCTCAAGTCTCTGCTGCAGCTCAACATGCTCAGGCCGCCCTGCCCAAAACTGGCTGTGCACAATGCGCGCAACGCCGCGCATCAATCGGAATCTCGCTCAGGCATTCCGGGCACTTCTTGGTCGTCGGATCGGCCGGCGCCGGCGCTTTGCGCGTCCGTGAGATCAGGGCATTGATGGGCGTAACCACGAAAAAGTAAACCGCCGCCGCAATCAGCAGAAACGAAACTGCGGCATTGATGAAATCCCCGATTGGGAAGACGGTCTTGCCCATGGTGAAGCTGATGGCGGAAAAATCGGGCTTTCCAACCACGGCCGCGATGAGTGGCGTCAGCAGGTCTTTGGTCAAAGCAGTCACCACCGACCCAAAAGCGGCGCCGATGACCACGCCAACCGCCAGATCAACCGCGTTACCGCGAAGAATGAACTGCTTGAATCCACTGAGCATGGAACCCCTCCAAACAGAGTGGCGGCTACTTTACGGCGTGGACACGGCGGAGGTCAACAATTGCAGTAGGGACGACTTCGGTCGCTTTGCCATTTCGACAGACGCTTCAGATTCGCATCGGCATCACAATATAGCGGTACTTGTAATCCTCGCTGTCTGCGGGACGCAACTGGCCAGCGGATTGCGCATCTTTCAACTCTAGTTTCACATCGCCCGAGCCCACGGCCTTGAGGAAATCCAGAATGTATTGCGCATTAAAGCCGATGGTGAGGGTATCGCCGTTGTAATCAGTTTCCATCGAGTCTTCGGACTCACCAGTCTCGGTTGACGACGCCGAAAGCTTTAACTCACCTTTCTCCACCTTCAAGCGCACGGCGCGAGATCGCTCGTCGGCAAACTGAGCCACACGTGAAATCGCCGCGCTCAATTCTTCCCCATGCAGGGTTATGCTCTTGCTGTTGTCCTTAGGCAGCACGGCTTCGTAGTTGGGGAACTGGCCGGTGAGCTGACGTGAGGTCAGCAGGCGTTGCCCGATGCGGAAATACAGCGTGGATTCGTCTTTCGCAAAATCAATCGTCTCAGCGTCAGTCGAATCCAGCAGCGACTTCAGTTCGTCCATCGCTTTCTTGGGAACGAGCGTCTTCATCTCGCCCGAGACACCTTCGAACTTTTCTCCGCTGCGCTCGATATGCGCCAGTCGGTGGCCATCAGTCGCGACCATCGTGATCGACTCCGGTTTCAGCACCATCAGCGCCCCATTGAGTGTGTAGCGTGACTCCTCACTGGCGATGGCAAAACCGGTCTTAGCAATCATCCCGCGCAGGACCTGCGCCGGAATCTTGATTACGCCTGCGGTGGGAAATGCCGGCAAGCTAGGGAAGTTCGAGCGGGCCATCCCTACCATCTTGGTATTCGAGCGACCGCAGCGAATGCTGACCCAGTGATTCTCTAGCAGCTTGATGGTGATGTCGGCATCCGGCAGCAGCTTCACATAGTCATGCAGCTTGCGAGCGGGAATCGTGCAGGCGCCGTCCTTTTTCACCTTGGCGACGCAGGAGGTACGCAGGCTCAGATCCAGGTCGGTGGCCGTAAGCGATAGCTTGTCACCACCGGCTTCGAACAGATAGTTCGACAGGATCGGGATCGTGGTCTTACGCTCGACCACGCCCTGGGTCGCCGTGAGCTCCCGCAGAAGTTCAAACTTGCTGACCGTGATCTCCATCGTCGTGGTTCCCACCGCTGAGGCCAAAGCTTCTACCGGCATAACCCTAATCTCCCATCAGGCCACATTACTTCGGATGACTCCCTTATATCAAAAGAAAAACCACGAAAACCAGCACGAACAGTCGATCAAATGGAAAAGAGGACGTACCACCCAAACTAGCCGGCGTAATCGCCTTTACCCGCCCAATTGCTCGGTCAACTTATTGATCATCCGGTTCAGGTCTTTGTCCGTCTTGCGCACCCCATCGATCTTTTCTACCGAGTGCAACACCGTGGTGTGGTGCTTGCCGCCAAATTGGCGCCCAATTTCCGGCAGCGAGGCCTCAGTCAGATGCTTGGCCAGATACATGGCAATCTGGCGGGGATAAACGATGGCCCGCGAATTGTTCTTGGCCTTGATCTCCACCAGCCGCAGCCCGAACTGCTCCGCCACCGCCTTCTGGATGGATTCAATGGTCACCTTTCTGGCTTGCGAATCAATGAAATTTTTCAACACCTGCTGGGAATAGGGGAGGGTGATTTCTGCCCCGATCAAAGAGGAATGCGCCACCAGCCGGATCAGCGCTCCCTCTAGCTCACGGACATTGGAGCGGATGTTGGAGGCGATGTAGAGCGCCACGTCGGTGGGCAGAGTGACCTTTTCCTGCTCCGCTTTTTTCTGCAGGATCGCCACCTTGGTTTCCAGGTCGGGGGGCTGGATATCGGCGATCAGGCCCCATTCGAATCGGCTGCGCAGCCGGTCTTCGACTTCGGCCAGTTCTTTGGGCGGACGGTCGCTGGCAATCACAATCTGCTTCATCGACTCGTGTAGCGCATTAAAGGTATGAAAGAATTCTTCCTGCGTCCGTTCCTTCTGGGCCAGGAACTGGATATCGTCCACTAGCAGCACGTCCACGTTGCGAAACTTGTCGCGGAAGCTGGTCATCTTGTCGTAGCGGAGCGAGTTGATCATCTCATTGGTGAACTTCTCGCTGGAGACGTAGCAGATGGCCGCCTGCGGCTGTCGCCGCCTGATCTCGTGCCCGATGGCCTGCATCAGGTGCGTCTTGCCCATTCCGACGCCGCCATAGAGGAACAGTGGGTTGTAGGCCTTGGATGGACGCTCCGCCACCGCCTGACAAGCAGCATGCGCGAACTGGTTGCCACTGCCGATGACGAAAGCATCAAATGTGTAGCGGGGATTCAGTTGCGCCGCCCCGTCCCAATCAAAGCGGGATTGGGCGGGGTGGAGGGCCGCGGGAGCCGCGTGCGCGGAAAGTCCGCCATCGTGGCGCACCGGCGTGGATGCCGGATCGTCCTCGGGTGTGAGGAATTTCACTTCCTCGAATTCCAGTCCGAGATTGTCCACCGCCTCCTGGATCAGGTCGGCATACTTGTCACCCACGCTGCGAAACTCCACCGTCGGTACGCGCACAAAAAGAACTCCTCCGCTGGCATGGCTGTAGCGTGTCGGCTTCAGCCAGGTGTCGTAAGAGTGCCGGTTGATTTTCTTTTCCAGCGCGTCGAGAATGCGCATCCACGGATTCGCAGTGAGAGTCGGGCTCGGAACGGACATATAATTTTCTGGGGGCAGCCGCGGCTGGTCAGCGCCCGATATCAATCTTGGGAGAAAAGATAGCTTTTGTTTCCAGCAGAGCAGCCTCATCGTCCGGGGCGGTTGCGCTGGTCTCAGAAAAAATCAGTAAGCTGGAACAGTCCCGCATACTAGCACAAAAATTTTCCGTGATGTGGAAATCTTCCGCGTGAATTTTTTGGTCACGATGATTCAGAACCCGAAGCAAACCTTCTGTCAAGTGTTCAAGTTATAACTGTCGCGCGAGTGGTGCAAGGCCATGAAGGCGTATCCAGGCGCAAGCTTCGTGTTGAGTATGGTCTGCCAGCTTTCATCAGTTTGCCCGCTTCGCTTCGGCTCATTTATACTCGTCGTTTGCCCCAGGACTAATCATCGAATCAGGAGCCACCATTTTTCATGCCCAAGCGCACGTTTCAACCGAACCGCCGTCACCGCTCGAAGACGCACGGATTTCGTACGCGTATGAAGACCAAGAGCGGCCAGGCGGTACTCTCGCGAAGGCGTGCCAAGGGCCGTAAGCGGGTCTCAGTGAAGCCCGGTTTCCGTGGTTAAATTTCCTCTCGCTCCGGAATTGGCGGGGCTCTGCCGGTTGAGTTTGGGTTGTGAGTGGTGAGTGCCATCCTTCCGAATGGAAGCGCCGATCCGTCTTCAGTTGGTGGGCGGGCCAAGTTCCCACGCAGTTCGCGGCTATTGCGGCATGCTGATTTCGAGCGCGTGTACAAGGAAGGACGGCGTCATTTCGCCGCCCATATGACCGTGTTCTACCTGCGGCGCGGGGAGCCGGGCAATCTCCGAGTGGGTTTCACTGTGGGACGCGGGCTGGGTGGCGCGGTCGAGCGCAACCGCATGAAGCGGCGCTTGCGCGAAGCCGTCCGTTTGTATGGTGTGGTCGCAGATGCTCCGGTTGATGTGGTCATCAATCCGAAGAAGTCGCTGCTGACCGCCGATTTTGCCGATTTGCGGAAAGATATGAAGCGCGCCTTCGAGGTGATCGAAAAGTCGGTGGGCAAACCATGAATCAGATTTCAAAAGCTGCCATGCTGATCTTGCTCCGCATATATAAGTACGCGGTGTCGCCGATGTTTTCACCAGCTTGCCGCTATGTCCCCACATGTTCGGAGTACGCTACGGAAGCGGTAGAACACTACGGAGTGCTACGCGGCGGTTGGATGAGCCTGAAGCGTGTGCTTCGCTGTCACCCGCTGGCGAAGAGCGGATTCGATCCTGTAAAGCCAAAAGACTCTGAAGCCGCGGGTAGATGCGTGTCCGCCCCGGAATTGTGCGGTCACTGAGTAAGCGAATTTGCCAGACTTTCAAAATCCCCAACAAGATCCCGGCATGGAGCGTAGGCTCCTGCTGGTGTTCGCGCTGACCTTTCTGGTGATTGCGTTGTCGCAGCCCCTGCTCAAGAAATATCTTCCGCAGCAGGCCGCGCCTTCTTCGCCCAAAGTTCAACCGCAGCCGCAAGCGGTCCAGGAGACGAACCCAAGTCTTCCTGCGCAGCCCCAGGCCCCGCCTGCTTCGCCAGGTGCTACAACGCATGCGAATGCGGAGTCTGAAGCGGTCGTCGAGAACGACCTTTACAGGATTACCTTCAGCAATCGTGGCGGGCAGGTCAAGTCATGGATCTTAAAGAAATATGACGACGACAAAGGCCAGCCACTTGAGCTGGTGAACCGCGCGGCTGCCGAAAAATACGGCTACCCGCTCTCGCTCTGGACCTACGACGAAGCCCAGCGCAATAAGATCAACTCGGCTTTTTACGTCGCGTCGGAATCAGGCACGCGGCAAGCTCCCGCCGAAATCTCGTTCGAATACGCAGACCAGGACGTGGCCGTACGCAAAACTTTCAGATTTGATGATACTTATGTCGTGCGCGTAGAGACCTCGGTTGTTGCCAAAGGAAACCAGCTCACCGCGTTTCCCATGTGGCCTGCGGGTTTCGGCGATGAAACTACATTGGCGTCCTACGCCGCCAGCCGCATCGAGTATCACAACAGCGAATCGACCGAGCGCACCCTTTTTGTGTTTCCCAAACCGACTGAACGCCTGGCCATCAAGAGCATTGGCAGCGGCAACACGCTGCCGGGCCCGTTTAACTGGGCAGGAGTTGTGGACCAATATTTCGCCGCCGTGTTCCTGCCCGACGATCCGCATAGTGCGGCCCTGGTGACGCTACGCAACTCGATCGATGTCCCCAAAGATTGGCAACACCCTAATCCTCAGGAGAGCACGAAAGTCGACGTACTGGGTGCGGCGGTGGGCAGTCTCCGTGGGCCCACCCGTGCGCGGATCTTTGTTGGCCCCAAAGCACTTCAAGTGCTGGAATCAGTGCCGGTGGCTGGGGTTGCTGATCATCCCGATCTGCGCGATCTGGTGAATTTCGGATTTTTCGGCGTCATCGCTAGGCCACTATTTATTTGGCTTCGGTTGACCTACGAACACGTTGTCCACAATTGGGGATGGGCTATCGCCATCCAAACCCTGATCATCAATCTGGCGCTCCTCCCTCTGCGTATCTCCAGCATGAAGTCGGCGCTGAAAATGCAAAAGGTTCAGCCGCAGATGAATTCCATCAAGGAGAAATATAAGAAGTACAGCATGCGCGACCCGCGCAAACAGGAGATGAACCAGGAAATCGCGGATTTGATGAAGAAAGAGGGCGTCAGCCCAGCAGGTGGCTGCCTGCCTTTGCTGATCCAGATGCCGTTCCTATTTGCATACTACAGCATGTTGGGCGCCGCCCTCGACTTGCGACACGCTCCCTGGCTCTGGGTCCGCGATCTATCATCTCCCGACCCGTGGCACATCCTGCCCATCGGCATTATTATCACGATGTTCTTGACCCAACGCATGACGCCCCAAGCCGGCATGGACCCCGCGCAGCAAAAAATGATGAACTTAATGATGCCTGTGATGCTAGGAGTGATTAGTTGGAACCTGGCTGCGGGTCTGTGTCTCTACTGGTCTGAAGGAAACCTCATCGCCATCGCGCAGCAGACGATCATGAACCGAACCAAGCTGGGCCGCGAGATGCGCGAGATGGCGCTGAAGAGGGCACGAAAGAAAGACAAATAGCTGTGACCTTCTAGCCATTAGCCGCTTTATCAGAGGGAGCCCCGGAAAATGAAAGCTGGAAACGAAGAGCTAGCAGCCAGGAGCTAGAAGCTGTGCCTATTCCCGACAAAATCGCGTCTGCTAATAAGATCAATGAATTTTTGCGGGGAGTTGTCACCCAGGGCGCCCTGCACCTGAAATACCGAATCACTGTGGATCCGCCGCTCGCCGAGGAGCGTGACTGGGAGCGTCCAGAGATCCTGGTTGAATTTTCCGGACCTGATTCCGCACTGCTCCTGGAACGCGGAGCTGAGCTGCTGCGGGCAATCGAACTGCTCGCCCTGGAAATGCTTCGGCTCCCAGGCAACGAGCATGAGAAGGTGTGCTTCGACTGCATGAATCACCGTGCCTTGCGCCTGGAAGAATTGCGTCTCGCCGCCGATGTCGCGGCTGAAAGAGTCCGCAAGACTGGCGCTCCCTACGAGTTCGCGCCTATGTCATCCCGTGAGCGTCGCATCGTTCACCTCGCGCTCCGTGACCATGAGGACCTACGCACCGAAAGCGAAGGCATGGGTCTTCGACGCTATGTTGTTGTCTATCCCAAGGATTACAAGCCGGTAAGCAAACCCGCTCGGCGGACCCTGCCTTAAGCGTCGCTCCAATTTACAATTTCCCCGTGAATCTCGACGACACCATCGTCGCCATCGCTACCCCGCCAGGTCGGGGTGGCATCGGCGTAGTCCGCCTCGCCGGCCCTCACGCCTGCACGATTGCAATGCCGCTGTTGCGCCTGAAACACCCCCTCGAACCCGGAAGGGTGACATTCGGAGAGCTGATTGAACCGGAGCTACGTGGCGCGGGCGCCCCCGCCCGCGAAAAAGCTAAGTTCGATTCAACAACGCAAAGCGGAACCACTCCGCATGGATCACGGCTCGAGGCCGCCGCGCCAAGCCCTCAACGCATCGACGAAGTAGTGGTCACTTATTTCGCCAAACCGCATTCCTACAGCACCGACGACATCATTGAAATCTCCGCCCATGGCTCGCCTGTCGTTCTGCGGCATATCGTTGAGCTTGCCCTGGCGCGGGGCGCGCGCCTCGCCGAGCCTGGAGAGTTCACGATGCGGGCTTTCCTCAACGGTCGAATCGACCTCGCCCAAGCCGAAGCGGTGCGTGACCTTATCGACGCGCAGACACTCTACCAGGCTAAAGTTGCTGCCCAGCAGCTCGAAGGCGCGCTGTCACGTCGTCTGCAACCGATCAAACAGATGCTGGTGGAACTGATCGCCACTCTCGAAGCCGGCGTGGACTTTGCCGAAGATGACGTGTCCGTTCTCCCCGCAGACCAAATTCTGGAGCGTATTGCCGCTTTGCGGCAGCCGCTGCAAGATCTTGCTGGCTCGTTTACCTATGGGAAGATTGTCCACGAGGGCCTGACGCTCGCCATTATCGGACGCCCCAACGTAGGGAAATCGAGCCTCTTCAATTGTCTGGTCGAGCGCGAACGCGCTATTGTGACCGCGACCCCAGGCACCACCCGAGATTTGGTGAGCGAGACGGTGGCCATCGGTGGTATCCCAGTCAAGCTCGTAGACACGGCCGGCCTTCGCCGCGCCCTCGTCGATGAGGCGGAAAGCATTGGCATTCGCAAGTCTATGGAGGCCCTTGCCGATGCTGACTTGGTGCTCGTAGTTTTCGATTGTTCTCAGCCCGTGACTTTTGAAGATCAGGAGTTGCTCGCCCACACAGGACGGCGGCCGGCAATTCTGGTAGCAAATAAGACGGATTTATTCAGTTCTCAGCTTTCTGTTGCCAGTTCTCAGTTGCCGAGGGTACGGACTTCGGCTGTAACCGGTGAAGGTATTCCAGAACTCCGTGCCGAGATCCTTCGCTACATCGCTGGAGAGACTGGCGTCCAGGCGGAAACCGGATTTCTCACCAACGCACGCCACCAGGCATTGGTCAACAACTCCCTTGCCGCCCTCGACGCGGCAGTCGCCGCAGCTCATAACCGCGTTCCCCACGAAATGCTATTGCTCGACCTTTACAATGCACTTCGCCCACTTGATGAGATTACTGGAGCGACCACCACCGACGACATACTCAACCTGATCTTCAGCAGCTTCTGTATTGGAAAATAACCATCCCCGAAATCTCGCACCTCTCGCCCCAGCCCCTCCAACGTAAGCCCTCGTAGCCTCCTTCCGAATTCCAGAGTGGGAACTCAGTACGACCGTCCGTGCGCGCGTTCCGCTTCTTAATTCTCGCCTGGTTGACCCCACGTGGACAGAATGTCTTTGTCCACGCGAGAGACAAAAAATGGCCCCTTCAAAACTGCTTCTTGCAGTAATAGTTCTCTTCAACACCGTCTGCATTGCCCAAGTTCGGCCCTACGTCGGCGGTGCTATTGGTCTGAGCGACTCAGGCTACACTTCGCCGTATTTCGACGGCAACACCGGAATTGACGTCGATCTCGGCCGCTTCTTCGCGGAAGCCGAGAGCGGCGCCGACACAGCCAACAAACAGGACACTGGGAACGGTTACACCCTAAAAGCGCATGGATTGCTGATGTTCCGGCTTGCACGCGGCTTTTACTTCGGAGGCGGGGTGCGCTACAGCGAAGTCACCACCTCGTTGTATAAAAAACACGATCGCTGGCCAGCCGCGGAGGCGATGTATGAGAGACGGTGGTTGCGCGCCAACGTGGAATACCTTGCACCTGGCAGCGACCACCGCTACCATCTCACTGGCGGCCTGCTCGATTTGCGGATTCGGCTCGCAAAGGGCATTTACTACCGGGAGCGCGTTACCGGCTTCGTCTACCGGAATCCCTTTGAAGTCAACCCCTCTTACCACAAGGGCTCAGACTTGGACTACGGCTTAATGTACGTTTTTAAAGATCGCGCGCAAGCCAGGTAGCCGCGCACTTTACTTCGAGAGTACTCCTAAGGCTTCGCGGAACGTGGTCTCGAATGCGGCTTCCTTGCCATTTTTCGTCACCGCCATCAGGGCTCTTTCGGCAGTTGCGCGCTGGTAGCCCAGATTCATCAGCGCGGAGAGCACGTCTTCTTCAACCTCACCCATCGCTGGGGGTACTTTCATATCTTCTGCGCCTTGGACGGGGAGCTTGTCGCGCAGTTCCAGCACCATACGCTCGGCGGTTTTTTTCCCGATTCCGGGTATGCGCGTGAGGCGAGCTACGTCATTGCTCCGTATTGCGCCAACCATTTCGTCTGCCGCCATGCCGCTCAGGATTGTAATCGCCAGCTTCGGTCCGATTCCGCTTACAGTGATCAGCTTCTCGAACAGATGTTTCTCCGCCAAACCCAGAAATCCGTACAGCGCGATCTGGTCTTCCCTTACGTGCGTATGGACATGCAGCTCAACCTCGCCACCAACCCCAGGCAAATCCAGAAAGGTGGGAACACTGACCGTCACATCGTAGCCGACGCCGCAGGTCTCAATAATGGCCTGGTTAGGACGCTTGGCCAGCAACCTTCCGCGTAAGTGGGCAATCATGCTGCCGCTATTGTAGCTGCAGTTTCTGTCCAGAGGCGCAGCCAGCCGATTTGAAGCTGGCCTAGAACCGGAACAAGTACGACACTTTCACGAAAAACTGCCGGCTGTCGTTAATGTAGCTGTCGCGGGTGCGGAAGATGCTTCCCGTGCTCGGATCGACCAGCAAACCGTGGTCCAGGTTCTGCAGATCGCTGTTATATCCCACATAAATTGCTGTGCCCGGGTGCACCAGATAGGTAATCAGAAAATCCCCGTTGAATTGCTTACTCGTCGGGAGCGAGGTAAATGTAGAGTTAGCCAAGGTCGTCGTATATTGCAGAATCACACGCAACGAGAGTTGTCGCGTGAACTGCCAGTTCCACCTGCTCCGCACGATGTGATTGTTGAACACGGCCGCGTTACTGTTGCGGTCACGCAGGCGGTTGAACAAATATAGATTGTCGATCTTCAGCGCCGTGAGCGGGCGGAAGGAAAGCGTTAGATTGGCTGAGTCGGCGCGGTCGAGTACCGGCGCGTGATTGGCCGGAGGCACAAAATTCACCCCGTCCCCCCATTGATAGTATCCCTGCAAGTTAACCTGCGACAGATAGTTGGTTGCAAAAACGATCGCGCTGTTGTGCTCGTGGAAGTCCTGGTCTTGCGGGAGCGCCGGAAAATCTGAGGGACGTAGCCGCTCCCTGAAATTGGTGTAGGGAGAGAAATTTAAATAGGATTGCCCTTTCAAGAAAAACGTTAGCGCAGGGTTGTAATACGTATCGAGACGCGTCCCGTCGTGCGCCCAAACATTGTCCGTATAGACGGTCGGTCCCCACGACAAGAGGGGCCCGCTCTTTGGACGGAACCGGTAATCGAAATTGTTTTTCATGTCTCGGATGTCCACTCGATTCACGAATCCGGCATTCGTGGTAAATCCCGGACTGATGTCGTTGTAAGCAAGGTCATAGTCCACATTCGCCCCGGCATACGCGGTCTCCGCTCTCGACGCCGGACCCGCCTGATACTTTCCGAGCTGGCTTTGGGTCGAGCTCTCCACCATCTGAAACATGCTCGTCCAGTGGGGGTTGAGTTTGAATCGGCCGTCGGCACCTCCGATCCGATTGAACGCGCTCGCTCCCGGAAACTCCCAGTCGGTGTAGATCAATCCCAAACTCGATTGGCCGAAAATGTCACGGCTGATTCGCCCAATCGCGAAGGTTGCTCGATCTCCCGACCGCGGATCATTATCCGGAACAATTTCCCCTGGACCGCGGTCGTCAGAAGCTAAAACTCCGATCGAGTACGGCCCCATCTTTCCCGTCAACCGCGCGCCAAACTGCGGATCGCCAATTTGCCGCGTGAAGACCAGATCGATCGGAGTCTTGAAATAATCCAGGTTCTCCATAAAAAATGGCCGCTTCTCTGGAAAAAACACAGCGAAGCGCTGGTTCACCGTAATCTGGGGCTGGTCCGATTCGACCTGACTGAAATCGGGATTGGCAGTCACGTCCAGTACGAGGTTGTCATGCAGGATGAACTTCGAGTCCATTCCGCCTCTAAAGTCAGCCGCGCTGCTACTAAAAAAAGGAGTCGGATTGTGCGTGTCCAGCGCCCGGAACGACCGCAGCAGCCCGTAAGGATTGAACTGCATATTTCTTCCCGGCGAGATTCCTTCCAGTCCATGTGCTGTTGCCGCCTGGGCGAGCCGGCCCTCGAGTCGCTGGGAAATCGGCGGCCAGAAATCGTCCTCATTCTCACGCAGAATCCCGCGATACAGGATGATCCCCCATTCCTGCTGTCGGGCTGGGGAAAAACGCAGGCTCTTAAAGGGAATCGCCATCCAGACGACATAGCCCTGGTTGGTCAGCGTGCCTTTCGAATCCCATACCGTATCGAATGAGGAGTCGAAGTTTGTCATGTTTCCGGTGCTGTCCTCGTGCGGCTCTTCCGTCCAGATGGCGTCCCATTGCACGCCCAGGGGCGTGGTCTGAAACGCATAAGCTCGCCTCCGGTCGTGGAAGGTGTCCAGCATCACTTCGACTGTATCGTCTTCAAAAATGTCTTCCCGCCGTGACATGCGGGCCCGAACTTTCCCTGGTTCGTCAAAGCACACGAACACCGCGTATAGATTCTTGTCGTCGTATCCCAGATAAGCTTCGGTGGGTTGCGAGGCGGGCTGTCCGTCATGCGGATATCGCTGCACGAAACTGGTGACCTTCACCATGTTGGATGCGGTATCTCCCAATGGCCGCATGGTAAGAAATTCTTCTAGCGCCGGTGGACCTGACAATCGGGGAATAAGCAGCGTAGGCGTTGAAACAGCTTGAGGCGGGACCTCTTTTTGGGGCGCAGAGCCAGACCAAGCCACAGGGACCACAAAGCACAGCAGAATCAGAATCCGGGGAAGTGTTAGAAACTTAGGCACCGATCAGCGCACACATACCCTCTCATGGCGTACCCCTTGCCCCCTACAGGGTCGGATGCAAGATACACCATCGCTTCCCTGAAGCGAAACACTAGAGTTTCGAGGAATTAGAACAGTGAACTCTGTCTGCGGTTTGGCGTAATCCCGAAGTGCTCGTAGGCTAACTGGGTCGCCACACGACCACGCGGCGTGCGATTGAGGAATCCTATCTGAATTAGAAACGGCTCATATATCTCCTCAATCGCGTCCGCTTCCTCCGCGAGCGCCGCCGCTAGTGTGTTTACGCCGACCGGCCCGCCCTGATACTTTTCAATGATGGTCAGCAGCAGCTTGCGGTCAACTTCATCGAAGCCGTGGCGATCCACTTCCAGCATCTGCAACGCGGCCTGCGCGGTCGGCAGATCAATTTTTCCGGCGCCTCGGACTTGAGCATAGTCGCGCACCCGGCGCAGCAGCCTGTTTGCAATTCTCGGAGTTCCACGTGAGCGACTAGCGATCTCCCGCGCCCCGGCATCATCGATCTCAACCGCCAGTATGTCGGCGGAGCGCTCCACGATGATCCGCAAGTCTTCGTGGGTGTAGAACTCCAGCCGCAGCACGATCCCAAAGCGCGAACGTAGGGGAGACGAAAGCAGTCCCGCCCGCGTCGTTGCACCGATGAAGGTAAACGGCTTCACGTCCATGGTGTGCGTTCTTGCCGCCGGCCCCTGCCCTATGATGATGTCGAGTTTGTAATCCTCGAGCGCCGAGTAGAGAAGCTCCTCCAGGGTCGGTTGCAAGCGATGCACTTCGTCAATGAACAACACCTGCTTGTCGCGGAGATTGGTAAGGATCGCGGTCAGGTCGCCTTTGATTTGCAACGTTGGACCTGAGGTCTGCTGGAAGGGCACGCCCAGCTCATTGGCGATGATCGTCGCCAGCGTAGTTTTGCCCAAACCCGGCGGGCCGTAAAGCAACACATGGTCGAGGGCTTCGCCTCGCGACCGCGCCGCCTCAATGGCTACCGCCAGATTTTCTTTGACTTTAGGCTGTCCAATGAACTCCGCCAGCCGTTGCGGCCGCAGCTTCAACTCAAACGACGAGTCGTCCTCAACCGGCGCCGCCGACACCAACCGCTGCTTTAAATCAGGGATGTTTTTGGCAGTAGCCACTGGCCGGATAGTAGAACGAAATCCGAAATCAGGCAATTGTTCAGAATGGTCGAGGGTTAGTGTAGGCGCGCCTTCGCCGGTTCCTTCTCCCCCACACGCTTACTGACTTCGAACTTCATCTTGCCCGCGCGCTTGTCGGCATCGACCACGATGTGATCGCCGTGTAGGACTTCGCCATCGAGGATCTTCAGCGCCAACGGATCCTGCACCAGTTTTTGGATGGCCCGCTTCAATGGACGTGCTCCAAAGTTCGGATCGAATCCTTCGGCAAACAGCAGATCTTTCGCCGCATCGGTCAGTTCGAGTGAAATCTTGCGGTCGGCCAACAGACGACGCACATCTTCCAGCCGCAGCTCGATGATCTTTACGAGTTGTTCCTTGCCCAGCGGCCGGAAAATAATGATGTCGTCCACTCGGTTCAGAAACTCAGGTTTGAAGTGGCCATGCAGGGCATTCATCACCTGCTTGCCGGCTTCCTCAAAGTCCTCGGCTGTCCGCATATTCTCCGCTTGCAGGTAGGCTGACCCGATGTTCGAGGTCATGATGATAATCGTGTTCCTAAAGTCCACCGTGCGGCCCTTACCATCCGTGAGGCGGCCATCTTCCATGATCTGCAGCAGAATGTTGAACACATCCGGATGCGCCTTCTCAATTTCATCGAACAGCACTACCGCGTACGGACGCCGACGCACTTGCTCGGTAAGTTGTCCGCCCTCTTCATACCCGACATAGCCCGGAGGCGCGCCAATGAGCCGCGAGACCGTATGCTTCTCCATGTACTCGGACATGTCGATACGCACCATCGCATGTTCGTCATCGAAGAGGAACTCGGCCAAGGCACGCGCCAGCTCGGTCTTGCCCACTCCCGTCGGCCCTAGGAAAATAAAAGATCCGATGGGCCGCTTGGGATCGCTCAGCCCCGCGCGCGAGCGCCGAATCGCATTCGACACCCGCTCCAGCGCCGGATCCTGGCCCACGACTCGCTGGCGCAGCCGGTCTTCCATGTTGATAAGCTTCTTAACTTCGCCCTCGAGCATCTTCGAAACCGGGATCCCGGTCCACTTGGAAACGATGCGGGCAACATCTTCTTCGTCCACTTCTTCCTTGAGCATGCGTGTGGCGCGGGCGCCGGCGCCCGCGGCCTTTTCCGTCAACCCCTGCAGCTCTTCCTCGGCTTGCCGCAACAGGCCGTACCGGATCTCAGCCACCCGCTGCAGGTTTCCCTTGCGCTCTTCTGCCTGCTCCTCAATTTTCAACTGCTCGATCTTTTCTTTGAGCTGACGGGACTTGGCAATCAAATCTTTCTCCCGCTTCCAATTGGCTTTGAGCGTATTGGATTTCTCCCGCACCTCTGCGAGTTCCCTGTCGATGACCGCCAGCCGCTCTCTCGAGTTGCGATCGTCTTCCTTCTTCAGTGCCTGGCGCTCAATTTCCAGTTGTGTTGCCCTACGCTCAAGCTGATCAATATCAGTTGGCAGTGAATCAATCTGGATTCGCAGAGACGCTGCGGCTTCATCAATCAGGTCAATGGCCTTGTCCGGCAGAAACCGGTCAGAGATGTAGCGGTGTGAAAGCGTGGCTGCAGCTACGATGGCGGAGTCCTTGATCCGCACGCCGTGATGAACTTCATACCGCTCCTTCAATCCGCGAAGAATGGCAATCGTATCCTCGACGTTGGGCTCGCCCACGAAGACGATCTGAAAGCGCCGCTCCAATGCCGCGTCTTTCTCGATGTACTTACGATATTCATTTAGCGTCGTGGCACCGATGGCCCGCAATTCCCCACGAGCTAGCGCAGGCTTCAGCATGTTGGAGGCATCAATCGCGCCCTCGGCCGCCCCCGCGCCAACCAGGGTGTGAAGCTCGTCGATGAAAAGGACGATTTGTCCGGAAGAATCTTCGATTTCCTTCAACACCGCCTTGAGACGATCTTCGAATTCGCCACGGTACTTGGCACCCGCCAGCATCGCGCCCAAATCCAGAGCGACCACCCGCTTGTTCTTGAGCACCTCCGGCACGTCCCCAGAAATAATGCGCTGCGCCAGCCCTTCCACAATCGCGGTCTTCCCGACACCGGGTTCGCCAATCAGCACGGGATTGTTTTTGGTTCGGCGAGAGAGTACTTGCACCACCCGGCGGATTTCTTCGTCACGCCCGATTACCGGATCGAGTTTCCCGCGACGCGCCTGCTCGGTTAGGTCGCGAGCGTAGCGTTCCAGCGCCTGATACTTGGCTTCGGGATTCTGGTCTGTCACCTTCTGCGATCCCCGCACCGCAGTCAGCGCTTTCAGGATGGCATCATGGGTGGCGCCATGACGCACTAGGATTTCGTGTGCAGCGTCGCGCTTTAATTGAGTAGCTGCCAGCAGCAGATGTTCGGTCGAGACGTACTCGTCTTTGAAGTTGTCGGCTTCCTTAAAGGCCCGCTCCAGAAGCTGGTTCAGCGCCTGCGAAAGGTTCGCCTGGGTCGCCCCGCTACCTGAGACTTTGGGGAGCTTTTCAATCTCTTGATAAGCATCGCGCAGCACCGCCTGGGCGCCGATCCCGATTTTCTCCAGAACCGGCGGCACAATGCCTTCCTTATCTTCGAGCAATGCCGCCAACAGATGCACCGGCATCACCTCAGGATTGCCGTTTTCCGACGCCAGATTCCCGGCGCGTTGCACCGCTTCTTGCGCCTTAACCGTAAATTTGTCCCAACGAAT
>DATKEN010000068.1:0-4616 GCA_035512155.1 Terriglobales bacterium | reverse complement strand
TCGACGCAGCGGACATTGTTGCTCACGATTGGGGAGCCGCCGTGGCATGGCTGACGGCTGCTGCCCACCCGAATCGCGTTCGCAGGCTGGTCGTTCTTTCGGTGCCACATCCACTTGCGCCATATACGCTACGGCAGCGGGAGATGGCCTGGTACCAGCTGTTCTTCCAGTTCGAAGGAATTGCGGAGGCGTGGCTGCAGCACGACAACTGGGCGCTGTTCCGGGAAATGCTCCGAGGCAATGGTGATATCGATCGTTACATCTCAGATCTGTCCCGACCGGATGCTCTAAAGGCATCGCTCAACTGGTACCGCGCGAACCTCGCGCCGCGCCTGCCGGCGTCGCCTCCCAAACTGCCGCCCGTGGAAGCTCCAACTCTCGGCATCTGGTCCTCAAACGATCACTACCTCGACGGTGAACGCATGAAGATGTCGGGACAATTCGTGAAAGCACGGTGGCGCTACGAGCAGATCGATAACGCCAGCCACTGGATTCCATTGGACGCGCCCGACCGGCTGAACCAGCTCCTCATTGAGTGGCTGGGCTGAAGCGAGAAAAGATTGGCATCGTGAAATTAAAACCGATGTCAAACAAATAGAAGGGGAAGAAAAATGGAATTAGAAGGGGAAGAAAAATGGAATACAAAACACTGGGGAATGCGGGACTTCTCGTATCAAAACTCTGTCTCGGAACTATGACCTTTGGTGGAGAAGGGGGCTTTAAAATTATAGGAAATCTCGACCAAAAGGGAGCCGATGAACTTGTCAAGGGAGCTTTGGATGCAGGCGTAAACTTTTTTGATACAGCGGATGTTTACTCCAATGGAGAGAGCGAAAAGATCCTTGGGCGGTCGTTTAAGAATCTTGGTGTGGAAAGAAAAGATGTTGTGATCGCCACCAAGGTTTACCACAGAATGGGGCCTGGGCGAAATGACGTGGGTGCCTCGCGTGGGCATATTGTGGATGCCGTCGAAGCCAGCCTTAAAAGACTTCACACTGATTACATTGATCTCTATCAAGTTCACGGAAATGATGCAGTCACACCTGTCGAAGAAACCCTTCGCGCGCTGGATGACTTGGTGAGGCAAGGAAAAGTCCGCTACATTGGCGTCTCCAACTGGCAGGCCTGGAAGATCGCACGCGCTTTAGGCGTGTCAGAGCGGAAAGATTTGGCCCGATTCGACTCTCTGCAAGCCTATTACTCGATTGCAGGACGCGATCTTGAGCGTGAGATTGTTCCACTCCTTGAGTCTGAAAAAGTGGGCCTTTTGGTATGGGGTCCTCTCGCCGGAGGACTGCTCTCCGGTAAATTTACTCGTCATAACCAGAAGCCTGAAAACTCTCGACGGTCAGTTCACGATTTTCCAATTGTGAATAAAGAGAGGGCTTGGAACATTATCGATGTGATGGGGCCAATCGCCAAAGCTCACGAGTGCAGCCCGGCGCAAGTAGCACTTGCGTGGATTTTATCCAAACCCTTTGTCACCTCAGTGCTTATGGGTGCAAAGCGCATGGATCAGTTAAAAGACAATTTGGCGGCGATTCATCTAAAACTCACTCAAGACGAGTTAAAGAGTTTGGATGGAGCGAGCCAACTTCCACCCGAGTATCCGGAGTGGATGTTAGCGACTCAAGGTGCGGATCGTCTTGGTCCCGTCGATGCTAGACTCTCTTGACAACCCGATCTGGTTCGCGCTGACGACGGAACACCAGTTCCTTGCCCGCTCGCATGGCCTTGCGCGACGATATCCGCCGGATGTTTCACCGCTGGCGGCTTTGCTTCATCCCACGGATGACGGATTCGCCGATTTGCAACGGCTGGTCAGTCCTGGCGAGCACGTCGCGTTGTTTACCGCCAGTCCCATCGATGTGCCCGGCGGCTGGCAAGTCGACCGTTCTCGGTGGATCGACCAGATGAGTTGCGAGGCTTCACTGGCCCCCCCGCCTGGTGCGCCGCTTCAACTCGGGACGACGGACGTTCCCGAAATGTTGGAGCTCACCGCTGCCACCGAGCCCGGCCCGTTTTTGCCGCAAACAATCCAGATGGGAAGCTATTTCGGGATACGCGCGAGCGATGGGCGGTTGGTGGCAATGGCCGGCGAGCGATTACAATCCACTGGCTTTGCGGAAATCAGCGCGGTATGCACTCATCCCGACTTTCGTGGACGCGGATATGCGCGGGACCTGGTGACGTTCCTCACATCTCAGATTCTGGCAGCGGGAAAGACACCCTTTCTCCACGTCAAGTCTGAGAATGGCGCAAAAGTCGTTTATCAAGAAATTGGATTCCGCTTACGTGCCGCAATACGCTTAACCGTGGTTTCCCTCCGCTGAAGGCCCTGAAAAGGCTGCGCGCCGACTGAGATCATTCGCACTTGAATACCTTTCCCGGCAGCTCTTGTCGCAGAGGACGTTACGATGCCGCACGAGCATCCTCAACCCCCACGAAAACTATTGTCGCTACTAGGGTGGCAATAGTCATGACATCTGGGTAGGACCGCAGCAAGCGGACCAGCGTTACGAATCTCTTGAGCTGAAGGGGTACATGGAATCATTCTGGATGTAGTCGCTCCCCAGATCCTCATTCGAACGGACCAAATCCAGGAACTGGTCCTTTTCACTGTTGGACGCAAAGGAGAAAAGGAGTCCGTACGCGCTAGCGTCGGGATCGCCGATGATCGCTAACGAGCGAGTGTTGGTCAGATGTAATAGAGCGACGAATGCGAGCCATCCGAAGACACCCAGGCTGCTTTTGCCGATGGAGTGACCCAGCGCCTTCGAATACTCCTATGCAAAGAAATGCATGTTCTCGGACTGCGGACCCGTCAGGTGATAGATCTTGCCGAATGTGCGGCTGCGGATTGGCGAGCAGCGCGGCAATCGCATGTGCAACGTCTTGCGGCGCCACCGGCGAAGTCTTGCCCTCCCCGAACGGTAGCTTGATCTGATCGGATTCCCTGACTGAATCCGGAGTCAAAGTCAGGAAGAAGCCTTCGAGAAAAACTGTCGGCCGCACGTGCACAACCGGCAGACCTGACCAGTTCAGCGCCTGCTCGGCGAGCCAGTGCAGCTTGTGCTGTGGGCGCGGAGTAGTTGCGGTAATGCTCATCTGAGAGACCGTCATCTGCGACATATTGATGAACGCCTTCACGCCGTGATGCTTCGCTACCGCCGCATCGACCGTCGCGGCCAGATAGGCATCCGAAACCGACATGCCGAAGTACATCGTCTTGCACCCGGCAATCACCCTATGCATCGAATCGAGATCGAGCAGATCCCCGATCACGACCTCCGCACCCATGTCGCGCAATGTCTGCGCGCGTTCGTCTTCATTTCGCACCATCGCTCGCCCCGTTTTGCCTTGCTTCAGCAGCTGTTCGGTGATCGTGCGCCCTACCCCACCGGCGCGTCCCGCCGCGCCGGTGGCCAGAATTGGATTTGCCATGTTTGTTTCCTCCTAAACTCCTTCGGCTCCGCTTATTAACTTGACCGCGGGCCAGCGTCGGCCTCACCATCGAGCACGAGTGGCAGGGCTGCGGGTCAAGAGCACCGCGCTCACGACCATGCCCCACACCAGGCCGATGGCGGGCGAGAGGAAGCCCGAATAGACGCCGTCCGGTGCCCAGAATCCGCCGCTCAGCCAGGTGGTACGCCTAGCAAGACGAGCACGACGGCAGCGACCCCGGCCGCGAAGAGCGTGTTCGAGATCAGCGTGCCCGCCAGAGCCCAAACGCCGCGGCCATGATAAGCATCGCGCGTGGGAATGAAGTCAACACGAAGCCTGCCCATGCGAAGTCGTTCAGGCCCGATGTGAGCATGTGATTTCCCGAGCCGGCGATGGAGTACGCGAGGGCTGCGACCACCGCGATGAGCAAGAGGAAAAGCGCTCCGAGGGCGGCACTGGAGGCGGTCGCCGCCGCGCCCCAAACGTCTCGTCCCGCCTCCGCCAGGGTGGTCCTGAGCGCCCCCGCGAACCACATGAGATTGAGGACAGCCAAGCCGTTAAACACGGTCGCGATCAGAATCCGCATGCGATCGCCGTCGTAGAAGGCTGCCAGTGCATCGGCCGATGCGCCGACCTCCGGCCGATGGCCGTAGACGATGTACGCGACTATGAAGCAGAGGACGGACTGGATGCCGGCTGTCCGCCACAAACGTTCCCAGAAAGCGGAGGTTGGGCGTCCGCGTCAGCACCTCGCGTTGGTTGAGTAAGCCCGCTATGGCACCAATGCTGAGGCCTTGCCGCGTATAGGCATCGAAAAATGAAACGCACCACCTCGGCCTCGGACTCCACCACTTCGTAGTAGGCCGCCGAAGTATCGGTCTTCTTCACGTAGCGATAGCCGTAGGGGGCGCCCGACAGCACATTGATCGAGCCCTGCTGAGCGCGGTGCCGCTTGCCCCGGCGAGAACGCTCGGCAATCTGTGTCCGTTCGTATTCCGCAATCATCCCTTGAAGCTGGACCAGCAACTGATCTTCGGCGGTAGCGCCAGAGGGCGCTCGCAGAAAGATCAGCTCCACTCCACAGCGGGCCAGCTCTTCGGCCAACAGCACTTGATAGGCATATTTCCGACTCAAGCGATCCGGCGAGTAGATAAGAACGGCTTGGATCTTTC
>DATKEN010000067.1:0-26929 GCA_035512155.1 Terriglobales bacterium | reverse complement strand
TAAGGCGGCCATCGAGTGGGACTGGGATGTGACTCGGCGAAGAGATGGAGCGCGGGCTGTCACGCACGATGCAATCATCGTGGACTTGGTCGGCGGCAGGATTGCCTCTTGGCGCGAGTATTTTGATTTCGGCAATTCGATCGATGCAAAGCCATAGTTGCGGGAGCGGTGCTACCGGATCAATGAGTGTAACCGCGATTTTGCAACACCTACCTTCGCCTCCAGATACGGCGAAGCCTTCTTCGCAAGCTCTCAGGGGCATAGAGACTGATGGTGAGCAATATCGCAATGATACCGAGCAGCAAGGACTTCATCATGAAGAATTTCCTTTACGGTTCTTTGCAGATTTCAATGAGGTGTCCCTCAGTGTCGCGGATTTCAAAGAACTGCATGTCGCCCCCATCTTGGACAGGTCCAACCTGAACACCACGAGTAGAAAGGTAGTCACGGGCTTTCTTTAGCTTGTCGCAGAAGATGACGGAGGTGACCGGCGAGGGCCTGTCGAAGTGTGCTTGTTCCACTTCTGACCGATCACTCAGCAGAATCGTGGGTTCGCTTTCGCCCATAAGTGTCAGCGCCACATCCGAGGGCAGCGGATCGTCCCAATCCGGTGGAACTTTCACCACCTTGCAATCGAACGTGTCGATCCACCATCGTTTGGCAGCCTCGATATTGGAGTAACAGAGGACGACCGAATCCGTGTGAAACAAGCCCATCGTGCCTCCTTCAATGGTGAACACGGATCATAACTGATGTAAACAGGCGTTTGCACTCAGTGACCCCTGCGGCGATTTGCCAGGCAGCTATCTTTCGGAAGGGGTTTGCGGCACTGCATACGATTCCAGGTATCCACACTTCGGACAGTGGCGCGTTGTGACTGGAACACATTGATCTTTCTTCATTCCTTTGAGACCCCGCCAGCTCCTCTGAGGTTTTCCCGGATGCCATATTTGCTGCAGGAACCCGCACTCCGTAGAATCTGGAACGTAACCGACCTCCATCTGTGCATGGCAACGAATGCACTGGACCGTTTCATTCATGCTCACCCTCTTGAATTCGTTCGATCAGAAGATGGCTGGTCTTCGCCCAAAAAAGAGTGTAGCGGATTGTCCACATAAAGGGGCGGACTGGAGTTATTCGTAGCGCAGGGCTTCGATGGGATCGAGGTTCGCTGCGCGGACCGCAGGAAACATGCCGCTGGCCACGCCCACCAGGGCGAGAATGGTGGTGGCAATCAAGAGAATCTTGGGAGCGACGATCAAACGAATATCTCCGGCTTCGGCGTGCGACGCCATGGCGCTGTACAAAGTAAGCCTGCCGACGGAAATTGACACCACGTAGGAAAGCAGAATTCCGAAAATTCCGCCGACTGCGGTAATCACCATAGCCTCCGCCAAAAACTGAAAGAGGATGTCGCGTTTGCGCGCGCCCAGCGCTTTTTCCACGCCGATTTCGCGGGTCCGTTGGGTCACGGAGACCAGCATGATGTTCATCAGGCCGACGCCGCCAATACCGAGCGTGATGGTGCCGATGAACGTCAGCAGAATTTTGAGCCCTAGTGTGATGATGGAGAACTGAGAAAGCTGCTTCTGCGCGTCGAAGACGTGCACCGCGCGCTCGTCGTCGGGCTTGAAGCTGTGGGCCACGGCCAACGCTTCGCGGATAGTTTTGGTGAGCTTTTCATGGTCCAGCCCTTCGGAATCAAGCCAAATTCCGCCCAAGTAATGATTGTCCTGCAGCACGTCCATAGAAATGAACGGGAGATAAACAGAGCGGTTTTGGTCGTCGTCGGCTTCCTGCATGCGGGCCTTCAGCACACCAACGACGTCGAAACTGACTCCGTTCAGACGGATGGTTTCGCCGACCGCGGGCATTCCGGAGAACAGTTTCTCCCGAGCTTCGGAGCCAAGAATGGCGAAGTGGCCGTGCGTCATGTTGTCCTGATCATTGAGAAAGCGGCCCTCAGCGACCTCGAGGTTCCAGATGTCCTGGATGGAGGGATCGACGCCGACTACAGAAAAGCTGAAGGAACGAGGTCCGCTTTGAACAACCGTGGCTGGTTTGTCAGCCTCACGGGAAATATGGCGGGCGAGAGGAACCACGTTGCGTAAAAGTTCGACATCATCGTTGGTGAAGCGGATTTGCACCCCGGCCTTGTTCCCGCCGGCCTGCTGCGAAGTGCGGCCGGGAAAAATGCCGACGGCGCTGGCGCCAAAACTTTCAAAGATGTTCGCAATGGCCTGGCCAAAACCGTCGCCGTAAGCCAGCAAGAGAACAACGGTGGCGATGCCCCAGGCCATGCCCAGCATGGTCAGAAGAGTCTTACGTAGGTCGTGACGCATGGCGCCGTAGGCTTGCCGCAACAGGTCGCGTTTCATGTCCTTCTCTTATTCCCAGGGATCATTCTCTGCGTAAGGCTTCGACTGGCTCCAATTGTGCTGCTTTGCGCGCCGGATACAAACCTGCCACCGTGCCGGCGAGGGTAAGCGAAGCGATCGCCAGCGCCGCGGTCGCCGGCACTAATTTGGGAGTGTCGAAGCCGGGCGGTTGGGGCAGAGTCCCCAGAGCCGCCATCAGTGCTGCAGCCCCGGCCATGCCCAGGCCTCCGCTGAGCAGAGTGAGGAACGCGCCTTCGATAAAAAATTGAAACATGATGCTGTGGTTGGTAGCGCCCAGGGCTTTTCTCAAACCGATTTCACGGGTGCGATCGGCGACGGCCACCAGCATGATATTGATGATGCCGATGGCCCCCAGAGCCAGCGTGACCAGACCGACGCTGCCCAGGAATAGATTCATCGCATCGAAGATTTTGCCTACGGTGTCCACGGTTTTGATCGTATCCCACTCGTCCCAGCCGTCGGGAGTCCGATAATCGAAGCCGTGGTTGCGGGCAATGATTTTGTGGACTTCGACTCTTGAGGCTTCGTGCAGGTCGCGACTCCAGGGCTGATAGTTGATCATGCTGATGGCATCCTGGGTTCCACCGACATTCAGCGGACGAAAGTTCTCGTTCATGGTGTTAAAGGGAACAAAAATCCGCATATTGAGAACATTGTTGTCGCCGTGCCCGAGACGTTTAATGACTCCAATTACCTGGAAGCGGACGCCGTTCAACAGAATGGTGCTTCCGACTGCGGGACGGCCGGGAAACAAGAGACGGAGAGCTTCATCCCCGAGCACGACCACGGCCCGCTTCTGCTCGTCGTCCAGCCGGTTTATAAAGCGCCCGTCAGCCAGCGGCAGGTAGCGGATTTCGTTATAGGAAGCGGGCACGCCCATGAGCCGGCCGCTGCTCTGAAAGAAGTCGCTGACCGCTCGGACATCGTCGCGCATGATGACGGGCGCAGCCGCCTTAACGTCCGGGGCCTCGCGCAGGATGTCGAGATAATCTTTGTAGGTGAGGTAGTATTGCCGCATGCCCGTGAAACTGCCGTTCAAGGCTGGAGCACGGCCGGACCAGATGAACATCACGTTCTCGCCCAGTTCATCGAACTGCTTGCGGTTACCGGAACGAAAACCCTCGCCCAGGCCCACGAGGAGAAGCAATGATCCCACGCCCCAGGCGATGCCGAACATGGTGAGGAAAGAGCGCAGTTTGTGCGCCCACAGCGTACGCAGGGTTTGGGCGAAGATGTCGAGAAGCAGGCGCATGAATTCCCAGTAATGATACGTGAAGTACGAGAGTTAAGTTCCGATGGGCGGGAGAGAGCCTTTTAGACGGATTCCGGGAGATCAGCCGTGTACGAAGTGATTCTGAAACGCTTTGAGCAGCCCGACGAGATTCGCACCTTTGAGAAAGGCAAATTTGAGGTGGTTAGGATCGGTGGCATGACGATCGGCCGTGCGACTTATGAACCTGGATGGAAGTGGTCGGTGCATGTGGGCCGCTCCGTCGGCGCGAAGAGTTGCGGCGTGGAACATGTTGGTCTGGTTGTCTCGGGCCGGGCTACGGCGGCCATGGACGATGGCAGAGTGATCGAGATGAAAGCAGGCGATATTTTCTACATCGCACCCGGTCATGACAGCTGGGTGGTGGGCGACGAACCATATGTGTCTCTTCATCTGATGGGCGCAAGTGATTACGCACAACACAAGTGAGCCAGGCCGGCATAGCGCTTTCGGGCTACAGAATTCCTCAGTTCACGGTTGTTCTTGGTGGAGCGGGAGTTGTGGAGCAGGCGCGCGCTGAAGTACTCTGAGGATCAAAATGTCATCCACTCGCCCGATTCGTACGCAAGCCTCCGCAGCGGCGATTCCCCCGGTGCCTCTGACCATCGAGGGCTATAGCGTGCTGCACCAGATGATGCGATTTCGCTGGGGAGCGTGGCGTTCGTTGGGTTCCGCAACGGAGAAGGCCGAAATCCTGGACGAGGCTAGCGCAGCTCTGGCGAAGATGGAACAGAATGCGGGCGGCGAGTCTGGGTTTTATTCCCTGCTTGGGCACAAGGGCGACCTGATGTTAGTCCACTTCCGGCAATCGTTTGATGAGTTGAACCGGGTGGAAATGGAGCTGGCGCGACTCCGGCTGAGCGATTACCTGGAACCGACGACATCCTACCTGTCAGTTATAGAGTTGGGATTGTATGAGTCAACGATCAAGACTTATCGCGAACTTTCCGATCGTGGCGTTGAGCCGCACTCGGAAGAATGGAATCGAGCCATAGCTGAAACCATGGCGCGACAAAAGGAAGCCATGCGCCCGCGGTTGTTCCCGGAGCTTCCCAAGTATCGCTATATCAGTTTCTATCCCATGGATCGACGGCGAGGCGAAGAGAAGAACTGGTATACCCTGCCCATCGAAGAACGGGCGCGGCAGATGAACGAGCATGGAATGGTCGGTCGTCGTTATGCTGGCGAGGTCAAGCAGATCATCAGCGGCTCGATCGGGTTCGACGATTGGGAGTGGGGCGTGGATCTGTTCGCCGATGATCCTCTGGTGTTCAAGAAACTGATCTACGAGATGAGATTTGACGAGGTGAGCGCGGTGTATGCACTTTTCGGGCATTTCTATATTGGCGTGCGCTGTCCGGCGGCGGAATTGGGGAAGTTGTTGAGTGGCGAGTTGCCGGAAAAGCAGTAGGTTCTCAAGAACTATAGAAAGGATAATTGGGGAACCATGGCAACCCTTGGCCTTATCGAATACGAAGACGCCAGCCCGGCCGTGCGGGCAGTTTATGACGACATCATGGCCACGCGCAAGACGGACTGGATCAATAATTTCTGGAAGGCCATCGCCCACGATCCTGCGATGCTCAAGCGGACCTGGGAAGACATCAAGCAAATCATGGCGCCGGGCGCGCTCGACCCGTTGACCAAGGAGATGGTTTATCTGGCGGTGAGCGTGACCAATCAGTGTGGCTATTGCATCGCGTCGCATACGGTAGGGGCGAAAAACAAGGGCATGACGGATGCGATGTTCCAGGAGTTGATGGCGGTCGTCGGGATGGCGAATGAAAGCAATCGATTGTCGGCGGGATATCAGGTCGAGATTGATGATCAGTTCAAAGTTTGAGGATCGAGAAGATGCCGGTTAAATTCATGACGTCGTATCGCGAAGATTCAGCGGCCGTGTTTGGCTACTACAAGAAGCTGGCAGAGCGCGCCATGGAGCAGGTGGCCGATCAGGAGCTGTTCGCGGTGTTGGACGAGGAAATGAATTCCATCGCAATTATCGTCAAGCACATGGCCGGCAACATGCGCTCGCGCTGGACCGATTTTCTCAGCAGTGATGGCGAGAAGCCGGACCGCAATCGCGACAGCGAGTTCGTGGAACCTCCCGCGACCCGCGAAGGTGTGATGAAGATGTGGGAGGACGGCTGGAGCTGTCTGTTGGCTGCCCTGGAGGCTCTCACCGATGCGGATATGAGCCGCACGGTTACAATCCGGGGCGAGGCGCACTCGGTGATGCAGGCGATCAACCGCCAGATCGCCCACTACGCCTATCACTGCGGCCAGATTGTGCTGCTAGCGAAACATTTCAAGGGGCGCGAATGGAAGTCGCTGAGCGTGCCTCGGAACAGGTCTGCTGAGTTTAATCAGAAGGTTCGGGCGAAGGAAGTCAGCCAGCGCTAGGTTCTAGCCTTTCGGGTCTTTCTTCCGGCTTTCGAGCGTGCGGGCTTCTGGCGTGCGGCTCTCGGGCGCGGAAAGCGAAACTCGAACCGCTTCATGTCCACACGACGGCCGCGAAACGCTACGCCTTCGGCTTCCAGGCGCAATCTTTGCTCAATGGCGGAATCGCCACGCAGCTTGATCTCGCCGCCCGCACCCACCACCCGTTGCCAGGGCAATCCGAAAGAACGATGCAGCGTACGTGCGACTTGCCTTGCCGCGCCAGGAAATCCCGCGGCCCGAGCTATAGCTCCATAGGTAGAAACTCTGCCGCGAGGAATCCTTTGGATGGTCGCTATGATTTTCTTATGCATGACTTGTTCGCAACAGCGGCGTGGATTTTCTCAGTTTAAGACTTGGTGATCAATGCCAGACCTGCCAGGCATAGGGCAATCCCCACAGCATTCTTTCCTGATAGTTGCTCGTGAAAGAAAATCAGGCCGATGAGAACCAACAATAACGCACTCGCAGTATTGCCAATTACTGAAACTAGGCTGATCTTCCAGCCAGTGCGATAGGCGAGCAGGACGGCGAGTTCCACCCCGACGATCGATATTCCTACAACGTAGCTGGCCCAATTCACATTGCGGAGTGACCCCGATCCGGCCGCGCGCAGGGGATACAGTGGCAATAGTAGGAGAGTTGCAACCAAGGCGGTGACATAGTTCACAGCCAGAGACAAGACTGGACTCAGGTGCGAAGGGATGGACTTCTGGCCGATGTGGTAGAAGGTCGTGCCCAGGATCATGATTATGATAGGGAGGTAGAACATCATGAGTCGCCTGCTTTCTCCGTTTTTTAAACGCCAGAAGGCGCTACAGTGCGATCCATCCTTCACGAATCAACCATAGCGATCCTACCGAAATCAGCAGCCAAAGCACTACGCCTTGCAGCAGCGGGCGGTGGCCAACTTGTTTCAGGGTAGCAATCGAGATACCGCTGCCGATCAGGTAGAGGGTGGCAGTGAGTCCGATCCTCGCTATTTTTGCGAGGAATCCGTAGGCGGGGAGACCCGCGGGAAGATACGTGTTGCAGACCGCGGCCAGACAGAACAACGCGATAAACCACGGCCACTGGATCTTGGCTTTGGCATGCTTGACCACGGCAGTCGCGACCGCCACGGGCACGATCCAAAGCGCCCGGGCCAGTTTCACTGTTGTGCCTACGGCTAAGGCAATCGCCCCGTACTTGGCACCCGCGCCAACTACGGAACTGGTGTCATGAATCGCGAGCGCCGCCCAAAGGCCAAATTGAGTTTGAGTCAGCTTCAGGCCTGCCCCAATCGCGGGAAAGATCAGCAATGCAACCGAATTGAGCACAAAGACGCTGCCGAGTGCGATCGCCATTTGCTCGTCAGTGGCGTGAATAATGGGTCCAACGGCGGCGATAGCACTGCCTCCACAGATGGCGGTGCCGGTCGAAATGAGGAATGACGAGATGCGCTCGACTTGGAGGAATCCGCCCAAGGCCAGGCCGACGATCATGGTGAGGCTGATGCTGAGCAAGGTATAGACGAATCCGCTGCGGCCGGCGCGGATCACATCGTGTAAATTCATCCCGAAGCCAAGACCGACGACAGATGCCTGCAGCAAATATCGGGAAAGCTTCTTCGCGCCCTGGTCGAAAGGATGGGCGAAGGTCAAACCAAAAACCAGGCCCAACGCGAGGGCGATCGGAGGAGACGCGAATCCGCTGGCGGCGGCAGCAAGGCCGAGGACAAAGACTATCTTCTGGACCATTTTTAGAGGATCATGCTTAGATTCAGCGGATCATTCTCTATCCGAGAGGAACTAACCGGCTGGTTCGAACCAAGTCAGTCCGACTAGCCTGCACGAACTGCCCCAACCTGAAGCGAGTGGAAAGAATCCGAGTCGTCCGGGGCTAAGCCGCCGCGTTCTTCTTGTATGACTGAATTGCGGCTTCTTCGCTATCGTAAATCTGGAAAATCGTAACCAGTTTTGTGACCTGCAATACGTCGTCGACGCGGGGCGTGAGATTGGCCAGCTTGATCGACCCGCCGGCGTTCTGGGCCGTCGCGTACAGAGCCACTAGCGTCCCCAACCCGCCGCTATCGATATAGCTCACACCCTCCAAGTTCAGCACGATGCGCTTGCTCTGCGCGATCATCCTCCTCACGGTATCGCGCAGATCGGCGGTTTCTTCGCCGAAGACAATACGGCCTTGGCAATCGACAACCGTGATGCCATCCACAGTGCGGACGCTCAGTTTCAGTTCCACGGGGCCCTCCTCAGGCTGGCAGACCGGCCACCAGCTCAGGCTCAGAAAGGGTATCTCTACGAGGCTAGTTTCGCAAGCGAATCGTCAGAGCGGGGTTTGGAGCGCGGAACGTCGTCCGCCCCACATCACGTATAATCGGATTATCTCCTCACCATGAGCTATCAGGTCCTGGCCCGCAAATACCGTCCCCAGAAATTTACCGAGGTCATCGGGCAAGAGCACGTTACCCGCACGCTGAAGAATGCGATTGAGCAGGGACGAACGGCGCATGGATACATTTTCAGCGGGCACCGGGGCATTGGCAAAACCACGATCGCGCGCATTCTAGCCATGGCGCTGAATTGCCGTTCGTCGGATAAGCCCGTGGTCGAGCCGTGTGGCGTGTGCGAGTCGTGCACGGAAATTCGCGCGGGAAATTCGGTGGACGTTATTGAGATTGACGCAGCGACCAACCGAGGCATTGACGAGATCCGCGAGTTGCGGGAGGCGACGCGCTATCGTCCTGCGCGCGATCGTTTCAAGACTTACATCCTGGATGAGGCGCACCAGATCACCGATGCTGCGTTTAATGCTCTGCTGAAGACGCTGGAGGAACCGCCGGGTCACGTGGTTTTCATGCTGGCGACCACTCAGCCGGAGGACATCCCACAGACCATTCGCTCGCGCTGCCAGCACTTCAGTTTTCGCGCGGTGGGCTTCGTGGAAATTCTCGGCCAGCTGAAGGATCTGGCGGCCAGAGAAGAGATGGAAGCGGACGAAGACGCGCTGGCGCTGATAGCCGAGGCTGGCGACGGCTCCATGCGAGACGCGCTCTCCATTCTGGACCAGGCAATGGCTTCTTCGGAAGGCCGGTTAAGCGCCGACGAGGTGAGGCAATTGGTGGGCGCGACACCTGCCGGTGTCCTGGAAGAAGTGATGCAAGCCGTGTCCCAAGGATCAAGCGAAGCGGTGCTGCGATTGGTCGATCGGCTGATCAGCGAAGGTCACAGCCCCACGCATTTCGCCCGACAGATGGTGCGATTTCTGCGCAATACCGTTGTGGCCAAGGTTGCGGGAGGCGAGTCTTCCCTGCTGCAGATTTCAAGCGACGAACGGCAACGCGTGGTGCGAGTCGCGCAATTGTTCAGCGAAGAAGATCTGGCGCGGCATCTGCAGATCATGCTGCGGACCCACAGCGAACTCGGCTACCGGCAGGAACAACGCTTTCATTTGGAGTTGGCACTGCTGAAGATGGCGCACGCACAGCGCCTGCTGCCGCTCGAACAGTTGCTGAGCGAAGCGGGCGTAATGGGCGCTCCGAAGCCGCCTGGCAAGCCGGTGATCGTTCCAGAAACCAAAAAGGCGGAGTCACCCGCGTTGCGCTCGGGCAATGTTTCTCCGTTCGCGGCCGATTCGGCGCGGAAAAGCGGGTCGAAACCAGAGATGTCGACGGAGACGGCCCCGGCCGCTGGTCGGGTGTTTGCGCCTGGGTCCGTCAACGCGAGCGTGGTTATGGGTTCGACCGCACTGGCGGAAGTGGCTGAATCCCACGTTGACGTGATTGCAGGGGAGCCTGAAATTGCTTTGGAAATTCAGCAGACCGAGCCTGCTGACGTGCGCCAGGCTGTGCTGAACGCGCTGGGGGATGTCGGCCTTCGCATGCTGACTGGGATGCTGGAAAACGGCGAGTGGCGGCTCGAAGGAAATGAACTGGTGATCAGAGTGGCGGCGTCGGCAACCGTGATTGATATGTCTCTCGGCGCGGATGCCAAACGACTGATGATCGCGACCGCCAGCGAAGTGGTGGGAAGAGCGCTGAGGCTGAGAGTTGTTTCCGGTGGAATGGCCCAGGGTGCGGCGCCAAGCCCGTCCGCGGTCCGGCCAGCCTCAAACGGCGGGGGAAGAGGCCGCGTGGAGCAGGATCCGGTGGTGCGCCGCATGAAGGAGAAGTTCGGGGCAGAGATCAGAACTGTCATCGATTACAAAGAAAGGCGGTGACCGGTCCTTGGTGTCAGGTGCCAAGACCTGAGATCCGGAACTCGCCACCCGTGGACTCTATGGGCGGATTTAACCTGCAGGAACTAATGTCGCAAGCCAAGCGGCAGTATGAAGTCTTGCAGAAGAAGATGGCGGAGACCGTTGTAGAAGGTTCCTCCGGCGGCGGCAGCGTGACTGTCAAGATGGATGGTCGCAAGCAAGTGTTGAGCATCAAGATTGATCCTGAAGCAGTGAAGGCTGGAGACCTGGAAATGTTGCAGGACCTGATCACGGCGGCAATTAACGGCGCGGGGCGGAAGGTGGACGAAGCTATGCAATCCACCATGGGGGGTATGCTCGGTGGAATGGGTATTCCGGGGCTGTAAGGCTGTGATTTGAGCCTGGTGAAGATGGATTTTCTGCAGACGGAATGCGCGTTATTTTGAGGATCATAGATTGAGTCGTTTTGCAGAGCCGATGGCACGGCTGATCGAAGAGCTGAAGAAGCTGCCGGGCATCGGCAGCAAAACGGCGCAGCGACTCGCCTTTCACATCCTGCGGTCGAATGACGACGACGCAGAGGCGCTGGCAGCGGCCGTCCGCGACGTGAAATCTAACCTCCGGTTGTGCTCGATCTGCAACAACATTACCGATGTCGATCCCTGCGTTTACTGCAGCAGCGCTACCCGCAATCAGCGACTGGTTTGCGTGGTGGAAGAGCCCACGAACATCGCGTCCATCGAAAAGACCAAGCACTTTAACGGCGTCTATCACGTGCTGCACGGACTGATTTCACCGCTGCACGGAGTCGGACCAGGGCAGTTGCGGATTTCGAACCTGATGCGACGGGTGGACGATGGTCAAGTGGATGAAGTCATTATCGCTACGAATCCGACGGTCGAAGGCGAGGCCACCGCTACTTATCTCTCCGGACAACTCAGACGAGCGGGGCTGAAAGTAACCCGGATCGCCATGGGCATCCCCGTGGGCAGCGACATCGAGTACGCAGACGAGATCACCATGCTGAAGGCCATGGAAGGACGCCGGGAGTTGTAGTCTCCGCAGTTCTGGAAGTTTCGCCTAACCCAATCCCGAACAAGAGCCTTTCCAAAGTGTGCAAGCTTTTTCCGTCTACCAGGAGAAAGCGCGGTGTCCACACGGGGGCGGTAGATTCGTTAACTGTCGTCCATACATCGCATTAGCATCCTTTCATCATGCAGAAGATGACGGCGCGATTGGCACCATGGTTGCAGTGCAATGATTGGTGGTCTGCCGCGCACTATGATTTTTGGCTGACGCGAAGAAACCTCGGCAAACTGCCGCAGTCAGCTTCAGCGCCAGCCGCGCCGAGCCGGGATGTAACCGCATCTCGACTCGACGCAATACAAACCGGGCCAACCAGCCCGGTTTTTTGTTCCTGGAACGAGGAAGCGATTTGTAAATCACGGTTCGGGAGGTTGGATTGGCAGCAGCTAACTTCGTCAACAATCCGTTCCCGACTAAACACTATACGTAACCGCACGAAGTGCTAACCTCAGCGATGAGTTTGCCCAACCGGAAGTGACGTGTGTCTCCCTTCTCCCCCTCCCGCAAATATATTTCTGACCGCCGGGCTCATGTGCGGCGGCGAGCAGGCTCGCCAGCTTACATCGAGCAGGGAGAGGGCAATCGCGCCCTGGTGTTGAGCATCAGCGAAGGTGGTTTAGCCCTCCGTGCGGATCGTCCTCTGACAGAGGTTCCCACTCTAAGAATGCGTTTCCTGCTGCCCGAATCTAAGAGCTGGGTGCAGACAAATGGACGGATTGCGTGGGTAAGTGAATCGAAAAAAGAGGCAGGCATAAGATTTATTAATCTGCCCGAAGACGCCCGGAACACAATACAGAAATGGGTTTTGTTGGAGTCGTTGCAGGAACAGTCTGGGAAATTAAGCGAGGGCTGGCTAGGTTACACCCCTAACCTACCTGCGGAAGAATCGGCCTATATCTACGGTACAGCCCGCTGATCCGAAAATTGTTCTGGTATCAGATTCCACGGCAACCATCGCCCCGTCTATTGATTCGTCTTGATGGAACGTTCGAGAGTTACATGCAGAAATTTTCTGCAAAGCTACGACAAAATTGGCGTCGTACAATCAGGCCACTAGGAAAGCACGGCGAGGTACAGCTCGTGCGGGTAACCAAGGCGTCCGAAATAGATGACTTCCTCGAACTAGCCTACGCCATCTCGCGAAAGACTTGGCAATTTCAGCGAGCTAAGCAGAGCTTGGCGAGGCGGGATCGTGATCTGGTGAGGGACGAATTGCGATTCTTGGCGGAGCGTGGATGGTTACGATGTTATATGTTGAAGTCGGGTAATGAGGGCTGCTCGTTTGTTCTGGGACAACAATATGGCCGGTACTTCTACGTGGATGCGGCTGGTGTCGACCCTGCGTGGCGCCGTTATAGCGCGGGCACAATCATTCTTCTGCTGGTTTTGAGAGATTTGTTCGAAGAAAACTCACCTCAATTTTATGATTTTGGGGCCCACGTCAAGTTTAAGGATTACTTAGCCACCGAAAGCTATCCGGAAGCGGACGTCTGGCTTTTCCGTCGACGCGCATACGCGCTGTTAACCAGCAGCATCTATCGCGCTTGCAATGCTCTTTCGACGAACAGCGGAGCTGCCTTGGATCGGTTCCGGCTGAAATCGAGAGTGAAGAAGCTGTTGTGGTCCCGGGAATGAGGCATGCTTTGCACGTGGAGCAGAGCATCGCGAGGCGGGATTCAAGCCACGGCAGAACACGTTTCTCCGCCATCAACGACGGTAGGAGCGATCCCAAGTTAGCATAGAGAACCTATGCGGAAACTGGGCCAACCAGCCCGGTTTTTTGTTGGTGGCTTGAATCGGTGCACTTTAGAGGAAATTCTTTTCACACATTGCGAACCCGCAATATGGATGTACAATTTGGCCGCCGTTGTTCGAAGTCATCAAGGAGATCTCGGCTAAGCCCATTTCCGCTCCGGCAAGGGGCGCGACTTTGGACGCGGAGACACTCCTGCGACCGCTCGCCGTTACTCTTCCTCAGAGGGCGCACAATCATGCGAAGAACTCCGCAGAGCGACACCTATGTTCACCGTTCTGCCGGCAAGGAGATCAATTCCAAGAGCCGGCGCAAATTTCTAGGAAACATGGGTCTAGCAACAGTGGCAGCCGGTGTTCTCGGCAAGGCCCCGGCCGGGTTCGCCCAGGCGCAGGAACTCAGCGATTCCATTGTTGCCAATGGCAATGCGTCGCCCGGGTTTGACGGCCGGTTGCAACACGCCTTTAACCTTCGCGTCGCGACGGCGCAGAAAGACTCGCGCATTCCGGTTCCCCCGCACACGACGAACGGCGACGAGCAACGCTATCCCGATCACTCCGCCAGCTACAGCAAAGGTCTGCTGCAAGACGATATTGGAGTGGTTAATCGGGCTGCGTGGGCGTCCTTTAAGAAGGCGCTGGGTTCCGGCCGGAATAGTGACTTCGAGGCCATCATCATGGGTGGCACGCATACGCTGAACGGTCCTCAGGGAGCGTATGCCTTCGATCTGGAAACTGCCGACTCCGCCCAGTTCGGTAATGCTCCGTGGATCGGTGATCCGGGCGGCCTCTCGCTCGTCCCGCCTTTCGCGCAGATCGGGAGCGCGGATTATGGCACGCAACTGGTCGAGATGTACTGGGCATCACTTTTGCGCGATGTGGCCTTCACCGACTACGTCACAAACGCCACCGCCATCGCAGCGGCGGCAGAGCTTACGACCATGCCAGCCTACAATGGCCCGAGAGAAAGCAACGGAAATGTAACTCCGGATCTGCTGTTCCGTGGCGCCTTCCCCGGTGACGCGATAGGGCCGTACGTGTCGCAGTTCATGATTACTCCCACGGCATGTGGCGCTCAGCCGCTTAGCCAACAGATGACGACGTATCTGCCGGACATTGATTACATGGCCGACATCACGACTTTCCTGCAGGTTCAGAATGGCATCAGCACCGGACTCAGCAATCAGGTCGATGCTATTCCGCGCTGCCTGCATGATGGGCGCGGTCTGGCAGCCTATACTCACGTGGACGTGCTGTTTCAGGCGTACTTCACAGCTTTCCTGGTGATGGCCGGCTTGAAGTTTCCCCCGAACCCTGGCAACCCCTACAACGGATCAAGGACGCAGAATGGTTTCGGCACGTTCGGCGGACCGGATCACGCCGCCACGCAGGGAGAAATCGCTGCGCGTGCGCTTAACCGAGTGTGGTTCCAAAAGTGGCTGATTCACCTGACGCATCGTCCCGAGGCAGGCGGAGGGGTTCTGCACCAGATTCTGAGCGGGAACAAGAACAGGATCGACGCTCGGTTGAACAACAATATTCTGAACTCGCAAGCGGTGGAGCAGAGCTTCAGCAAATATGGGACGTATCTGCTTTCCCAGGCTTTCCCTGAGGGCTCTCCGTATCACCCCTCCTATCCGACTGGTCACGGCACAGTTGGAGGTGCCTGCATTACGTTGCTGAAGTTCTTCTTCGACGGCAGTCACGTCTGGCCCAATCCCATGGTGCCCACGAGCGACGGCCTTTCCCTGGGGCCCTATAACGGTACGGATGCCGGCCAGATTACCGTTAACGGCGAACTAAACAAGCTGGCCCACAATGTGAGCTACGGTCACGGTATCCATGCCGGTATCCACTGGCGCAGCGATACCGAAACATCCATGCTCCTGGGCGAGGCTATGGCGCTCAGCTTCCTTCAGGACAGAGCCCATACCTACCACGAGAAGTTCACGGTCCAACTTGCCAAGCTTGATGGGAGTACCGCGACCATCAGCAATGAATAATCGTTTGCGTGAGTAAACGGTCACGCAGTGAAATCGCCCGTTTTACGACAACAATCGGGTAAAATTCAGACCTGTGCCGAGTTCTTCGCCCAAACACAACGGTTGCTTTCAGCGCAATCTTTTGATCACCTCAATAAATAAGGCTATGTATGGCTCTGTTAAAAGAGCCATTTTCCTGACGGCGGTCGGAATGTGTTTTTCGTCCTACGTCGGCGGAGCCGACCGGCAAGTTACGGTCGTAGTGAATGCGCTCGACGAACGTGGAATCCCGATTAGGGGCCTCCGCCAGGATAATTTTAGAGCTAAGTCTCAGGGACACGAAATTCAGCTGGTGAGCCTCAGCTTTGCAGAGGGACCGCGCCGGATCGTCGTCCTGCTCGATAGCAGCGGCAGTATGTCAGGGGAAAGGGACAACGGTCGATGGAACGCGGCACGCGGGGCAGCAGTCGAATTCGCTAATTCGGCTTCTCCGGGGGCACGGCTGTCTCTCATCACATTTGCGGATGACGTTGAAGAGAGGGCGGGCCTGTCCCTGGACCGGCACGAAATATTGGGCTGGCTCAGCGGTAGCCAGGCCAGTAACCGGAAATTGGTGAAGGGACGCACGGCCCTCTATGAGGCGTTACTGACAGCAGCTAAGGAGCTGGATCCACCTCAGCCGGGAGACGCAATTTTTGTAATCACCGATGGCGAAGAAAATGCCAGCAAGGTAACCTCTTCGCAAGTAATGAATATCCTGCGTGGGAAATTGGCAGGTATTCGGCTGTTTAGCTTCCTCTTGCCGGGTTTGGTGCCCGCGAGCCCAGAGAGTCCATTTGAGGAGAGCCGTAAGAGGTTGCGCGAAATGATTCGCGAGTCAGGCGGATTTGAGGTGGAACTAACCCCGTACACCCCGGACATACCAGAGCACGTAACCTGGGTTCGTCCCACAACTTCGCTCTATGACAATCGCGCGAAATCCTTTATCAAGACTTCAGCCAACGTACTCAATCTGCAAATTAGCAGTTTCTATCTGCTGACCCTCAAGCTCCCAGACGATATGACAAAACCAAAGGGTTGGAAGCTTGAGTTAGTGGACAGTTACGGACCTAGCCAGAAGGAAGTGGCTTTAACCTACCCCGGCCATCTCACACCGCAATGGGTCCAACAGGCGCAACATTAGGCAGTATTTGCGTTCACTCCATTCAGCCCGGCTTTTCAGCGATCCCCTCAACTGCTGTAAACGTCGCGATTACACTCGGCGACTGCTCCGAGAGCTGACAAATGTCTCGCTACTTTGGATTGAAGCCGCAGGCTTTGGATATGCGGTCGGTATAAATGCCTGATGGTGAAAACTCCGCGATCTCCGGACCGCCGGCCGAGCGGAATTCCACTTTAAAGACATTGGCGCGAAAAAGTTTGCGGGTGGTTCCCTTGTCCATGGAGAGAGCATGGCCCGGCACCCAATTCCAGCCGTGACTGTCGTGGCTGTCATCCACACGAACTAAAACGACTGCCTGGGGCTGACCCCAGAAACCCGGACGATTAGGCGGACCAAGCTTCACATTGGGATTGAAGAAGCTGTTTTCGAGCTTGCCGTTGATGCAGACGACCTCAATCTTGGGTTTCTGGTAGGTGCTGTCGCGCAAGAAGTTGTCTGCGCTTAGCACAAATTTTACTTTCTTGGCCAGCGTCATCTTATCTTCCGTATCGAACTCCCACCATTTTCCCCCAACCGGAATGCCGCCATCCTGCGCCCAGGATGAAACCGCGGCGCTGCAAAGCAAGATCGTGCATGCTAGCAACGTCTTTACAGACACACGTGCATGCAATATTTTGGAAAAGAAAGACTCTGCTTTCAAGCTCTCCTCCCGCGAGCCAGTTGGTGCTCGCTTGCCCTCACGCATCACTTTGGAGTCTGCCGCATCCCCTGCCAAATAGTTAGATGCGCGCACGCCATCAATCTCCGTCCGTCGCCAGGAACGGATTCGGCTCCTGGTCAGCAGCCAGGATACCCTCCGGCAACGAGCCGCGGTTGTATTCCGCCATGCGGTTCTTCCACTTAAGGAAGTCGGTGATCGTCTGCGGCTCAATGCGGATTTCTACCCGCCAAAGACTGGCCAGCAGAAGATTCATCTCATTATTGAACCCGGCTGGAGTGCGAAAGTTCTTCGCGGATGGCCGAATCATTTCAATCTTGCGGTTGCAGATTTCGAGCAGACCCCAGCCGGCAGGCACTTCTTCGGGGCGGACCAACTCCGCCGGTACCAGATAGAACCGTTCACATCCCACGCCAAGTCCCGGCTTCTGTCGGAAAGGCTTGTCGCGGTCGGCCAGAAAGTCCGCACGCGAGATCTTGCACTCGACCAGGACGGAGCGGCAGGCGCGCTTCCAGCCAATGGCATCGGGCGTCTCGCCGGTGACGCAGGCCTGTTCGGACAGAACCACACCGCAGCGGTAGGCGCGCAGCCACGAGACCGCTTTCTGGACCAGCTGAGCATGGGTCATCCGGACCTAAGGGTAGCGAAGCCTGGAGCGGGTTGGGAGTGACAGAAAGGCTACTTGCGGCAGGTTCGTGAATGGCGTTCGCGGAGCTCTGTTCGAGATCCCAACAAACACCCTTGACACCTTCGCCCCGTTAGCACAATAATGCGTCCCCCGGACTTCGTGGACGTCCGGAATGCGGCCAGTGACGCGTGTTTTCAGAGATTTCACCAAACGCAGCGCGTGAAATTCAACAGTAGTTCCCAGATATGTTAGCGAGGGAAGAAACTTCCGATGCAAAGGAAACTTCACATAAGGAGCGTTATGAAACGAATCTTATTGCCGCTCAGCTTGCTTGCGCTTTTGTTGTTTGCGGTCGGGTTAGTGTTCACGACGGTTTCTCAGAATGTAGCGTCGTCCAACCCTGCCACTGTCAAGCAGTCGTCTAATACTCACGCGAGTGACGCACCTATGCAGGCAAGAGGCACAGCGGATGCCAGATCCAGCGGCCAAGCCAAAGTGGATCGGGACAGGGCCGTCGAAGCTGACCTACCAGCCGCCCTTGGGCGGCATTTGGAGAAGCTCATGGAGACGATCCCCGGCAACGGTGGTGAGGGTCCCGCCGGCTCGGCAGCCGAGTGGAGATTCATGGCGCGAGCCTATCCTGACACAGATATTTCGCTGGACAAGATCGAGGGAGCACGCGCAGCCCACGCTATACATCTAGCAAAAGGCTTTGCCAGCACCAATGCGGCCGCTCCAGCAGCGTCAACGTGGGTGTCCTTGGGCCCGAGTAGCGCCCTTTATCCCTTATCGCCCTTCCGGACGTCGAACAACTACGTGCCCAATGCCTATCTGGCCGGGGGACGTACGACGGCACTGGCGATCGATCCAGGGTGTATTCCAGGCAACTGCCGGCTGTGGGCAACTCCCGCTGGTGGCGGCGTGTGGCGGACCAACGACGCGTTGAAAGCCCAGCCGGTCTGGACATACCTGTCTGGCTCCTTTGCGATCAACGCTGCTGGATCGGTAACGCTCGACCCGAACAACAACAAGAACGTGTGGGTCGGGACTGGCGAAGCGAACGCTTCCGGCGATAGCGAGGCCGGGGTTGGTCTATACAAGTCCACCGACGGTGGCGATACCTGGAGCGGACCAATTGGCAAGGGCGTTTTCAACGCTCGGGCGATCGGTTCCATTGCCATTGACCCATCGAACTCCAACACCATGTACGTGGCAACCACGCGTGCGGTGCGAGGCATATCCTCAGTCGCAGGTGGGGCTATAAGCTTGGCGCCGGGCGCGCCCCCATGGGGACTGTATAGATCGACGGATGGTGGCGTGACCTGGTCGTTCATCTTCAATGGAGCCGCTTCGACGGCGGGCTGCCGTAATACGCTCAATGTGGCGCATAACCTGACGCTCTGCTCGGTGCGCGGTGTGCGCCGAGTGGCGCTCGATCCCTCGAACCCCAAGATCGTCTATGCGTCGGCATATGCCAAGGGTGTGTGGCGATCGAACGATGGCGGTAATACATGGGCGCAAATATTTCTCCCGATCGCCGACCCCGTCGGCACCAGTTTCACGGAAAGGCCGGAGATCGCGGTCACCAAGTTGCCGAACGGTAATACCCGTATGTACCTGGTCATTGGACAGGTTGGCGCGCCGCCGGCGCAAACCTTCCTGAGCAATAACGTGGCTACCGGCACTCCCAATTTCTTCCTTCTGTCCAGCAAGAACCCAGCCCTTCCCGGATACGCGACCTACAATTCGTGCACCGGCCAATGCTGGTATGACAACTTTGTGTACACGCCCGCGGGGAACCCGGATGTCGTATACGTCGGGGGTTCATACCAGTACGGGGAAACGGGAAACATCTCGAATGGCCGCGGCGTAGTGCTTTCCACGGATGGCGGAAAGACCTTCACCGATATGACGATGGACGCGACCGATGTGGTTCATCCTAACGGTTTGCATCCAGATCAGCACTCTCTGGTCACCAATCCCGGCAACCCCATGCAGTTCTTCGAGAGCGACGACGGGGGAATCATCCGCTCCAGCGGCACCCTCGCCAGTATCTCCGCAAACTGCAGCTCACGCGGCCTATCGGGCGCGGTGCTCAGCCGTTGCCAACAACTACTTTCGCAAGTTCCCACTCAGCTACAGAGCGTGAACAAAGGACTCACCACGCTCCAGTTCCAAAGTTTATCCATAAGCCCGTTCGATTCGACGCTTGTCCAGGGCGGCACACAGGACAACGGTACCTGGCAGTCCACGACCACGCCTGGCTTCTACCGGCAGACCATATTTGGCGACGGCGGTCAGTCCGGGTTTGACGTAGTCAACCCTAAATTCCGTTTCCACACTTTTTTCGATGCTCAAGTCGATGTGAACTTCAGCAATGGTGCTACTTCGGACTGGAACTGGATCAGCGATCCCATCGTCCTCACCGGCGAGGAATTCTACGTTCCCATCATCAGTGATCCCAACGTCAGCGGGACGATGTTCGTGGGAACCCACACCGTTTATCGCACAAAGACCCACGGAATGGGGTCCATGAGCTTGGCGACGTTCCGAAAGCATTGCAACGAATTCACCGGTGACTTCACCGTGCAGTGCGGCGACTGGGTGACAATCGGCACCACTTCGCTGACCGATAAGGCGCTGGGCAGTTTGGCGGGAGGCGCCGTGGCCGCAGTGCAACGGACTGCCGCTGATACGTCTACGCTGTGGGCGGCCACCAGCACGGGGCGCGTCTTCATCTCACAGAATGCGGATGCTGACCCGAGTACCTCGGTAGTGTTCACCCGCATCGACACCAGTTCGGCCGCCGCGCCAAACCGATTTGTGAGTGGAATCTTCATCGATCCCACAAACGCGAATCACGCCTGGATCTCGTATAGCGGTTATAGCGCGAGTACGCCATCAACTCCCGGTCACGTGTTCGAGGTGACCTATGACCCAGTGGCGCAGACGGCAACCTTCACCGACCGGAGCAACGACCTCAAGGATCTTCCGATCACGGATGTCGCGTTCGACAACCCGACCGGCGACCTTTACGCGTCAAGCGATTTTGGCGTATATCGTTTAGCGTCTGCGTCGACAACCTGGGTGCTTGCCGCGAAGGGGATGCCTAGCGTGGAGGTCGCAGGTTTGACCATCGTGCCTAGCGCACGGTTGCTCTATGCAGCCTCGCATGGCCTGGGCGCCTGGGTACTTAACCTTCCTCAAGGAGCGAGTGCAACGAAGGACGGGCAGGCCAGGCTTTCGGCACAAAAGTAATCGCTATCTAACGGCGGTTCCCCATCCTTTCCAAGTTCTGGAAAGGGTGAGGAACCGGAACGTTTCGTTTTTCTTGCCTAACTGCCAAACGTCTGCAAAGCTCTACACTCGATTTGCGTCCGCCGCGAATAATGATGACTCTCCGGATGGTCGGGTTCGTAAATGGGGTAAGACGAGACTCGACGCGAGAAGCGGTAATCGCTACTCAGCACGCTCCCATGTCAGGACATACTTCGCTTCGTTCGGTTCTGTGGTGGCTGGCGTGATGATTAGCCGTTTGCCTTCGATCCTGAACGGTCGAGGTTGCGTCGAACCAACCCAGGGCGGGTTCAAAGCAACTTCTGGATAGTGCGTAACCGTAAAATGTTCCGCGTCGAGCTTGTAGGTTCCACAATAGGCAATAAATCCGTTGAAAGCCGTAATTTTCTCTTCGTCAGTGGGCTTGGTAGGATTTTTTCATGCTGCGCGGTCGGGGTTCATGATCTCCGTGCACATGTGTCCGTCAGGCTCATACATGATGTACCCAAGCGGGCGGGGGCCGAACCTGTCGTCGGGTTTTACAGTTCCGTCTTTCAACGTGACTTCCACCGAAACCAGCCGCCAACTTCCAAGCAGTTGAGCAACCGTCGGCACCGCAAGTGCAGTGGTTTGGGCGAACGAGCACATCGCCAGCAGCAAGATCGGCAATAGCGTTTTCATCAAGAAGTCTCCCTTTTCAGCTCTGAATCGCTGGAATTGTACTGCTCCCGAGCGGTGGGTCAAACCAGGCATCGGAAACTACCCCAACAAATTGCCGTTTTTGACTTTACCCGTTCGAAAAGGAACGGACGGATTGAATGTCTTATCGCCCTTTCACAAGTAACCAGGTCGTGAGTGCAAACGCCTCATTACAACAGTTATCGTGCAGGGCCTGGGTAGACGGCTTAGACTGCCCCTACGAAGCACCTGGCTGGCGTGGCGTTCCTGCTCCCCATCGCGATATACAGCACGCCTGCTCTCGGACAACAGGATTCCCAGACCGTAGATCCGCAGTCGGTCGGGCCAATGATGATCAGTGGTGCGAAGTGTCTCGATTTGTGGAACTGTGGTCATCAGCATCGTGAACCATTCGCCACCTGCAAACGACTGCATCGTGACATCTGGTGATAAGTCGCCATTAGGCCAACAATCCTCAACTGGTCAGCGAGGTTCCTTGCTTGGCGATCTGAGCAATCATTGGCTGGCCGGAACACTATAGTGCGATGCGATAACCTGCCACTTGCTATTTATGTCCATCCAAACATCGGTGAAACGGTCGCGGTATCCGTAAGGTTTACCCTTGGTGGTTCCTTTCTCGTAATACGCACCCGTGACGACTGCGGCGCTCCCGTGCATTCGAACTCTAAGATCCGACATTTCTGACTTCTTTACGTGTACCGTAGAGTCCCCGTTGTGCGCAATATATCCTGCTTTGCTGAACGTGGTTCCATCCTCAACCGTGATGATGAAATCATCAGCCAGCAGGGAATCCATGGTGGCAATATCCCCTCGCTGATAAGCGGCATTCCATTTGTTCTCAAGGCCGAGAATGTTAGACGCAGCGGTTGCCTTATTTTGGGCGCCAGCAAGATCCAAAGCCCAAACTGCAAGCGAGGCAACGACAAGAAGCGAAATTCTGATTCTCATGGATCGATGCAGATTCTCTCGTGCTCTATTGCGGCATGCAGCGCTGATACAACACCGTGCCGTTCCGCTATTCCTCATAAATCCACGCGCTGCACTACATCATAGTCCGGGTTTACGCAGCGTTCTCCGTTACCAAGGTCATTCAGGCGGGTCGGTCGCGGGCTGAAATCACAGGCTTTGAATCGCTGTTCGCAGCGGATTACTGCTGCAACCGGCGTAAACTCCGTTCACAACAACTATCCGTAAGCAGTAAGCGCCTAAGCGAAACTTTTCCAGCTTCTGCCGGCTAGTGCCAGCTACTGCAACTTTGCGTATTCTGTCTTGGCTTCCTTCAGGATGGGGACATCGGGGTCGGCGTCTTTCCACTGGGTGAAGAAGTCCTGATAGGCGGTGCGAGCTTTCGTAGTATCGCCAGACAGAGCAAAGCTTCGAGCCAGGCCGAGCCGGGCGAGGGATACGTAGGGGGAAGCGCCGAGCGCGGGTTTGTGATCGAGAAGCTTCTGGAATTCGCTTACCGCCTGCGTACCCTGTTTGGCTTGGAGATGGGCGACACCGCGCAGGTAGGCCGGTACGCCACCCGCGATGTAACCGAACTGATAGGCCTCAGTCGGGCGCAATTGCTCGATAGCCTTGGCACTATTGCCATGCTGCAGCTCGACCCGGGCCCGGATTTGAGGGATTGCCAGCTTCTGGACAAGTGTATCCAGAGGATAGTTCTTGCCGAGTTCCGAGGCGACGGTCTCTGCCTTCGCCGATTCGCCGCAAGTGGCGAACACAAATCCAGCAAAGATGGCTGCGACCTGGGTTTTACTGGTTGAGATGGTGGCGACGTTTTGCCGGGCCTGCTCACAGACACCGAAATCCGCCTGAACGATGGCGAGTTGGCCCAGATCCGATAACTCGATCTCTTTCAGGTTCTGGTTTCTCTCTATTTCTCGCGCCCGTTGGATCGAATCGCTCGACAATCGCAGTTTTCCTTCACTCTGCAGGGCGCGTGCCTGCTGCTGGAGAAAGCTGAATTCGCCGGGCTTACCCTTGGCCCAGGCTAAAAGACGTTGAGCCTCATCCGGCTTATCGAATGCGAGCGCCAGCCAGTAAGCACCCCAGTGCATGTCCTCTGAATTTGGGAACTGCTTGAGCGCCTGGTCTATCGTCTGGCGAGCCTCGTCGCGCCGGCCCAATGCAGCGTAGGCGTAGGCTAGGGTGCTGTAAGCACTCGCCGAGTTTGGATCCGCAAGAATGCTGTGGCGCGCCACTTCTGCGGCCTTTTCAACTTCGCCGATCTGCTCGTAGGCTATTCCGAGATTGTTGCCCGGGATAGAGTCGGAGGGATAGGTGCGTTCATAGAGTTCCAGAGTCTCAATCTCTTTGTCGAGTTCACCGGTCACCGTCTCGTAGTAATGCTCGGTGATGTAGAGCTTTTCCCGTTCGCTGACACGGTCTTTCAATTCGTAAGCCTTGCGGGTGTACTCCTTGGCTGATTCTAGCTCGCCGGCGTTAGCGTAAACCGTGCCCATGCGCGCATACACCCAGGCGAAGTTCGGGTCGAGCTCGACGGCCCGGCGATAGAAGGGCAGCGAATCCATTGCGCGACCGCGATCGAACTCAGCATTTCCGAGCGCAAATGCTTTTAGCGCATCCAGCGACGCGGTGGTGACTTGCGCGATGGGAACATCGAATTTCTGCACGGAGGCCAGTGACTCGCCAAGCGTGCTCCGCAGTTTCGAGACGGCGTTGCCGAGCGCCGACAGCACTTGCTCCTTGCTGGATGCCTCCGCCTGCTGCTGAGCGAGAGAGTCGCCGCTCTGGCAATTGACCGCATTCAAGGTGAGGATGTATTGCGTGCCCAGGCTGGCGATAGAACCCGAAAGCATTGCCTTGCTACCTACGCGCAGGCACACGTCGCGCGCCAGATCGGTGGTGAGGCGTTCGTCGGGAGAACGGCCCATGAAGGCGAGTGTCTTCTGGATTCGGGCTGGTGGCACCACGCGCAAAAACGGCGATTGGTCAAGGTCCACGGCGAGTGCTTGCTTTAAAGTGCCATCGAATACCGGATCGCCGGTGGTGTTGGCGAAATCGGCGAGCACAACTGTGTCTTTCTCGGTCAGCTTGGCGGCGTGGGTCGAGCGATTGTACAAACCACCAGTAATCAACACGGCGAGGAGCGCGGTAGCGGCGAGGGCAGGAACCTTCCAATGCCCCTTGCGAGGTTCAACGCCAGCGATCGTGCCGGTCTCGCGAGGGACGGCCACCCCGGCCCGCGAAGTTTGCGAGGAGGCAGAGGTTGGTGAGCTGCGCTCGCCCTGGACGGGCGGGACGCCCGTCCCCACACGGTCGGTGGAGATGGCGACAGCCGAAGAAGCGTGGGAGCCCGTATCACGCTTCAGACGCTGGAGATCGGCGCGCATCTCCGCTGCAACCTGGTAACGCAGGTTGCGATCCTTTTCGAGTGCTTTGTTAATGATGTCTTCCAGCTTAGGTGGCAGATCGGGATTGATCCGAATCGGAGAAGTGGGAGTGCCATCCAAAATCGCCTTGAAGATCAGGGCTGAGGTATCGCCACGAAATGGCAACATCCCCGTGGCCATTTCGTAGAGCACGACGCCGAAGGAGAATAGGTCGGTGCGGGCGTCGAGTTCCTTGCCTTTGGCTTGTTCCGGAGACATGTAGGCAACGGTGCCCAGAGTGGAACCTGGGCTGGTAAGGTGCTCATCGCTCATTGCCGTAGCCTGCGTCGCCATTCCAGCATGATCGCCCAGGCGCCCGGAAAGGGGCCCGACCTTGGCCAGGCCGAAGTCGAGGATCTTGGCGTGGCCGCGGTCGGTCACGAAAATGTTGGCGGGCTTGATGTCACGATGAACAATACCGCGGCTGTGAGCCGCATCGAGTGCATCAGCGATCTCGATGCTTAGAGAAAGCAGATTCTCCAGTTCCACCGGACGGTTGCCAATGACGTGCTTGAGGGTAGCGCCTTCGAGGAACTCCATCACGATGTAGGCTTTGCCACCTTCCTCACCTATATCGTGAATGGTGCAGATGTTGGGATGGTTCAGGGCGGAGGCAGCCTGTGCCTCTCGTTGGAAACGGCTGAGAGCCTGCGGATCCCGGGCGACCTCATCGGGCAGGAACTTCAGTGCGACGAAGCGGTGCAGTCGCGTATCTTCGGCCTTGTACACCACGCCCATCCCGCCGCCGCCAAGCTTCTCAACGATGCGGTAATGCGAGATGGTTTGGCCGATCACTGTGCGCGAATCTTACGTCGGTGAAACGGGCAAGTCAATGAATGCCGTGAAGCTGATGTATCTCAGAGGAGTTATTGGCGAAACATCGCGTCTCTGACAATGTCGGCAGTGTCAAGTAGTTTTCGAGCAGACTACCGCATGCACTCGGACAAGAGCGCCATTTCGCTCTCGATGAAAATTGCCGTTCCAACCAAGGCTCGCTCGTAATCCACTCAGGTCAGGACACTCGGTCCGACCCATGCATCTCTTCGGTCCCTAACTGCGATCATGATTACTACTTCGAACTCCTCCGTGAAGAGGAGCGGGACGCCACAATCAATTACTCGGTGCTCTGTTGCACACCATCGCGATGTCCGGGCTGTCCCGCGTGTCGGTTTGGGCCTGCGGCCCGCCAAAACTCATGAAAATTAGCTCGAGTAGCTCGAGTCAAGTGCAGAATAGAACCGGCTCGGAGCGGCGAGATTGAGTTCGCACTGGAGAATTTAAGGCTGTCCGCGTGTCTGATCCGGAGCGTGCGTGGTTGAGCGAATAATTGGGCGTCGTTTCTCCCCGTCATGGGAGCGGCGATAGCCTGTGACCCTGGTTAAGGAACTCGCAGCACGCTCTCCGCTCCCGCCAGGAGGAACCCTATGTCTTATAGGATAGCGGGAATCGACTTACATAAGAAGATGTTGGCTGTGGTCGTTAGCGATGTGGAAGTCGATGGCGAATACCAGTTTGAACGGATGCGTTACAGCAGCAGCCCAGAGCATCTGCGATTCCTGGCGGAATGGCTAATCGCGCAGCAAGTTGAGGAAGTAGTGATGGAGTCAACCGCACAATATTGGAAGCCAGTCTGGGGGGCGCTGGAGCGGTATTGGAAACCAATCTGCCAGGAGCGGGAAAGCGCAGGCCCAAAGTCGGGAACCTTACACCTGGCGCAAGCACAATCGAATCGCGGACGGCGGGGACGCAAGAAGGATTTCCCCGATGCCGAACGTCTGGTGAAGCGGTTTGCCGCAGCGAAAGCGCTCGGCGTTGCCGATGATCAGCACGAAGGCCAGTGCGGTCAAGGCACCGACTCCGGGATGCGTCATCAACCACTTTGCCTCCGGGCGGTTCTCGACTTCCTGCTCGATCGCCTGGGTCAGTTCC
>DATKEN010000066.1:0-4272 GCA_035512155.1 Terriglobales bacterium | reverse complement strand
GGCCGTTTTGCCGCCAATTGCAGCATCCACCTGCGCCAACACGGTAGTCGGCACTTGGATGACATCCACACCGCGCATATAGATCGAGGCCAGGAACCCGGTCACGTCGCCGACTACGCCGCCGCCGAGCGCAATCAGCGTCACCCCGCGATCTGCGCCTAGCTTTATGAGCTTCTCCGCGAGCTTCTCCAGGGTTGCAAGACGTTTCGAGCGCTCGCCATCGGGCATTTCGAGGAGGTCAGCTTCGATTCCAGAGGCCGACAGCGATTTCAGCAGGACTTTTGCCCAGCGCCGCCGTATAGGCGGGACAGTGACAACAAACGCGCGGCGATTTTCAAGAGTCTTGCCGAGGCATTCTCCGGCACGGGCAAGCAGGCCGCTTCCGATGAGCACTTCGTAGGAACGCGACGGCGTAGCGACTGGAACGCTAATCATGAATATTCATCATAGCGTATGGGCGATCAGCGCTCCTCGTGGGTTGAAGTCTTGACGCTGCGGACGGCTGTCGCCGATTATTCGGTCTGCTTCTTTTGTGGATGGAGCATCGATGCGAGGATGGAAGCTCCCAAGACAAAAAGCACGATAATCAGAGCCCATCCAGTTGGAATGTATACGTAGCGCGACCCCAGCATTTTGAGCCCGATAAAAATCAGCACCACCGACAGTCCGTAATGAAGGTAGTTAAACAAGTCCATCATTCCTGCCAGCGCAAAGTACATCGAGCGCAGACCGAGAATCGCGAACACATTCGAAGTGTAAACAATGAAGGCGTTCAAAGTAATAGCGAGCACCGCCGGGATCGAGTCCACCGCAAACAGAATGTCGCTGGTCTCGACCACCAGCAGCACCACAAACAGCGGAGTCGCGTAAAGTCCGTCGCGGCGGGTAAAGAACTGCCCGCCCACATATTCTTTCGTGACCGGAAACGTTCGGCGAAATAATTGCAGAACGGGATTTTTCTCGGGATGAATTTCCGCTTCGCCTTGCCGCAGCAGCTTGAGTCCCGAATAGACGAGCAAAGCGCCGAATGCGTAGGTGATCCAACTGAAGCGGTGGATCAGGCCCACGCCCGCCACGATGAATACTCCGCGCATGAGGAGCGCCCCTAAAATTCCCCAAAATAGCGCCTTGTGCTGGTGCTGGTCGGGCACCTTGAAATAGCGCAAGATGACTAGAAACACGAACAGGTTGTCGACGCTGAGCGACAGCTCGATTACGTAGCCGGTCACGAACTGCAGCGCCTGAGCTCGCCCGTGCCAGAACAGCTCCAGCACGGCAAACGCGGCCGCCAGCGCGATCCAGACTCCCGACCAGGCAAGCGCCTCGCGAAAGCCCACGCGGTGGGAGCGGCGATTCAAAATGCCCAAGTCGAGCACGAGCATCGCCACCACAAACAGGTTGAAAAGAATCCAGAAGACGACCACAGGGAATCTTACGACAGGCGTAGTATCTACCGCTCTCTCTCCGCAGCTTCCAAGAGCCCATTCATTCTCCATGCCCATGTCCTCCAACTCCTGGTCGAGATGGGTTTCATGCCAGGTCTGCTCGAGATCGTGACGGTAGCCTACCTGCTTTCTACGGATGGGTTTGACTTGTGCGCAGGCGCGTTCTAACATCTGCCGAATTGTCCGCCGAGGCCCCAGTGACGGGTAGAACCTTCGGCCGCTACCAGCTCCGGGAGTTGGTGGCGGTAAGCGGCATGGGTGTGGTTTACCGTGCCTGGGACCCCGCGCTCGCGTGCGTCGTCGCCATCAAACTGGTTAGCGAAGACACGATTCCCGACGAGTCCGCCCGCCGCCAACTCTATGCCGAAGCTCGAATTGCTTCATCTCTGAACCACGCCAATATATGCCGGATCAAAGATGTAATAGAAGAATCGGGCCAAGCCGGCATTGTCATGGAGTTCGTCGAAGGTCAGGTTCTCACCCATGCCATCCCCGCCCATGTCGGGCTTCCCTTTGACGTTGTAGTCGAATATGGCATCCAGATCGCCGATGCTGTTTGTCACGCGCACGAACATGACGTCGTCCATCGCGATCTCAAGAGTGGCAATGTGATGGTCAATCGGGACGGCCAAATAAAGCTGCTCGATTTCGGCCTTTCGAAGATACAACGGCGCAGCGAGGTCCCCAGTTCTCTTGAGAACGCGGATACCAAGGACACTTCAGATGCCATCGTGGGAACGCCGCCCTACTGGGCCCCGGAAGTGTTGAAACACTATCCGAGCGATACCCGTAGCGACATTTGGAGCCTGGGTGTGTTGCTCTACGAAATGGCCAGTGGTCAAATGCCATTCAAAGGAGCCACCATAATTGAGTTAGGGTCCGCGATCCTGCATGGCGCGCCGCTGCCCTTGCCCGAAAACGTGCAAGAGTCCCTCTCGAAAATCATCTACCGATGCTTGCGCAAGGAAATGAGCCAACGCTACCAGCATGCCGGCGAAATGCGCGCTGCGCTTGAGGCAATTGAGCAAAACGGCAATCGCCGGCCAAGCAGCGTGAGGCTGCAATTACCAGCGATCCGCTCGGTAGCAGTCTTGCCGCTGGAGAATCTTTCGGGTGTTCCAGAGCAAGAGTATTTTGCGGACGGCTTGACCGAGTCGCTGATCACAGCGCTTGCAAAAATTGGCGGGTTACGCGTTATTTCGCGCACTTCGGTGATGCAGTACAAGCATGCCCAGAAAACGCTCCCTCAGATCGCGCGCGAATTGAGCGTTGATGCCATCGTGGAGGGCTCGGTTCGCCGCGATGGTGATCGAGTGCGGATCACCGCTGAGTTGATCGAGGGCCGCACCGATCAGCATCTCTGGACTGAAAGCTACGACCGGGATCTGCGCGATATTCTGAGCTTGCAGTCACAAGTGGCCGCCGCGATCGCTACGGAGATACGAGCCAAACTAAGTCCCTCAAACGAATCGTTACCCGGTTCCGCGTTGGATCCTTCACTTTTGGAGACGATCGATCCAACCAGCGACAGCATCAAGCCGTCAACTTCAGTAAATCCCAAGGCGTACGATCTCTACCTCAGGGGCCGGTACTTCTGGAACAATCGGGCGACTGACGAGGATTTCCGTAAAGCCATCGGGTACTACAAGCGGGCAATCGAGATTGATCCGCAATCCGCGCTGCCCTATGCCGGCCTAGCTCACTGTCTCTTCTTAATGGGTGCGGGGGAATACGGTTTCAGAGCGCCTGCCGAAGTCATGCCGAAGGCTAAGGAGGCAGCTCTTAGAGCCTTGAGTTTTGATGATTCTATTGCAGAGGCGCACTTGTCGCTGGCGATGGTGAAATTCCGTTTTGAGTGGGACTGGAAGGGTGCGGAGAAGCACCTCAAGCGGGCAATCGAACTCAATCACGGCTACTCTGTGGCACGCTACCTATACACAATTTACCTGCTGGCGCTGGGACGCTTCGATGAGGCATTCGGAGAAGCGCAGATGGCAAGGCAGCTCAGCCCTGTGTCGGCAGACGTGCACTTTAGCCTGGGGTTGTTGCTGTATGCCTCCGGCCAGAATGAGCAGGCAATCGAGCATCTTCGCGACACTGTGGCCATGGACGCTAAGTTTCCGCTGCCTCACCTCGTGCTCGGTCTAACCTTCGGGCGGAAGGGCAGATTCGACGAAGCGATCGCGGAATTCAAGCGAGCTTTGGCGATCGCGGGCCCAAGACCTCTTTGGTCAGGTTACTTGGGGCAAATGTATGCGTTGTCCGGAAGAACTAAAGAGGCAGTCGAGATCTTGAACGACTTGCGTGCCGGATCAAAACACCAGTATGTGCCCCCCGTTGCTTTTGCCTTTGTGTACTCCGGTTTGGGGAAGATCGATGATGCTTTTCATTGGCTTGAAAAGGCGGTTGACGAGCGCGACGGATTATTGATCTACCTGAAGGTTGGATCGGCCTTCGACGGCTTGCGTTCGGACCGGCGATTCTCGGAAGTGCTGGCTCGAGTAGGCTTGCAGGGAGACCCCGGGCTTGCTGTCCTTCATCCCAGTCCGAAGCTGCCTGAGCCGGGTCCGAAGCTCGTACAGCAACCCGACCGGCCGCCTCCCACTCCCTCGCCTCCGTGGCCGTTTCCGGCAAAGTTGCTTCTTGGAATCGTCGCCGCGATCGTCGCTGCGATCGCCGCGTATATCGGGATTCAAAGTATCCAGAAGCCGCCGAAGCTGATCTTGGCCATCCAGCCCTTCAAGATCCTCGGTGGCGATCCTGATGCGCGCCGACTTGCCGAGATTGCAAGAGAAGAGATATTTACTCGATTGAGCGAACTTCACCC
>DATKEN010000065.1:0-2571 GCA_035512155.1 Terriglobales bacterium | reverse complement strand
GTAGCGAACAATGAAATTGCGACCACGGACACGGCGACGCGCCAATGCATGGCGAGCCCTCCTCTTCAAGTTCAAGAACGCAGAAGCAATATACACGCCTTTCCGCCCCGTGCAGATGAAAAGACTTTCACAACAAGTTCCCGAGCTGCAACTCAGTCTAATTTGAAATTGGCGTTAAATCGCCATTGCACTCACCGACCTTCAAAAAGGCGAAGAGAAGACGCAAGCTTGTGACATGGCCTGGTTAAATTAGTTAAGATGGCGAGCGTATTCAAGCACATGAATGTAATCGCCCATTAGCATAAGCTACTCCAAAATGCCAGCTCTGATGCATCGCTCACCAGCAACGGTGTTTCTTTCTCTTCTGATCCTCTGTGCAATCTCAGCCAAGACGCAGGCCCAGCAGCCGTTCGTTCACGGTAGCGATGTCCTCTTCCGTATCCGCATCGACCGCAAGGCGTACAACATCGGCGATCAGATCACAATTCGCTACACAATCAAGAACGTCAGCAACGGTGCACTATATGTTCCCCGATCACAATGGGAAGTTAAATGCGGTAACCCGCCTCACCTCTGGAGTCGGCTTGAAGACAGCTCGGGCAAGCATTACGAGCCAGGCTATGCTGGTTCTTGCCTCGGACCAAGCCTGACTGATCGGATGACTCTTCCTGAACGAATGCAGAGGGACGCGGTGCTCCTGAGGCCGGGACAAGAGGCAACTGGTTCTTTTTCGTTTGATTCCAAAATATTTCTCGACCAGTTAAGACCCGGTGTTTACCGGCTCGAAGCTGTACTGTACGGATGGAATCTGCCCTTTGATAGCAATCAGTTGCATGACTTGGCAGGAATGGGAACCCCGTTCCTTATTGGTGGAAGTGATGCTGTTTCGCAAGTCGAACTTCTCAGTGGCGGGAAATGAGTCCCAATCGGAGCACGGGCATCCCGAACGAAAGAAGTCGAAATTTGAGCGCAAACGCCTTCCATGAGAATGCCGGTCGATGTCAAGTAAATTTTGATTTTGTCTTTGTTGTTGTTGTTTTTGCCTTCCTGAGATCCACCTTTCTTCCTAGCGGAGAGATTTTGCAGAGCCCGCCCGGAGCGGTCAAGGGCGCGCCGGGGGTTGGGCGCGGCGCAGCGAACCCTTGACGGCGAGGACGGCTCTGCTACCCTCTGGCTAGGAAGGAAGGTGAGCCTACTCAACCTCCAGTTCGTAATTTGTATCTCGGCTTGCACTCTGTGACCTCCCAGCAACCTGGTTCGCCCTACTACTGTCGCCACCCTTCCATCCGCACTCGGATTGAGCTTTTTCCTGCGCTCGGTGCAAGTTGGGTGTTCTCGTTTTCAGCCGGCGCTGCAACCTGTTAGTCGACCTCTCGTCCATCTCACGATGGAACGGGGCCAGGCGTTTGACGCAGTCACCGGAACTCGGCGGTTGAACTCTGGGCTGGTGGTCTGGGTGCGCTCTTGTCGTTGAATGCAGTCTAGGCCGCTGTCGGTAACTCGATCGCTCGCGAGTTGCGCAGCGGTTCGTAAGCCTCTCCACTGACCCATAGCCGATGCAGCAGCACCGCTAACTTGCGTGCCACCGCGATCACCGCTCGTTTCTTTCCATTCTTTCCACCTCGCTCCGCCAGTTTCAGCCCCCAGCGTCGCAGGTCACTGTCCTCTCCAAACGGACCCAAAATGTGTTGCGCTCCCTGCACCAGCAACGTTCGTAAGTAAGGATCTCCTTCCTTGCTGATGTGCAGCTGCGGCGTACTGCTACCCGAATTCCGCCGCCCCGGTTGTAACCCCACGCAGCAGCCCGCTTCCCGACTCTTCCTAAAACGCTGTGGATCTTCCAGCGTCAGTACGTAGGTCAAAGCGATCAACGTTCCTACTCCCTTCACTTGGCGCAACCGTGCCACCTCGGGATCGCCGTCCCCCACCATCTGCTCAATGCGCTCGTTATAGTCCAGAATCTGTTGGCTGAGTGACTCGATCGCTCGCAAGAGCGGCTCCAATGCCAGCTGCAGCTCCGCACTCAATCCCTTCCTCTTCTCCGCGTCCATATTCCGCGGGTTGCAGCCCCGCAACCGTTCTCCATAGGACTTCGTCAAGCCCCGCGCCGCATTGATCAACGCCGTCCGCGCCCGCACCAGGCCGGCTCTGGCCCGGATCATGATCAAATCCGCTTGTGCCCGGGCACTGCGATGTTGAATCGGTCCCAGCAACTCGGGGTCGACGCGCGCCAGCCGTGCTAAGGTTCGCGCATCCAGCCGATCGTCCTTCTTCCGGCTTTCCCCGATCAAACGCACCTTCGAAGCCTGCGCCACGATGACTTCGTGCCCCAACTCTTTCATTAGCCGACTTATCCACGGCGAATGCGTCCCCGTCTCCAGCGCCACCCGGCTCTGCGGCATCGCCCCGAACACCTCTCGGAGCGCCTTCGGCGTTGTACTCACCTTATGTTCGAACACTACCTCCCCACGTTCATCCAATACGCAATACCAGCTCCAGCGGTCCCCAAGATCCAATCCCACCGTGTATTTCTTCTCCGCAAAGGTTCTCGTCGTCTGCTTGCCTGCCACA
>DATKEN010000064.1:0-2614 GCA_035512155.1 Terriglobales bacterium | reverse complement strand
AGCGAGACGTCTCGCTTAAAGATCTGCGAAATTTTTCGTACACGCCACTCTTGGCCACTAGCGATATCGACCTTCGCTTTTGGCACAGAGCGAAGCCCAAAAATTCCACCAAAGTCGGTGGCCTTGACACTGGATCGGTTTGTGCAATGTGGCCTCCTGGTGCTTACGGTCATGCTCTGCTGTATCGAGTTACGGGCGCCCCCAAGTCTTCCTTGCCAAAAGGGGCAGGTCGTGGATCCAATCGGCTTCACTGACCCCGCCTGGATAGATGACGTGGTCCACGTTGCCCTTTGGTATACGCAACAACAAAATTGGTGTGGGCAACTGAATAATTGCCGTTGCCCGGGTCCGTCTTCTGGGGCTTAGGAATGCTGGCGGCCTTCTGGCCCGCCTCAAGAGCCGGTCTCGGCACCGACTTGCAATTGCCAAGTATCGGCCCAAGCGGAAGCCGGAACCATCAGGGCAATCAGCAAAGTGCAATGGCAAGAAACTCGCCGAAGTTGTTTCCCGATCAAGTTCGGCATGGTTCCTCCCTGCATCAATCGTGGCAGCGAGAATTGGTCAGAACGCTCCAAGGGTCAATGCAATGCGAGTGAAACGCCGGTGACATCGGAACTTTTTGACAGGCAGCCATTTGGGATGTCCGATGACATGCCTGTTGGGCCCCGCGGGGCCGGGATATACTTTGCCTAGCACAGGAGTCCCGATCAGAGTGACTAGCCGACCAAAAGCCAACGTCGTAAGTTTCGGCGCCTACGAGTTCAACCCCTACTCCAAGGAACTGCGCAAGGAAGGAATGCGTGTCCGCCTAGAGGGTCAGCCGCTGGCCATTCTGAAGATGCTGCTAGATCGCCCAGGGGAACTCGTCACACGCGAACAGCTACAGAAAGAGCTCTGGCCAGTGGACACGTTTGTCGATTTCGAACACAGCCTTAACGCGGCGGTGAAACGACTTCGGGCGGCATTGAACGACTCGCCCGTTCATCCCCTCTACATTGAGACGCTGGCGCGCCGGGGCTACCGGTTCATTGCGCCGCTGGACGCCGCCGACAGCGGAAGTTCCTCCCCGGTTGCGATTCCATCGGCAGAGCAGGTGGCAAGGAAAGTACATGGCCGGAGGATTTGGCTTCAAGCTGTGGTGGCACTTTTCGTCGCCGCCGTTGCCGTCTGGTGCTGGCGCGAATGGGGGCATGGCTTGGCAACTCCTGCCGGCCCGGTGATTCATTCTCTGGCTGTGCTTCCCTTACAGAACTTGAGCGGAGATCCGTCGCAGGATTACTTCGCCGACGGCATGACTGAGGAGCTTATCGGACGGCTTTCTAGAATTCAGGGGCTACGCGTGATATCTCGCACTTCGGCTATGCACTTCAAGAACACGCAGCTCTCTGTGCCAGAAATTGCCAAAATGCTCGGTGTGGAGGCGATCGTCGAAGGCTCGATAGTACGAGAGGGTCGTCAGGTCCGCGTCCACGCCCAGTTGATTCGTGCCGCGACTGATGAGCATATTTGGGCAGAAAAATACGAACGAGAATACGGAAGCCTTCTCGAAGTGCAGGAGGAGGTCGCTCGGAGCATCGCCGAGCAGGTCGAAGTCAGCCTCACGCCCGAAGATCGGGCGCGTCTGGCATCGAGGCACGCAGTCGATCCCGAAGCTCACGAGAATTACCTGAAGGGCCGTTACTACTTCAACCAGCGAACAGAGGATGCGCTCAACAAGAGCATCGCGTCTTTCCAACAGGCTATCGCGAGGGATTCGGGCTACGCTCTCGCGTATAGCGGCCTGGCGGACGCCTACGCGATGCTTGGATTTCGCGGTGGTTTTCCGTCGAAAGATGCCCTGTCGCGTGCGAAGACGGCGGCGCTGAAAGCTATCGAACTGGACGACACCTTATCGGAACCGCACGCATCTCTCGCGTTCATCGCCGAGACCCATGAGTGGGATTGGGCCACAGCCGAGCGAGAATACAAGCGGGCCTTGGAATTGAACCCAGGAGACGCCCGAGCTCACAACTGGTATGCCGGTTATCTGATGTACGTAGGGCGACTTGATGACGGAATCTCTGAGGCCAAGCGTGCCCGGGACCTCGACCCCTTATCTTTGCCCATCAACAACGCGCTGGCGGGCAGATTGCTAGCAGGCAGGCGTTACGATGAGGCGCTGAAGCAAGTGCAGGAAACCTTGGAACTGGATGCCCATTTTGCACCTGCTCACCAAACCTTGGGCTGGGTTTACCTGCATAGCGGAAAGCAGGAGGAGGCCATTCGAGAGTTTCAAAACGCACTACAACTCTCCGGAACTGAGGATACGGATCTCCAGTTGGACCTGGGTATCGCCTATGCTGTGACGGGCAACCGAGATGAGGCCAGAAGAATACTCGCCAAACTGGAGAATCTGCACGAGCAAGGAGTTGTTCCGTCCGGTTCAGTCGCGATTCTGCATGGGGCATTGGGTCAATCGAATGAGGCTTTCGCCTGGCTGGAAAAGGCCTACGAGGAGCGCGACCCTCAACTCACGTACATCAAAGTGGGACGAAGATTCGAGCCCCTGCGCAAAGATCCGCGATTTGAAAAATTCGTACACCGTGTCGGGTTACCCGATTAAAGCCAAAAGGGC
>DATKEN010000063.1:0-4639 GCA_035512155.1 Terriglobales bacterium | reverse complement strand
GTTGTAATGATCCTCGCCCGCGAAGGGAATGCCCATCCGTCCCAGAGTTTCGGCAGGCTCCGTGGAATGGGTAAGCCAGATTTCCGGCGCGTACCCTTCACGATAGAGCTTCGCGGCTTCGATGGCCCGCATTGGCATGGCACCGCTGAGCACAACGATGGCCCTGGCTTTCGCCAGCGGATCTTCCACCACCAGCCAGCGGCCGACGCCAAAGAAAATCACAAGAGCAATAACCAATCCGGCTGCGGCAGAGGCGAAAAGAACACGCAGGGCGCGAGAACGCCGCCGAGAGACCACAACGGTATTGTCCGGGCTTGCCATTGGGGAACCGGCGCATGCTATCCCGCTCCATCGAAGCGGTCAATCGGCGCTACTCGGCTGTCAGTCTATAGTGCGAGCCGGTCATGATCGGCATCGTCTGCAGAAGCTTGTTGCGCTGCTTCAAGAACAGTATGCAGCAAGCAGAAATGTCCCATGGAATGTGTGAGCTAGGCGTTCATCTTTTGTTCATTGGTTTTCCAGACGGCGTGCATTGGCAGGAAAAGCGGAATATGCGAAGAATCCTTCATTCACTTATGAACGCGCGTTCGACGCCGGATGCACGCGCCAGACAGAGCGGGCAACCGGCGTCACCAGCCGCGCAAATTTCGCAGAGGAAAGGACAACGGCGATGAATTCCTTCAAACTCTTGGCACCCAAGACTCTGTGGCTCGGGATCGGGATTGCGACGATACTGCTTGGCTGGACGCCGCCCTGCAAAGCGCAGGAGGCGAGTCCGGTGCGTTTCACGGACACGGGCGTCGAAGACGTTTACCCAGCGAAGCCGCCGGCAAAGAAGCCTGCGAAAGTACACATCGCAACCCAGTCCGCTCAGGCCATACCTTCTAACCAGCCAATCGGTCGAAAGCAGAATACTCATCGACCCGCTCGTAAGCGGAACGTAGTATTCGCGCCAGGCATGTGAAAAACCTATTCCGATTCCCTGAGCCACTGGCTAAAAACCGCTGCCTGATGGCTAACGCCTCAAAAACGTTTTTGCGATTCGATCGCATGCCTCGTGAGGCTGCGGATACCCCCAGAGGGATTCGTAACACCGCCACGAGGGCAAGAAGCCAGTACCGCCGTTCTTGCGGAGCGCTTATTGCGAACAGTGGGGAAAATAAGCTAAGGCAATGCGCCACAATCACTTAGCTATTTTCACGAAGCCCTTAATTGGCAAACCTGGCAAATCGGTTTTCTCGTTGTCTTTTCAGTGCAGTTCGACGGTGAGAGCCCGCTAGCGGCAAGGCCTTACGGAACGACTCACAGAAGTGAGAAGAGTGTTGCGTCTGTCTCGCCACTGCGGTTCTGGCCCTGCAGGTAAAAGTGCTGGCTGTCCCGCCACCAAGCCCTGTAGCTGCCTTCGGCAGGCTTCCTGCAAACCCTACTATGCGGCATAACGGCTCCAGCTATTGCGCCGCCGAAGCACTGGGCTCCGACATTATTTCCATCCGGGGAGCTGACTCGGACAATTACTCCAGTCACTGTCCCGTCGGAGCTGTATTGAACGTCCGCGGAAAGCACTTGGACATCCAACAGGTCGGTTCCGCTTGGTGGCTTAGCTGTTGGCGTCATCATCGCGCAGCCACCAAGAATCGGCATTGATACAAATAGGAGTGAAAGTCCGAGAAGTGACCGCCAAAGAGATTTCACGGCTTTTCCGTCTTTGCTGAATTGTGGACTGTTCTATTGCTTCCTGCGACTTGCAAGAATCTCGAATTCTCGTCGCGCATTAGCAACCCCTCGCTATCAGTCGGCGAACCAAAACTAGATTGGCGGGATCGTCGAGATCGCCGGGCAGGTCGCGAACCGTGAATTCCGAATTGGTTAGCGCGAATCGAACAGCTTCACCCGCATAGCTTGGGAAACTAATTTTGCGTACGTACAACTCGACGCTGATAAGCTCTGCTTCTTCGCCAAGCCCTTGACCGGCCTCCCGCTGCGCATTTTCCATCTGAGGGATCCGCACCGCCCAACTGCCTGTGTGGGCTAATTTCGGTGCTTCGGCCACCCTCGTAACCCAAATCCCGGACTGCCACTAGTCACTCGTGCAGGGGCTTTAGTTTGGTAATTACTTTTTGTGCCTCAGCGGCGTCTACTTGTAAAAGCCTCCCGCCTCCGCGCCAGTTTCCAGTTACAACTACCATCTGCACGTACGTGGTCCTGCCTGAAATACGTAAAGGACCTGGAACCGGATGGTGGGCACGGTGAAGAAGTCGAACGAGACCAGCTGCCGGGCATGGTTCTCCAGGAAGGTGCGCCAAGTCTGAGACGGCGGTTTGCGGCAGCGGACCATATATTTGCTGACACTGCTCTGCCCGATGTCGATGCCCAGCTTGAGCAGTTCGCCGTGGATGCGGGGTGCACCACAACCGGGATTCTCCCGGCACATCTTGCGAATCAGATCTCGGACTTCGCTTGAAATGGCGGGTCGTCCTGGTTTTCCGCAACGCACCTTCCAGGTCCAGAACAAACGAAAGGCGGCACGATGCCAGGCGACGACCGTTTCTGGCTTGACGATGACCAACGCCGAGCGCCAATCGCGTCAGAGGCGCGACAGACAGATCCATAGCAGGCGGTCGCCCGAAGTCAATTTTGGGCGCTTTCCTGCAGACCTCTGGAGCACGCCGATTTGATGGCGTAGCCAGGTTCTCGAGCCCGAGGGAAGCACGCGACCGGAAGATCGAGGCCAAAGATGCGAGGAGTGTCGTGAGAAAAATGAGCATCGGCTAGAATTATGAAGGAAATATAACTCCCGTCCCGTCAGATATTTCGAGATTTCCGGGGGGCACAGCCCTGCAAACGGGTTGAGGCAATAATAACAGCTTGCACGCGGGAGCCCGATCCAACCGGAATACGAGGCGCTATTTACGCCACGACGGACAAGATGGATATGTGGGAATCCTGGAAATGGCCAGAGGAGATTGTCCAGCCTCTATGCCGAGGCCATCAAGCGCGAGGAGCGGGAGAAGATCGCGCGCGGGAGATCTGGACGGCCTCCATCTGACACGCCGCGAGCAGGCAAATCCGCTGCAATTCCTCATAGGTGAAGTACGTCTCGTTCTCGTTGCCGGCGCGCTCTACGTGGCCCAATCCCGATTCCCTCGATACGCCCCGGCGTAGGTCTCGAGGGACCAAATGGAGGTTTTGACTTCCCCAGCTATTCAGGTATTCACCTGTGCTTGATTTCAGGAACTTGCCGGATTCAATTCCGGTTTCTGCATCCGTAGGATCGACGCGCCGGTCCAGGATTGGGGCGGGAGGCGTCGCTTATGTCGGTCAACAAGGTTCACACGTGGAGTCTACAAGCATGGCTGGGCGTTTTGTTGCCCGGCGAAGCTCAGGTACGCGAAGTCCGGTGCTTGCACCACCGTGACGACGGGCAGACCGACCGGGAGGCGACCCACCGCGCGGAGCGGGCGTGGCGCGCGCTGCAATTCGGCTACTGGAAACAGTCCATAGACGAACTCAAAGAAAGATGGACCGCGTCCGCGAGGTCAGCTTTCCGCGCCATCGCAGAGGAGGAAATGAAGATTAATCGCGAAGAATTCGACCAAGCATGGCTGGGCCTTTTGTTGCCCGACGAAGCTCAGGTATGCGAAGTCCGGTGCTTGCACCACCGTGACGACGGGCAGACTGTCCGCGCCATCGCAGAAGAGGAAATGAAGATTAATCGCGAAGAATTCGACAGGCAAATCGTATCCCGTGCAGATTCCGCCCACTAAAGACTTCCCCGTGTGCGTGAGCGCCCATGGCTTGTTTCATTGCTAGAGGCTGCGACCTTTGTTCCCAGACCGAAGGAAGCTCATGAGCATCACTTGGCCCCACCTATCGTTCCTTCAAGAAGCTCAAGTAAACAGAGAAGTCTTGGCCTGGGAAAACAAGTACGCCTCGGCGCCTGTTTATGAAGTTGATCCGTTCGGAGATGGCAGGTGGCATAAGCTTGTCGAAAGACATCCGCATGCCTCCATATTCCATCATGTCGGCTGGCTAAACGCACTCTATCGCACATACGGATATGAACCGATCATCTTTACCACCTCTCCCCCGACATCTGATCTGGAAAATGGGATGCTCTTCTGTCGCATCCGGAGTTGGGTTACGGGCAATCGCCTCGTTTCCTTGCCATTTTCAGACCATTGCGCGCCTCTCGGCGAGCCGGACGAGAAATTCGAGAGTTTGCTCCGTCACCTGCATACCGCCAGAGCGGGTCAGGCGTGGAAATACGTCGAGCTTCGTCCCGTGAGCAGGAGCTTTGCGGAGCTAGTGCAAGAGCTGGGGTTCAAGCCGGCAGCCAAGTATGTCTTGCATCGTGTCGACCTGGAACCAGCGGTTGAAGAGATCTTTAAGCGATTGGACAAGAATTCAGTGCAGCGCCGGGTACGCCATGCCGAAAAAGTCGGGCTCGTGGAGATTTGTGGAAGTTCAGAGGGACTCCTGAGGGATTTCTACCAGCTGTTGGTTCGGACACGAGCGCGTCACAGCTTGCCTCCCCAACCCTACGCCTGGTTCAGTAATCTGATCGATTGCATGGGAGAAGCCGTGGACCTGCGATTGGCGTATATGAATAATCTCGCCGTGGCGGCGGTCCTGGTGCTCC
>DATKEN010000062.1:0-7074 GCA_035512155.1 Terriglobales bacterium | reverse complement strand
TCCATGAGTAAGGCCGCGAACAAAATCCAACCTCTCGGCGAGAGTCGTGTTCGACGCATTGAGCACGTAATCTGCCCCAAGGCGCTTGGCAAATTGCAGACGGTAATCCGAGAGGTCGACGGCAATAATGTTTCCAGCTCCAAGCATGCGCGCTTTCATTAGAAAGCACATGCCCAGAGGTCCAACGCCAAGCACCACGACCGTGTCATCAAAGAGGAAAGCTTCACTCGGGAAAGCCGACATCTGCTTGGCTCGATCCAGGCCCACAGTCACCGCCATGATCTCAGTAAGAACCGCGACTTCGGAGGGCAGATCATCGGGAACTCGCACCAGAAAACTTCCCGGGATGATGTACATGTATTGCGACCAACCGCCAAAAAGATGCGGCGGATCGGCGGCGCTTAGATTGTTGCCGTAATCCGTCATGTTCTGGCAGAAGTAGTAGGGGAAGTCGTGCCGGCAGTAGTAGCACTCGCCGCAGGAGACATTCGCACCGACCACGACCCGATCGCCAACCTCGAGAGGGATGCCCTCGAAGTCCGTGTAATGGCCGTCTCCTCCAATCGCCGCAACCGTTCCTACGTTTTCATGACCCTGAATAATCGGGAAACGGATCTGCTTTCCTTCGCCCGCTCCCGCGTATTGCGTGGTAAATCCCTGGTAGGTATGTTTGTCGGTGCCGCAGATACCCGACAGTTCCATCTTCACGAGCACACAACCGGGAGCTGGCTCCGGGAGCGCGTACTCCCGTAGTTCGTATTTTCCGGGTTGAACTAAAGCGGCAGCAAGAACTTGCTCGGACATTTCTACAAAACCTCTCAGAGACGCGGAATCGGCCTTAGAAAACAAAATTAAGCATTTTCAATAAGCGCTTAGAACAATAGCGATCACAGCCTCATTTTGTCAAGCCAAGATTTCCCTGCATAGCCATCTGCCTGTCTAATCGACGGAATCAAGTCGCAACATTTTCTGCTCCCGGTCGGCAGTCTTTCGCTTTAACTCCTCGAAGATTCGCAATTCCTTGCGAGCTTCGTCCATCTGCCCTTTTTCTTTGTACAAGCCGAAAAGCAGGTAATGAGCGTCCTGTCGACTGGGGTCCGAGGCCACCACCGACTGAAGCAATTTCACCGCCTCGTCCGTCTTTGCCTGGCCGCGATAAGTCTTGGCCAGGTCGAGTTGGGCCTCGGCAAGTCCAGGTTGGAGTTGCAATGCCTGCGCCAAATATTGTTGCGCCTCGTCCAGTTTGTTCTGTTGAAGGTACACGTCTCCGATGAGATAGTCCGTCATCGCGTCGTTTGGCGAAATCTTCAGTTCCGCACTAAATTCGGCCAGCGCCTCGTCAAGTCTGCCTGCCTCGCGATAGACGGTGCCCAGAGCGTAGTGAAGTCCGGCTGCGTCGGGCTTCTGAGCAATTGCTTTCTTGTATTCGCCGATCGCCGCCGGCGTCAGGCCCTGCTGCCTGAGCATTTCGGCCCTCAACTGAAACATCCGATAGGAGTCGGGCGCAGCCTTCGACAGCTGATCGAAAGCATCCGAGGCTACGTACACAGAGGCCTTTCCCTTGAAGTACAAGGCGTCGGGACTGTTTGGTTCAAGTTCAGCCCAGTGGCTGAGCATGGCCAGAGCTTTGTCGTCTTTGTTCTGCCGCAAATATGCTAGACCAAGATGCGCGACCACCACGGGATCGTCCTTCCGCGTCTGATAAGCCTTCTCGAGCAAGGGAACAGCGCGTTCGAATTCGCCGCTGTCGAAGTAAGTCAAAGCCAACAAAATTGGTGCGCGATCAAGATGCGGGTCGAGTTCCAGCGCTTTCCGGAACTCAGTGATGGCCCGGGGGTAGCTGCCTGTCATATATAGAGCCAAGCCAAGATTCGAATGGGCTTCGGCTGACCGCGGATCCAGCTTGACCACCTGCTCATAAACTTTTTCGGCACGATCGAATTGCTGATCCCGCAGCGCGGCCTTACCTTCCGATGAAAGGTCGGCGAGATTCCGGGATTGCGCCGCGGCGAAGTTTGCCAGTCGCAAGGTGCAAACAGTAATCAGGATAAGAGCAGCCCGCAGACCGATAACTCCCTTGAATGTTCCACTTCTATCCGGAATCCCGGCCGACCCAAGCAGGCGGTTTTTATAACCCATGAAAATCCCCTTGGAAAAACAACGGCTGAAAGAGCATACAGGACAGGGCTGCTTATGACCGAACGCTGCTAGAGAACGTTAACGCTGATTCGGTGTGACGTGTTCAGCTCGTAGTCATCTTTTCGATCCGGATCGCGCACCAAAGGCTGACTATTGCCCTCGCCGTCCGTCGCCCGAACTTCAATCGTAATTTGACCCGGGCGCGGGATGCTCCAGGCGTAGCTCCAGGGAGTCCACACCATCGCAAGCGGTGATTCGCCCAGGACCGCCGTTTGCCAGGCTCCGCCACCGTCAAAGCGCAACTCAACCTTGGAGACTCTACCCTCCCCCGCCCAGGCGACACCCTCTATCCGGTACGCCTTCACTCGGATCTCCTCATCGTTCAAAGGACGGAGAAACTTAGAATTCACTCGCATGCGCGTGATGGTTTGGCGTTCGCCATTGGACTTCACCGCGACGTAACGTTCTTGCTGAAAGTAACCTTTAAAGGCCTCCTGCGAAACCTCGATGTGAGTCAGCCACTTCACGGAGTCCATTCCATACCAGCCCGAAACCAGCGCTCGGAGCGGAAAGCCGTGCGCCGGGGGAAGAGGCGCGCCATTCATCTCGTAGGCCAATAGCGTCGATGGGTCTATCGCCTTCTCCAGCGGGATAGCGCGAGCAAAATGGGTATTCGGCGGCACGCCTTCACCCTCACCCGAGTCAGCGCCGTGGAAAACAACCGTAGTCGCCCCAGCCTGGACACCAGCCTGCTTGAGCAACGCTTCCAGAGGCACACCCGACCAAACGGCAGTGCTCACGCCAGCCCCGCCCGAAAAGTTTCCGGCACACTCTAACGTCAGCGGCCGGCGAACCGACGACGTCAGCAAGAGGTCGGAATAGGAGAGCTTGAGCGGCTTGGCCACCGTGCCGCTGATCTCCAGATTCCATTTTTCTTCACTAATCGACGGAGTCCTGAAGTGGTTGCGGATAAAAAAGTCAACGTTCGGAGTCACCACCCCTTTTACGGTTTCATTCGAGCTGACTGTGTCAAAACGGGGGTTGAGTGCGCTACCAGCGCGCAGAGAACTCAGGTGGCCTCTCCAGTAACTCGAAGCCAAGCCACTCGTCGCGACGGCCGCCAGCATGAATTCACGCCGCCCAATTACCCTTGCCGCACGGTTTTTATCTGCGTCGACTGAGCGCTTCATAAAAAGGACAGGTGGCCGAATCTGAGTTCAGGGAATTATATCTATTTCATTTCGCTGGAGCCGGTCTCAAAAATTGTTCTGGGCCAGTTGGGTGTGTCTGTCCGCGGAAACCCCATGTGAAATGAACTTCGCGAATAAGACGGTCTTGATTACCGGAGCCGACCGCGGCATCGGCCGCGCACTCGTCCATGAGGCACTTAGACGGGTAGCGAAGAGGATTTATGCAGGTACTCGTGGCGCGTTGCAAGTTGCCGATTTCGAGTGTTTGGCGAGCACGGGCGTAAAGGCTCCTGGGAACGCCGTATCAGAGCGTTCAGCTTCAGACCGGAGTCGCGCCGTTCAACCGGATCCCCGCCTGACCACCTGGTTTTCACCCAGGCGCTCAGTGCTGTCCCTAAACCATTGATTGTAGGCAGTACATGACTCGTAGCATGGAAGCTGGAGCCAGCGAGAAAGGCGCGTAAAGTGAATCTCTCATGCCTGTAATTAATTGATTTTAAATAATTTGGTCGGGGAGAGAGGATTTGAACCTCCGACCCCCTGGTCCCGAACCAGGTGCTCTACCAGGCTGAGCCACTCCCCGACTGACGATGAATGACGGCCACCACAGGCACGACGTGGCGACTCGAACTCAGACAGTATAGCATTCTGCGGTCTGGCGATTTGGTCGCGCAAGCCGCATGTGCTTTCTCGAACAGACGCTAATTTCTGTGCTGTTATCGCCGGCACGGACTTCAGGGACTGTCGAGTTTCTGACACTATTACGCTGTACCGCGACGAGATGTTGCGTTGACGAGCCGTTTCGTCGCGCTGCCGGCGGGCGCGCAGAGGCTGCTACAATCCTGGTCACAGTCGTATCTTCTTTCCGCCATTAAAACTTTTCTATGTTGGCCTTTACTGCTGGAAGGCTGTTGACTCCGACTGACGCCGTCGAGCATCCTCTCGTGCTCGTCGAGCAGGGACGCGTCGTCGACATTTCCACTCGGAGTGGCCGGCAGATTCCCGCCGGAGTTTCTGTGTCCGACTTCGCTGGCAACGTGATAGCGCCAGGTTACGTTGATCTTCACATTCACGGCAGCGCTGGATATGACGTCATGGACGATGCCGCCGAGGCGCTGCCAGCGATCGAACAACTGCTCGCGCGGCATGGGGTCACGAGTTATTTTCCAACCACCGTCACCGCTCCGATGGATACGACTTTGCGCGCACTTGAACGGCTGGCGCATGCCATCGAAAAGCGCGAACGAAATAATGGTGATGGCAAGAGTCGAGCTCTCCCGCTCGGTATCCATCTTGAAGGGCCATTCATCAGCCCTGCGCGTCGCGGAGTGCATCCACCGGAAAATGTGCTGGCTCCGACGATGGCCTTGTTTGAGAAGTTCTGGCAAGCGGCGCGCGGACGTATTCGCATGATGACGATTGCTCCCGAATTAGAGGACGCGCCCGAGGTCATTGCCGAAGCCGCGCGGCGCGGCGTTTGCGTGAGCCTGGGACATTCCGACGCCGATTTTGCGGCGACCGAACGCGGAATCGTGGCGGGAGCGCGGCACGCTACGCATACCTTCAACGCCATGCGTCCGCTGGACCATCGCAGTCCTGGTATTTTGGGTGCGGTGCTCACGGATCGTCGCGTGAGCGCGGATATCATCGCAGACGGCGTTCATCTCGATCCCGCGATTGTGAAGCTCTTTGCGGATGCCAAGGGCGCGACGCAAACTGTGCTGATCACCGATGCTATTTCCGCGACTGGTATGCCGGAGGGGCGCTACCGGCTTGGATCGTTCGAAGTGGACGTGCGCGACGGCAAGTGCATGGTGGACGGCAAGCTGGCTGGAAGCGTTTTGACCATGGATCGCGCCGTACGCAATCTGGCGCGTTTCGCGGAATGGGATCTGGCCCAGTCCGTGGCGGCCGCGAGCCAGAATCCGGCGCGGGTGGCGCGAATCGCGAATAAGGGTGTTCTCGCGGTGGGAGCGGACGCGGACTTCGTGGTGCTGAACTCGGAAGGCGAAGTGCTGCGAACTTTTGTCGGCGGAGTGGAATGCTCGAGGTAATAAGTTGCAGACCCATGGTGGAAGTCAGGTCCGGAACGGTGCACGTCGCGACCTTTCACGAATTGTCATCCCGAGCGAAGCGAGGGATCTGCATTTTGCGGCGAACTGCAGATCCCTCGCTTCGCTCGGGATGACAAAATCTAGTGGGTCTTAAGAAGAATGACGGTCAAGGGGAGTAATGCCCGAAACGCGCAAATTTCCGCATCATCTGATTCGAGAGATTTTTGAGCAGCCTGACGCTTTGCGGCGAACTATTGAACCTCGTGTCTCGCTGGCCGAGGGATTGGTTCGCCTGGATGAGATTCATATCTCGCACGAAGAACTGCGCGCGCTGCGGCGGATTAACATCGTGGCTTCGGGGACCAGTCGTCATGCGGGGATGACGGGGCAGTACATGATGCAGGAACTGGCCAGTGTGCCGGTGGATGTGGACTACGCGAGCGAGTTCGAATACCGCAATCCGATGATTGGGCGGGGCGAACTCAGCATCTTTATTACTCAGTCGGGCGAAACCGCCGATACGACCGCATCGCAGCGCGAGGCCAGGGAAAGGGGGTCGCGCACTATCGCGATTTCGAATGTCGAAGGATCGACGATCGCGCGGGAAGCCGATGGTTTCATTTATACGCACGCTGGTCCGGAGATCAGCATCGCCTCGACCAAGGCGTTCACCGCACAGATGGCGTGTTTGTTTCTGTTCGCGCTCTACCTCGGCGAAATCAAGGAGAAAGTTTCGAAGGCACTGGCGCAGCGTTACATCGGCGAACTGCTTGCGCTTCCGCAAAAAACGGAAACGATTTTGGCAGCGTCCGATCAAGTGGAGAAGCTGGCCGAGCTTTACTATCGCGTGGACGATTTCATGTTTCTCGGCCGCGCCATCCACTACCCGATTGCGATGGATGGAGCTCTCAAACTGAAAGAAGTTTCTTACATTCACGCGGAAGGCTATCCCACCGGTGAAGCCAAGCACGGGCCGAATGCGCTGATTGATTTCCGTTTGCCGCTGGTCATGATCGCGACCTGCGACCGCAACGATGAGGGATCCGTGGTGCGCCACGAGAAGAACGTCAGCAACATGGAAGGATTCAAGAAGCAAGGTGCGACTTTGATCGCGCTGGCGACGGAAGGCGACACAACCGTACCGCAGTTAGCAAATCACATCATCTATATTCCCGCGGCGCCGGAGTTGCTGTCGCCGATTCTAGAGATCGTTCCTCTGCAGCTGTTTGCTTATTATGTTGCTGCCAAGCGCGGGCTTGATGTGGATCGTCCGCGGAATCTGGTTAAGGCAGTGACCCTGGAGTGAACCGGGTGCCGGGTGCCAGGTGCCGGGTGTCAGGTGTCAGGGAAAACGGGGTACCCCCCTCCCCCTCGGTATATTGGAATCAAGACTTTAGCGGGCGACTCCGGCCAAAGTTTTGAGCGGATGAGAGTTAGAGGCAAAGTCTTGATGATACAGGAGTTAGCGGACTAACTTTTGGTGTTAGTCGTCCTTTGGTCGCTTGTTAGCGCCCCTGAGTATGTTGTCAATGAACTTGGTGGTTCGCGGCTTTGGGCCTAGTAACTATTCTAACAGCAGTGTCAATGGTTGATTAAGGAGGACCGCTCGGCGGAGAGAGCAAGCAGAGGTGGCCCACTCAAGCCCGATTTTGGCTTGAGTGGGCACCCTTACGTCCGAGCAAGACTTAGGT
>DATKEN010000061.1:0-4642 GCA_035512155.1 Terriglobales bacterium | reverse complement strand
ACTCTACTGGTTACGATGATGAACCTCGAGATCGGTCACCCAACCGATCATGCACGGGCGATCGGTTGGGTATGGTTCCACACTCTGCCTGGAACCTCATGGTCAGTAGGTGGTCGGTTTGATGACACTTACGTTAAGGGTAGAAAGATGGGACTCGCTCGAATCATCGCCCCCGAGGGCATCCTGAACAGTGAACTCAAGTCGAAGGCACTGGCCGAGGTCACGAGGAATCTGCGTGACGCGATGGGTGCTGAAGATGACGATGACACTTCTGGAGTCTTTGCGATCTACGAGGAGATTCCTGCCGGGCACTGGGCTAACGGGGGGAAGATTCTGCGTCTCAGCGAACTGCTCAACGAGATGGGCGGCGATGTTTCGAAAGAGAGGCAACGCGAGATGAAAGCACTGTTCGACGGTCAGGCTGCATTGAGGGAGCACTTTGGCATTCCGGAGTGACCAGTGATGTTTTCAATTGGTTTTTGCGAATTGGAATCTTGTTATCCGGCGATGCCGCGATACAGATCGCCCAGCTTGCCCGGACCGACAGATTCGCGCTGATCATCAGAAGAGACTTAGAACAAACCGATGCTGGCCAGTCATCAATTGGGAGCCATTCGAACAACGGTGGAACTCGTGCTCGTAACCGTGACGGTCATGAGGGAGTGTCGGACTCAGGAAGAACGTCTCGGTCCTGAGCTTCTGGCAGAAATCAGTAGTCGGACCGGAGCTAGCGCATGCACTCTCGACAATCCAACGACCTTCCCGCGATCACTGGAGGCACTGAGACCGAGTTGTGCAACCGAGCACATCCGCGGCTATAGTCCAGACGGTCCGCGGCGCGATGGCCAGGTGGAGAAACATCAAAGTCAGATTGGCGGTTCCGCATGATCTTCCCCACTACGCGCACAGGCAGGGATGGGGTACTACCGCACACTGATCCACTCAATGGAGCCCGCGCTTCCAGTCCGATTGCAAACAAGAAATGCCTGGGCCTTTCCGGTAAGCGAGCCAAGCGGCCATTGGGCTGTCCAGAGTGCCACTCATCTCACTCGATTTAATCTCGATCGCGTTGGTGTGAGCACCTGCTCCCGTGATTGGCGCCAATCCGCGGGTTTATGGCATTTGTCAGGTTCAGCAGGCTCAACACAACTACCGAATTGATCTCAGGAAATGGGAGGTCGCGGCAGGGAATTCCGTTGATAGGTGAGTGCCAGGCGGGGAAACCCGTATCAAAAGTGTACCCGCCGGCGGCGAATTTCTGACCTCCCGACCAAGAATCGAAAGGAATGTTTGCCGTTGCAGTCACAACGCGCTGTGCAAGACGGACGCTGGATGCCAGGAACAAGACACACGCGAGTCTTGCCACTGCCCAATGATGGTGGACCTGCGTCGCCGTTTGCTGCACATAGAGCAGTTTTCCCAAGCTGAACTGGTTCGCGCTATTCCTAGAGAAGCCGATGGATCGAGTGCATATTCGTCCCTATAAATGACGAGGCTATCGGGCTACTGCTCGTAGAAGGAGCCCGCCCAGTCCTCCTCCGATGAGCGGGCCCAGGATCGGCACAACGGCATAGCCCCAGTCGGAAGGCCCTTTACCCGCGACGGGCAACACGGCGTGCGCCAGTCGAGGTCCGAGGTCCCGAGCGGGATTGATCGCATAGCCCGTAGTTCCCCCAAGCGAAAGTCCAATACCCCAGACGAGTGCTGCTACAAGGTATGGCCCCAAACCCGAAGCCGGCCCCGAATCGGCGACGGCTTTCGAGAAAATCGCACCGACCACCAGAACCAGGACCAGAGTTCCGAGGATCTCGCTGATCAGGTTCGCGCCAAACCTGCGGATCGCAGGCGCGGTGCAGAAGCAGGCGAGTTTCAGGCCTTGATCGGGAGTCTGCTCCCAATGCGGCAGAAAATGAAGCCAGACGAGAATGGCGCCCGCGAAGGCGCCCGCCACTTGCGCTATGAGGTACGGAGCGAACTTCGCAAAGTGACCACTCGATACAGCAAAGCCAATTGTCACCGCAGGATTCAGATGCGCGTCGCTGCTGCCGCAGGCGATCGCGGTAAAGACACCCGCCATGACGGCGAACGCCCACCCACTTGCGATGACCATCCAGCCCGCGCCTTCTGCTTTCGAGCGTTTGAGTAAGACGTTTGCGACAACGCCATCACCGAGCAATATTAGAATGAGCGTACCCATGAACTCTCCAAAACACTTCCCCAACATCTCCAGTCTCCTTCTCCAGCCAAAACTTTGCTCTCTTCAGTCAATCCAATCGAAGGATTTGGTCACCGCTCGCTTCCAAAGTTTGTACATTTGCTCGCGCTTTCCATTTGTCAGATTCGGCTTCCAGGTGTGGTCGACCGACCAGTTTGCCCGGAGATCTGCTAGATCCTTGAAGTACCCGACCGCCAGGCCAGCGGCATAGGCCGCACCCAGCGCCGTCGTTGCATCCTGGGTTACCGGACGAATGACCGACCTGTCGAGAATGTCTGCTTGAAATTGCATCAGCAGATCGTCGGCAACCATCCCACCGTCTGCTCGGAGCACGTCCAGCTTGATACCGGAATCCTTTTCCATTGCTTCGAGCACGTCCCGGGTTTGAAACGCAGTTGCTTCCAGGACGGCGCGGGCAACGTGCCCCTTGTTCGCATAACGTGTGAGCCCGGCAATTACACCGCGCGCATTATCTTTCCAATAAGGGGCATAGAGACCGGAAAATGCTGGAACGAAATATAAGCCGCCATTGTCGTTTACCGTGCGTGCGAGCGATTCGATGTCTGAGCTCTTCTCAATCAGGCCGAGGTTGTCGCGAACCCATTGCACCAGAGCACCCGTGATCGCAATGCTTCCTTCAAGCGCGTAATGAGTCGGCTGATCGCCTAGTTTGTAGGCCACAGTGGTCAGCAACCCAGATTTGGAGTCAATTTTTCGGGGGCCGGTGTTCATCAGCAGAAAGCAGCCGGTACCATAAGTGTTTTTGGCTTCTCCAGGCTCAAAGCAGGTCTGGCCCACCAGTGCAGCCTGTTGGTCCCCGAGTATTCCAGTGACGGCGACGTCTTCTACCGCGTGTTCCTTCGCCGTCCCATACATTTCGCTGCTGGAGCGAATTGTCGGCAGCATCGCCTGCGGAATTCCGAACGTCTTCAGAATTTCCGCGTCCCACGACAGGGTGTTGAGATCCATCAACTGGGTTCGGCTGGCGTTGGTAACATCCGTGATGTGCGCACCACCCTGGCTGCCGCCGGTGATGTGCCACACAAGAAACGTGTCGATGTTGCCAAACAGGACGTCCCCCGCTTCGGCGGCTTCCCGGACGCCTTCAATATGCTCGAGAATCCAGCGGATTTTCAGACCGCTGAAATAGGCTGTAAGCGGCAGCCCGGTTTTGCTACGGAATCTGTCTTGCCCTTCTGATTCGGCGAGTTCTCGAACATAATCACTGACCCGCGTGTCCTGCCACACCAGTGCATTTGCCACCGGCCTGCCGGTTTTTCGGTTCCAAACGACGGTGGTCTCACGTTGATTGGTGATTCCAATCGCGGCCAGGTCTCGTGGCCGGAGGCTCGCTTTCGCCATCGCCTCCGCGATAACCATACGTGTGTTTTGCCAGATTTCCTCGGCATTGTGTTCCACCCATCCCGGCTTGGGGTAGATTTGTTCGTGTTCTTTCTGCGAGACTGCCACGGTGCGTCCCGAGCGGTCAAAGACAATAAACCGGCTGCTCGTCGTGCCCTGATCAATTGCACCAATGTAGTTTGCCAACGTCGTCCTCCAAAGCCTCTCGTCAGGTGCGACGGACTTGCCCGCACGTCGTCTTGCTTTTCAGTCCGCGGCAGACTGTTCGCTTCGCGATGATGCATACCCTTCGCGGGGTAAACCTGCGGTTTCTACCAAGTGATAGATCTTCTCTATGTAGTTCGTGATCGCCTCACGCGTTGACGGGTCGCTCCATTGGAGTTCCCTCCGCATAAGGGGGCCCACGATTGGAGCCGCGTCGAGGCAGTCGCTCCATGAATAGAACTGCATCCCAAGCCGGCGGGCGAGCACGTCTTCAATCGTGGCTGCCATTTCGTAGCGAACGGCGTACACCACTTCAGCCCTGATAGCCCGACCTCCAGGAAGAATCGTTTGCAGCAGATCCGGGTTATCGATTGTCAGCTCAAGAACTTTTTGGGATGCGGTTCCGAACTTACCTGCGAGATGGCGCGCAGTTCCCTCAGAAATCTGATGTTCGCGGCAGAGCCTCTTCCAGTAGTCATCGGTGAAGCCCTCACCACCGGAAAGAATATGGTGGCGAGTCTTTGATTCTGTCTGCGAGAGTCCTAGAGCTTGCTGAGCGGTGTGGATCGTGTCCTCTGCCATGGCGCGGTGTGTAGTCCACTTGCCGCCCATGATGCTGATCAGTCCACTGGCAGGATCAACCTCGATTACATCGTCGCGAGCCAGTTTCTTGGTGTCGGTGGAACTATCTGACCCCACCAGTGGCCTTGCACCGGCAAAGCCGCTGACGACGTCGCCTGGAGTTATCGGCCTGGCCACATATTGGTTGAGGTGCCGGAGCAAATAATCAACATCCTCGGCGGTGACTACCAGTTCGGCATCCGGTGAGACCTCTTCGTCCGTGGTCCCGACGAGCAATCT
>DATKEN010000060.1:0-2428 GCA_035512155.1 Terriglobales bacterium | reverse complement strand
TTCACCGGACTCGCTCTGCTTGGTCGTGCCGGCGAACTGATTCGCCCCTACCTGATCGCGCGCCGTCTGAACCTGCCTTTCGCCTCGCAAGTGGCGGTCTGGGCGGTGGAGCGAATTTTTGACGTCGGCGGTTTCACCGTCTTGCTGGTGGCGGCCATTTTTCTGCCCTCAAAACTTCGCACGTTCACGCTCGCCTCTCCGCCCGAAGTCAGGCACTGGATTCATCTCACGGGATACGCGCTGATCGCTGTCGTCCTGGGATTGCTTTCAGGAGCTGTGCTGGTCTCCTACCGCGGAAACCGAATGGCGCAGTGGGTCGAAGGCCGTTTTTCCCATCTCGCCGCGAATCTGGGCCATCGTATCGCGCAAAAAATTCGTGAGTTTACCATCGGCCTCAATACCATTCACGGTCCATTGGCATTCCTCCAATTGTCGGCTGTATCGATCTTGATGTGGTGGATCATCGCCTTGGCCTACAAAGAAGTCACGCATGCCTACGGCGCACCCATGAGTACCATGAGCGTCACCAAGGTTCTTCTTCTGATGGGAGCCAGCATGATCGGATCTATGGTCCAGTTGCCTGGCGTCGGCGGCGGCTCGCAACTGGCGACCATCAGCGCGCTCGACCACGTTTTTGATATTGTCCCCAAGGAGCTCACGGTCAGTTGCGGCATTATGCTGTGGCTGGTGACGTTTGTCGCTGTCGTTCCCGTTGGACTGCTGCTTTCCCACCACGAACGCCTGTCGCTGCGCAAGCTTTCCGCCGAGACCGAGCAGGCGGAAGAAGTCGCGGCGGTGGAGGAAGCAATCTGAGGTTTTAAGGCGGCTACGGCTTCACATTGCTCAACAGGACAACGTCGGCTTCGCCTTTCCCGACTGCGGCGTAGATAGAGTGTCCATCGGATGACCAGGAAACTCTCCGGGTGATGAACGTCGCTTGGCGATCGAAATCGGTAATGCGGCGAATTGGTCCTCTTGCGGTTGGTTGCACCCAGATATCCGTCGTTGGTCCATCGGTGAGCAGCGCCGTCAGCCACTTGCCGTCAGGAGAGAGCACGGGCTGCATCAGCAGCCAGCTCGACAGGCGCGATCCCGAAATACGAGCCAACTTCTGCGCCGGGCCGCTCTCGGGACTGGCTACCATGATCTGCATGTCCGACAACCCGTTCAGCGCCGGCAAACTTATTACGAAGAAAAGCTTTCCTCCCGCATCAACCGCCGGTTTCTGTCCGTCCTCGCGCACGATCTGGTTGGGACCGCCCGCGGGAGATGCTTTCTCTATGCGAAATCCGTTCTGGCTGGGAGGCGAAAAATACAGCCATTGACTATCCGGAGACCAGCAGGCCCAACCGCCGCCATCCGATACTTTGTGAGCATCGCTTCCATCGGGATTCATCAGCCATAGATCGACGTTCCATGCGTTGAGTCCGCGCTTCACGTAGGCTATGTGCTTCCCGTCCGGGGACCAGACAGGCACTCCAATCGTGACTTGCGGATCGTGTTCGAAGGTGACTTGGCGATTCTGCTGGGTATCTAGATTCAATACCCAGAGATTGCCATGTCCCCCGCTGTCGCTAAGATATGCGAGTTCATGATCTCCGGGGGCGGCGGACGGTGTTTGCACATTGCCCGTCTGGTGCGTGATCTGGACTCCACGGCGAACATTTTCTTTCGGGCTGCCATCGACCGGGTACCGCCAGATATCGAACTGGATCTGCCTGCGGGTCGCGACGATGTTGCCGTGCTGATCCAAATCCGGCGAGATATAAGAGGTCTCCCCGAAAGTGAGTTGACGCAGATTCCTTCCTCCCATTTGAACCGACCACAGATTCATGGTCCGCAAGTAGAGAACGGTGTCGCCTCTGGAAGAGCTGTAGACCACTCCAGAGCCGTCGGGAAGCCACGCAAAGCCCGCCAGCGGATTCCCATCCCGCGTGATTACTTGGGTGCTGCCCCCTTCGGCCGGCACATAAAACACGTCGTAATCAAAGGTTCTGCCCCGCTGGAATCCCAGTTTCTGGTCGTCGGGGGACCAGCGCAGATCGGAATAGTTGTATTCGTTCGGAAGAACGGTGAGCTTGCGAGAGTTCGAGCCGTCCGGATCTGCCACGGCTAGTTCGAGCTCTCCTTGATTCGAGTGGAAGTAGGCGATGTGTTTGCCGTCATGGCTCAGGTCAGCGCCGCCCAGGCTGCTGACCAGGGGCCGAGCCGTTCCTCCGAGCGCGGGGATTTGCCAGATTTTCCCTTCCCCGTCCGGCTCCTGCGATGGAGAGAAACAAATCAGCGATGAGGAATCCGGCGACCAGCGCGGGGATTGATGGTCGGCATCGTCATGGGTTACTTGCAGCGGAGTACCTCCCGCCAGCAATCGCACCCATACTTGCCTCCGCCCGCCGACATCGGCCGTGAACGCCACCGACTTGCCGTC
>DATKEN010000059.1:0-10111 GCA_035512155.1 Terriglobales bacterium | reverse complement strand
AAGCTGTACAAGCTCTACTCCGCAAACCAGGGATTCCGTCTCTATCGCCGCGCTTTGATTATGGAAAACAAGTGGCGTGCGGCACGCTACGGCCTGAACGGAAAGCTGATTGATTTCGGCAAGCAGACCGAAGTTCCCGTCCGTGACCTGATCGAAGAGTACCTGGAGTTTGTCGACGATGTCGTGGATGAACTGGATTCCCGCGAGGAATTGAACTACATCCGTGAGATCATGAAAATGGGCAGTGGCGCCGACCGCCAGCTGCGGGTATTTGAAGAAACCGGCGACCTCAAGAAAGTTGTCGACTTCATCATTGCAGAGACGGAAGTGGGGCTGGCTGAGACGGCTGCCCCGGCTTCCGCTAGAAAAGTAGGGTAATGAACGTTCCTGCCAGTCAAGCCAACCGGCCTCTCAGCAAGCTCCCTTTTGATCCCGAACTTACTCCCGGCGCACGCAACGCGGTGCAGGTCTGCCTCCGTATCCAATCGGACGAGAAGGTGACGATCATTACCGATGAGGCGACCAAGGAAATCGCCGCCAGTATTGTTCGTGAAATCGAAAATGTAGGTTCGCCGTATCGCGTATGGATACTGGAAGACCTGGCCCCGCGGCCGCTGACCGACCTGCCACCTGAAGTTCTCGAGGATCTGGAGACTACCCAGGTAAGCATCTTCGCGGTGCAGGCACAGACCAATGAGCTACGCTCGCGCATGCAGATGACTGGTGTGATCAACCGGCGCAAGATTCGCCACGCCCATATGGTCAACATCAATCGCCAGATCATGCTGGAGGGGATGCGGGCGGACTTCCTCAAGGTGGATCGCATCAGTGCGAAGGTCGTGGAAACGGTCCGACGCGCGAAGCAGATTCGGGCCAAAACCGCCGCGGGAACCGATCTGATCGCGGATCTGAATCCCAACTATCAGTGGATCAAGACGAGCGGCATCATCAGTCCCGATAAATGGGGAAACTTGCCAGGGGGAGAGGTGTTTACCACGCCCGGTGAGGTCAATGGAACATTCGTTATTGATGGCGTGGTGGGCGACTGGCTGTGTGCCAAGTTTGGCAGCTTGCGAGAGAATCCTTTAACCATCCGCATGAAGGGCAACCGATTGACAGAGGCCCACTCCGTGAACCGCGAACTGGAAGACAACTTCTGGCGCTATACCCATACCGATGACAACAGCGATCGGGTCGGGGAATTTGCCATCGGCACCAATATTGAGTTGAAAGATGTGATCGGACAGATTTTGCAAGACGAAAAATTTCCCGGAGTGCATATTGCTTTTGGCAATCCTTACGGCGAGCACACGGGAGCAAAGTGGTACTCTGCCACCCACATCGATGTCGTGGGCCGCAATTTCGACATCTGGGCGGACAACGAACAGATCATGCGGCACGGGAGATTTTTGCTGGAAGCGTGATGAGGATAAAACGCCTTCGCAGTCTGCCTTGACCCGATCGAAGGGACAGCCGGCGGAACGCCGACGCTATTCATGATTCCCGCTCTGCGACAACAATTCAATGCGAATTTCACGCCGGAGAAGTACCAGAGGCTCCTCAAGCTCATGGAGGAGCGCTGCGGCACCCCTATCAAGTTCCGGCTTTGCGAGACTCCGTGTTTTTTCCCCAAGCCGCTGCTGGATCAGATGACCCAGTATGGCAAGGAACTGGTGCAGCAACTGAACGGACTCGAATACCGCAAGGCCTCATTCGACGCCATCCCGCCCGACTTCAATGTGCCCAACGAAAGCCCTCATCCCATGTTCATCCAGGTGGACTTTGGACTGGTGCGCGATGCCGCTGGCAAACTGCAACCCAAGCTCGTGGAGTTGCAGGGCTTCCCTTCTCTCTACGCTTACCAGGCGATGCTCTCGCAGGTGTACATGGAAGTCTACGGACTCGATGCGAATCTGCAATATCTGCTGGGCGGGGTGGATTGGGAGGAATACAAAAAACTGCTGCGCCGCGCCATTGTTGCCGATCACGATCCGCTGAATGTAATCCTGATGGAAATCGACCCGCTTCACCAAAAGACGCTTCCCGACTTCGTGCTAACTGAGAAATTGCTGGGAATCAAGACGATTGCGATCACGGACATCAAGAAGGTCGGCGAATTCTTGTTCTATGAATCCGGCGGCCAGCAGATTCCGATTCGCAGAATTTACAATCGCACCATAGTAGACGAACTGGTGCGCAAGAACCTGAAACTTGCCTTCAACTTCACCGACAATCTCCAAGTCGAATGGGCTGGACATCCCAACTGGTATTTCCGTATGAGCAAGTTCTCGCTGCCCTACCTGAAGCACGAATGTGTGCCTCAGAGCTGGTTTCTGGATCGGGTGAAGCAGGTGCCGGACGATCTTGACCATTACATCCTGAAACCTCTTTTTTCCTTCGCCGGCCTGGGGGTGATGATCAATCCCAGGAAGGAAGATCTGGCCGAAATTCCGCAACAGAAACGTTCTGACTACATCCTTCAGGAGCGTCTCCAGTTCGAACCAGTGATTGAAACCCCGCACGGACCCACCAAGGCGGAGGTGCGCATTATGTACCTTTGGCTAGACGATTTGCTCCCGGTAATGACCATCATCCGCATGGGACGCGGCCTGATGATGGGAGTGGATCACAATCGCAATCTGGAGTGGGTCGGCGCGTCGTCTGGTTTGTACTCGCAAAATTAACCTCGCCACAAAACAGTTCGGTTGACGGGGATAGCTATGGGAAGAGGGGACGGAGCCAAAGCGAGCTACCCAAATCATTGTCCGTCGCTACAGTGTTCACCCGATGCAAGTGTGCCTCACAAGTATTAGGCTTTAAGCGCGCTAGCGGACTGGCACTCGGGCTAGTCCTTCACACAGTTTTCGGAGGTTAATTTCATGACTTTCAAGATGTTGGCATGGATCATTGCGATGTTCATGTTGACGAGTATCGGACTCGTCACGGCGCAGGACGCAACAAAAACCACGCACAAGAAAACGCGGACGCTCACGGGTTGCCTTCAGAAGGGTGACAGTGCTGATGAGTACAATCTCACCACGACGAAAGGCGGCACCTGGGAGGTCAAGAGTGATAGCGTCAAACTCGGTGAGCACGTCGGACACACGGTTACGATCACGGGCGTAGTGTCAAACGCGACAGCTCACGGGATGAAGGAAGACACGAAGGAGGAGATGAAAGAGCACGGCATGGACAAAAACGCCACTGAGCACGGTCATCTGACAGCAACGGCGGTGTCGATGGTCAGTGATAGTTGCCAGAAGTAAACCGCAGAAGAAAACGGTGCTCGGCGCAGGCACGTGAGTAGTGGTGGCCCACCCTTGCGCTCTTTGCTAACACTTACGAAGAGACGGGCTGTCCGAATCAATCAGGAAGAGATGAAGATTAGGGGGCGCGCAGCCTGAGTCCGGCCTAGCCCCCTTTTCAAAGGCTGCAAAGGGGCCACCGGCCTGCTTTTATGACGGCATTTTCACTGAGTAGTCCAGTATACGTAGCCCAGCCCCAGTGCGGAGATCACCACTAAGACGAGTGATCCGATCCACATCCAATCGGGCTTTTGCTTTGTTACCCTCACCTCAGGACTTCCGGTTTCTGTTTAGCAGCCGCATCCTGTTTCTTCACGATCAATCGGGAAAACGCTCTCCCGTTTGCATCTTCAGCTCGTAGATCGCACCATGGATGGCGTGACGCTCAGCTTTTCCCTCTTGACTCCCACTTATTTCGCTCAATTGCTCGAGCCGTCCGAAGATCGCGGCCTCTGCCTCCGCCACACGGTCAGCCGGTCTTTTGGGATCAACTTCGAGCAGCGCAGCTTGATATGGACGCTGCCATTCGGGATAACGCAGAGTGGTTGAACTGTGGCGCAAGAGGGGGTCTGGCGCTGACATCGCGAAAACCTCCCACAAATGCCTGAAATTATAACGCAGATGGTTTACCGATTCCGCTAGGTAAAATGTAGTAGCCCGCCAGATAGCGGCTCTCCCATTTCCCCGTGGGAGGAATACAGTCCGTACCCGATGGTGCAGTCGGACGACCGATGGCAACCTACACCGTGTCGACCAGAGGGTAGGCATGTTCGGATTGATCTCTCGATTGTGCTTCGAGGACGACGGCCAGGATATTGCAGAGTACGCCGTGATGTTGGCTGCGATCCTGGTCCTGGTAGTAGGCACCGTTCGTCTGGTCGGTTCGAATGCGAATAATGCCTTCTCCTCGGTAGCCAGCTCGCTCCACTAAACCCGACCGGAGTGCGCGAGATTGATCGTCGGGAAGCATTCTAACGCGGCTATCTTATTCATCGCATTCGCAATTATCGTGCTTTCACTGCTATTTCTGGGAATTAAGCGTGGAAGAACCACCGTCCCCGAACAGGCTCCGCTGCATCAGCAGAACTGAGTTCCGCGGGACATCCCCGACCCGGTAGGCGGTGTTAGGCTGAGCGCCTGTCCTGCAGTTTCCCATTCCCCTCAATGCTGACCAGCTTCGCGGCGGCAAGTCTCCTAAGACGCCCGTTATGTTCACGGAGGGCGGATCGTAGGGCGTGAAGGATCGCATGCAATTCGGATTCATGCGCCGTCAGAGCTTTAGCGCAGAGTTCGCGGATGCTGTCTTCCAATCTGCGGTGCATGGAGCACGGTGAACCGGACTGTTCTTAGATTCCGCCATCGCCGAACGGTTGTTCGATACCATACGCATTTTTGGGCCAAAATCACCTCATTCCCCGGCGGGTGGCCTACCTTTACATTTCTTGCAAGGAGGAGTCGGAGAGTACGGGGGGAACCTAAGCGTCCTGTGCTTGTGCTGCGACGGAGGGCTCCGACCAGAGGGTGCAGCAAAATCGCCTCGATGCGTAATACCCCCTCCGGTTGACCAGACCCCGGCCTCGGCCTAACATAGCCGCCTAAAGAGAAGTAGCCTCTCCATGACCGGCCAGACGACGAACGGCCAGACCGCCAGCGGCCAAGGCATGATCGGCCAAACTGTATCCCACTATCGTATTCTGAGTAAGCTCGGCGGCGGTGGCATGGGTATCGTTTACGAGGCTGAGGACATACGCCTGGGCCGCCGGGTCGCCATGAAGTTCCTTCCCGACAATTTGACGGGCGACCAGAAGGCCATGGAGCGTTTCGAGCGGGAGGCCCGCGCCGCTTCGCAGTTGAACCATCCCGCCATCTGCACAATCCATGAAGTCGAAGACCACAATGGCCATCCCTTCATCGTCATGGAGAAGCTGGAGGGAGAAAGCCTCAAGCAGCGCATCCACGGCAAGCCTGTCGAAATCGATCAATTGCTCGACATCGCAATCCAGGTTGCCGAGGCCCTTGCCGCCTCGCACGCCAAGGGAATCCTGCACCGCGATATAAAGCCCGCCAATATCTTCATCACTAAGAGCGGGCAGACTAAGGTGCTCGATTTTGGTCTGGCTAAACTGCTGCGCGATGAGAAGCTGGCAACCAGCGACGAGACTCCCGTCGAGGACTCGCTTACGGCTGTCGGTGTAATTCCCGGGACCGCGGTCTACATGTCGCCGGAACAGGCCCGAAGCGAGGAACTTGATCCTCGCAGCGACCTCTTTTCGTTCGGTGTAGTGCTTTACGAAATGGCGACCGGGAAAAAGCCATTTCAGGGCGGCAACGTCGTGACCACTCTGGATGCCGTCCTGCACCAGAAGCCGTCTGCACCTCGCACGCTCAACCCTGCACTTCCCGTGGAGCTGGAAGGCATCATCGGCCGAGCGATGGAGAAAGATCGTGGCGCCCGTTACCAGAGTGCCGAGGCACTGAAGGCTGATCTGCAGCATTTGAGGAGGGAAACAGAATCCGGTTTAACTCGCAGTGGGCCACGCGAAAAATTTCCCTATCGCATGGTCACGAATACGTTTCAAAATGCGAGCAAGCGACAAACCTATCTTCTTATAGGAGTGACAGCCTTGCTGGTTACGGTTCTGGCGGCCGGTGGTGCGTGGTGGTACAAGCATCGAGCTGGCACCACCAACGGCGCTGCCCAGAACACCATCGCCGTGCTGCCGCTCCAGAACATGAATGGCGATTTCAGCGTTGACTATTTGCGTTTTGCTTTGGCCGATGAACTCTCCAATGTTCTTACTTACACCCGTGCTCTGGATGTTCGTCCCTCTTCGGTGACAAGAAAATATGTTAGTCAGGATCTGGATCCGCAGACGATCGGCCGCCAACTGCATGTTGCTAACGTCTTGACAGGTCACTTCCTGCGGCAGGGAGATAATTTGCTGGTCACCCTCGAAGCCACAGATGCGAACAACGACCGGCTGTTGTGGCAGACCAACATCAGTGCTCCTAGCCAGGATCTTATCGCCTTGCAGGGTCAACTGGCCACGCAAGTCCGCCAAGGCCTGTTGCCAATTCTGGGCGCTGCCGCGAGCTTCATCGACACTGGCACCCGGCCGAAAAGCCAAGAAGCTTACGACCTCTATCTGCATAGCCTCGCCATACCGCGTGACCCCGGACCTAACAAGGACGCGATTGCGGTGCTGGAACACGTGGTTAAGACGGATCCCGCCTACGCGCCGGCCTGGGCAGAGCTGGGTCAGCGATACTACTACGATTCCACCTACTCGACAGGCGGAGACGAAATGTTTCAGCGCTCCAACGCCGCCTTGGAACGAGCGCTGGGCCTCGATCCGAACCTGGTCGCCGCGGCTTCCCAGCTCATCGTCAATCGGGTTGACCGAGGTGAGGTGAGCAGGGCATACGAGGAGGCCAAGGCGCTGGTCAAGCGGCGTCCGGAGAACGCCCAAGCCCATTTCACTCTAGGATACGTTCTCCGCTATGCGGGAATGCTGGAGGAATCCTCGCGCGAATGCGACATCGCTCTGTCGCAGGATCCGGGAAACTACCAGTTCCGTTCTTGCGCATGGGTCTTTATGGAACTGGGCAAGACCGAGCGTGCCAGGGAATTCCTCCGACTGGACGCGGGTTCGGAGTGGGCCGCTTACGCCCTACCGTCTCTTCTGTTGCGAGAAGGCAAGGTGGCGGAAGCGCGCGAGGCGGTGAAGCGCATGTCCCCCACTCCTCACTACCACCGTGATCTTCTGGAAGCCTGTCTCGGACTCCGGCCTCCGTCGGAACTGGAGAGAATGGCGCACGAGGCGGAAACCAGCCAGCCCTCCGACCCCGACCCTGAGATGTCATACTATCAAGGGGCTATCTTCGCGTTCTTCGGGAAGAAGGAAGCTGCCCTCCATATGCTCAAGACCGCCGTCGAGCAGAACTATTGTGCCCACTCGAATCTGCTTTCCGATCCCCTGCTGGCAAAGTTGAGGAGCGATCCAAAGTTTGACGCGGTGCTGACCGCCTCCAGCCAGTGCCAAGTGGCGGTTCGAGCACCCGTGAATCCTGCAAGCCACTAAATCAGGTAGGATTGGGTAAAGGGTATTCACGCAAAGAGCGACGGCTAACTCTTTGGTTCCCGGACAGTCGAAACCCAAGCAAGGAACGTGCTAACCAGGAAAAATCTTGCCTCCGACCCTCGATAGTCACAATCCCATACCTATGAAACTTACGCCTCGGCCGACGGCTCGCAGGCGTGCGTGTTCGGGTCGACTTTCGTGGCGGACCCTCTGCAGCGTCGGTCTGGGATTATTTTTGTGCTTGCCCGGCCTGGCCGAAGCTCCGGCCGCTGTTCCCAGCCCGGTTGATCCTCTGCCTCAAGACACCGGCGCTCTCGGGCTGAAACAGATGCTGCTCCGGCTGCAGACCACGGCGCACCTGATGCAGACTACTGCGCATCCTGATGACGAAGACGGCGGCATGTTGACGCTGGAATCTCGCGGCAAAGGCGCGAGTGTATTACTGCTGACCCTGAATCGTGGCGAAGGTGGACAAAACAAAGTCGGCAGTAATTTGTTCGACGTCCTGGGCGTCTTGCGTACTTTGGAGCTGACTGCCTCTGACCGCTATTACGGAGTCGAGCAGCGCTTTACTCGCGTAGCGGATTTTGGCTTCTCGAAGAGCGCGGAGGAGACTTTTCAAAAGTGGCAAGGTCACGACGTCGCCTTGGCCGATATGGTACGTGTGATTCGGACTTTTCGCCCCGACGTGCTGGTGGCGAGATTCTCCGGAACTGAACGTGATGGGCACGGCCATCATCAAGCCTCAGCCATTCTTACCAAGGAAGCCTTTCGCGCCGCGGCGGACCCTAATCGCTTTCCGGAACAAATCAAGGAGGGCCTTCTACCCTGGCAACCGAAGAAGCTTTACATCGGCAATGTATGCGGGTTTGGAGCGACAACTTGCCCGCCAGAAAACTACACGGTCAAACTGAACACTGGAGAATTTAGTCCCGCGCTGGGCATGTCATATGCGCAATTTGCTATGGACGGCTTGAGGCATCAGCTTTCTCAGGGAGCAGGGGCGTGGACAGTTGATCCCGGGGATCGTTTTGCCTTCTACAAGCTCGTGGACTCGGTATTGCCCTCAACGTTGGATAAGGACGGTCACGAAAAGGACTTCTTCGATGGAATTGATACCAGTTTGCCGGGATTAGCTTCGCGGTTAGGGGCGGAGGAAACCAAGGTGCCGTGGCTGCATAGAGAGTTGGTGCAGATCGCGGACGGTCTGAAGCAGGCAGCGGAAAAAGCCAACACGGATCCCAGCAGCGCTGCCGCGCCAGTTTACGCAGCGCTCGACGGTCTACGTTCCGCAAAAGCACGTATGGATGGAAGTGAGGTCGATCCACAAGCCAAGCGAGAGCTATCGGGAAGACTGGACGAAAAAGAGCGACAAGCTGAGACCGCGCTGAATCTGGCTATGAATGTATCTCTCGAGGCCGCCCTGTCGCCCCCAAAAGGACCGCAGTCAGGGCTACCGGGTGAGCAGGATGCTCTAACCGTGGTCTCCCCCGGTCAGAAGTTAACAATTATTGCAAAGCTGCACAACGGCTCACACCGCTCTCTGGCGATCCAAAAGGCAGAATTGGAGAGTCCAGCAGATTGGGTGAATCGCGCGTACGCGGATCAGACCACCGTCGCGCCGGGAGAGGACTATTACGCAAATTTTGCACTCCAAGTCCCGGCGGACGCTCAGTTTGCCCGCCCCTATTGGCATCGTGACAACCCGGAAACGGATGCAGTCAACACGGTCGACGACAATGCTTATGCGACCCTTGCCTTCCCTCCTCCCCCGTTGCATGTCCGCATCAGATACGAAATCGCGCCGCGCAAGGGGATTAAATTGCCGGTTCCCGATACCTTTGACCAACTGCGCCTGCGAAAGCCGTCCGAGCAGGAGCATAACCCAGAGGGGGAAATATCCACGGGCGTCTTCGCTCGGTTTCTGGACGACAAAGGCATCGCGCGGAAACGACCGCTGGGGGTCGCACCGGTTTTCTCCGTCGAACTTGAACCAGGTGAGCAGGTAATCCCGGTAAAGGATGGCCGCTCGACGAGCGTGAAAGTCGGCGTGAACTGTAATCTCACAGGAGCGCCCAAGGGGACACTTCATCTGGAGGCGCCGTCGGGTTGGCGCTTCGAGCCGGGAGAACTCCCGGTGGAATTCCACCGGCGCGGCGAGAGGCAGGACTTTCATTTCAAAGTATTTCCAGCCAGCTTGAAGGAGGGTCGAGCTGAGGTTCGCGCCGTGCTCGAATCGGGCGGTGTGAAGTATACCGAGGGCTACACCGTCGTTTCCCGTGAGGATCTCGACACCTTTTACTATTACCAGCCCGCCGTTCAGCGCGTCAGCATCGTCGACGTGAACACTCCGAGAAACCTGAAAGTCGGCTACATCATGGGCGCAGGAGATGATATTCCAACCGTGCTGCAGCAGATCGGAATGGACGTCACCACGATTCCGGCGGAGAAAATCGCCAGCGAAGACCTGAGCCGCTACGGAACTATTGTTCTTGGGATCCGCGCCTACGACACCGAAAAAGATATCGCCACAAATAACAAGAAGTTGCTCGACTACGTTTTCAAGGGCGGCACTCTGATCGCGCAATACAACACCGGAGTCGGTGACTTCAACAGTGGACACTTCACGCCCTATCCTGCGCAACTGAGCCGCGCGCGAGTTTCAGTGGAGGAAGCTCTGGTTGACATTCTCGCTCCAGACGACGGAATCTTTCATTTCCCCAA
>DATKEN010000058.1:0-62469 GCA_035512155.1 Terriglobales bacterium | reverse complement strand
TAGCCAATATAGACAAAGACTTGAGAAGATACTGGAACGGCCACCCGGCCCGCCCAAAGCTAGCTCCTTTGGTCGCCAGACCCGCGGAGACACCGACCGTGACTAAGTGACATCCTTGCCGCGGAATGCCACGCACCATCTCTACGTTGACAACTAGCTCCACTAGACCTATGCTTGCGACCGCCCTCAGAAGCGCGTAGTAACATCCCGCGTAGTAAGTCCAGTCCCCAAAACAGGCATACCTGAAAACCGGCCAAGGACCCTGATTCCGTGGCACAGGAGGTCTCCTATGACCTGCAAGCTGACTCGCAACCATAGCGTTCTCCGTGGTATCGCTCCATTCATCGCAGTTTTGACGGTGTTGATCGCTCTCGCCACTCTGGCACAAACAAGGGGCGCAGGCCGAGCATTTGGGAAATCAGACGTTGCGCCCGTGCGGGGTAGCACCGTGCCTTCGGACGCCGGTTCGTTGAACTCTGGCACGCCCCTTTTCTTGCCCGCGGTAACATACGACTCGGGCGGTTACCTTGCCGAGTCGGTTGCGGTCCGTGATCTCAACGGCGACGGCAAACCCGATCTACTAGTCGGAAACCTGTACTCTAGCCGATTTAATTGTTGTTTGGGTGGGGTAAGCGTCCTGCTCGGAGTAGGGGACGGGACCTTCCGGAAGGTGGGATTCTATGGCACAGCAGGCATCGGTGCTAGCGTAGCCATTGCGGACGTCAACGGTGATGGGAAGCCCGACATGCTCGCTGCCGGATGTGACTACACCTGTTCTAACGGCGTAGTAACCGTCCACACGGGAAACGGAGACGGCACCTTCGCAAACGGCACGGTCTTCGGAACGGGTGGGTTTGGCCCCAGCGCACCGGCGGTTGCCGATCTTAACGGCGATGGCAAGCGCGACTTGGTTGTGGCCAATTGTGGCGAGGGGTGCACGTTCGGAATGGGAACGGTGGGCGTTTTGCTAGGCAACGGCGATGCCACTTTCCAGACAGCGGTAACCTACGGCACAGGCGGAGTCGGTGCTGACTCGGTAAAAGTGGCGGATGTGAACAGCGACGGCAAACCCGACCTGCTAGTGGCCAACCTGGATTCTTCTACTGTAGGTGTGCTGTTGGGCAGCGGTGACGGCACATTCCAGACAGCAGTAACCTATGGCTCTGGCGGCTACTTCGCTGAGTCCATTGCGGTCGCCGACGTAAACGGCGACGGAAAGCTCGATGTGCTGGTCGCGAACAGTTGCGGCGATACTGCCTGTTCCCTGCCCGGCACGGTGGGAGTGATGCTCGGCAACGGCGACGGCACCTTCCAGGCGGCAGTCCCTTACAGCTCGGGCGGCCAGCAACCCCGGGGGATTGCGGTGGCAGACGTGAATAGGGACGGCAGGCGGGACCTGGTGGTAACGACTTTTAATAATAACGTGTTGGTGCTGCTGGGTAACGGCAACGGAACATTTCAGGCGCCGGTCGCTTACGGCACGGGCGGGTCTGGTGTTGCCGGTTCCCTAGCGATCGCAGACGTGAACGGCGACGGGCGACCTGACGTAATGGTCGTAAACGAGTGTTTCAACACCACCAGCCCCAACTGCCCGCACGGCTCGGTAGGGGTACTTTTGAACGACACAGGCCCGCACCGCCCTACAACAACCTCACTAGTCTCAAACGTGAACCCAGCCGCAATCAGCCAGCCTGTGATCTACACAGCAACCGTTACGAATCAATCTGGCAGACCGCTGACAGGAACAGTAGTGTTTAAGCCCGGCAGATCCGTTCCGTTGGTTGGTGATCAGGCAATTTACAAAATAACGTATTCACACTCAGGCACTAACTTGATCACGGCCACTTACTCCGGCGATGCGGATAATGCTACTAGCACATCCGCCACGCTAACAGAATATGTAGGCCTTGTCCCAACGAAAACAATATTGACCACGTCGGGGTCGCCTTCGTTGGTCGGGCACCCGGTGACATTCACGGCGACGGTGACATGGACCTATGGTACTGTCCCCGATGGCGAACTGGTGACGTTCTTTGATGGCACAACCGCGATTGGAACCGGCGCCACTATGAGTGGAGTGGCGAAGTTTACCACTTCCTCGCTAACCGTTGGGACACACACCATCAAGGCTCCCTACGCTGGTGATGTGAATTTCAAGCCAAGCACTGGCATTGCTACGCAAGTTGTGAATAAGTAACCAACGATCACGACCCCTGCACTCGAGCCTGAATCCCTCGCACTTCGGGAAAGCAGTGACATTTACTGCGCACGTTACGGGCACGGGTCCGGCGCCGACAGGCAAAGTGAGGTTTCTGGACGGAACGACCACGGTTGGATCGGCAGCACTGAGCGGTGGCATAGCCAAACTTACCAAGTTCAAGCTTGCCGTGGGTACGCACCCGATCACCGCTCAGTACTTGGGGGATGTCGTCTCCGACACAAGCACGTCCCCCGTCTTGAGCCAGGTGGTGCAATAAACGAGGAGCGTAGCGCGATTCAATTCGTCACCGAATAATCGCTGCCTTTTAGTATTGCCAGCAACCAAGAATGTTGACCGGCTGTCGTTGAACGAGGCAGCCCCTACCTCACGGCCGGGGGAATACGGCTCCCGTCCAGCGGAACCTCGCGTTGGATCACCATCTCCAACGTCGTGCCCGCATCCAGCTTTACATCGTTACCGCGCGAGAGCATGGCGATCGCGCTTCCGACCGCGCCTCCGACTCCCGCTCCAATCAGTCCACCCTTTGCCCCGTGGCTGAGACCTCCGATCACGGCACCGGTTCCAGCCGCAGTGGCCACAGTCCCGACTTTCTCGCCGGTCTGACTGTCCTGCCGGATGGTGCCTTCGTCATCTTTCATGGAGGTTTTATCCGCGCCCGGAACATTTTCAACCGAGCCCGGCAACACCACGGTGTAGCCGCTGGGATAGATCAATGTGGTGAAGTGCATGAGTACCTCGGCCCGTCCCTTCACGTGCCCCGCACGCTGGACATGGCTGATTTTGCCCTGCACGTAGGTGCCTGCCGGAATCAGCACGCGACTATTGAGCACCACCGGAAACGTGGTCTCGGCATAGACGGATTCTCCTTCCCGCGAACTCTTTGTCGAAATGGCATGCTTTAACGCGATCGGAACTTTCGTTCCCGCAGGGATCATCAGTTGATTCTGGTTGGGGGTCGAAGGCGTCGGCTTATCCGGAGAATCCAGCTTTGCGGTTGAAGCCGTTTGAGCCACTGACAAACTTGTCAGGAAAAGTAGAGTCATCAAGACGCGCATCTGGAAACCTCCCCAGAACCATCTAGGAGCACTGAGAATCGGACGCCCCAGTATAAGGGCAAACAGGCCTATTGCCGAGCAGGATGCACGGTGGAAGCGAAAAGGTTATTTGCAGCTAGCCGCCCGCCCGTTTTACCTGGCTTTCCCTGACGTTTCCCATGAACTGCGACTGGAGTTTCTGGGCGCAGAGCTCGCCACAAACGTGGAGGGTGCCTTCCTTTTGCGCGATCTCCTCGTCCCACGGGCACAGATAAAGCACCGGCTGGTTGAAGTCGCCGAAAGAAGTCCACATCAGCCACCAACGGTCGGATGCCCCCTTAAGCAGGCCGCAGTTTGGACCGGCACACCGGTAGAAAGGGTTAGGTGCGGGCGTACTCGAGTGACCAGCCTTCATCGGGACTCCCAGGTGAAATGAAACCTTCAACTGGACATTCTAACGGAAGGCGAGAACTGTCATGCCATGGCCCTACTTGTAAATAAGGTACTTCTCTCGAAGTTGCTGGAACTTCTCCAGCGGCTCACGCCAATCGTCGGCAATGCGGCGGGGATCCTGTCCCTCGGCGATGGCGGAGTATGCCGATTCATTCAATAGCAGTTCTTTCATGCGCTCCATTTGAAACCGGTCCGGATATAGTTTGTGTAACGCCGACGCAAGTTCGATCCCTAACTCAGGCGCGTCAAATGCATTGCGTTCGGTGACAATCAGATTCATGCCCTCGCACTTCTGTCCCGCGTAATTACTCGTGTCAGGCGTGAAGGTGACTGGCACAAAACGAACACCGGAGATGTTTCTCCCATTCAAGTATTGCGCGAGTTCGCGGCCTTTAATCCAGGGAGCGCCCAGGACTTCAAACGGCGTGTCTGTTCCCCTTCCTACCGACACATTGGTCCCTTCGACCAAACCGACACCGGGATACAGAGTGGCCCCCGTCAGGCTGCGCAGATTCGGCGACGGACTGACCCATGCCAGCCCGGTCGAGTCATACCAATCACCGCGCATCCAGCCCGTCACGGGGACGACCGTCAGCTTGGCGTTGATATTGCGCTCGGCGTTGAACATCTTTGCCAGCTCCCCCATGGTCATACCGTGACGCACGGGCACGGAAAAATAGTTGGTGAAAATCTCGTGTCCAGCGTCAGAGATTGGCCCTTGCACAAAGGACCCAGTAATCGGGTCGGGGCGATCGAGCACAACGATTTCAATTCCCGCCTTGGCTGCGCCTTCCAGAAAATATCCCAGGGTGGTCTCATAGGTGTAGAAGCGGGCGCCCGCGTTCTGGATGTCTACCACCACAGCGTCCAGATTCTTCAACACATCGAGCGGTGGATGCCGGGCCGCGTCCTTCGCGCCATACACGCTGTACACAGCAACTCCAGTAGCCGCGTCACGCGAGTTGCCGACGTCAGTGGTATCCAGAGTGCCGGTCACCCCGTGCTCCGGACTGAAGATGGCATCCAGAGAAATGCCAGGCGCCTGGGCGAGCACATCGATGGTACGGCGTCCTTGTGCGTCAACTCCGGTCTGGTTGGTCAGCACGCCAATTCTTTTCTTGCCGGTAGTCGCGCGCACGGGATCGAAGCTTTGGTTCTCCAACACATCGATTCCGGACAGCACCATCCCGTTGCGGACCGCCACGTGCCGGGCCGCGGTCTGCGCCTCGTTGTACCCAGTGATGCTCTTCCAGCGCAGCTCCTCCCTTGCGCTCACGCTCAATGGAAGCGCTGCCGCAACTGCCGTGGCCACCTTCGAGCGCAAGGCAATCGCGCTTCCCTTCCCCCGAGGATGCACCGCGTTCGTGAGCAGGATGATGTAGGTCCGGGTTGTAGGATCAATCCACAATGAAGTTCCGGTGAAGCCGGTGTGCCCGAATGATCCTACCGGCAACAGTTCGCCGCGATTGCTGGAATAGGGTGAGTCGATGTCCCAGCCAAAGCCACGCAGCTCTTGTGCGGTTGGCGGCTGCTGCGGGGTCGTCATTTTTTCGACCAGTAACGCCGGCAAGATGGTGCTGCCGTTGAGCAAAACCTGGGCAAATTTTGAGAGATCATCCGCGGTCGAGAAAACGCCGGAATGTCCGGCAACCCCGCCCATCCGCCGCGCTGTCGGATCGTGCACCCCTCCACGCAGCATTTTGCCTTCTTGGTCGAATTCGGTGGGGGCGATTTTTGGCCGCCAGGCGGCGGGCGGAAGGAAGCGCGTATGCATCATCCGCAAAGGGACAAAGATTTTCTGCGCGCAGTACGCATCGAGCGAAGTGCCGGAAACCCGCTCGACCAGCGCGCCCAGCGTGATGAAGTTGACGTCGCTGTATAAAAGTCGCGAGCCCGGAGGAAATGCCGGTTTTTCCTCGTAAGCCATCTGGAAGGCTTTATCCCGTCCTTGCCAGGGCGTAGTTAAGTCCAAATCTTTGGGCATGCCGGAGTAGTGAGTTAGTAGCTCGCGAACCGTGACGTCTTCTTTGCCATTCTGTGCGAACTCGGGGATATATTTCGCCACGGGGTCGTTTATGCGCACTTGGCCGCGCTGTACTAACTGCATGACCGCCGTGGTTGTGGCGACGACCTTTGTGAGTGAAGCGATGTCGAAGATGGTGTCCACGGTCATAGGCTCGCGGTGCGGCTCAAGCGATCGGTTTCCGAAGGCCTTGCGATAGATCACCTCGCCATCGTGCCCGACCAGCAGGACCGCACCGGGAATCTGGCCTTCGCGGATAGCGTCTTGCACAATGGGGTCCAGAACGCCGAGGCGATTCGGCGCAGGCGTGGGCTTAGTCGCAGCCGCGAGAGACGTCGCCGCTAAGAGGCTCAGTGAAAACATCGCCGCCGAGGCGTGTCCAAAAAAGACGCGACAAGAGATGCGACGCGGATGCGAATTTGCGCTAGCTGCGTGGATATTTTGACTTTACACAACGACAGGAGGATTTCTCAAGAAACCGAAGTAAGGGGTACCGTTGTATGCTACAGGCCGCTCAGTCACACTTAGCCTTGCAAAAGACTTCAGCCGCCTGATTCTTCAGCGTTCGCGTATTCGCCGCCTGATTGAACTCTTCCATGCTCGCAAACTTCTCCGCAGAGACCGAGGCCCACAGAGCAGTGGCTCGCTGGTCGGACTGGTCTAAAAGAGCCGTGACGTAATAGTGTCCGCGGCCTCCAACCTCATAATGCACCAAGAAGTAGCTGCCTGATGCGCCTGCGAAAACCAATCGCTGCATCGGGAGATGAGAATTTATGACATCTGCTACATTGAACTCCTCCCCCGGGTTCGCCATCCCCCCAATCCGCGCTCTTACCGCCTCGGGCAGCGCAGCGACAGACCTTATCGGCATGAATTCGGCTTGGTTCGGTAATGACTGGTCCGCCAGTTGCAACTGCAGCTTGGTCAAATCAATGGCGACGCTTGAGGTTTGGTGGCTTTTGCAACTGCTCCCCAGCAAACAAAGTATGGGGACGACCAAAGTGGAAGCTAGTGTTCTCCACGTCATATTTCGAGTGTAATACCTTAAGGTGACTGGGCGGCCGTTCCCTTTACCTCATCGGGTAACTTTGCTATAACCCGAACATCGAGCAAACTACACCTTTACCAGAAAGCTCTTCCTCGCTGAATACCGGGACCAGAACCGCCGCGCACTTCCCTGCCCCTGCATACGAACAACAGGATGCCATTTTCAGTCGGGCTTTTGATGTGCTACGGGTAGCGATCGGTGATCGCGGTTTTCCGGCAGCATCCATCGCGGTCACGAGCCGCGGAAAATTAGTCGCCTTGAAGGCCTTTGGCCGCTTCACTTACGAAATTGATTCGCCTGAAGTGACGACCGCGAGCGTCTTTGATCTCGCTTCCGTTTCGAAAGTCTTAGCCACAACCGCCATGGCTATGATCCTTTACGAGCGCGGCCTGCTCGACCTGGAGACGCCCGTCGTAGCCATCGTGCCCGAGTTTGCGGGCACCGAATCTGCAGCTTCCGAGTTTGCAGGAAATGCCCCACGCCGCCGCCAAATAACCGTTCGCATGCTGTTGACACACTCCTCCGGATTGCCTGCCTACGAAAAACTGTTTTTGCGGGTCCACACACGGGATGAGCTTCTGGCTGCGGCACTCGCGACTCCTCTGGCCGCTGACCCCGGCGCCAACTCCGAATACAGCGATATCGGCTTCATCATCTTAGGCGTCGCATTGGAGCGAATTGCTGACGAGTCCCTCGACCGTTTCTGCCAAAATGAAGTTTTCGGCCCGCTAGGAATGTCGCGTGCCGCTTTTAATCCGCCGCCCGGGTGGCGTTCATCGATCCCGCCGACGGTAGACGACCGCTCCTTCCGCAATCGCATCATCCAGGGACAAGTACAGGATGAAAACGCCAGCGTGTTAGGTGGTGTCGCCGGACACGCGGGTGTCTTTGCCGCGGCCGAAGACCTGGCCATCTTCGCCAACGCTGTGCTGATAGGAGGGCGCCCCATCCTTCGTCCCGAGACTTTGGCCGTGTTCACACAACGTGAAACGGCGCCAGCTGGCACCTCACGAGCCTTGGGTTGGGATACACCGTCTTCTCCTTCGCAGTCGGGAAAATATTTCTCTACCAAGTCCTTTGGACATCTCGGTTACACCGGAACTTCCCTATGGATCGACCCACTACGCCAGCTTTCGATCACATTGCTCACCAATCGAACATGGCCCGACTGCAGTAATCAAGCCATCAGGCAAGTGCGGCCTCGCTTCCACGACGCAGTCATCGAAGCCCTGGAGGCCAATCTTTGAAAGTCCAATCCTTGAAACCTCGACGACACAAGACGCGGGCGGAATTGGGCAAGCTAGTTACCGAACAAGTCAACCAATCCGCGGCAGACCTTGACTTAAAGTCGTCACTCGAAATGGCGCGCGTCATGAATTCCGAGGACGCCAAGGTTGCGGATACAGTTACGCGGGCTCTGCCACAAATTGCTCGTGCTATTAATCTGATTGCAACCTGCTTAAAGCGGGGCGGCAGGTTGATCTACGTAGGCGCTGGCACCAGCGGCCGCATCGCAGCTCTGGATGCGGCTGAGTGTCAACCTACGTTCAACATCGATCCCCGAACTGTGCAGTTTGTCATTGCCGGCGGAGTCAAAGCTCTCAGCGAGGCAGCCGAAGCCAGCGAAGATTCGCGCGAACTGGGCACCCGGGAAATCGCGAAGAAGAAGCCAGGAAAGAATGATGTGGTCGTCGGCATTGCCGCCAGCGGACGAACTCCATTCACAGTGGCAGCGATTCAGTCCGCCCGACGCCACGGCGCTCAGACGATTGCCGTCACCTGCAACCGAAATTCTCCCCTGGAAAAGGCAGCTCACTTCGCCATCGTGACCGAGGTCGGGCCAGAAGTTATCTCGGGATCCACCCGCCTGAAGGCCGGAACGGCGCAGAAGATGGTTCTCAACATGCTGTCTAGCGGCGCCATGATTAGGCTGGGCTACGTTTACGGCAACTTGATGGTCAACTTGCATCTGAAGAATGAGAAGCTTATCGAGCGTGGTGTGAGTATCCTGCAGCGGGCTGCGGGCGTCGGACGAGAAGAGGCGGTCAGAACCCTGAAATCCGCCGGGAATGATGTTCCCACAGCCCTGGTTATGCTGCAGGCAGAAGTTGGTCAGAAGGAGGCTCGACGAGCGCTGCATGCCGCAAGTGGAAATGTCCGGCGTGCAATTGCGGCGGCCCGTGGTTTGTAGCGCAGGCGTCTCGCCGGCTCTTGCTAGAATTGGCTGGAGTCTTTTCATCACGCACCAAGAAAGCATTCCGCTATGGATAAGTTCGTAGTTCGCGGCGGGAATCCGCTACTGGGAACAATCCGCGTCAGCGGAGCTAAAAACGCGGCGCTTCCCTGTATGGCTGCCGCCCTGCTCACCGACGAACCGGTCATCCTGGAAAACATTCCCCACGTGCGCGACATTGAGACCACGCGCAAGCTGCTGGCCGCGATGGGAGCGGAAGTCGAACTGGGTTACGGACGCGCCCAGCATCGCACAACTTTGTGCTGCCGCAATCTCGCGTCGCCCGAAGCATCCTACGAATTGGTCAAGACCATGCGCGCCTCAACTTTGGTGCTGGGAGCGCTGGTGGCACGGTATGGCCGCGCCCGCGTGTCGCTCCCCGGAGGTTGTGCCATTGGAGCCCGGCCGATTGATCTGCATATCAGTGCCTTGGAGCGGCTGGGCGCGGAGATCGTGCAGGACCACGGATACGTCGAAGCCAGCGCCAAACGCTTGCACGGCGCCGAAATCGTGTTCGACCGGATCACCGTCACCGGTACAGAGGATGTGCTCATGGCGGCAACGCTCGCCGAGGGTGAAACCGTTCTGCAAAACTGCGCCCGCGAGCCCGAAGTCGTCGATCTCGCCGACTTGCTGAACAAGATGGGTGCGCGTATTGAAGGGGCGGGAACTTCGACCATCCGCATCCAAGGTGTGAGCAAGTTGCATGGAGCCAGGCATCGCATCATCCCGGATCGCATCGAGGCCGCGACCTTCATCATTGCGGGCGCGCTCACCGGAGGAGACTTAAATGTCGCCGGTTGTGATCCGCTTCATCTGGGTGCGTTACTGCAGAAACTTGACGAAGCCGGCGTGAAGACCGCGCACACGACAGACTCGGTTCGGGTGAGAGGCGAGGGTCCGTTGACAGCAGCCGACGTTAGCACCGAGGAGTATCCCGGCTTTCCCACCGACATGCAGGCGCAATTCATGGTGCTGGCCACCCAAGCTGACGGGACTTCGATCATCACCGAGAACATTTTCGAGAACCGCTTCATGCATGCGCACGAATTGGTCCGCATGGGAGCCAATGTTAAGGTTGAAGGCAGTCGCGCAATCGTCCGCGGCAAGACTCCACTGAGCGCAGCAGCGGTTCTGGCTTCTGATCTGCGGGCTTCCGCATCGTTGGTGCTTGCCGCTCTGGTGGCCGAAGGTGAATCTATCATTGACCGCGTCTACCACATCGACCGCGGATACGAGAACATCGAAGAAAAATTGCGCGGAGTGGGAGCGCAAATCCGCCGCATCGGAGAGATTCTGCCGAAACGAGCAGCCGTGCCGGCAGTGCGGGCATAGCCCCAGCCAATCCGGCGGGTGCCCGACCCTTTTCGTGTACTTTGCGAAAGGGTGGGTGACAAAGGGGTACAGAGCGTCACAGAAGCAGCTCCGCAGGAGCGAAATATTTTAGCCCCGGACGGAAGTCCGGGGTAAAGTCCGACCCTGGATTAGGCGCCCAGAGGGCGCTGTGGCGCCACTTGCTCTTGGCAAAAGTAGGGCCTCTAGCTTAGTTCTTGACGGTCATTGATTCCGAGTTCACTGCCTTCTTGCCCGTGACACCTTCCAGCGCAGCCAGGATGCCACGGTATTCGTTCTTATCACACTGAATTGCCAAGCCGCCCTTTTTGTCTCCGTCAGCCCACGTCAATCCCACGAAGTGCTTCTTGGATTTGCTCAGGGCTACCAACGCCCCAGCCCCAAGCGTGAATACGCCCACGGCAACTGCTGTTCCCACTCGCCGATGTACGTCTTGCCCATAGCTAATTTCGGTAATCGCCGATGCCGGGATGTTGACCCTCTCCGATTTGTCCTGCAGAAATGTCACGGTCGACGAATTGATGACCAGCTTCAGCCCAGATCCAACTTTGGTATCGGCCAGCGAACCACCGTCGTAGGTAACTTTGTAGCCGCTCTGAGCGTCGGCCGCGAACACCACGCTCGGAATCGCAATACAAAGCAGAAGCGCAAATATACATCTCATGATCGAACCTCACATGAGACCGTATAAGCGCCTGGGTCACGCGACAAGGTCACCCAAGTAACGGTTCGATGAGTTTCCAAGTCAGACGTCCGGCGGAGGGTGCCCCACCCTTTTCGCGCACTCTGCGAAAGGGTGGGTAAATCGGAGTCATCGACTGCTCATCGTCTCGCTTTGAGGAATAGCTACCCCGGCCTTCGCAAAAACCGCGAAAGGCCGGGCCACCCGGCCCTTTCGCGCAGAGCGTCTATCACCACGCTTTGCAGCGCGCCATGATTTACTGGTTGGAATCGAAGTATCCGACCACGTGGCAAACAGATATGTTTCCGATGACCCTCGGCGAAACTTCAGGTTACTCCTTCCAGAGTAAGCAAGTCCGATCGCGCGTCTATCTGCCCGTCGAAGTAAGAGCATTAATGTCGGGCAATCAGTTCGCCGATATTGAGGGCATTTTTGGTCACAGTGGTAATTTTGGATTGGCACTTCCCGAAGGAACTGTGCTGAGTGTGGCAACTCCCCATCTAGATCCCTCCCAAGGTGAGGTATCGAGAATCACGCTCCGCAACCGATTCTGCACAATTACCGTCGAGTTACGTCGCGCAATGTCAACGGTGGGAGCCGGATCATATCGGATGCTCCTCGGAATGTCGCAGGAGCAGGCTCAAAAAGCCCTGAAATCAGATCTATATACGGTCGTAACTTCTGTGACTTTCAGCCGCCTTCTTGCGGGAAACCCGGATATGCCAAATTACAAGAAATGGGCGATGGATATAACTGACGGATTGGAAACGCAATTCTCTGACCAGGTTGTTTGGTCAAAAACGAAGGACTGGCTGATCTTCCACCGAGTTGCTGGAAATTGAGAAGTCTATGCGGAACGAATACATCGTCGCCGCTCCGCTTTTTGCCTCCTCATCTGAACCTTGTCAAGCCCCTCGTTCCACTCATTTCCCGCCAAGTCGCTCATTCCATGCCATGAATAAAGTTTGGGTCGATGTCCCATTTGCTATACATAATCTGCCATACTATTACTAGAAGATAACAAAAGGCGAAGCGCCCTTTCTTCTGCCACCGTGAAAAACAAAAAGGCCGCGATTCTCATCGCGGCCTTCTCGTTTCAGATCCGTTTAAATCGGTGCAAATCCGTGGCTGGTTTTGTTCTAGTGCCTCGGCCCGCCGTGACCTCCGCCGTAGCCGCCGCGGCCACCACCACCCGGCCCGCGACCACGACCACGGCCTCTTCCGCCGCCTCCACCGGGACGGCCTCCGCGACCACCGCGGTCTGGACGATCTCCAGGGGCGCGGTCAGCAGTGCCTCCAGCGACAGGCGCATCACGATTGAAGTTGGGCTCAGGCTCGTCCGAATAATCGCCGCCGCCTTCGATAGTAAGGGCGGGCGCCGGAGCAGCTTCGCCGTGGGTCTCCCCACCGTTCGTTCCGCCATCGCCGCCGCCCATCTTGGCGCGTTGTTCTTTAAGAATGGCCTTGCGCGAAAGCCGGATGCGGTTGCCCTCAACCGCCAGCACCTTGACCAGTACCTGGTCGCCTTCTTTGAGTTCGTCGCGGACATCTTTGATGCGGTGCTCAGCGACTTCGCTGATATGCAGCAAACCGTCCGTGCCGGGGATGATCTCGACGAACGCGCCGAAATCAGCCAGACGAGTCACTTTGCCGAGATAGGTCTTCCCCACTTCGGCGGTCGCAGTGAGGTCGCGGATGATCTGCAAGGCCTTGTTGGCGGAAACTTCGTCGTTCGAAGCCACGTTGACTTTGCCCGTGTCTTCCACATCAATTTTCACGCCGGTCTGCTCGATGATGCTGCGAATCATCTTGCCGCCGGGTCCAATCACGTCGCGAATCTTGTCCACCGGAATCTGCAGGGTGTAGATACGCGGTGCGTACGCGGAAACTTTCTCGCGTGGAATGGATAAACCTTCACTCATCTTGTCGAGAATGTGGAGCCGTCCGCGTTGGGCTTGGGCCAGAGCTTCGCGCATGATTTGTGCGGTAATGCCTCCGACCTTGATGTCCATCTGCAAGGCGGTGATACCGCCCTTGGTGCCTGCGACTTTGAAGTCCATGTCGCCGTAGTGGTCTTCGGCGCCGGCGATGTCAGTCAGGATGGCGTACTGATCGCCTTCCTTCACCAGGCCCATGGCTACGCCCGCGACCGGGGATTTAAGCGGGACGCCCGCGTCCATCAACGACAACGAAGCGCCACAGACGGTTGCCATCGAGGAGGAGCCGTTCGACTCCAGAATGTCGGAGACGACGCGCATGGCATAAGGCCACTTGTCCTCAGCCGGAAGCACGAAAGAAATGGCACGCTCCGCCAACGCTCCGTGGCCGATTTCACGGCGCCCCGCCCCGCGCAGAAACTGGACCTCTCCCACCGAAAACGGCGGAAAATTGTAATGAAGCATAAAGCGTTTCTTGGCTTCGCCTTCGAAGACTTCGAGGCGCTGCATGTCATCGCTGGTGCCTAAGGTGGTGGTGACCAGCGCCTGGGTTTCGCCTCGAGTAAAGATCGCCGAGCCGTGAGTGCGCGGCAATACTCCCACTTCGACCGAGATGTCGCGGACCTGATCAAAGGCGCGGCCATCGGGACGCCGCTTCTGATTGAGGACGGCTTCGCGAAACATACGCTCACGGAGAACTTCGTAGTAGGTTTTCAGTTTCCTCTGAGTCGCTTCGTCCTCTTCCGGGATCGCGGCCAGCAGTTCTTTCTTGAGTTCCCTGACCAGGTTATAGCTCTCGGCTTTGGGATGCTTCTGGGTGTTGAGGCGGTCGGTAAGATCGTCGCCAATCTTTGCTCTCAGACTGTTGTAATAGGCTTCGTCGAACTCCGGCGGAGTGACGGCCCGCTTTGGTTTGCCAACCTTCGCCTTGAGTTCATTGATGGTGGCGCAGATCTTCTTGATTTCGGCGTGGCCAAATTCGATGGCGTCCACGACGGTCTCTTCCTTTACTTCTTTAGCGCCTGATTCCACCATCACGATGCCGTCGGCGGTGCCCACAACCATGATGTTGAGCAGGCTGTCGCGCATTTCGCTGTAAGTGGGATTGACCACAAAAGCGCCATTGACCAGGCCCACGCGCACTGCGCCAATGGGGCCATTGAACGGAATATCGGAAATGGTCAGAGCGCAGGAAGCGCCATTGATCGCGGCGACATCGGGGTCGTTTTCTGTGTCAGCCGAGAGGACAAAGGCAATCACCTGGGTTTCACATCGGAAGCCTTCCGGAAATAGCGGCCGGATGGGACGATCAATCATGCGGCTGGTGAGTATCTCGCGCTCGCTGGGACGGCCTTCGCGCTTGATAAAACCGCCGGGAATGCGTCCGCCGGCGTATGTGTATTCACGGTAATCGACGGTAAGAGGAAAGAAATCAATTCCTTCGCGTGGGTCGGGGTTAGCCACACCAGTGGCCAGGACAACGTTATCGCCGATACGCACCACGGCCGCGCCGTGGGCTTGTTTGGCTAGATTTCCGGTTTCGAATGAGAGGCGTTTACCACCGGCAAGTTCAACTGCTACTTCTTGTTTCATGATTCATTCCTTCTGGATAGGAGGGCACGTGGGCGTCCGAAAGGCCATGCCTCGGACTTGGCGAGTGCCAGTTACGATACTGAAGACGGCCGGAAACGCACCCGTCACGGCCCTCCTCATCGAGCGACTGCCGTCACCGGGACGACAGAATAATTGCGATTGCCTTCCGGTAAACACACGAGTAGCGCGAAGCTGGTCAGCCGCCAACTACTTGCGGAGACCGAGCTTGTGCACGACGGTCTTGTAACGGTCGGAATCGTAAGTCTTAAGATAGTCGAGCAAGCGACGTCGCTTGCTGACCAGCATGAGAAGACCGCGGCGTGAACCGTGATCTTTCTGGTGCGCCTTGAAGTGTTCCGTCAACTGACCAATGCGCTCGCTTAACAAAGCGATTTGGACTTCCGGACTGCCTGTGTCGGTGGCATGCGTACCGTACTGGTCGATGAGGGATTTTTTTTGCTCTCTGGCTAGCACTAGCCTGGTGCACTCCTGTCTAATTTTTCGATTTTCTTTTGTAACGTCTTTGAGGGTAACACGTTGAACTCCAAGGTGTAAAGGCTGCACGGCCGGTGGCGTACCAAAGGGTAGCCTGGAATCTGCATCAGATATGGGTATAGTTATGTTAGGACTCATGCTGCAATGCGGACAATGCGGGCACGAGAACAATCCCCAGTACCGTTTTTGCGGTATGTGTGGAGCGCGTTTGCAATCCACGCCTCCCACAAGGCAGACGCACCCAGCAGAACACAGCAAGCAGGCGGTGAGTGGTCCTTCGTTTCTGGGTTTGGCGGACGACCAGCCAAGCACTAATCTTCAATACCTTCTTGAAGACGACGCTCCTTCTGGCCACGGACGGATGCTGGTGCTGCTACTTCTGCTTGTCACCGCCGGATTCATCGGCTGGCGCTGGCATCGCGATGGATATCCTTGGGCGCGGCCAAACCCTGGTGCGACCGTGAGCACTGCGCCTGCCGCGGCGTCTATACCGACTGATAGCTCGGCTTCGGCCGCGCCGCCTGCGGCTGCGGAAACAGATCATCCGGAGGCCGCACCAACTGGAGCCGCTTCGGAGAAAATTGACCTTGGTCCGCTGCAGCCTGCGGCACAGTCAGGCGATGCCGGCAAAGCGGCAGCACCGCAAGCCCAAGCAGCGCAAGCACCGGAAACCAAACCCTCAGAAGTCTCAAACCCCAAGAACCAGGCGGTCGAAACTGACTCGGCCAAGCCGGTCCCGCCGCAGCCGAAGGCTGATTCCGACTCTGACGAATCCACTGAGAAGCAAGCGGAACCCACGGCCCAGCCTACTGCGGCAAGAAAGGCAGCGCCGGCTTCCAAGGTCGCTGAGGAGCAGCCAACTGACGCTTCCGCCGCGGCAGACGACAGGCTCGTTGTCGAGGGTGAGAGATACCTCTATGGAAACGGCGTACCGCAAAGCTGTGCGCGGGCGCAAAGAGATCTGTTCGCAGCGGCTCAGCGCTCAAATCCCAAGGCCCAGAGCGTGCTCGGCGCAATGTATGCGACCGGTCATTGTGTGAATCGTGATCTTCCATCGGCATATCGCTGGTTTGCCAAAGCATTGCGCCAGGAACCGGGGAATGACCGAGTAGCGCAGGACTTGCAGGTTCTCTGGAAGCAAATGACACCAGCCGAAAGACAGGCCGCCTCCCGCAAGGAGTAGGAAATTCTTTGTCAGCCGGGCTCTGGGCTCTGTTGATTTTCCCTATGGCGCCATTCCGAATCAGGGCTTTAGGGCAAATGAGGGACCTCACGTGGAATCGCCTTTCGGGATTTCAACGTGTCTGCCGTCACGATGGAGCAAGCTTCGTGAACTCGGCATTCGACCGTCTCGGGTACCGTGCAAGGTCAACTAGTGCGACTCTCTAGGCGACTGCATGGCTTCAGTTATGTCTTGGTGGGCCGCTGATGTTGACTTCCCCGGCCTTCGCAAAGAACGCGAAAGGCCGGGCCACCCGCCCCAGTATGTATCTGGGTACGACGGCTGGGGGAATTTGCACGAAATTACGGCCACTCAAGGTAGTACGACAACGTTAAATTTGATGGTAATGCCGTACAACAATCAGTTCTCTGGTATGACTTATAACGCCGATGGAAGCCTCAAAATGATGGTCTGGGCAACAGCTATGTCTACAACGATGCAGAAGGTCGGCTCACCAGCAGTGGAGGGGCGACGTACACCTATGACGGCGATTGGATGCGAGTCAAGAAGTCGACTGGAACGCTGTATTGGAGGGACATCGGGGGTGAGCCTCTCGCCGAAAGCGGCTTGAATGGGACCTTCAGTGAAGAGTACATTTTCTTCAACGGTAGGCGGATCGCTAGACGTGACATATCGACAGGTGCTGTTAACTACTACTTCTCCGATCATCTCGGGTCCGCAAGCGTAATTACCGACGCAGCTGGTACGGTCCAAGAGGAGTCTGACTACCACCCGTTGGGTGGCGAAGTAGCCGTCACAGGTAGCGATCCCAACCACTACAAGTTCACCGGCAAAGAACGAGATGCCGAATCCAACCTCGATTACTTCGGCGCAAGGCATTACGCATCAACCATGGGACGATTCATGTCGGTTGATCGTACTCGATTGAGTGCTTTCATCGACGACCCACAGACATGGAACCGACACAGCTATGCTCACAACAATCCCCTTGAGTATGTAGACAGGAACGGAAAGTGGACGAAACCAATTCACAACGAAATCATCGATGAGGCTTTTCCGAACCTGACACCGGAGCAGCGGCAGATTCTGAAAGATGCCAGTGCGCAGCAAGACAGCATTCTGGGCGGGGGGCAAGCGAACAGCCTGGCCTTCGAGCACGCAATGCGGGCTCCCGGTCAGACGATCGAACAGGCCGAAGCCCAATACAACGATTTTGTATCCGGCACGGAGGAGGCCGCGCAGAATATCCAAGTCCAGTTCTGGCTCGAGAACCCCGATTCCGCTGAGTTGAGCGACAAGGCTCTTGCTCGTTTCGCAGTAGCGCTTCACGCGGTGACAGATTCGACCTCGCCAACCCATGAGGGATCTCAACTGTGGGAATGGTGGAATCCGATTCTTGTTTTGCGCCATCACTTGGGCGAGAGGACGATAAATGCCCAGCAGCGCCAGGCCGCTGTCTCAGCGGCCAGAAAAGCCTTTAATAATACGTTCGGGACGTTCGGTGACTCGTTTACGTTGCTGGAATTCCAGGCGCAGCCGCACGAGCATGTCACGCACAAAACAATCCCGTGTGGAAGCGATAATCAGCCTGCATGCCAACAATGATCGCATTTGCGGGTCCGGCAAGCTATGAAAGTGGAAGTTCGCAGGTATGCATGGTCGTTCGCGGTCGCTCTCGTGGTAACTGTGCTCGCGGGTGCGGTCTCTAGCGTACCGAGATTGTCTGCCGTCGGAGTGCTATTAGCGCCGGGAATGTTAGGTGCGGCGATTATCTTTCCTGAGGGCGTGCACTCGGGCTGGGCGATCACATATCTTGTGATCGCTGGCTTAATGAATGCTTGTTTGCTTGCTTGGCCCGTGTTGTGGCTGTGGACGCTGATCGGGCGCTTTCGCGGGTGAGGTTTATTTGCAGCACGGAGAAAACTCTATGAATCGCTTGTTGCCACTGGTGGTAGCAGCCTCTCTGTTCTCTCCTTTTGGTGGCCGCTGTTCGACCCAGGTTCCCCAGTCTATCGAAACGCTGGCGGTGCAGGCGCGGCAAGAGTACACGGCCGGGAGGTTTTCCGATGCGGAACGCGACTTTCGCGAGCTGACCAGGCGTGACCCCTCAAATTTCGAAGGGCAGCTATTCCTCGGACAATCTCTGTTTAGACAAGAGAAGTACGCCGAGTCCGTGGTGCCCTATGAGAAAGCGAGGCAGTTGGAAAGAAACGGGCACAAGCTCAATTCCGATCAGCATCGCATTCTCGTTGACCAGTTAGCGATGGCTTACGGGATAAGTGGCGACCTTAAGAAGGCACGGGCACTCCTGGAGGATGCCGTCCAACAGGACCCTGAGTACCCCTTGAATTACTACAATCTGGCCTGCGCTTTTGCCGAGGAGGATCAGAAGGGTAAGGTGCTCGCAAACCTCTCTCTTGCGTTTCAGCACAAGGACAACGTTCTAAAGGGGGAAAAGATGCCCGATCCCCGCACTGATTCGTCCTTCCAGAAGTACGTTCGAGATGATGACTTTATCAAGCTCATGAAGAAACTCGGCTACGACTGACACAGATGTGATGGGCAGGAGTAGCGAGCTTGCGACAAATCACCGCAGAGAGACTGAGCTGGTTTTCAGGAGGAAGCTATGAATCGCTTGCTGGTTTGGCTCCAGGTACTGTGTGTTGCGATTCTGACGATATCGACTTGGCCTCAACAGGCTTCGAGTAGCGGGCATGTGGGTCGTGTGAGCGATTGGACATCGTCTCACGTCATAGTTAGTGGCGGGCTCACCCCAGCAAATCTCCGCTTGGCTGAAATGGAGCCACGGATCCGGTTTCGCTTAACTGAACGCTTTCGGCCTGAAAATGTACGACTGTCCGGAGGGTACAATTCGGACAGCAACGGTCCAAACCAAGGCCCAGTTCCGCCGCCGTCGGGGACAGTAGTCGATGGTATCTCCTCGCAGAACACGGCGAGTCGCAAGATCGATTGGAGTGTCCCTTTAGGAGCAGGCAACGTAGCTCCCAATATGTTTCCTGCCAAGTTCAGCTTCGACATACTACCCCCCCTGCGCGTTGACTTCTCTCCAGAGCGTCCCTAACATCGCAGCCGTGTGGCCCACTTTCTCGCGTGTTTTGCAAGGAAGCGGGGCCCGGTCCACGTCCGGTCGCTGGCACAGTATCGTTTCCGCAGAGAATGGATTCGTGGCTTCGGGCCGGGTCCCACGTTTGCCAACCCCGGGCAAACATGGGGCACCCTAAGATTGAAAATGAGTTTTCGTCTTGAGGGTATACTTCAAACGCGAAAATGTGAGCCACCCGCCCCACGCCCACCGTGAGTCGGCGGCGCTGCGATCAACAGGTCAAGATCAGCACACGCGCGGCACGATTCCTTCTATCCCAACCTTGCAAAAGCCGCAAAGGTGCGCCGCCAGCCCGAGTTGCTATACTCGACCGACGGTGCGAGAGCTTCTTGTTGCACGACTCAGGGGAGAGAATCCATGAAACCCACTCACATTTACCGCGTTTGTGTTGTGTTCATCGGACTGCTCGTGGTCACAAGCGCGGCAGCGGGACAAGAGCAGTCTCTTACGTTTCGTAGGGCGGTAGAGCTCGCTCTAGGACATAGCAGCGAAACGGCTCTGAGCCGTGCGGATGAGATTCGTGCTTACCAAACTTATCTGGAAGCACACGATTCGTACGTTCCAAAGGTCGCTATCGGCTCCGACATCGGCTATGCATACGGATTCCCCTTGAGTCTAGAAGGCTCCGCGCCCACGCTCTTCAATGTGACTACCCAGTCATCAGTCTGGAATCTCGCGCAACGGGAATTTATCAAGGCGGCCAAGGCAGAGTGGCAGGCGAGCAAATCCCAAGGCCGCAATCAGCGGGCTCAAGTCATCATGGATACCGCCTTAACGTACATCGAGTTGAATCGGTGGGAGTCGAGAGGGCCCATTTTGCGTTCAGAACTGAGTGTGGCGGAAAATATCGAATATGCAGCGGCTGAGCGAGTGAAGGAGGGTATTGATAAAGCGATCGAACAGACCAAGGCTGATCTCATTGATGCCCAAGTGCGAGTGCATATCGCTGAAGCAGAAGGTGCTGTTGACATCCTGCGTACCCGCCTTTCGCAGCTCACGGGCGTGTCTGCGGAATCAATCAGGACCGTGCGCGACTCCATTCCTGTTTTGAGGGAAGAGCGGCCGGCAAACGATGTGCTCCCTCACGCGCTTCAATCCAGCCCCGCTATCGAATCCGCCGAGCAATCCGCCCTGGCTAAGGAACGGCGTGCCAAGGGCGAGCACCGAGCGTTGTATCCTACGGCTGATTTCGCTGCGCAGTATGGCCTGATAAATACGTCGCTGACCAACTTTGAACAGTTCTTTGTTCCCCGTTCTTTCCAACCGCACAACGTCACTTTTGGTCTGGTCTTGCGCTTTCCATTCCTTGACAGATCGCAACAGGCCAGGGCTGCAGCTGCTGACGCTGAGGCGATTCGTTCCCGCAAAGAGGTTGAGCAAGCCAAGAACAAAGCGGCGTTGGATGCGCTTAAGCTGCAACGCAGCGTGGAGCAGTTATTCGCAGCTCGCCATGTTGCAGAGCTTCGCTACAAATTGGCCGAGAATGAGCTGGACGCGGCTCATGCCCGCATGGAAGCCGAGGCGGGAACGCAGCGAGAGGTGCAAAACGCTGCCATTGATGCCGGCGAACGGACACTGGAACGCATCAACGCAGACTTCGAACTTCAACGAGTAGAGTTGGAACTGCTCCGCGCAAGGGGCGAACTAGAGAGCTGGGCCATCCCCAGTGAGTGAGCTGAACTGAAATCTCGCCTTGATCGTGGATTGCAATCCGTGTGCCCGGAATGCTGGAAACGTCGCAAACTGCGTGCCATGAGAAAACCCTACACCCATCCCGCTCCGGAGTACAGTGACGCACCAGGCACCATGCACAGCATCGTTTCCGAGGAAAAGGGATTCGTGGCTTCGGGCCGGGTCCCACGTTTGCCAACCCCGGGCAAACATGGGGCACCCTAAGATTGAAAATGAGTTCTCGTCTTGAGGCTATACTTCAAACGCGAAATTGCAGGCACGCTCCACCCATCCCGCTCCGGAGTACGGTGACGCCCAGGTTAGCGTCCAAAGAGCGGACGCGAACCCCGGGGCACCAGGCCGATGGCACAGCAGTGCTAGTTCGCGAGCAATCCGCGCCGGAGTGCTAACCGTACTTTAGAAAGGAAGAGATATCTGCTTGTCCAGCGCTGAGTTAATCGGAGGCACAGCCGATAATTCGCTGGTGTCGGCTGTACGCTCGGGCGACGAGAACGCGATGGCGATGCTATACGACCGGTACTCTTCCATCGTTTACTCGGTTGCCTTGCGCGTGCTGGGGGATACGGGCGCGGCTGAGGACGTATTGCAGGAAGTCTTCATGCAGTTGTGGCGCAACCCGGGAGGATTCGATTCCAGCCGCGGCAATCTGGCAGCGTGGCTGGCCGTGATATCCCGTAACCGCGCCATTGATGCTGTGCGAAAGCGCCGTCCCGATACCGACATTGCCGATGTCATTGTTTCGGTCGAACCCGACCTGGCCGGAGATGCGGAACGTGCCCGCGCTATGGAGAAGGTTCGCGGTGCTCTAGGAGCCATGCCGTCTGCGCAACGCAGCGCTCTCGAGATGGCCTACTTCGAAGGATTGACCCATACCGAAATCGCGGCCAAGACAGGCGAGCCGCTGGGCACCATAAAGACTCGCATCCGTGCCGGACTGCTGGCTTTGCGCAAGGCTTTTAACCCATGAGCGAACACGAACAATTCGACGAGAACCTCGCACTCTTCGCTCTGGGTAGCTTGACGGGCGAGGAGCGGACGCTGTTGGAAAAGCATTTGGAGGGATGCGCCGGGTGCCGACGCGAACTCGAGCAACTGCGCGGAGACATGGCGCTCATGGCGATGTCCGTTAGCGGTCCCAAGCCTCCCGTGCGAGCTCGCCAGCGACTGCTGGATGCAATTGCTCGTGAACCTCATCGAACCTCGCTCTCGACGCGCCGTGCGTGGTGGGCGCTTGCGCCGTGGTACGCGGCTGCCGCGCTTGCTCTGCTGGCAGGTTGGTTCTGGCGGCAGAGTGATCAGCTTTCCCAGCGCGTCGCTCGATTGGAGAGCCAGTCGGCTGAACAGCAGGCGCAAGTGCAGCAGGCTCGCGAAGTGGTGGCGACTCTTACCGCGACCGACGCCTTGGTGGTCCCGGTCACGGCGCCGAATACGCCACCCCAACCTCAAGGCAAAGCGATTTATGTGCGCAACAAGGCACGCCTGATATTTGTGGCGAGCAACATGCCGGCACTGCCTCCACAGAAAGCTTATGAGCTATGGCTGATTCCAGTACAGGGCGCGCCTATTCCAGCTGGTGTTTTCAAGCCGGATGCTCGCGGTAGCGCAATTGTGATCCACCCACCATTGCCGGCAGGAGTGGAAGCCAAGGCTTTTGCCATTACGGTCGAGCCGGAAGCAGGATCGTCATCGCCTACGATGCCAATTGTGATGATGGGCGCAGGAGAGTAGCGCGCGCTTAGGCGTAAGACTAGAAGTCGCTTCAAGCGCTTCGCGATCCACTTATGGATGGTCAGGTTTCTTCGGCGATGACGTCCGCGACATAGGCTCGGCGGGCTTGTCGGGAGGAAAATTGGTGCTGAGATAGTCAATGAAAGCGTCGCGATCAGCGGCATCGACGACCGCTCCCCACTTGATCATTTTGTCGACTTCCTTGGTCCACGCGGCCTTGCTCAGCCGTTGCTGCACTATGATGTGCGAGTCGTGGCACTCCAGGCAGGCGGTGCGAACCTTGCCCTGCACAGGCCCCGGAGGCAGGTCAGGCGATTGCGACCAGAGTTGCAGCACACTAAGAAGAGCAAACAAGACGACTGTCCACACGCATTGCCGGACCGAAAAGTTCTGAAAGCTATCACGCTGCGACATGGATCTTCACCTGATCAATCGCGTTGTAGAGATATCCGCTTGGATTCCACTCGGCGGATTGCGGCTGAATTCGACCCTGATTGTCAGTGGCCCGGGACATCAGTGTATAGTCCCCCGCCTTGGGGGCTTTCCAATCGTAACTCCAGAACCGCCATGCGTAGTGGGCGTGCTCTTTGCTTAGTTGCGCCGGCCGCCAAGTGGCGCCGAAATCGGTCGAGATCTCAACGCGTACCACATCAGCTTCGCCGGCCCAAGCCGCGCCATGGATATGGACCGCTTTCGATCTAAGGAGAAGACCGTCAGCCGGGCCCGCGATTATGGATTTCACATTGAGCCCGGTGACGGCATGTGTGTCATCCGGATTTACTTGCCCACCGGGGGCAATCGGCTGATTTGGCATCCTGTACGCCGGCTTCATGAAGTTTCCTTCAAATTCCTTGTCCAGCACTTTGATCTCGGTCAGCCATTTGCACGATGCGGCGCCGATCCATCCCGGCACGAGACAACGTGCGGGAAATCCATGATGCTTAGTCAGCGGCGCGCCGTTCATGTGGGTCGCGACCAGCGTGTCGGAATCGGTGGCCTTCTCCACCGGAATGCTGCGGATGAATGCTGGCACTTTGCCCGGAATCTCGTCCAGGCCGCGAAACATGACGTGCTTTCCGCTGCTCTTCAGTCCGGCACGTTGCAGAAGATCACGCAGCCGCGGGCCGGTAAATCGCGCCGTCCCCACCGCCCCTTTTCCCCACTGAACACCGGGAACCTTAGGCTGCTGGAAACCACGGCCGTTTCCGGCGCACTCCAGAGTATTGGTTAGGGTGTGGGGTTCGAGCTTCGCCAAATCGGCGAGGCTTAAGGTCAGTGGCTTCTCCACTTCTCCGCCGACAGTTAGCCGCCAACCGCTGGCATCGAGCGTGCTCGGTTCGTGCATATGATTGCGGACGAAAAAATGGTGGACGGGAGTAATCCAGGAGTCGGCGAACTCAGGGGGCATCTCCAGGTCCAAAAAGCGAGCCGAGCGAACGATCATGCCCTCCTTGCCCGGCACCAGCACTTCGGCGTTATCCGCCGCCCAAGAGAGCAGCGGGTAGGAGGCTGCGGCCGCTACCATCGCTCCCGAAACCCGCTGGAGAAAATCGCGCCGTGAAATCATTGAGGTCGAATAACTCGCAAGCCAGTCACTGAATGTATGTCTATAGGCGGATGAAGGTCAAGACGACCGGACAGCCAGAATTTCTGGGACACTGGGTGAGCGGCGGCTTGAGCTTGCAGCATCCATTTAGCCCACAGCCTAGAATGTATAGATCAGGTCAAATTGGAAGCGATTGAGATATGGCTCGCCCAGTCCAGGTTTGCTGATCGTCTTCTGCACCAAAGCAGCATTGTTCTCCAGATTGGTGTTCAATACTTTGCCGTGCCACCAGGTGACGCTGGCCAGGGTGTTGGCGCGCAGCTTCCATAAGGCGTAAACACGATGCTGGAGGAGATTGGTCGGAGTGCGTTGATCGCTTTCGCCGAATGATGCGATGTCGGCATCCTGCTCCTGACGCAGCCAGGCGTATCCGAATTGCAGGTCATTCTTATTTCTCGTCTGGCCCAGGCTGAAATCAACCCCGTACTCTTTGTTTTGGCTGCCGATGCTGGAAATCACCTTACCTTTGGAGTCGAGCGGGTGGGCTTTCGCATCGAGGTTCTCCTCAAATTCAAGCAACAAGTTAAGCGGCAACCGCTCGAAACCGGTTTTGATTTGGTTGTTCAATATCAAATCGGCGTAATCGAACCCGGAGTAGAAGTGAGGAACTCCGGCAGGATCGAGGTAGGTGGCGTTGGTCATTCCATTGGGAGCGAAAGCGCACGGCGCGAAGGCAGGCAATCCTGCCGTACTCTTGGCGCAACCCTGGCCCTCGCCAGGTACCGGAAACGGCCCCACAGCCGGCGGTCCCGCGGCTCCAGTGGTGGTGGCTCCGACTGCGAAAGCGCTGGCTTGCAGAAGTGCATCCGGGCGGTTCCACTTCAAACCTAGATACGAGGGAGTTACTGTCCAGGGTCCGAATTGCAGTCTAGCGGAGGCTTGCCCGCCCAGAGCATAGGAATCTTGGGCGGAGACGGGGGACGCGCCGGCACTTCCCGAATTTTCGCTGTACAGCAACTGGATGGCTTGGACGGTTAAGTTCTTCACCGGCCCGGAGAAATTGAAGGAGAATTTCTGATCGAAGCCTTCCGGATTTAAATCCGGGTCACCGGTGACCGAGGTCCGCTGCCACAGGTACGCGAACTTACCGCCGGTGAGAGAGAGCCAGTTGTGAGCTATCGGGTTGTAGGTGATAAACGCCCGATCTAGGCCGATGGTTTTGCGATCAAAGAAGTTGGTGAAGGTCTCGTTGGTTGTAGTCGGATCGCCGAGAGAGCCTGTCGCCAGATAAATGCCTCCGGTGAAATCTTCGTTCAATTTGCCATCGAAACCGAAGCGGGCCCGGATACGTGCGCGGTTGCGGTCCGGAATGCCTGATTGCGTGAAATTCTCACCCCGGATTCGGACGTCACCGCTGAAACGGAGGCGGGACAGCAGGTCCTGTACGGCGCTCAGGCGCTTGTCCTGCTCCTGGGTCCTAGTGTCGACCAGGGAGAGCGCGGTCTCGGCCTCCACCGCGCTCGATGAAGCCTGGTCTGCCAGACGCTGCGCTTCCGCAGCTGACTGCTGCGCCTGAGCGGCAGTACTTTGCGCCTGATCAGCGCTGCTCTGCCCTTTTTGTGCTGCGGCGTTCGCCTGCTGTGTGGCGTCGAGCAATTGCTGCAGTTGGGACTTCAGCTGGTCCACCTGCTGGCGCTGGGCTTCCATTTGTTGCTGCTGCGCGGCCAAAGCATCGCGCAAGTCTTGTACTTCTTTGGCGCTAGCCGCCGGCCGCGAGGATGTCTTGCGGCCGGATGCGGGTTTTGAATCAGTTTGTGCCACCGCAATGGTGGCGACTAAAGTAAGAACGCTGACCCGAAGCAAGGCTTTCATCACTTTCCCCTTTTTGTTCCCAAGAAATGAAATCGTCTTCTTAACGCTCTAATCGCTACAGCATCAATTCATAAAGACTAGTAATACCATCGACTAACTTGGATTAGCGGCGACATGGCCACGCTCACAACCACTCTTTTCGTATCTACGAGTCGAACGAACCCGGGGAGAACCTGACTACGTTGCCGGCGTCAAACCCCACTGGTGCTGCAGGCGGCGCTCAATGGTCTTGAAGACCAGGCCGTCGACTACGTATCCAATCGCGATGATCAGGATCATGACGGCGATGACCTGGCTCATGTCATTCAATTCCCGCCCCATCATGAGCACTTGCCCGAGCCCCAAACTCATGTAGAGCATCTCGGCAGTAATTAAGGAGCGCCAGGCAAATGCCCAGCCTTGCTTCAGGCCGCTAACAATAAAGGGCAAGCTGGCTGGTAATAGCACGTACCAGAACAACCGGAATCCACGGGCTCCCAAGTTGCGTCCCGCCATGGCGTAGATCTTCGGCATTTGTTTGCGCCCATCCTCCATGGCCATGGTAACGGACAGCAGTGATCCCATGATGACCACGAATAGAATGGCGTTTTGGTTGAGACCGAACCAGAGCAAAGCCAGGGGCCACCAGCAGATGCTGGGCAAGCTCTGGAGACTCACCAACAAGCCGCCCATGGTCTCTTCCAGAAACTTATTGCTGGCTACACCCAATCCCAGAACAGTTCCAGCCACGACGGAAATTCCGTAACCGATCAATACACGCCGCATGCTGACTGCGATCGCAATCCAGAAGCTGTGGTCCTGGAAGCCTGCGTACAACGCCTCCATAACCCCCTTTGGCGTGGGGAGGAGGTAAGGCGGCCAGATCTTGAGCGCCGCCAGCAGCGACCAACTCCCGAGGAGCGCAGCGTAAAAGATTGCGTGTTTACCGAGCCGCTTCAAGGCCGTATTGCTCCTCCAAAGATTTGCTAATCTCTTCGCGCAGGTCATCGAGAATCTCGCGCGCGCTCTTGGCTACAGTAACGTCTTCGAGGTGGCGGGGACGCGGCAGGTCGACCGAGTATTCCCGCTTCAATCGTCCCGGACGGAAGGTAAGGACAGCCACTCGATCGCCCAGCCGGACCGCTTCCCGCACATTGTGGGTCACGAAAATGATGGTGCGCCCGGTTTCCGCCCAAATGCGCTCCAACTCATCGTGGAGGAGGTCGCGAGTCTGCGCGTCCAGGGCCGCGAATGGTTCGTCCATCAGCAGGACGTCGGGTTCGGTGGCGAGGGCTCGGGCGAGGGCTACGCGCTGCCGCATCCCACCGGATAGCTGATGGGTATAGCTATCCTTGAACTGCGACAGATGAACCAGGCGCAAGTAGTATTGAATTTTTTCCTCCCGCTCCGCCCTGGAGGTTCCTTTCATCTTCATGCCAAACTCAACGTTCTCTCCTACCTTGAGCCAGGGAAACAAACCAAGTTCCTGGAAAATCAGGATGCGGTCGGTGCCCGGGGCGTCCACTTTGTGGTCGTCCACGAGCACGCTGCCTGAAGTGGGCTGATGCAATCCTGCGATCAGATGCAGCAGAGTTGACTTGCCGCAGCCTGAGGGGCCGACGATGCAGAGGAATTCACCCGGCTTCACCTTCAAGTTAATATTGTCGAGCGCAAGCAGGCGAGCGCCGTTGTCGACCTTGTAGCTCAACGAAATGTCCTTCAGCCAAACTTTTGGTGTGCCGTTAACGTCGTGCTGACGCACTGGCAGCGGAATCGGCTTGGGACGAGTTGCGCCCGAGCGGGCCGGACTTCTGTGATCTAAGAAAGACGGTTGCGGGACTACATTGGGCGTCATTGAATTGCCTTCTTCCCTTTTTCTGCCAACACCTGGTTCAGGAGAGTCAAGTCATACATGCCGGATAGATCTGGCATTTGACGACCGAGAAAACCAGCGTCATAGGCCGAGCGGGCGGAGGTCAGCAACGAATTCCGCAGAGGATCGTAGATGACCTGCAGTCGGCCAAAGGCTTCGTCCAGTACGGCGGCCGGGAGTGCTTTGCCGGTTTCTCTTTGAATCTGCTGGTTGAGAAGTCTTTTCGCGTCGGGCAAATGAGCATTGATCCAGTCAGTGAGTTCGACGTGCGCCTGAATCCAGCTCTTGACCAAACCCGGATGTTCACGGAGAAACTTCGTGCTCACGATCAAATGGGTGGTGACAAATTGCCCTTGAGGCCAAAGATCGCGCTCGTCGAGGAACGATCGCCCGCTGCCTTCCCGAATAAGCCGCGTGGCCCAAGGTTCGGGGGCCCAGGCAGCATCGAGTTCCTTCTTGAGAAATAAAGAGAGCTGATCCGGATTGGCCAGCGGGATGACCTGCACATCTCCGCCTTTGTCGCTTGATTTCATGCCGTGAGCTTTAAGCCACGCGCGTAAGGCGACGTCCTGGGTGTTTCCTAACTGAGGTGTTGCGACCCTCTTGCCGTGAAAGTCCTCAGGCTTCTGGATTCCGGAATCGCTGCGTACAACCAGCGATGCTCCGCCGCTGGCGGCGCCGGCAATCACTCGCAGCGCTTCTCCCTGAGAACGCACATAGCCGGAAATGGCTGGATTGGGACCGACGTAGGTCATATCGATCGCTCCGGCAAACAAGGCTTCAATGGCCGACGGTCCGGCGTTGAAGCTGGTCCACTGAACTTTGACGCTCGGGCCCATGGCCTTGTCGAACCATCCGTTCGCCTTACCGATCATGGGTTGGGCGTGGGTGATGTTGGGAAAGGCCCCGACGCGGATGACGGTTTGAGAGAGAGCGAGCAAAGGCGTAAGAATGAAAGCAGGTATCAGAAAAGAGGCCAAGAATGAACCGCCGAAGCGCCGCGCCAGCCAGACGCTGACCTCACTTATCATCTGAGATGGAAGCCTATTCATCTTTCCCCTTGTTCACGTGGCCGTGCACGACCATGGGCAGAACGCTGGCTTGATCGTTCTTCTTCTTGCGCTTGCTGGATTTGGAGGAACCGGCGCCGCTCACGATGTCGGCGAGGGTAGTGTGTTCGAGAATTTTGGCCGCCGCGTCTCGCACATCGAGAAACACCTGATAGAGCGCGCGATGCTCAGCGTCGTGATCAATCAAGCTACGCAGCTGCTCAGCATCTCCAAACGGCGCCAGTGGACCGTCAATCAGCCGGATGATTTCGCTCAGATGGATTTCGTTAGGCGGCCTACGCAATTGGTATCCGCCCTTGGCGCCGCGAGCGCTTTCTACGATGCGCGCGTTTTTCAGCTCGAGCAGAATCAATTCCAAAAATTTCTCTGGAAGTCCTTCTTCATAAGCAACGTCGCGGATGCGGATGGCTCCCTGGTTGTAGTGCCGGGCCAACATCATCATCGCCTGCAACGCGTACAGCCCTTTCTGCGAGATCTTCATAATTCTCTATACTGCCATAAACCCTATTGCTTTAATAGACATTATTGACTTAGGAGGGAATAGCAAGTGGTGGGCCACCTGGCTAGTGTGGGGCAATTCTGATAAGTATCTGTTTTCTTAATTATTTACCGATACGTCCCAAAGAGCATCGACTGTCGGCATATGCATTGGTTTTCACTTCTGGAAGTAAATCGTGCCTGCAATGTGCTGGTTTGTCTCGACACCCAGCGACCGGCTCGGATGCGCTTGATTTGCGAATTGGTTTGTGGACTGGAGCAACAAACACGTCCGCTTTGGTTTTGGTTATTGGTATTGGTCATTGTCGTGGCCGCCTGGATTTGGCCGTGGACCGCGACCATGCTCCGATGTTATCTGCACCTGCGACGACGCCTGCATCCTCTGCTCCACCCTCACAACCTGCGAAGTGAAGAAAAATGAATTGCCATGTCGGGCCGGTTGAAAATGGACACTATCCAGCAACCCGCTGCTTGCGCCTCTTACACATGGCTGTGATAGACTTCGGGCCATCCGCAGTTTCTTTCCTTGGGGCTTGATCTGCGGGTGTGCGAATTTCCGACCCTGGAGGTCTGGTAGATGGGCCTCGCTCTTCTGGCGATTATCTGGCTGATCACCTTTGTTAGCACTTACTTCTTCGCAGCAAAAACCTGGTGGCTACCTCACGGCGCTTCCACGTCGGCCCAGTGGATTGACCACCAGTTCGCGATTACCTATCTGCTGATGGGGGTGGTTTTCGTGGCGGCCCAGGGTGCGCTGGGGCTGTTCGTGTGGCAATACCGCGATCAGGGGAAGGCTGCCAAAGCAGATTATTCGCACGGGAATATTAAGCTGGAAGTGATCTGGACCACGCTCACGGCCGCTCTGTTCATCGGACTGAACCTGATGGGCAGCCCCATCTGGGCGGCGGAGCGCTTCGAACCCGCGCAAGCGGGTTCGGTTCCCGTCGAAGTTACCGGCATGCAGTTCGCCTGGTACTTTCGCTATGCGGGCCCGGATGGCAAGTTTGGCGCCACCGCTCCTAAGTTGATGGATCCATCGGCTGGCAGTGAAGCTGCCATCGGCCTGGATACTTCCGATCCGGCTTCGAAAGACGATGTGGTCACCGGCACGATGTATCTGCCGGTCAATCGCCAAGTGGATCTGACCCTGCGCGCGGTCGACGTGATTCACAGCTTCTTTATCCCATCGATGCGCTTCAAACAGGACGCAGTCCCCGGCTTGGCGATCCATATGCACTTCACGCCTGTGGAAGTCGGTGATTACGAGATTGCTTGTGCCGAGCTTTGCGGCCTCGGCCATTACAAAATGCATGGAATGCTGAAAGTCGTCAGCCAGGAGGATTTTGACAAGTGGCTGGCGGCGCGGGAGGCGGAGAAACAGTAAATGGCTACCGGAGAAGTTGTCCACGTTCACGCTGCCCCTCAGGGGTTTATTCGGAAATATATTTTCAGTCTGGACCACAAAGTCATTGGGTTGCAGTATTACTTTTTGGCTCTGACGGCGGTGTTCGTCGGCATGTTCCTCTCATTGCTGATGCGCATCCACATGATTTGGCCAACCGCCGTCCTGCCGCTCGTCGGCGAAATTAAGCCCGAGACTTACCTCGGCTTGCTCACCATGCACGGCACCATCATGGTGTTCTTCGTGTTGACAACAGCTCCGCAAGGCGGATTTGGCAACTACTTTCTGCCCATCCAGATCGGTGCGCCGGACATGGCATTCCCCGTCCTGAACATGCTTTCGTTCTGGACGACCTTCGTGGCATTCGTGGTGCTGCTTGCTGCCTTCTTCGTGAGTGGCGGCCCGCCGTTACATGGCTGGACGGGATATGCGCCACTGAGCGCGTTAACCAACTCGGGTCCTGGGGAGCAACTGGGCGCAGACTTGTGGATCACGAGTATCGCGATTTTCTGTATCGCCTCGTTGATGGGCGCACTGAATTTCATCACGACAACGCTCGACCTGCGAGCCAAAGGCATGAGTATGATGCGCATGCCGCTGACCTGCTGGGCATGGTTCATCACGGCGATTCTCGGGCTGCTGGCTTTCGGGGTTCTGCTTTCTGCAGGCATTCTGCTGCTGCTCGATCGCAACCTTGGAACCAGCTTCTACGTTCCGCTGGTAGTCGTGAACGGCCAGGTCATGGGACACAAGGGCGGCTCCCCGCTGCTCTGGCAGCACCTCTTTTGGTTCTTCGGACATCCGGAGGTCTACATCGCCATTCTGCCGGGCATGGGCGTGGCCTCGCAGTTAGTTTCCACTTTTTCGCGCAAGCCAATCTTCGGATACAAGGCGATGGTTTACGCCCTGATGGCCATCGGCTTCCTGGGATTCATGGTCTGGGGCCATCACATGTTCATGAGCGGCATGAGCCCGTATTCGGCATTCGCCTTCTCGCTCATGACCATGGCTATCGGCGTACCGTCGGCCATTAAGACTTTTAACTGGCTGGGTACTCTTCATAAGGGACGGATTCGCTTACAGACTCCGATGCTTTATGCCATCGGCTTCGTCTCGCTGTTCGTCTCCGGGGGGCTTAGCGGGCCGTTTCTGGCACAGCCGGTTCTTGATATCCCGCTACACGACACTGCTTTTGTAGTGGGCCATTTTCACCTGATCATGGGTGTGGCAGCGATTTTTGGCATGTTCGCCGGGACCTACTATTGGTTCCCCAAGATGTTCGGCCGCATGATGAATGAGACCTGGGGCAAGGTCCACTTCTTCATTACGCTGGCCGGCACGTATTCCATCTTCATGCCGATGCACTATCTGGGCATGGCAGGTCAGCCACGGAGATACTCGCAGTTCACGGAGCTAGCTTACCTGCAGCATCTGATTCCCCTGAACAGGTTCATCACCTATGCCGCGATTATCACGATCGGGGCGCAGTTTATCTTTGTGATCAATTTGTTTTGGAGCATGTTCAAAGGACCGAAGGCCAGCGACAATCCGTGGGAAGCGACCACGCTGGAGTGGACTACCGCGACGCCGCCTCCACATGACAACTTTGGCGGACACACCCCAGTAGTGAATCATGGACCGTATGAATACAGTGTTCCGGGAGCGCCGCGGGACTACGTGATGCAGACTGATCCGGCGAGTGTAAAGACGCACTAACAGCGCGGCGGGCACGGGCACGCGCGCTACACGATCTCAGGTAATGGCAACTTTGACTCCAACAATCTCGGTCAAGGATCCGAAACTCGGCCACGGAGGCAGCGGCGTACATCCGCCGGTTTCTGACGGAGGCGATGACGGCCGCGGGGACAACGGTTCTCCGGATTACGGACAGCGGCTGCGTCGAGCCCGCCTCGGGCTCCTGGTCATCATGGTTCCGATTACGATGCTGTTCGTTTCTTTCACCAGTGCCTATGTTTTCCGCCAAGGGCTGCCCACGCTCGATGAACATGGCACCTATGTCCGGGACTGGCTCCAGGTTAATCTTCCGGTCACTCTTTTGCTGGTGAACACATTGCTGTTGCTGGTGAGCAGCATCACGGTGGAACTCGCGCGACGCCAGATCACTCTCCAGGTTGCCCTAGCACCCGTGCAATCCATTCCGGGAGTTTCCATTGGTTCGGAACGAAACTTTCCCTGGCTCGGCTCCACGGTGGTGCTGGGATTTGCCTTCCTGGCCGGGCAATGGATGGCTTGGCGTCAACTCGCGGACCGCGGCTTCTACATTGCTACCAGCGCGAGCAGTTCCTTTGTGTACCTGCTGACCGCCGCCCACGCCGTCCACCTCGCGGGGGGATTGATGGTACTACTGTACGCAGGCGCGACTTCCCTGCTGCACAAGCCTGTGGAGGCCCGTCGCATCGTGGTGGACGTCGCCGCCTGGTACTGGCACTTCATGGCTTTGCTGTGGATTTATATCTTCGCCCTATTGGAGTTCATGCGGTAGCTTGACGGTGGTCAGTTAAATCAGGAGACCGAAACTATGTCTGATGTCGCGGTGCAACACGGGATAGCGGAGGCATACGAGCCGTCCCTGTTTGGCACCTACTCCAAGAAAATCGGCATGTGGCTGTTTTTGCTCTCCGATTCACTCACCTTCGGAGCCCTGCTCTTCGCCTATAGCTACGGGCGCATCTCGAATCCAGAGTGGCCCACACCTTTCGGCAAAGGGAGTATCACCAACGCCACAATTATGACGGCGTGCCTGCTTTCGAGTTCGCTCACCATGGTTCTGGGAGTTCTTGCAGCACGGCGAGGCGACTTCCGTTGGACGCGCTGGTGGATCTTTGCCACCATGGTTTTTGGCTCGGCGTTTATCGTGCTGCACGCCAAGGAATGGAACGGTCTGATCGGCGAAGGCATGACTCCGTTCAAGAATCCGTGGGCTCCGAACGTTCCGCAATTCGGCGGAACTTTCTTTACTCTGACTGGCATGCACATGCTCCACGTCACCATCGGAGTGATTTATCTGGGCGTCGTGGCTCTGCGCAAGAAGTTCTTGCCGGTTCTACTGGCACTTTGGCTGGTCATCTGGTTGATGACTCCGGCCGATAGCTTCTTCCATATTGCGGTGCACGTGCTGCTGGTAGGGTTTGTGGTCGCGACCGTCGTTTTATTTCTTAAACCCAAAAACTATGACGCCCATGACGTGGAGATTGCAGGGCTGTACTGGCACTTTGTTGACCTGGTATGGATGTTCATTTTCCCATTGGTTTATCTAATGTCCACCAGGGTTTGAGCGACTCGGTTTAAGAGGGAGAGAATTCACGATGCACGACGTCGCCACAACGCACGATGAAGGAAAGGGGCAATATTTCTGGGTTTGGGGTGTGCTGCTCATCCTGACTGCGGTTGAGGTTGTCCTCGCCTACAAGCGGGTCTTTCAGCCGCTGCGGATGCTGGAAGCGCTGATGATGCTTTCGATCATCAAGTCCGCGCTGATTATCGGCTACTTCATGCACTTAAAATACGAGATTGCCGCCATGAAATGGGTCCTGATGATCGCCGTCGTGGCATGCCTGTGTTTGATGGGCATATTCTTCGCGGACGCATTCCGCATCGTCCATCTGGGAGTTCGATGAAACTACGCCTGGCCACGCTCGTAGTGTTTCTTTTGTTGTGGGTGGGGCCTGCCTTCGGCCAGGGGTGCGCCATGTGCTACAGCACCGCGCGGGCTGCCACCGAAGGCGGTCAGCGCGCCATCAGCCGAGGAGTTCTCATTATGCTTGTGCCGCCGGTAGGCTTTATGACCATCGGGATGGGCCTCGCATTCCGCTATGGCAAGAAGCGGGACGAAGAAAAGTAGGCAAGCCGACTAGTTCTTCGTAGCGCCTCAACTCGCATTTATGGAACTTGGTAATCTACCTCCAGTCTGGCATTCCTCGCGTAAGGTGCCTCTGCCCAATTGAATACGCCCGTTTCAACCATTGTTGTGCCGTCGTCAAGGTCTGTGACCGTGTATTGAACAAATGCGATTCCACCGGGACGTATCGCATTGACGGGTGGTATTTGTCCGCACTGGGATATTTGCTGAGCCAAACTAAACGGACATGGCACCCACGGGGATTTGGGAGACTTCTCCTGGACGGACGCTTTGATCCCTCTGATGTTGGCCCGTTTTACTGGGACTGCCAAATGCATTTGGACTTGGCTTAGAGGTTCGGCCACAACCTGAGCTGTTGCTGCTCGTATGGCGGGAGGTCCGTCCGAGACCGTAACATCTGGATCGAGGTTCAACGTCTTCAGGGTTTCCGTAAACTGCGACTGCCGTTCCTGCCACGCCGCTTCAAAAAGCAAGCGAACTTTCGAGCTTAGCTTCATCGGAGGAAGCTTTTCTTGCGCCCTAGCAGTGGGACCAATCAGAGAAAGTAAAGTCACACAAACTGCCAGCGTTCGAAGCATCATATATATGCCCTCAATTTCGCGTCATACTAGCGTGCTTTCCGCCCTCGTTCAACTAGTACGCCGCCGCGCGATGTGGGCAACGACTGTCCGGCAGGGCTGCCAGTATTGAAGTGGTAAACTGAAAGATTCAACGACATAACAGAACAGGCTGCTAGGAAGCTGATGTCCACGGAAACTATTGTTGTTCGCGGGGCGCGAGTCCATAACCTCAAGAACATTGACTTTGAAATTCCGCATAATGCGCTGACCGTCGTTACTGGCGTGTCCGGATCGGGCAAGTCTTCGCTTGCGTTTGACACCATCTACGCCGAAGGCCAGCGCCGCTATGTCGAATCGCTGTCGGCCTATGCCCGGCAGTTTCTGGAACGGATTGAGAAACCGGACGTCGACATCATTGATGGCATCGCTCCTGCCGTTGCCATTCGGCAAAAGAACACTACACGTAATCCGCGATCCACGGTAGGGACGGCGACTGAAATCTACGACTACCTGCGGTTGCTGTTCGCCCGTGTCGGCCACACTTACTGCCTGCAGTGCGGCAATGAAGTCAAAAAAGACACCGTGGACGAGATTGCAGCAGCTATTCTGGCGATGGAAGGCACAAGGCTGAATGTGCTGTTCCCGTTACATGTCCCCGGAGCAAGGACAGCCGATCCGGAGAAAAAGAAGGGTGCGAAGAAGAAAGCCGTTGCCGTCGCGGCCGTGAAATCCGACCTGCTCAAAGATCGCCTCTTCGAGCTGCGGAAACGTGGATTTAACCGCCTCTACCAGAACGGCCGGGTATTCGAATTCTCCACGCCCGAGTCGTTGCTCGAAATCAACTTCAGCGAACCAGTCTTTTTGTTGGTCGACCGCCTGGTCGTCTCCAGCGGGGCCCGCGCCCGCATCGTGGATGCGGTCGAGATCAGTTACCGCGAGGCGGGTGAAGTCATCTTCGAGATCGCACCGCGTGAGGACCAGCCGCTGCAGCGTATGCGTTTCTCCCAGCGCTTCGAGTGTAAGCGTTGCAACCTTCGCTATGAAGAACCTGAACCCCGTTTGTTCTCGTTCAACAATCCATACGGAGCATGCCCGCGCTGCCAGGGATTCGGCAACACCATTGACTTCGATCTCGATCTGGTGATTCCTGACAAGTCAAAGACACTGAATGAAGGCGCAATCGAGCCCTGGACCAAACCTAAATACCGTCCGCTCTTTACCGAACTGAAACGCTTTGCTAAGCAGGCGGATATCCCGCTTGACGTGTCCTGGACCGACCTCGATCCCGAGCATCAACGAATGGTAATCGAGGGAGAGGGTCGATTTCCTGGCGTGCGCGGTTTCTTCAATCATCTGGAGCGCAAGAAATATAAGCTCCACGTGCGGGTATTTCTTAGCCGCTATCGGGGATATTCTGTCTGCTCCATTTGTGGTGGCGCGCGTTTGCGTCCAGAAGCCCAGCAGGTAAAGATCAACGGCAAGAATATCTGTGACGTATGCACGATGACCGTGGAACAAGCGGCAAAATTCTTTCAGCAGGTGCAGTTGACCGATGAACAAGCTGCCATCGCTGACAAGTTGCTGCAAGAGATCCAGGAGCGTCTGCGCTTTCTCAACGACGTTGGACTGGAATATCTTACGTTGGATCGCCTGGCGTCCACGTTATCTGGTGGCGAGGCACAGCGGATTCAGCTTGCCACGTCGCTGGGCTCGCGGCTAGTCGGAACTTTGTATGTGCTGGACGAGCCGTCCATCGGCCTGCACAGCCGCGACACCCATCGCTTGATCAAGATCCTGTACGATCTCCGCGATTTGGGAAACACCATCCTCGTGGTAGAGCACGATCCTGACGTCATGCGAGCCGCGGACCGCATTCTCGACCTTGGGCCGGGCGCGGGAGAAAACGGCGGCAAGATGATCGCAGCCGGAACCTACAATGAAATTCTCAAATCAGCCAACTCGCTCACCGGTCGGTATCTTTCAGGCGACCTTCGGATTCAACTGCCTAACGCTCGGCGCAAGCCAAGCCTGCAACAAATCAAAATTTATGGAGCGCGGGCGCACAATCTGAAGGAAGTCGACCTAAGCATTCCACTGGGGATGATCGTGGCCATCACTGGAGTCTCAGGGTCCGGCAAGTCCACGCTCTTACACGATGTTCTCTATAGAGCTTTGTCAGCCGCCAAGAAGCACGCGAACGGCGATCCGCTTCTCACCCCGGCCTGGAGCCGCTTGGAAGGTGCGGAATTTATCGACGAAGTCGTGTTGGTGGACCAGTCACCGATCGGTCGCACCCCCCGATCGAATCCAGTTACCTACATTAAAGCATTTGACGGGATTCGCGATTTGTTTGCTTCTCTGCCCGAATCCCAGAAGCGCGGATTTACCGCTGGACACTTCTCCTTCAATATTCCTGGCGGGCGCTGTGAAGTTTGCCAGGGCGATGGCACCGTGACCGTGGAAATGCAATTCCTCGCCGATGTCGAGCTGATCTGCGAGGAGTGCAAAGGCATGCGCTACAAACCGCAGGTGCTGGATGTGCGCTATCGCGGCAAGAACATTCACGAAGTGCTGAATCTCACGGTTAAGGAGGCGCTGCAGTTCTTCGCGAATGCGCCAAAAGTAACGGAGAAGCTGCGCGTGCTGGAGGAGGTTGGCCTCGGCTACCTGCGGTTGGGGCAATCCGCCACCACTCTATCCGGTGGCGAGGCGCAGCGCATGAAACTGGCGGCCCGGCTGCAGCCGGCAGCGCGGGAAATAGGACGTCCGTCCAATGCAGGCGATGGCAGCAGGCGCCGTAATCGAATTCTCTACATCTTTGACGAACCTACAACCGGACTGCATTTCGATGATGTCAGCAAACTACTCTCCGCCTTCCGGCGTCTAATTGATGCAGGTGGGTCTGTTTTAGTCATCGAGCACAATCTGGAAGTGATCAAGACTGCAGACTGGGTGATCGATCTGGGTCCCGAGGGTGGCGAACGTGGCGGCTACGTGGTTGGAGTGGGTCCGCCCGAATCGATCGCGAAGTTGCCGAACTCGTATACTGGAAAGTTTCTGGCGCGCATCTTGAATGGAAACGGATCGCGTTCCCATGGTCGCAGATAGCAATGTCCACACAGCTCACGTCCCCGGACGACGTTGTCTGGGCCTACGTTATTTCGTGGCCATTGTTGCACTTGCCGGTCTCAGCGCCGCCCAGTCAACCGGCATAGCCGTCCGTCATCACAAAGTCGCTGAAGAAGACCCTGCCTTCCCGAAGGAACTTATCGAGGCCGAAGCTGCCATCGAGAAAAAGGACTACGCAACCGCCGAGCCGCTACTGAGTAAGGTCGTCACAGCGAACTCTGCAAACTATCAGGCATGGTTTGATCTCGGCTTCGTGTACAACGCGCTGGGCGGCACGAATGATGCTATCGCCGCCTATCGTAAGTCCGTTGCCGCGAAGCCTGATGTTTTCGAATCCAACCTCAACCTCGGTCTTACCCTTATCAAAACCGGCCAGCCTGACGATGCGGAGCAGTTTCTTCGCGCCGCCACTAAGCTGACCCCGACTTCGCATGTCGAGGAAGGCCGCGCGCGCGCCTGGGTGTCATTGGGGCATGTGCTTGAGACCAGCAAACCGGACGAGGCGGTCGAAGCCTACAGCCAGGCTGCCGCTCTCCAGCCGAACGATCCCGAGCCGCATCTCTCCGCCGGATTGCTGCTCGAAAAGCAAAACCGCTTTGCCGATGCCGAGCAGGAATACAAGCAAGCCCTCGCGCTCGATTCGTCCTCAGCTGATGCGCTAACTGGATTGGCTAATATTTACATGCGCGGCCATCGCTTCACGGAAGCCGAGGGAATCCTGCGCAGGCTGGTCGCGTTGCATTCCGCTGATGCCAACGCTCACCTGCAGCTCGGACGCATGCTAGCGGCCGACGGACAGAACGATAATGCTATCGTTGAACTGCAGTCTGCTTTGAAGCTGGCCCCCAGCGATGTTGAGGCACAACGCGATCTGGCTGCGGTTTACGCTACCGCCAGAAAATATGATCAGGCGGAAGCCCAATACCGCTCGCTGCTGGCTGCGCGTCCCAACGACGCCGAGTCCCATCTTGGTCTGGGCCAAGCACTCCTGAAACAAAAGAAATTTTCACAAGCCCAGCAGGAACTACTGGTCGCGATCAAGCTTAAGCCCACTCTGGATGCCGCCTATGGCGACTTGGCCATCGCGGCCGACGAAAATAAGAACTACCAGCTCACCATCGAGGCACTCGACGCGCGCGCCAAGCTCGTGCCGGAGATCCCGGTCACCTATTTTTTACGGGCTACGGCCTACGATCACTTGCGCCTCTACAAGCCGGCAGCGGAGAATTATCATCGCTTTCTTGAGGTCGCCGATGGAAGATTTCCCGATCAAGAATGGCAGGCGCGTCATCGTCTGATTGCGATCGAGCCAAAAAAATAATGACCATACGAAATACCTCCATCGAGCTCGCGATTCTTCTGGCTGTAGTGATGGCGGCGCCCGGGCGTAACAATGAGAGCCTTGACCAGCTCATAGCACGGGCGGAATCGGCTCGTATCGAAGATCGCCCGGCGCTCTGCACTGAAATTGCGCAGCGGGAATTGGACTCTGCCGGTCAGTTGTACCAGGCGGCTAAACCGGAGGAAGCCCGGGTCGCAGTCGAAAACGTGGTTGCCTATTCGGACAAGGCCCGTGACGCCTCCATCCGCACCGGAAAGCGACTGAAGGACACCGAGATTGCTATGCGAAAAATGGCTGCGCGGTTGCGCGATATCAAGCGCAATCTGGCCTTTGAGGATCAGGCTCCGGTGGCAACTGCTGTTGACCGCCTGGAGCAGATGCGGACCGAACTGCTCTCGCACATGTTCGGAAAGAAGGACAACAAATGATCCGAGTCTGGACTCGGATCGGGCTTTGTCTGTTCCCGCTCTTGTTGCTGTTCTCGCCAGCAGGAGCGCAGCGGCGGCGCGACCCGCTTACTCCGGTGGAGATCGATCAGTTGCGCGATACCGCTCAGGATGCCGATCAGCGGCTCAAACTCTACGTCACGTTTGCCCGCGCCCGTCTGGATTTGTTGGAGAAAGTACGCTCCAATCCGAAGGTAACCGATCGCGGCCAGGAAACCCGCAACCGACTGCAGGATTTCCTGGATATTTACGATGAGTTGAATGACAACATCGACACTTTCGTGGACCGGAAAGCGGACGTCCGCAAAGTGTTGAAGACGATCATCGAAGCCGATACAGAATTCCAATCCAAACTTCGAGCCCTGAAGGACGCAGCAAATTTGGACAAAGACGAAGTCAAGAAATACGAATTCCTGCTCACCAATACGCTCGAAACCGTGGACGCCAGCGTCGCGGATCATCGCCAGTTGCTGGTCGAACAGGAAGAGGCGGCCAAACGCAAGAAAAAGGAAAAGTCCTAGTGGGTAGAGTGCTGCATTTCTAATTTGCTAATCTGGTTGCCAAGTGGCGCGCAATCTTCTCGACATCTTCCACGAAACCTACCGCGAACTTCGTCCGCGCGCGCCCGCGCCTGAGTTGAGGGTTGAATTCTTTGCCTTCGCCAACATCAATAATACGATTCGCCTACGTGAGGGAAAGTTGCTGGTCCGTCTCTCGGACCTGCTGGAAGGGGCGCCACAAGCGGTCTTGCGAGCGCTGGCGCACATTCTTCTAGCCAAGATCTATCGTCGGCCCCTCGCGCGAGAGCATACCAGCCGTTACCGCAGGTATGTTTCCAGTCACGAAATCAGCGCCAAGGCTCACCTGCTCCGGCAAATCCGTGGACGCAAGCGGATCGAATCCGCACAGGGTCATGTCTACAACCTGGAGGCTGTTTTTGATGATCTGAATACGCGCTTCTTCCACGGCCTGTTGGCTCGCCCGCTAATGACTTGGAGCCGCGATCACGCACGAAACCGCTTGGGTCACTACGATCCAGCCCACAATGCGATTGTCGTAAGCAGGATTTTCGATCATCCGCGAGTCCCTCGTTATGCCGTCGAGTACATTCTGTATCACGAGATGCTGCACCTTAAACATCCTGTGAGACTGCGCGGTAGCCGACGGTGCGTACACTCCGCCGAATTTCAAGCGGAGGAGAAACGCTTCCCGCGACTGGAAGAAGCAAAGCACTTTCTCAAGCATCTATGAGTGATCGCGTATATTTTTCGCTTGTCTGCTAACGCGCGAAATGCGCCCATCCACTGGCAAACCGACGCTAATAAACGCCCTTGCGTTGACGCCCGCAGGACCTAACGACTATCCTATGTAGTTGAAATTGAAATTCATTTTCAAAATCATAGAGGCTGTGTTTTAGATGCTTCAGGCATTCATCGTTACCCTGCGTGAAGGGGTCGAAGCGGCGCTCATCGTTGGCATCACGCTCGCTTACCTCGCCAAAATCGGACGGCCGGAGCTGCGCAAATCCGTCTATACGGCTTTAGTCTCGGCCTTTGTTGGAAGCATTGGAATCGCCGTTATTCTCTCCCGCACTCAGTGGAACCAGGATATTTTCGAAGGCTGGATCATGCTGGCCGCGGCTTTCTTCGTCATCACCATGATCATTTTCATGATGAAGACGGGCCGAAAGCTCAAAGGACAGATTGAAGGCAAGGTCGGACTGCTGGCGGGGCAGGATGCATGGTTTGGTCTCTTCCTCTTCGTCTTTCTCATGGTTTTGCGCGAGGGCGTGGAGACGGTGCTGATCCTGGGGGCGGTGTCTCTGAACTCCAGTGAGCTCTTGAGCTTTCTAGGTACCCTGCTGGGGGTGACGGTAGCCATCGTGTTCGGCGTGATGTTCGTCAAAGGAAGCGTGCGCATCAACCTGCAGAAATTCTTCCGAGTGACGACCGTGATTTTGGTTTTCGTCGCAGCGCAACTGATTATCTCCGGGCTGCACGAGCTCTCAGAAAATGGAGTGCTTCCCTCTTCCAAGCGGGAGATGGCGATCATCGGCCCTATCGTGCGCAATGATCTTTTCTTCTTCGTGACGATATTCGCTCTCGCGGCATTCATGGTGCTCTTTGAGGTCAAACGCCGAGAGCCAGCGTCCTTGCCCGCTTCCCCCGCGGAACGCCGCAAAGCCCTCTGGAGCGCTCACCGCGAGCGTCTGTGGATGGCTTCGGTGTACGCCAGTTCGTTCGTCTTTATTCTTCTGATGACCGCCGAGTTCATCTACACAAAATCCGTGAGCGCTCTTTCTCCGGCGACCGAAGTCACGTTTGTGAACCATCAAGTGAGCATTCCGCTGGCTCAAGTTGCGGACGGTGACCTGCATCGTTTTGAGGCCCAGGAGAACGGAACGGGGATCCGATTCTGGCTATATCGGAAGCCCGATGGCAAGGTCGCGACGGTGTTTGACGCCTGCCAAATCTGCGGCGCTGTTGGCTTCTACAAAGGGCCCAACGGCGTGGTTTGCAAGAACTGCGCCGCGCCCATCAATCCGCAATCCGTAGGCACGGCTGGCGGCTGCAACCCCGTCCCCCTCAAAGCTGAGCAAACCTCGGACGCCGTGATCATTCAGGAGGCGGACATCGCGGCGGGGACCCGCATGTTCCAGCAATAGACTAATGTTCTTGCGGCTGGTCTACGAGTCATTCCGGCGGCAGAAGCGGCGGAAGCTGTTGGCGGGAATCGCCATCACGCTCGGCGTGGGGGTGGCTACCGCCATGATCGCCGTCGCCACCGACATCGGCGACAAGATCAATCGCGAACTGCGTAGTTACGGCGCCAATCTCATCGTCACGCCAAAGGAAGATACACTCGACGTTGAAATCGGCGGCGTAAACCTTAAGCCGCCCAGTGACGGCGCTTACCTCAACGAAGCCGATCTGCCAAAGATCAAAGGCATGTATTGGCGAAATAACATTCTGGGTTTCGCCCCAATGCTGCCCGCCAATGTAAGCGCGCGAGGTACCGGCAATTCTATTAATGTGACACTCCTCGGGACATACTTCTCCAAGCAGCTGACGTTCGGCGGGCAAAGTTTCGTGGCAGGGGTGCGATCCACTCGTCCCTGGTGGAAAGTAAACGGCGCCTGGCCGGACGATAATTCACAGGATGTGCTTTTGGGCGAGAGGCTCGCCTTGCGGCTTGTCAGCCAGGTCGGGGATCAGATCGAAATCGCTGGGCAGCCGCATCGAGTCTCTGGCATTCTCTCTGCCGGAGGTGCCGAAGACGACCAGATCATCGGCCCGCTCTCCCTCGCACAACAGATTTTGGGCAAGCCTGGTGCGGTCCGGCGCATCTACGTAAGCGCCTTGACCAAGCCTGAAGACGCGTTCGCCCGCCGCGATCCGAAAACAATGACTGGTAAAACATACGATCGCTGGTATTGCTCACCTTACGCGCAGTCGATCGCTTATCAGTTGCAGGAGGCTATTCCGCATTCTCACGCAGAGCAAATTCGCCAGGTAGCGCAGAACGAAGGCACGGTACTTTCGCGCATAGAAGGACTGATGATGCTAGTCACACTGGCGGCGCTATTGGCGTCAGCTTTGGCCGTTTCCGCAGCCATGGCAACCGCCATTTTTGAGCGCCGGGGCGAAGTTGGCCTGATGAAGGCTCTAGGTGCGGGCAGCCTCTCGGTGGCTGCGCTGTTCTTCGCTGAGGCTACTCTATTGGCTCTAGTTGGAGGTGCTGTGGGTTTTGCCGGTGGAACCCTGCTGGCGCGTCAAATTGGCCGTTCTATTTTTGATTCCCAGATTACGATCCAGCCGGTGCTCTTGCCAGTAATTCTGGCCATCGCGGTGATTGTGACGTTCGCCGGCAGCGCCGCTGCGATCCGGCGGGCGGTAAAGTTTGATCCGGTGTATGCGTTGCGGGGTGAAACGTGAGTGCGCAACCGCAGCCGGTAACGCGTCAAGACGTTGCCAGTCGTCGCCGAAGTGCGCCGCCCCATCCGTCTATGTTTCTCCGCATGCTCATTCGGGCGGCCGTGCTTCGTCGCGGACGCGCTCTTTCGGCGCTTTTGGCCATGATCGTCGCCGCTGCTGTCGCCACCGCGATGCTCAATCTGTACGTAGATGTGCAAGCCAAACTACGCAAGGAGTTCCGGAACTACGGAGCAAATGTGGTCGTAATTGCAAAAGATGGTCAGGCGCTTCCGGCGGACGCCCTGCAGGCCGCCCAAACTGCGCTTTCCGGGCACGGTCTCGCCGTTCCGTTCGCTTACGCCGTCGCTCACAGCAGCGATGGGCAGGCAGTTGTCGTTTCCGGAACCGATCTCGAGCGGGCACGCGAGCTCAATAGTTGGTGGTCGGTAAGCTCGTGGCCAAGTGGGCCCGACGACGCGCTGATCGGGGTTCGAGCTATGTCCGTGGTCAGCCCCCAAGGCAAAGCGTTCGAACTCAACTTTCGGGGGCACATGGTTCACTTGAATCCTGCGGGAACCCTGCAGACTGGAGCCGCCGAGGATAGCCGCGTTTATCTTTTGCTGACCGATTTCGAGACCTGGACTGGCGTACAGCCTTCGACCATCGAGATCGCCGCGACCGGCTCTCCCGAAGAACTCAATGCTTTGGTCGCGAAGTTGGCGCGTGCTGTTCCCGCCGCCGAGGTCCGGCCGGTGCGCCAGATCATGGAAGGCGAAGCCCGGGTATTCGGCAAGACTCGGTCAATGTTACTAGCCGCCGCCGTTCTCATTATCTTGACCGCCGCTCTTTGTGTGCTCTCGACACTGATCGGCTGGGTGTTGGATCGTCGTCGCGATTTTGCCATCATGAAGGCGCTGGGCGCGTCGGAGCGTCTGATTGGTGGCTTCTTTGCCGCCGAGGCGGCCATGCTGGGCGCGGTCGGAGCCGTACTCGGCTTCGCAATTGGCGTAGGCGTGGCTGCTTGGATTGGCCGGGCGAATTTTCATGCGCCGGTGGTGCCGCGCTTCAGTGTGTTGCCTTTCGTGCTCCTCGGAAGCATCCTCGTCGCTCTGATCGCAGCGGCGGCGCCAATTTCTTTGCTGCGGCGGGTTCAGCCAGCTATGATCTTAAGGGGAGAGTAGGGTGATCAAGCTGAAAAATGTGAGCCGTCTTTACCCGGCGAAAGCCGAGACTAGCGGCGGCATCCGTGCTCTCGACGATTTTTCGCTCAGCGTGGATCCCGGGGAATGGATCGCGGTCATGGGCCCGTCTGGCTCGGGAAAATCTACGCTGGTGAATCTCGTCGGTTGCCTGGATCGGCCTACCTCCGGCGAGATCTGGCTTGACGGTCAGAACGTCGCCAACATCTCAGCCAACGAGTTGAATCGAGTGCGCGCTGAAAAAGTCGGTTTCATCTTCCAGCAGTTTCATCTGATTCCTTATCTCACGGCGATTGAGAACGTCATGCTGGCGCAGTACTTTCACAGCATGACCGACCAGCACGAAGCACTTGAAGCTTTGGAGCGCGTGGGCTTGAAAGATCGCGCCCAGCATGTTCCGTCGCAGCTTTCCGGGGGCGAGCAGCAACGCGTTTGCATCGCCCGCGCCTTGATCAACGATCCCAAAATTGTGCTGGCCGACGAGCCTACGGGAAATCTCGATGCCGCCAATGAAGAAATCGTTCTACGTCTACTCCGCGAGCTGCATCACCAAGGACGCACCATCGTCATGGTGACGCACGATCCGGTAGTCGCCCGGCTGGCTGACCGCCGCATCGAACTTCACCACGGCAAGATTGCGGATATGGAAGTTTTCGCCATGGCCGATGAAGAGCAATTCGATGAAGTTCTCGAAGAACTTTGGGTGCTGGCGGAGAACGCTCAGATCGCAGAAATCGGCCGCATGGAGGTCCATGGCGCACTGCCTGTCGGCCTGGCAATTGAAAAGATGACGGAGATGGGCTTAGTCAGCGTCAGCCCGCATCCGCCGCAGGTCCACAATCACAAGCCGTTTGTGAATCCCTGTCACGAGGCGCTAAAGCCATCGGGAGTCTCGACCGGCGACGGCAGCATGATTGTCGAGCTGACACCCCATGGCCGTCAGCGCGCGGCTGACATCATCCGCCGACATCGCCTGGCTGAGCGCCTCTTCACCGACAGTCTTGCCCTCGACAGCGAATCCGAGATCGAGCAGCAAGCCTGCAAGTTTGAACACATCCTGTCGCCCGAGGCCACCGACAAGATCTGCAGTTTCCTCGGCCATCCCCGGACTTGTCCTCACGGAGCGCCCATTCCACCAGGCCCGTGCTGTGACCGCAGCCTTACAGCCCGGGAAACAGAACGGGTTCGCGCTTCCCGCGTGAAGTAATTCTCGATGATCAGGCTGGTTGGAGTCATTTGATCTTCTTCCACAGCACATCCTCGTTGTTCCTGCGATCGATCATAGCGTCCACTTTGCCACGATTAGTGCGCTGGAACAGACGTCGGCCTTCAATTCCCTTGCGGAAAAATATGTCTGTCGCTTCAGGCCCGAGCAACACCTTATCGCCGCCGGCGCGCTGCGCGTACAGGTCATTGCCTTCGACGAAGACCGTCTGGTCTAAACTCGGCGCCAGTTCATAGGTCCCGACATAATCCTTGTACGTCCTTTTATCCACTTTCCCAGGAGCGGGATCCTCATAGTAGCGGAACATCTGACCGGCAACGATTTGCCAGTTTCCTCCGCGATACATCCAGGTATCTGTACCGTGATACCGAGCGGTCATGATCTGGCCGAAAATTGTTTCCGTTTCGTTGAGATCATAGGTCAGGATCGCCGTCGTGCCCATAATGCGGCTCTTCGCGTTCACAACCTTGATGCTGCCAGAGTAGCCTTTGGGAAGGGGAGTTACGTCATTGACGAGAGACATTTTGTCCATGCTTCTCCCCTTTTCATCAAAGTAAATGCTGTCGTCCGCGAAATATTTCTTCCATGGAGCCTGATCGCCGGCCGCCACGCTATCGAACAGCTGTTGCGTATTTCGGATCAGTTCGTCTTGTGTGATCGGACTGTGCTTTCCCGATATACACGCTGTCAGACCTGTCAGGACTACGATGGTGGAACGCATCATGAGCTTCACTCTTGCCTCCGGGATTCTCTGCTGATCAAGCCTTCCGCAGACCAAACATCGTACGTGCCAAAGATGGTTGGGCGCATTATGATGGTTGGGATTGCAATCCATCACCATCCGCCGACCTTCGATCGGCGTTTTCGACTCCGGCTTTGGCGGCTTGACCGTGCTCAAGGAGCTGGTCGCGCTGATTCCTGACGCCGATTATCTCTACTTCGGCGACACGGCTCGTCTGCCCTACGGCTCGAAGTCTACCGAGACCGTTGCTAAGTACGCGGTGGAGGCCACGCATTTTCTTGAACGGCAAGGCGCAACTTTGCTGGTCATCGCATGTAACACAGCGACGGCTCTCGCTCTGGACCAAATCATGCGAGGCGCGGCTGTTCCGGTTGTCGGCGTAGTGGAACCGGGAGCCGAGCGCGCCGCCAGCTCCAGCAAAAACCGCAAAATCGTAGTGATTGGGACGGAAGCCACAGTCGCCAGCCATGCCTACATGAAGGCCCTGCAAGCTCGCGGAGTGGAAGCCAGAGAAAAGGCCTGCCCTCTCCTCGTGCCTCTGGTGGAGGAAGGCTGGATTGAGCACGCGGTCACGGAACAAGTGGCGCGCATTTATCTGGATGAAGCTTTTGGCGATGGCTTCCGGTCTGCGGACGTTTTGGTTCTAGGCTGCACCCACTATCCGCTGCTTAAGCCGCTGCTGCAGCGCGTGGCGCCACCGCACATCACCATCGTCGACTCCGCCGAATCCACGGCTCAAGCGGTGTCGGCGTTGCTCAAACTCAATCCGCTGGCGACCTCCTCTGCTAAAGAGCGCCGCCAGTTGCCTCGCGTGAAAGTCTTTGCTACCGATTCTGTAGAGAAGTTTCGACGCCTGGGGGCCAGATTCCTGGGTCATGCGATCAACGATGTCCAGCATGTGGACTTGAAGGAATAAGCCGGAAGCTTCCCAAAAACTAAAGGCGGCCGCGAAGTTCGCAGCCGCTTCTAATTAGGCCCGGGCGAAGTTAGTACAACCGGAATTCCACTTCAACGCTGATGGCTACCGCTACTGGTTTGCCATCTTTCATGGCGGGTTCAAACTTCCAGGTCTTGACCGCATCGATGGCCTTCTCATCCAGCCCCAAGCCCAAGCTGCGGGCTACGCGCAGGTCCCGCGGACGTCCGTCGGCGCCGACGATGACGTAGAGCACGCAAGTTCCTTGATATTTCGCTTTACGGGCCTCTTCAGAATACTCAGGCTCCGGAGCGTACAACTCCTTGGGAGCCGAAACTCCACCACCGACCCGGAACACGCCGCCGCCAATACCACCCCCGCGACCGGGGCCAACGCCCGGTCCCTCACCGGAACCTACGCCGCCACCCGAACCTGAGCCAATGCCTCCGCCTGAACCAGTTCCGTTCGACGGAGGTCCTGAGGGCAAATGCGACATGGGATCGCCCAGGTTGGGCAAATTGGTCGCCGCCAGCTTGATCTGGGGCGGTACCACCACCGTAGGCTCGACCGCCAGTTTCGGATGATCGTTCCGCACTACCATTGCGGGAGGTGTAATCTGCTCCATCGCCAACTTAGGCAGCTTGCCTTTGGGCGCCTCGAATTTGTCGCGGTCGCCGCCACCGCCACCGCCACCCGCCTGAGTCTTGGAAGGCGGGAGCGCAGGGATATCTTCCGGTGCAATCAGGGTGACTGTCGGCGGCTTCTTGACTTCCTCCACGACCCGTCGGCCCAGGATGGTCGCGCCAATGATGGCTGCGATCGCCAATACATGGACCACGGTCGAACCAACCGCTCCGTCCTTCTTATAGTTGTAGAAACCCCAAATATCCTTTACGGGGATTGGCTTGGAAGTCAGGACCAGGGGTGGCTGCTTTTTAGGAAAGAAGTAATCATCGAGATTTTGGAATAGTGACTTCCAAAGCGGCTCGTCCAAGGTATCCTTGGGCAAGAGCAAATTCAACTGAGGCTCGACGTCAGCGCGCGGTTTGAGATCCCGTGTTGCCATAAATAGAACGCGATTTTGGCTGCCGACAGGCTTTGGTTCCGAGTGCTCCGCTACCCCCTAGACTGATGAGCACATCTCGTGCCAAGTTGCATAGCTGGAACTAATACTTCCTCGCCCTCCCCCTGCGCTGAGAGGTTGGCTTTTAACTGCCATAGCCCTTAGATGCCCAAGGCAGGGAAATATCTCCCTCAATCGAAAATTGTACACGCTTTTTAGGTCTGTGAAGCAGTGCTTTTCCAAGCCCCAGCACCCTGACGTTTTCGGCCTTATTCGGGCGGCCAATGGACGTTCGTTTATCCGCTCCCTATAATGAAAAAAATCAATCATTTGGGAGAAATCAACCGAGTGCCGCTGGATCTAAAGTCCACCATCAATCTGCCTAAGACTGACTTTCCTATGAAGGCCAACCTGCCGCAGAACGAGCCCAAGGTCCTGGCGCGCTGGGAGCAGATGCGGATTTACGACCTAATTCGCCAGGCGCGGCACGGTGGTCCAGGCTACATATTGCACGACGGGCCTCCCTACACTAGTGGGCCCATTCACTTGGGCACGGCGCTGAACAAGTGTCTAAAAGATTTCGTAGTCAAGTCGAAAAATATGGCCGGATTTGACGCTCCTTACGTCCCAGGATGGGACTGCCATGGCCTGCCTATCGAGATCAAAGTCGACCAGCAACTTGGTGGCAAGAAATTGCAGATGAAGGCGCTGGATGTGCGCCGGGAGTGCCGCAAATTCGCCCAGAAGTTTCTTGACCTGCAGCGGGAGCAGTTCAAACGCATCGGGGTTTTCGGTCGCTTCGAGCGACCCTATGCCACGATGACTCCGCATTATGAGTCGGTGGTGCTCAAGACTTTCTTCAGCTTCTATGAGAACAACTTTGTGTACAAGGGTCTGCGCGCGGTTTACTGGTGTATGTACGACGAGACCGCCCTTGCCGAAGCGGAAGTCGAATATGAAAATGACACCAGCCCAACGGTTTGGGTGAAGTACGCGCTGATCGACGATGCCGCCAGGATTAACCCTGCGCTCAAGGGCAAGAAAGTCTCCACCATCATCTGGACCACAACCCCGTGGACGCTGCCGGCTTCCATGGCCGTTGCCTTCCATCCGGATGAGGAGTATGTCGCGCTGGAAGCCGGTGGCGAAGTCTACATTGTCGCAGCCAAGCTGGCTCACGATGTCGCTGCAAAGTGCAATCTTCAAGATGCGCATGAACTCGCTCGTTTCTCCGGCCGCAGGATGGAGGGTCTGAACTTTCAGCATCCATTTCTGGATCGCAAGATTCTCGGTGTACTGGCTGATTATGTGACCATGGACACCGGCACTGGCGTCGTTCACACCGCACCGTCGCACGGCGCCGAAGACTTTGCGACAGGAGTGAAGTACGGTCTGGACGCCACCAGCAATGTGGATGAGAAGGGCATCCTGCGCAATGGTCTTCCCCAATACAACGGCCTGAGGGTCTGGGATGCCAACGCTCCCATCATCGAATTACTTAAGAAGCGGGGCGCACTGTTGCATTTGGAAAAGCTGGAGCACTCCTATCCGCACTGCTGGCGCTGCCACAATCCCATTATTTTCCGCGCCACCGAACAGTGGTTTATCTCCATGGAAGCAGCAATGCCGGGCGGAGGAACACTGCGCAGCAGGACTCTGGAAGACATCGAGAAAGTGGAGTGGGATCCGGCTTGGGGCAAAGAACGCATGCACAATATGATTGCCACGCGCCCAGATTGGTGCATCTCCCGGCAGCGCATCTGGGGCGTTCCCATTGCGGTTTTCCTCTGCAAGAGTTGCGGCAAGCCGCTCAACGATCCTGCGATCAACCGCAAAGTGATCGAGCTCTTTGCGCGTTCTGGTGCTGATGCATGGTATACGCCCGAAGCCGATGTGATTCTCCCTGCGGACAGTAAGTGCCCGGAGTGTACCGGAACAGAGTTCAAGCGAGAGACCGACATCTTCGACGTCTGGTTGGAGTCGGGCGCGAGTTACCTCGCTCTGCGAGCGGAGGAACCTGAATATCCGTGGCCGTCTGATCTTTATCTAGAGGGTGGGGACCAGTATCGCGGCTGGTTCCAGTCTTCCCTGCTGTGCGGCATGGGCACGCAAGGCAGTCCGCCCTATCACGGAGTGGTCACGCCAGGCTGGACGCTCGACGAGAAGGGCCAGGCCATGTCCAAGTCTCGCGGCAACGACGTGGATCCGGTCGATATTGCGAACCGGCTGGGTGGCGAAATCGTGCGCTTGTGGGCCGCGTCGGTTGATTTTCGCGAGGACGTCGTCGGCTCCGAGCAATTGATGCAACGGGTAGCGGAGAATTACCGCAAGATTCGCAATACGTTCCGTTACATCCTAGGCAATCTGTACGATTTTGACCCGCAAAAAGACACGGTGCCAGACGAGGAACTGGAGCCACTAGATCAATTCATAATCAGGAAAGCAGCAATCGTCGATGGTGAAGTACTGGACTGGTATGGAGACTTCGAGTTTCACAAAATCTACCACCGTATCTCCGACTTCTGTGTGGTCGACCTGAGTGCCTTTTACTTCGACATTCTTAAAGATCGGTTATATACATACGCACCGAAATCACACGGACGGCGTTCAGCTCAGACTGCACTTTGTAGAATTGGCGAGACCTTGGTTCGACTCTTGGCGCCGGTACTTAGCTTCACCTCGGAAGAGGTGTGGCAGCACCTGCCAAAAACGCTGGGCAGAGCTGAAAGTGTTCACCTGGAAAAGTTCTGGAGCCGTCCGCAAGTAGCTGATCAACTTTTTACTTTCGCCGAGTGGGAGAAACTCGATCAGGAATGGGCAAAGCTGCATGAGGTCCGCGACTCAGTGCTGATGGCCCTTGAGTTCGCCCGAAAACAAAAGCAGATCGGCGGCGGCTTGGAGGCTCAAGTCACGATTAGCGCTCCTGAGTCAGCCTATTCTCTGCTGGCGAAATACAAAGACCAACTCCGTTATTTGTTTATAGTCTCGGCGGTCACGCTAAAGCCTCGGAGCACCGAAAATGGGGCCACAGGGGGAATTGTCGTGAACGTCGACAAGGCTGACGGCCGGAAGTGCGAGCGCTGCTGGAATTATTCCACGCGCGTGGGCGAAGACCGGAACTATCCGACGGTGTGTGAACGCTGCAGCGCGGTTCTCAAGGAAATCGGAGGCTAGAGAACCGTGCAGGATTCAACAGCCGCTATGACCGACCATTACGCCATGCGTAGATTTCACCTTCTAATTGCTCTGCTGGTGGTGTGTCTCGATCGGGCGGCGAAGTGGGCCGTCGCCAGGAACATTCCGCTACACGAGTCGCGGCAGATCATTCCAGGTATTTTCCGGCTCACGCATGTGGAGAATCGTGGCGCCGCTTTTGGGTTGTTTGCCGATTCACCTTCAGAATGGAAGATCGCTTTGCTGGTGCTATTCTCGATGGTGGCCCTGGTAATCGTCACCGCCCTTTTGTGGCGAAACAGTCACTCCATGAACACGACGGGAGTGGGCCTGGCGCTGATCCTCGGCGGCGCGCTGGGGAATCTGTGGGACCGCCTGGTCAGCGGCCGCGTGGTGGATTTCTTGCTCTTTTACATCGGCCAATATCAATGGCCTGCTTTTAACGTGGCCGACAGCGCGATTGTGATTGGGGCCGGCTTGCTGGTGATTGAAATCCTCTTCGCGAAGTCTCCCGCTACGGAAAAATCAGCTTGAGCTCGGCAGGCAAAAAGAGGACCGCGATATCTTAATTGCCATCGCGGAACTGAGCGAGGAATCTGGACTTGTGCGATGTCCAGATTCCTCGTTGCCGCTCTTTTCAGAAAAGACAGCTTTTCAACCTGCTCTTACGCGGTCTTCTTCTGCGGTTGCTGCTTCGCCATCTGAGCGTAGAAATCCTTGGCCGCTTTCTCGATCTCTTGTTCCGATAGATCTTGCACGTGTGTGCTCAGACCCCAGCTATGCCCGTAAGGATCCGAGAATGTGCCAAATCTGTCACCCCAGAACATATCGGCTACGGGCATGGTGGACTTGCCGCCCGCGTCGATTGCCCGTTGGAAGGCTTTGTCAACGTCCTCCACATAGAGATACAGGCTGGAAGCGCTTCCGCCTAGAGTTTGCGGAGACTTGTTGCCCATCTCCGGGCTTTCTTCGGTGAGGAAAATGATCGAATCGCCGACTTTTAGCTCGGCGTGCCCGATCTTGCCGTTGGGAGTCGCCATCCGCATGAGTTCCTCGGCGCCCAGCGCTTTCTTGTAAAAATCGATCGCTTGCGCCGCATTTCGGACTACCAAAGACGGGGTAACCGTGTGAAAGCCCTTGGGAACCGGTTTTGCAGATCCTGCCATGTTATTTCTCCTTTTCTTAGTGTGGCCATTGGCCGGGATAGAAGCGGCAAAAGTGCAGACCCACATTCTACGCTCCGAGGTGTAGGGGGAAGATGAAAAGTTGTAAAAAATAGGGGAAAGATTTCTCAAGAACGCCCCGGGGGTGAATCCTTGCGGTTTTTGCTATAAATCCCATGTCTCGCAAGAGGATGCGAGACATGGGCATCCGTCAAGGACTGCTTATTTCATATGGATCGTTTTGGTGTCCTGGTCGAGCGTGCCATTCACGCGGACCTGTTTCCCTTCGAACTTCTTCACTAAATCCTGGTGGTCGATATCGTACGAGGTGCCGCTAGCATCCTGTAAAACGAACTTGTCGCCCGACTTTACGATCGTACCCACGAAGGTCTGGCCTTGCGACTGTGACTGCGCACCGGGTGCTTGTTTTTGTGATTCACTTGGCGCTTGTCCTTGTTGCTGTGACTGATCGGGCGCCTGTTTTTGAGAATCACTGGGCGCCTGCCCCGATTGTTGTGCCTGATCTTGTTGCGATGGTTGTTGGGCATCCGGCTGACTCTGAGATGGCTGGTCCGACGGCGGCGCGGCTTGCTGCGCGTTGAGCTGAGCACCGAAACACATCATGCCAAGGAGCAGAGCCAATGTGATAACTAACCACGAAGAGTGATTGCGTTTGTTCATGAAATCCTCCTGCGAAATTTCGCGCTTTGGCGAATTCGAGCAAACACCTTGCCAAATTCATCCGTTATGATGCCGATTCCTAAGGATGAATGCAGCGCATTCGATTTGCAGGTCTTATGTGTTAGAGCCCCACGTTGCATGTGTGGTCTGGCGGCGCACGTGGGGGATTCTTTATGGAAAATACAGGGAACCCTGTAGCGAGTGGCATTCTGCCCGTTCGGTTTTAGAAACCAAACGAGCAAAATGTGCTCGATCGCACTCGACACGCTTTCCGGCGCCCAAAACAAAACATACCTAATCCCTCATTGATCTACCAGTGCTTTCCCTCTCCTGCCCCTTGGCGGTATAGTCGTTGACCGCGCTCATCCAGGAGGCACCCATGGCGACCAACACCAAGCCCGAAGTCAAGGCTAGAACGTTTGGCGAAAACATCGAGAGCGATCTGGCGTCGAGATTCTTGAGAGTGGTGGAGACCGCCGCCATCGCTTCGGCCCACACGATGGGACGGGGGGAACGCAAGTTGTCAGACCAGGTTGCCACTGAATCCATGCGCCAGACCATGGACTCTATCCCCATGCGCGGCGTCATTGTGATCGGCGAGGGCGAACGTGATGAAGCGCCCATGCTCTACATCGGAGAAAAAGTTGGCGCGGAGTTTCCCGATGGGACCGAAGTGCCGGAAGTGGACATCGCGGTCGACCCTCTGGAAGGCACGAATCTCTGCGCCACCGGAGCGCCGGGCGCCATCACAGTGCTGGCTGCATCGGAGCGGGGTGGGTTGCTTCATGCTCCGGACTGCTACATGGAAAAGATTGTCGTGGGTCCTTCCTGCAAGAACGCAGTCGATCTCGATGCGCCGGTGGTCGATAATCTGAAAAATCTTGCCCGGCGGCTGAAGCGCGACGTCGAAGATCTCGTCATTGTTGTCCTTGACCGGCCGCGCCACGAGAAGCTCATCGCAGACATCCGCGGCACCGGCGCTCGTATCAGGCTGATCGGCGACGGTGATCTCTCAGCTGGTATCGCGGCAGCGGTGGAAGGCACTGGCGTGCACGCGGTCATGGGTTCGGGCGGCGCGCCGGAGGGCGTCATCACAGCGGCCGCCATCCGCTGCGTTAATGGATACATGCTCGGACGTCTGGTGGTCAATAAACCGGAACTCGAGGAACGCATTGCGCGCATGGGAATCAAAGACAAGAAGAAAATTTACGAGGCCGAAGACCTCGCTCCCGGCAAGCAACTTATCTTCGCGGCTACGGGGGTGACCGAAGGGGCACTGATGAAGGGCGTGCGCTTCTTTGGCGAAGGCACACGGACGTCGTCGGTGATCATGACCTTGCGCACCGGCAAAGTGCGCTTCATCGATAGCATCCACCTAGACAAGGGACCGGACGTGAGGGTGAAGTTCTAGGGAAGGTTGGCGGGTCAAGTGCTGCTTACACAAACGGGTTCTCGATACGCAGGCCTTCGAGTTCCCGGCCGTGCTGGAAGTCCTCGCTGTACAGTATGCCACACTCGGCCTGGAGCGCAGCGGCGACGATGAGGGAATCGTACCAGGGCAGGCGATATTTGCCGGTCACCCGCAAAGCCTCGACGTAAAGAGCGGGCGACGAGTGGATTGCCAGCAGCGGACGGAACACAGTGATCAGGTATTGCTCAGCCTCAGCCACATTCATAGGTTGGGAGAAGCGGCGAAAAGCGACATTGAAGAATTCTTGGACGACCTGATAGCTTACGATTCCCTCCCCGGTGTCGGCGGCTTGTCGAATGAGCCGTGCCGCTCGCTTCGCCTTCGCAGGGGCCTTAGTATCAAACGTGTAAGCAAAGATGTTGGTATCGAGGAAGAATCTAGCGCTCATTCATCTCGTCCCGGCTGTAAGGGCCTGCGGAACGCACATGGCGCAGGCGACGCATAAGCGCATCGACGGCTGCGCCACCTCCCGCTTGGGCGGCGTACTGTTCCAGCCACTCGCGAAAGGCTGCATTCAGCGTCTTGTGCTGGGCACGCGCAACCAGCCGCGCCTGCTCAATGAGGCTCTCGTCGGCGCTCAAAGTGATATTCTTCATACTTGAACAGTGTACACTATTATGGTGTAAATCAAAAATTAACCGCGCAGAAACATCGGGTTTTGCCCGCGCCTATCTCAGATACTCCGATTCCTTCTTTAAGTCTTCGGGGATGGGCGGGAAGGGTGGAAGCGCCTGCGAGTATCCGCTGAACAATGGCGAGGCGATTTCCGCGCGGAGCGTGCCGTCATGCACCGCGATTCTGTGGGGATTGCCAACCGAGTAGCCCTGCCAGAGGGAGACGCCAGCGTAGGCCCCATCTTTGCGCAGGATGTAATAGGTCATATCCACGAAGCGCAGCTTGTTCATGTCATTGTTGTAGTTGCGAGCAATTCGCCTGAGCGCGTCCATGCCTGCCTCGTGCGGAGACAAACCGTGCCGCATGTTTTCGACGATGGTGTGCGCGCCTGCAACTTTGATATTTTCTTCTCCGCTGCCTGTAGCGCCGGCCGAACCCACATCCTGATCCGTGTAACAACCCGCGCCAATGATAGGAGAATCGCCGATTCGTCCAGGGAGTTTGAAGGCTAGACCGCTGGTGGTGGTGCAGCCGGAAATCTCACCTTTTTGGTTAAGCGCGGAGCAGTGAATCGTGCCAGTAGGAGGAAACACTACGCGGCGGATGGCGGCCTGGCGAAACTCCGGTTCGATCCTGAGATCTGCCGCGCGTTCCTGTAGACGGCGAAACCGCTCGCGCCACAGTTCTGACTGCGGCTTCTCGGGTGCTTGCCAGTGCGGATCGGCCAGGCCCGGTCCCCACCAGTCTTTGGTGGAGTGATACTCCTTCCACAGCATCCAAATCTTGCGCGAGTGCTCTGTCAGCAGGTTCTCGCGCGGGAAGCCCATAGCTACGGCGAAGCGTTCGGCGCCTTCTCCCACTAACATGACATGGCCGGTATGCTCCATAACCGCCTTGGCAACCAGCGACACGTTTTTAATATTGCGCACGCCGCCCACCGATCCGGCGCGTCGCGTGGGACCATGCATGCAGCAGGCATCGAGTTCGACTACACCTTCCTCATTGGGCAGACCACCTAGGCCGACGCTGTCGTCCTTTGGATCATCCTCCGGGCCTTTTACTACTCGAACCGCTGCATCTAGCGTGTCACCACCGTTTTTCAGAAATGTGTAAGCATCATCGAGGTAAGCATAGCCATTGTTGGCGCAAACAATGATGGGTGGCTTCCCTGCTCCGGCTCCCGTTTCCGGCTTGGTCGCCGGCTGCTGGCTCTTTTCCTCACCTTGCAACCCGAGGGACGCAGAACCAAGGACTGCGGCGGCGATAAAATCGCGGCGCGAAAAAGTCACGCTAGCCTCCCAGGGAAAGCTTTAAGAGCGAAACAGAATAGCATGAGGATTTTTTCGCCCGGCTGCGCAGGAGAAGATTAGTGACCGTCGTCTGATGACGTAGAGTTGGCAGCGTCTGTTAGGAGGCGACGGCGAGTCCGTTTTTGCTCTGGTCGGCGCGGAAGCGGAGAAGGGCGGCGATGTTGCCGACGCGGTCGAAGTCGGGCTCATCTTTCACATAAAAGACCTCAATGTCGCGACGGATGGCCGCAGGAATAATTGCCTCACAGACGTCTTCCAGCTCTCGCGTGCTCCGGCCGCAAAGTGGGCAATAGCGCACGATGTGGGCGTCCAGATGCCCACAGGTGCTGCATTCGACGGCGGGCGAAGAATAGTTTTCTCCTAGAAGCAGGGTTTGGACCTCCCCCATTTCGAGTGAGCGCAACACCCGTCGCAGACCGGTAGCTCCGCGATGGTTGCCCTTGGCCTGGCTGAGAGCTTCTGTGACGACTTGGTGGCGGCGCTGCTCCAAGGAGTCACTCAGAATCCGCTCCGCCTGCGTCCGCACCTGATTGTTCGTTATATTGGCCGCCTCCGCGGTGAAGCGACCTAACAGTCGTTTCTTCAAATAGGACTGCAGATGGGATTCCAGCTCATGCCAGTTGCTGTCCGAGCAGCCGATGATGAAATAGTCGAAGCTTCCCTTCTCTTGCGCCTGTTTCAAGTGTTCGGCTACATTTTTGAAATGGTGCAGAACTTCATCATTGACGCGGCGCTGCGCGTGCCCGGCATCATAGCCGGCAAAGCCATCGCCCCGACCCCGGTGTGGTAAGGAGCGAAAAAGTCCTGGGCGCTCCTTGAGTTCGTTGAGCCGTAGATCAAAGAAGCGAGCCTTGTGACGATCGAGAATGACGATGCCCAAACGAGGTTGCCCGCCGAGCAGCACAGCCAGAGGTTTGAGATGGAAACGACGATTTACGAACAGCTGAGTGCCCGGCAATTGTGGGGGTAAGTCAAACTCGCGCCAGAACTTCTGGCTGCCGCAGGCAAAGACCGCCTTGGCACTCGCCTGAGTTCCCTGCCAGGCTCCAGCCAGGTCGAACATGCGGTTCAGATCGGCCCGGGCACAACCGTTCTTGCCATTCTTCTCTGCCTCGCGCAAGGCATTGCGAACCACCTCTTTTGCAAGGATCGATTCCTCGCGGTGCGATTTGTTGTGTGGCCTCGGGGGTTGAAGGTAAAAACTGAGCGCGCAGCCTGCATCCCCCTTCAGTTGAAATTCAGCCAGTTCACGGATGTCTTCGCGGGTGATCATTAAAGATTTCTCCGAATAAAGTGATGACGCTCAGTCTGCTGCCGTGTCTTGGAGAAACTTTTCTCGAAAGCGATGGGCTAGGGGCGGAGAACGGCGCAAGTGATCGCGCGCAGCCAGGATTGAGGAACGTATTTCCTCTTGACGACGATCCGTAATCTCACAGATTTCCTCCACCGAAAATCCTTCGATGGTGTGAAGAATAAAGACTTCCCGGTCCGGGCGCTTGGCGCCATTCAGAGCGTATTGCACCAGGGACACCATTTCGTCCGAAGAAGCAATGTCCTCAGGCGTAGCTGTGCGGCGATCAGCAATGACGCTCTCCTCGGTCAGCATTTCATCGGGCTGGTGGAACTGGAGTTCGGGTTCATCGCTGGCGCGGACGTTTTGTTTCCTGGCTGAGACCTCCAAGGGAACGGCCGAGAAACTTTCCTCGCTGCGAACAGAAAGGTCGTCGAGAGCACGGATAGCCAGCCGGTAGAGCCAGGGTTCGAGCGCCAAGCGGTCCGGCTTCTCGCCGCCATCGCCAAGGGCTCGAGCGATGACTTCGTCGACAACTTCTTCCTTGCTCACGAAGTCGGGCGCCACCTCGCCGGCCACTTCGCGGAAAAACAGCTCGCGTTCCACAAAACGTTCCAGGCGGCTCAGATTCGCGTTCACATACGAACGCACGTCGTCCGATGACACCGTAGGCGGCTGCACTGCCGCCATGGTCTGCTCGAACGGGACCTGGCGCTCAGGGCGGGCATTTTCTGTGCGGCGGCGACGCCACTTATGCGAGCTGCGCAAGAGATCCTTGTGCCGGGTGATCTGCTGCAGCAGGTCATCAAAGGCGGCCTTTACTGCAACCACCGGGGTTTGGGCGGATTGCTGGACCGCCATTTGGCCCGATGGCAGGCGCAGATTTAACGACACGATCGTGCCTTCACGGGCCGAACTCTGCTCGACAGCCCCCTTCAGGTGGACCAGTTCGGGACGAAAAACTTGCAGACGCTTACGCAGTTTCTCGACCAGGTGATTGATATCTTTTTCGATGTCGGGTGTTTTATGAAGGCGGTAGCTAATGTGAACGTTCATGACTAGGCCTCGGAAGACTGGAATACTAGATCCCACGAAGCTTTCAGGCGCTTACGGGCTGATTCTACACCCGGACGAAAGAGAGGAAGGGCGGAAATTCAAGGAAATTTTATTTTTCCCATTTTGTCATCCTGAGCGAAGCGAAGGACCCCATGCAGTTTGCCTTGACAATAGGACCGATGGTCGGCGCGATGCGTAGGTCCTTCGTTGGCCGCATTTCGCTTCGCGAATGCGGACTACGCTCAGGATGACAAAGTGGAAGGGGTTTTGCACGTGACGCGTGAACGTCGTGGACGGCGATAGTGATGCCTCACACTGCGACCGTGACCGAGGTCTCCGTCCGTACCACGGGCCGATAGAGGGTATCCCGCTCAATGGGCTCGCGGCCGGCCTCGCGAATCAGGCGAACGAGTTCCTGACGGCGCATGCCTTGTGGCGTGGTGGCGCCAGCATCGTGATAGATCTTTTCTTCGATCACAGTGCCATCGAGATCGTCGGCGCCGAAGCGCAGCGAAATTTGGGCGATCTTGGGGGTCAGCATCTGCCAGTAGGCCTTGATGTGCTGGAAGTTGTCGAGCAGCAAGCGGCTGACCGCAATTTGCCGGATGTCCAGCATGCCTGTGGTTTTGGGCAAATGTTGTAAGGCGGTGTTATCGGGATGGAAGGCCAGCGGAATGAAGGTTTGGAAGCCGCCAGTCTGATCTTGTAACTCGCGCAGTTTGAGCAAATGATCGACGCGGTCTTCGTCGTTCTCCACGTGGCCGTACAGCATGGTCGCGTTGGACTTCAAGCCCATTTCATGGGCGAGTTTGGCGGTTTCCAGCCATTGATCACCATCGATCTTGTGGTCGCAGATGATGTGGCGTACCCGATCAGCAAAAATCTCCGCTCCGCCACCGGGCAAAGAATCGACTCCCGCTGCTTTCAGTTGCTCCAGCGTTTCGCGAATCGATAATTTGGCGCGCTTGGACAAATACGCGACCTCGACCATGGTGAAAGCTTTGAGATGAACTTGGGGGAAGCGTTGCTTGAGTCCGGAAATCAAATCGAGGAAATACTGAAAAGGCAAATCGGGATGCAAGCCGCCAACAATATGAAATTCCGTCACCGCTTCCGTGTAGCCGGAGGCAGCGGTCTGGAAGGCTTCATCGAGTGCCATGGTGTAGGCGCCCGGCGTATCTTTTTTGCGGCCGAAGGCGCAGAGCCGGCAGGCAGCGACGCAAACACTCGTCGGATTAATATGGCGGTTGACGTTGAAGTAGGTGTTGTTTCCGTGCATGCGCTCCCGAACGGAGTTAGCCAACCAACCCAGCGCAAGAATGTCGCCTGTGCGATAGAGAGCGAGAGCATCGTCGGCGTCCAGGCGCTCGCGAGCGATGACTTTAGCGTGGATCGGAGTGAGGCGTGAGTCATCAGCCTGGAATGGATGAGGTGCGGACATCAACATCGATCATACCGCAGGAACAGACAGGAAGTCATAGTGTTGACTGAGGGGTCAGCACTATGGGTTCGATGGGCACTCATCGACGCAGTAGCAGATCTCCTACGATGAAAACGAAGAAGACCACCGAGATGACACCATTCATGGCAAAGAAGGCGGCGTTAAGTCTGGAGAGATCGCGGGGTGAGACAAGAGAGTGCTCATAGCCGAGTAGAAGTGCCACAATGACGACCCCGACAATTGCTATCTTCCCCAGGCCAAAGGCAACCACGAAGCTAATCAGCAAGAGCAGCATCAGGAGATGGAAAACACGTGCAATCCAAAGGGATCTACTGATGCCGCAGAAGCGCGGGATGGAATAAAGTCCTGCCTGCTGGTCGAACTCGTAATCCTGGCAACTGTAAAGCACGTCGAAACCTCCCACCCAGAAGGTGACGGCGACGGTAAGCAGCAGAATGCGAGGATCGAACGATCCGCGTACCGCAATCCAGGCGGCAGCAGGCGCGATGCCGAGCGCGAATCCCAACACCAGATGCGACCAGCGAGTGAAGCGCTTAGTGTAGGAATAGAACAACAGCACGCCCAGGGCAACCGGGGAGAGCACGAACGCCAGCCGACTTAGTTGCGCGGCCGCGAGCACAAACGCGGCACAGGAAACTACAACAAATGTGGCCACGAACCGGGAGCTGAGAGCGCCGGCAGGAAGAGCGCGTGCCATGGTACGTGGGTTGGCGGCATCAATCGAGGCATCGGCCAGGCGATTGAAAGCCATAGCAGCTGAGCGCGCAGCCACCATGGCGATTACGATCCAC
>DATKEN010000057.1:0-3459 GCA_035512155.1 Terriglobales bacterium | reverse complement strand
GAAGACCATGGAAGAAGGCGCGGGTATCTATCGCTCCGCGAATTCGCTCCAGCAAGCCGCCGACAAGCTGCACCAATTGCAGGAACGGTTCGCGGATATCAAGCTGGACGATCACAGTTCCGCGTACAACACGGACTTGATCGCCGCGCTGGAGCTGGGTTCCATGCTGGACGTCGCCGAGTCGATGATCCACTGCGCCCTGCATCGCACCGAGTCGCGCGGCGCGCACCAGCGCACCGACTTCCCTGCCCGCGACGACCAGAAGTTCCTGGCGCACTCCCTCGCTTTTCGAGCCGCAGACGGCACTCCGCGGATTGACTATTTGCCTGTTACAATTACACGTTGGCCGCCGGGGAAGCGAGTTTATGGTAAGTAGACGGATGGCGGGAGAACAGAAATATGGAACCAATCTCGGGAACGATTACCACCGTGCTAGTGTCCTGAGTCAGAAGTTCGATTACAAAATCGGGCCACCGCTGCCAGGATTTCGTCAGCCGTTTTGGTCCAAACGAAAGGTTTCGGGTCTTGGTTATAAGTTTCCACGTAACGCCGCAGAGCTGCTTCCAGCTCTGGCGTGCTGCGATGAACGCCGCGACGCAGCTGCCGTTCCGTCAGGGTGGCGAACCAACGCTCGACCAGGTTGATCCAGGACGACCCGGTGGGCGTATAGTGCAAATGGTAGCGAGGATGGCGGACCAGCCAGCGCTGAATCAACGCGGTCTTGTGGGTGCCATAGTTATCCAGAATCAAATGCACGTCCAGTTCGGCGGGGGTGACGGCATCGACCGTGTCCAGGAACCGGCGGAACTCGACGGCGCGATGCCGACGATGGCACTCGCCAATGACTTTGCCGCTGGCCATCTCTAGAGCGGCAAACAGCGACGTGGTGCCATGACGTTCGTAGTCGTGAGTCCGGCGCTCGATCTGCCCGGGTCGCATCGGCAGCAAAGGTTGCGTTCGGTCCAGAGCTTGTATCTGCGCCTTTTCATCCACGCACAGCACCAACGCCCGGTCGGGCGGGTTCAGGTAGAGTCCCACGATGTCCCGCACCTTCTCGATAAACAGCGGGTCCCGCGAGAGCTTGAAGGTTTCGCTGCGATGGGGTTGCAGGGCAAAGGCCCGCCAGATGCGGCTGACGGCGCTCTGGCTCATCCCACAACGCCGGGCCAGCAGTCGGGTGCTCCAGTGCGTGGCGTTGGAGGGCAGCGATTCCAGCGTCGCGGTCAACACGCGTTCCACCTGGGCGTCGCTAATACGGCGCGGGGCTCCGGGCCGAGGTTCGTCCAACAGCCCGTCGAGACGCTTGGCGACGAATCGCCCTCGCCACTTGCCTACGGTTTGCTTACACAGTCGCATTCGAGCACTCACGGCGGTGTTGCTGCTCCCTTCGGCGCAGGCCAGGATGATGCGGGCGCGCAACGCCAAGGCTTGAGCGGTTTTCGGGCGTCGTGCCCAGCGTTCCAGGGTTTCACGCTCTTCGCTCATCAAAATCAATTTCGGTACAGGGCGTCCTCGTGGCATCGGGTTCCTCCTTCTTATAAACCCAAAGCACGTGAACTGCCATTTATTAAGTTAACTTATGACTCAGGAGACTAGCAGGCTGCTGAAAAATGGGTGGAATTAAAAAATTCCGTTCGTTGGAAGTGCAGTTTCGTGCGGACGCTCGACTTCCTGCGCCCTCTCCTGCCGCCCTTTCGGGTGGCTTCCGGTCCTTTCTTTGCGCTTCCAGACACACTTCGCCCTCGACTTCACGCGGTCGCTCCGATCAGGTTCCGCATCCGCACCAGATTGTACGCGGCCGCTGCCCAGGTAAACATCCAAGCGACGCGCTCCCGGCCCCGGTGCCTCACCTGGCGCATCAGGGCGATGGTCTTCATCCAGCCAAAGATTTCTTCCACCCGTTTGCGTTTCTTCTGACTGAGCGCGTAGCCGGGATGGCGCGTGGTTCTCTCGTCGATGGCACTGCGGCGGCGAGTGTTGTTTTGGGCCACATGCGGCGTCGCGCCGCACGCCCGGACCTGCTGCACCCAGTTGGCGGTGTCGTAGTTCTTGTCGGCGCCCACCGTGATGCGCCCCGCACCGGGACGGGCCTTGACCATCTCCAGCGCCGCCTCGCGTTCCGCCGTCCCGCTGGCCAAAGTCAAGCGCGGCTCCACCACCAGCCCGTTCCGGTTCTCCATCAACGCGTGACCCAAGTAGCCCAGTTGGGCTTCTTGTCCCTGGGCCTTTTTGTACAGCCGCGCGTCCGGGTCCGTGGTCGATTGATGCGTCTGGTTCGAGCGCTTCTCCCCCCGGAAATCCACCGTGGGGTTGCCGGGATCGTCCGGGGGCGGCGCCCCCTCCGTCTCGCTCTTCTTCTGGAAGCTCTTCTGACTCGCCCAAGCTTCGATCAGCGTCCCGTCCACGGTGAAGTGTTCGTCGCTCAGCAGATCGTGTTCGCGGGCGATCCTCAACACCCCATCGAAGAACGCCTGGGCGACGTCACCCTTCAGCAGCCGCTCGCGGTTCTTGGAGTACACCGTGGCGTCCCAGACCGGATCGTCCATGTTCAAGCCCACAAACCACCGGAACAGCAAGTTGTAATCCAACTGCTCCATCAGCAGGCGCTCGCTGCGGATGGTATAGAGCGCCTGCAGCAGCAAGGCGCGCAGCAGCTTCTCGGGGGGAATCGAGGGGCGGCCGCCGCGCGCATACATCGCCGTGAAGCGCCGCGACAGCTTGCTCAGCACCTCATCGACCAGCCCTCGCAGCTTTCGCAAGGGGTGGTTTTGAGGCACCCGCTGTTCGGGCGAGAGGTAGCTGAACATCGCACTCTGCTGAGTATCTTCACCACGCATAGGGCAAGCCTCCTGAGAGGGATCAGAATCAGGAGGCATATATATCACACTGTGATATATTGTCAAGACGATTTTTCGACTTTTTCAGCAACCTGCTAAGCTTTGGGCCGTCCGGTAAGGTAGTCCCGCCTCAAACGCCATCGACCGCAGAGCCTGTTCTAAACGCGGCTGAAGTGAACGAAAACAATTCCCTGGATGTCGCGCCTCACGCCCTAACCCTGCCCGTGGTTCGTCGCCAAACTCGAGGTCATAAGGTCGGTATGCCGACATAACTGGCCAATCATGATGCCCGCTTCGATCTAACGCTAGCATAGTGCTGATGTTAACAAGCGCGTGCACAGATTGGACGGAAGTGTTGCAAACAGCCGGCGAGGCCTTTGGTAAAGTCGTGGGATGCGACAGAATCGGTCTATGCTTTTCCGGGGAAGACACTTCGCTGATGAGATCATCGCCCTTTGCGTCCGATGGTATCTCCGTTTCTCTCTCAGCTATCGTGATCTGGAAGAGCTCATGGCGGAACGAAACCTGAGCGTCGATCACACGACGGTGTGGCGTTGGGTGCAGCGGTACGCTCCCGAACTCGACCGGCGGGTGCGGCAGGAGTTGAAACGCAGGGGCACGT
>DATKEN010000056.1:0-6599 GCA_035512155.1 Terriglobales bacterium | reverse complement strand
CCCACCGAGCCCGGACTGTTCCACGAGATGCTCCGACACTTGCCCACTGATTTCCGCGAATTTACTTTCATCGATCTGGGCTCCGGCAAAGCGCGTCCTGCTGATGGCGGCGGACTATCCATTCCGGCGCATCTTGGGAGTTGAACTGCTGTCGCACCTACAGCGCGTAGCTGATGAAAATATCCGCAAATACAAAAGCGCGGCGCAGAAGTGCTTCGCGGTGGAGTCAGTTTGCGGCGACGCCCGTGAGTTTATCTTTCCACCAGAGCCGACTGTTCTCTATTTGTTCAATCCCTTGCCGGAAGTGGGGTTAGAGCGGCTGATCGCCAATCTCGAGCTTTCCCTGCAGCGAAGTTTTAGACCGACCTACGTGATCTACCACAATCCGCTCCTAGAGCATGTTTTGGCTCGGAGTACCGCGTTGAAAAAAATCGCCGGGACAGAATCGTACTCGCTGTATGCCGCAGTGGAAGTACTAACCACCAAGGACGCGAAGGTATACGAAGGAAATTGAGGCATTCGTAGTCCTTGGTATTCTTTTGGGTGAGGGTTGCGGCGTAGAGTGGTTACAGATATCCTCCCACCACGATGAGATTCGCCAAACTTCTGTTCCTGACCGCCTTGACTGCCCTGACATTCGCACAAACCGCCGCAACGTCCAAAGAAGTCGAAACTGTCTATCCAGACGCCCGTACGCTCTATCTGGACATACACCAGAACCCGGAATTGTCTTCGCACGAAACGCAAACGGCCGCGAAGCTGGCAAGCCGCCTGCGCAGCCTTGGCTATGACGTCACGGAACATGTTGGCGGGACGGGCATCGTCGCCATCCTCAAGAATGGCACTGGCCCAACTGTCATGCTGCGTACCGAACTGGACGCGCTACCGGTGGAAGAAAAAACCGGCCTTCCTTACGCCAGCAAAATCCACACCAAGGATGACTCCGGGCGCGACGTTCCAGTGATGCACGCTTGCGGACACGACCTGCACATGGCGGCCCTGGTGGCTACCGCCACGATCATGGCACACAGCAAAGACACATGGCATGGAACGCTCATGCTCATTGGTCAGCCGGCCGAGGAGACAATCAGCGGCGCCAAGCGGATGGTTGGCGACGGCCTCTTTAAGCGCTTCGCAAAGCCCGATGTCGGCGTCGCTCTCCACGTCAGTAACGAGTCCCCTGCCGGAAAGGTTGGAGTAGGCTCCGAATATCGCTATGCGAATGCCGATTCCCTGCGCATCACGATCTACGGAAAGGGCGGACACGGTTCAGCCCCCAATACAACCATCGATCCCATCGTGATCGCGGCCCGGACCATCGTCGCTTTACAGACCATCGCTTCCCGCGAAGTAAAGCCGCGCGAAGCGGCGGTGATCACCGTCGGGTACATTCAGGCGGGAACCAAGAACAACATTATTCCCGACCACGCCGAGCTGGGAGTGACGGTACGAACTTATAAGCCCGAAGTTCGCAAACAGGTTCTGGCGGCGATTGCACGTATCACTAAGGCCGAAGCGGATGCCGCAGGTGTACAGCGCGAACCTTTAATCGAACACTACGAATCAACCGATGCGGTTTATAACGACCCCGCTCTGGCTGGCCGCCTCACCAGCGCGCTCGAATCCGCACTGGGCGAAGAGGATGTGCTGGAAGTTGACCCCCTTATGGGTTCGGAGGACTATTCTTATTTCATTGAACAGGGGATTCCGTCCTTTTACTTCGCACTTGGAGGAGCAGAGCCACAGAAATATGCGCAGGCCAAAGCTTCTGGAGAGACTCTGCCGTCAAATCACTCTTCCCTATTCGCTCCGGACGTCGATCCCGCTCTTCATACTGGAATCGCGGCGGAGGTGGCGGTGCTGCGCAATCTCCTAAACGCGTCGCCCGAGGAGTTGCATAAGTCTGCATCCGAGGGCTCCGGCCGCAACTGACCTATCCTGCCATTAGCCTATGTCGCGTCGCGGGGCTTCATACCAAGCCGGTAGAATTGAAAGATCTGTGCCAGTCGCTTTACTGCTCTTGCCGTTTATCGTCCTGTTTTTGCCGCTCTCGGTGAGCCTTGCCGCTCCCGGACCCGATGTCCATGCCATTGCCCAAGCCGTGGACAATCATTACAACCATCTTCGTACGCTGGAGGCGGACTTTACCGAAATCTATCGCGGAGCGGGAATAGAGCGAACCGAATCAGGGACGTTGTGGCTAAAAAAACCCGGCAAGATGCGATGGGAGTACCGTTCTCCCAAAGAGAAGCTTTTCTTGAGCGACGGCCAGAACGCATGGTTCTACGTTCCCGGAGATCGCCAGGTGACGAAGACCCCAGTGCGCAAGCTTGATGACTTGCGTTCCCCCCTGGGCCTCCTACTAGGTAAGACCAAGCTGGAGAAGGAATTGCAAGAATTGTCTTTAGCTCCTGATGTTGCCCCCGTGACACCAGGAGACGTAGTGATTCGGGGGGTTCCAAAGGCCATGGCGGATCGCTTAAGCCAAGTGATCCTGGAGATTAGCCCTGATGACCGGATTGCGCGCATCTTAATTGAAGGGGTGGATGAATCGGTTACGGAGTATCGCTTCGACAATCAGAAGGAGAATGTGGAAATCGACAGCCAAGGCTTCCGCTTTGTTCCTCCCGAAGGGGTGGAAGTCGTCGAACGCGATTTTGGGCCTTGACGCTGGTTCCCGACCTCCGCGGACTGCAAACTTCTGGTTTTACTTGGTTTACCAGTAAAGAAGGTTACATGCGATGAATGGACAGGTCGTTACCAGCGATACCTATCAGGACTCTTTGCAGTCGCATATTCACACCGGGTTAATGCTTTTGAATGCTAGACTTGAACGGGCGGTAACCTGACGGGACATGGCGGAATTCCTGATAAAAGTTGCGGACGAGCGCGGACGCCTGCTACAGCAGGTCGAGAACGGCTATTCCCAGTCCGAGGTTCGCGACCGATTCGTGCAGCAGGGTTACCTGGTGTACTGGGTCAAACCGCGAGGTCTTTTTGCCGGCGGGCGTTTGGGAGTTGGGGGACGGAAGGTCAAGCAGACTCAGTTCGTTATCTTTAATCAGCAGTTCCTGACTCTGATCAAGGCTGGACTGCCGATCCTGAGCTCTTTGGACTTGCTGATCAAGCGGCAAAAGCCGGGTCAGTTCCGTTCGTTGCTGGAAAACGTTCGTGACCGAGTCAAGGGCGGCGAGCTGCTCTCGGATGCCTTCGCGGCGCAACGCACTTTCCCCAAGATTTACACCACCACGTTATTGGCGGGCGAGAAGAGCGGAAACATGGAAGAGGTTTTGTCACGCTACATCGCGTTCCAGCGACTGGCGTTGACCTTTAAAAAGAAGTTAGCGGTTTCGCTGGTGTATCCGACGCTGCTGGTGATTGTGGTGATGTGCATGGTGGTGTTCCTGATCACGTATGTTGTTCCGCAATTCGCCAAGTTATTTGAGAATCTGAACGCGCAGCTACCGGTGGTCACAGTGTTCATGCTGGCAGTGGGCGAAGGGGCCCAGAAGTATGCACCATACCTCGGGATCGGCTCAGTGCTGCTGATATTTTTCCTGTGGCGCTGGAAGAATACTGACCGGGGCGCCGATCAGATTGACGGTTTTATTCTCAAAATGCCGCTGCTCGGCCAAATCTGGCTGAAATATCAAGTGGCAAATTTCGCCCGCATGCTGTCTACATTGCTGGCCGGTGGCTTGCCGCTGGTTCCCTCTCTTGAAACCGCGGGCGCATCCATGAGCAGCCGGCGGATCCTGAATGGCATCGCGGAAGCAGCGGGCCGGGTGCGCGAAGGCCGGACCCTGTCTGGAAGCCTGGAAGAACAGAAGATGTTTCCCGACCTGTCGGTCGAGATGATCGAAGTTGGCGAGTCCACCGGGGCGTTACCGGCCATGCTGAATTCGGTGGCGGAATTCTATGAGGAGGACGTGCAGACCGCGCTGGGAGCGGCCATGGCATTGATCGAACCTGTAATTCTGATCATTATGGCGGTTTTTGTGGGGGGAGTGTTGATTTCTCTGTATCTGCCGATCTTTACGTTAGGGTCTGGCGGAGCGATTCACTAGATGCCGCTGCGGCTTTTCGCAGCTAGATTTCGCAGGTAGATTTGGAAATGGCACGAATGGCAGAAAAGAAAACAGCTCTCGTGAATGGGGAGAACGGCGGCCAGGTCGCGCCCGTGGCTCCGGCCAATGATTTGGAGAAGGCGCAGGACGTCGCCCGGCGTTACCGCTGTGAGTTCGTGGACCTGCACAATTTTCAGCTCCATCATGATCTCTTCAAAAAGATTCCAGTGGACCTGATGTTTCGCTACAACTTCATCCCGCTGGAGGAGACACGCGACGGACGCCTGGCCATCGCCATAGCCGACCCCAGCCAGTTGATGATGATCGACGAGATCAGTCTGTTGCTGGGCAAGCGCATCGTTACCAAGGTTTCCACGCTGGCGCAAATCAGCGAAATTCTCAAGAAGACGGAACAGTCCAAGCGCGTTCTGGAAGAGGCCAGCGAAGGCTTCACGTTGGACTACATCCGCGAGGACGAAGGCGCGGGCGATGAAAGCATTTCCATCGACCGGCTGACCGCGCAGGGAGACATCAGCCCGATCATCCGACTGGTTGACACCACCATTTTTACCGCCCTGCAGCGCCGGGCTAGCGACATTCACATCGAAACCCAGGATGATTCGGTGTGCATCAAGTTCCGCATCGACGGTGTTCTAACTCAGGCCATGCCTCCGATCGCGAAAGAGCATCACTCCACCATCATTTCGCGCATTAAGGTGATGAGCGAATTGGACATTTCGGAGCGGCGCGTGCCGCAGGACGGCCGCTTCCGCGTGAAATATGGCAATCCGGAGCGTCCCATCGATTTCCGTGTCTCCATCATGCCCTCGATTCACGGTGAAGACGCCGTGCTGCGCGTGCTGGACAAGGAATCAATGAGCGAGAAGTTTCACAAGCTCGTTCTCGACGTGGTGGGTTTCGATGAAGACGATTTGCGCAAGTTTCGCCGCTACATTGCGGAACCTTACGGCATGGTGCTTGTCACCGGGCCGACGGGCAGCGGCAAGACCACCACGCTCTATGCGGCGGTCAATGAGATCAAGACCGACGAAGACAAGATCATCACTATCGAAGATCCGGTGGAATACCAGATCCGCGGCATCACCCAGATTCCGGTGAATGAGAAGAAGGGCCTAACCTTCGCCCGCGGCTTGCGCTCGATTCTGCGCCACGATCCCGACAAGATCATGGTGGGTGAAATCCGCGATACTGAGACAGCGCAAATTGCCATCCAATCCGCTCTCACCGGGCACCTCGTATTTACCACGGTGCACGCGAATAACGTGGTCGATGTGATTGGCCGCTTTCTGAACATGGGCGTCGAGCCTTATAACTTTGTTTCCGCCCTAAACTGCATCCTGGCGCAGCGGCTCGTGCGGTTGATTTGTGAATCCTGCCGGACGGTGGTTCACTACCCGCCGGAGACGCTCGAGGCCAGTGGTCTGGATCCCGAGCAGTGGTCCAAGGTCTCGTTCTACGAAGGTCAGGGGTGCATCGAATGCGCCGGAACCGGATTCCGCGGACGTACTGCGATCCATGAACTGCTCGATCTGAGCGACCGCATCCGGGAGATGATTCTGGTCAAGAAACCAACATCGGAGATCCGCCGGGCAGCGCGTGAGGAGGGTATGCGGTTCCTGCGCGAATCTGCCCTGGACAAAGTGCGGCTGGGCATGACCACGCTGAAGGAAATTAACAAGGTCACCTTCATTGAGAGCATGCGGTAGAAGAGTCTGGCTGTGCAAGAGGCTCTGCGAAGTCGCCATTCGGCCAATGCCACTGGTGCCCTTCCAGTTATTGCATTTCTGGCCGCCACAGAGTTTCATTTACACTACCTGAAACCATGAGTCATAGCTTTAAATCCGGGTCCAAGCCGAAAGTGGCTTGCGAGATCGCCGCCGACCGTGTGCTGGCGGGCCGGGTGTCCGATAACGGCGAACTGGTGGAGGTTTGCGCCTCCCATGAACTGGCGCCGGGCAGCGTAGTCCCCGACTTGATCGAAGCCAATCTGCGACAGCGCAGCTCGGTTTTTCAGACACTCCGTGACACCTTAGGCAGCGTTGGCGGCCGATCCCGCGACGTGATTGCCGTGCTGCCAGATGCCGCGGTTCGAGTGGTATTGCTGGATTTCGATACACTTCCGGCGAATTCCGAAGAGGCTGAAGGCGTCGTGCGCTTCCGCCTGAAGAAATCGCTGCCCTTTGACATGGACAAGGCCAAGGTTTCCTATCACGCCCAACCATCGAATAATGGTGTAAGGGTGATCGCTGCAGTAGCGCTGACGAGCGTGATCGAAGACTACGAATCTGCTTTTCGCGAGGCTGGATACAGTCCCGGTGTTGTATTGCCTTCTATGCTGGCTGCCTTGGGCGCGGCCGATGCCCGCCTGCCCACTTTGGTGATCAAGGTGGATGCTCGAACCACCAGTATTGCGATTCTTGAGCAGGAACAGTTGTTGCTTTTTCGCACCTTGGAGAATACGCGTGGCGTTACCATTACAGGTGAGCAACTGGCGGAAGAAGTCTATCCTTC
>DATKEN010000055.1:0-3551 GCA_035512155.1 Terriglobales bacterium | reverse complement strand
CCGATGTGAGGAGTGAGGACTACATTGGACAGTTGTGCCAGCGGGGAAATCTGGCCTTGACCTTCGTGTTCGTGGACGTCCAGCGCCGCGCCGCAAAGCCGGCCAGTAGCCAACGCGGCATATAGTGCCGTTTCATCGACTACCCCACCGCGGGCAAGATTGATTAGATAACTGCCTTCCTTCATCAATGAAAGCGCTCTCCCGTTGATGAGGTTCCGTGTTGAGTCATTTAGAGGAACATGAACGCTAACGAAATCGGCGGCGGCGAGGACGGTATGGAAATCTGCGACTGTGATGCCCTTGTCGCGGAGGGTTTGAACAACGGCCGGAGTCGAGTCGGCAATACAACCGATCGGCTCCATGCCAACGGCGGAGGCTAGTACTCCAAGGCGGGAGCCTATGTTGCCCGCCCCCACAATTCCTAGGACTTTGCCGGCGACCAAATGGCCTTCCAACGTCTCCTTTGCCCATTGGCCGCGTCGCAGCATGGCATCAGCTTGCCGAATGTTGCGGGCGAGCGCAAACATTAAGGCTAGAGCCATTTCTGCGACAGCCTGCGCTGCCGGTTCGGGAATCCTTCGCAGCACGATCCCCCGCTTACGAACGTATTCACAATCCAGATTGTCCAAGCCGCATCCGGCACGCACCAAGAGCTTTAAATCGGGGGCGCAGTCCATGAGTGCCCTGGTAATCTCGACCCCGCTGCGAAAGACCAACACTTCGCGATCACGGATCAGCGAAGATAAGTCCGCTGTTGGCTGATCGAACGCGCAAATTACGTCGTAGCGTTGCTGTAATTGGCTGATTGCTGACTGTTCCAAATGGCTTGCGACCAGGATTTTCATATTTTTATGCGCTGTTTTATACCGCGGGGGGAGTTTCGACTTGTGCCTGTGAGCCAGTCTCATACATGGCGGAGACCTGCCGGACGATGATGCCCATGACATCATCCAAGCTGTTGTCTGTCACATTCACTTTCAAGTGGTCGATGTGACAGTAGGCCACCACATCCGATATCTTCTCGTCCAGGCTGCGCAAGCGTTCGGGTGTGAACTCCTTCTTGCGCTCATAGATTTGATGACAGTCGCCAGTGAGCCAAAAGGTAAGGTCAACCCGGCGATCGTAAAGATGAAAGAAATAGTTGTTGATTCGGTCTTTCAGCAATGACGGCCTGGTATTGATCTGCTCCAGCGGATGACGATCGTAAATGACGATCCAACCGAAACATCCAAGGCAGAATCCCAACCAGCGGCGCAGCATGCGTTCGCAGTGCGCAGCCAACTGCACCACGGGTGGGGGAGCGAACCTTTGCAGCATCGGCAAACATCGAAAATGCGCCGACCCCATAGCGATCACTTTGACAGGACAAGTGAGACGACGGAAGACATTAGCAACACTCGTTTTTCCGGCGCCGTCAACCCCGAGAAGCGCAATCTCAAGCCCAAGTTTGCGCGGGCGCCAGCGCGAGATGATTCCTCTCGCTTTCAAGCTGTGAAGGTTCGCCAACTCTCGTTGCAGAGCGGTCGCCGGTCCGGCCATAGCGGTCGTTGCTCTCCTTATTGTTTTTGGAATACAGGCAATTCGAAATTGATCAGGCAACCTCGTTGAGCGGAGCCGAATCTCGCGGCGAGCGCAATGACGACACGGTCCAGCGGGCAGGCTTGAAGTAATCAAGCAATTGCGAGCCTGTCACCCAGATACCTAGCAGAGCGGTTCCGCCCCATGCGAGAGATATCAGTCCCAATGCGACGAGATCATCCTTGCGGCTGCCATGCAGCGGAATGGCCTGTGATGCGCCCCATGCGGTCAGTCCGGCAAAGCTGGCGACTGCCGTAACCTTTCCGATTTCACGCCATCGGAGATCATTCAAACGGACTAGATGCCGCCGGTGTAGCAGCACAGCGAGAACAGTCGTGTCCAGGACGATGGCGATGTCTGACGCGATCACCAGCCCAACGATCGAAAACATCCTGAACATTACCGCGTAGATCGGGAACGCGATGACGGTGACAATGGTCGACGCAACCATCGGTGTCAGCGAGTTTCCAGCCGCGAAGAATGCGCGGGCGTAAAGCACCTGTATCGCCCAAAACCCTAGTGCGAGAGAGAAACAGAGCAGGTATACGGCAGTTTGTTGGGAGTCGGAGAATTGGAATCGGCCACGGCGATAAACCAGATCGACGACCGGAAGCGCCGCAGCCATAAACCACGCTGAGCCCAAAATTGAGAGCGTGAAGATTCCCGTTACCGCTTTGTTTACGGAAGCTGCGAACTCCTTGCTGCGCCTTTCACCGAAGAGGCGTGCAAAGAATGGTAAGGACGCTTGCCCGGCTGTCTGGCCGAGGATTCCCAGCGGAACAGTGAAAAGCTGTCTGGCGTAGTAGAGGCGCGAGATGTCGCCCGGACTGCCGGAGGCGAAATATCGCTGGTACAAAGAGTCAGCCATCAAGATGCTAATGCCAAGTCCCAGGGGGACAGAAAGACGAACCCACTCGCGGAAGGCAGGATTATGTATGTCGAGCGACGGACGAAAATGGAAACCACTGCGGCCGGCACTAATCGCATTAAGAAAAAAATGACCGATGAACAATCCAGCGACCACGCCGAATGCCAGTGAAGTGATGCCGAAGCGTCGCGCCGCCAGTACGCCCGACAGAATGATACAAACGTTATAGAGAAGAGGCACGGTGGACGGGACCAGAAACCAGCGACGCGAGAGCAGCACCGCGGCGTAGACGCCGCCAAAATAATAAAAGATTTTGCCAGGCAGTAAAATGCGCGTGATCCTCGCGCAAAGCTCGAGTTGCCCCGGCGTGAAGTGGGGGAACATGTAGGGCTCGATCTTCGACGCTGTCAGTTCGAGAACCGTGATACCCAGGGCCAAGATCATGAATATCACGGTCATCATCACGTTCATGCCCTGCTGTGCCACCTCCTCCCGGTTTTCGGCACGATAGCGCGCCAGGATAGACGTGACCGTTATACCAACCGATCCCGCTGCGAGCATGCAGGAAAACGTGTCTGGAAGCGTGAAGGCGGCAACATACGCATCTGTGTTTGCGCCTGCACCGAACACGGAGGCAATATATGCCTCGCGCACATAGCCAAGTAGTCGCGAGACACACAAAGCCGACACGAGCAGCATGGCCGCCGAAATTGGCGTGTGCTCATGCGAAGGCCGTAGCAGTCCGGCGATCCGGGACCACCGGGTCTTTGGAGCTGGAGCCGTCGGGAATGCAGTAAGGTTAGTGGCTAGTGACATGATTCGGTGAAAAGCGGAAGGAAAAACGTAGGGGTGAAAAATACGGGGACGAAAAACATGGGGATCAGGCCATCCAAACTTCCTGGGCCGGAATCATGATGCGTTAAAGCCATCAGCGCCGGTAAACTGCTACCCCGACAGCAGCTTGCAATATGGCCTCCATACTTCGAGCAGCGGCATTCTTCCCCGCGCTACCGGGAATGAAGAGGATGTCTTCGGCTTGCAGCCGGATATCTTTATTACGGCCGTCAAGAATTTTTTTGATTGAGATAGGAACGGCCTCGCGGGC
>DATKEN010000054.1:0-3379 GCA_035512155.1 Terriglobales bacterium | reverse complement strand
GATATAATTAGAACTATCCCCCATGGTTCGTGATGGTTACTATTACGGGCTGGCCCTCATCGGGGCCGGCATACTGCTTGGCTGGCTGACTCGCCCCGCGTGGGCGATTCTTCCCATTCTTCTGGCGTGTTTCTTCCTGTGCTTCTTCCGAGATCCGGAAAGGGCCATTCCTCAGGAGCCCGACACACTGGTCTCTCCTGCAGACGGGAAGGTTACGGACATCTCAACCGTGGTGGTGGGTCAAGAGAAGCGACTTCGCGTGAGCATTTTCCTCAGCGTGTTCGACGTGCATGTGAACCGTTCGCCGTTCGCCGGGGTGGTGCGAGACATCCGATACCAGAGTGGAAAGTTTCTCGACGCGCGCAGCCCGGATTGTGCGGAAATGAATGAGCAGAACATCGTGACTGTCGAGGGTGACGGGCAGACCGTGGTCTTCAAGCAGATCGCCGGGCTTCTAGCGCGGCGTATCGTGTTCTACCCTAAAGTGGGGGATCGGCTGGTTCGAGGCCAACGAGTGGGGTTGATCAAGTTCGGATCGCGAACCGACGTGTTGTTCGATGCGGGTGCCCGCGTAAACGTGAAAGTAGGTGATCGCGTTAAAGGCGGAGCCAGTGTCGTGGCCTACTTGCCCCAGCAGGCCGCTCTGACGGCGGCGGGCACTGCGTCGGCCGAGAGGGCGCACTGATGGATCCACTTCTCCCGCAGCGCAGGCGCAGGCTGAGCAAGGGGATGTACATCATTCCGTCGCTGTTCACCACAGCCAACATGGCGCTCGGCTATTACGCCATTCTCGAGGTGATGCACGCTACTCTCACGGACTTTTGGCACCTCGACAACGCAGCGATAGCGATCGGCTTCGCGGTATTGTTCGACGGACTGGATGGGCGGATTGCGCGTATGACCGGAACCACCAGCGATTTTGGTCGCGAACTCGATTCTCTGGCGGATGCAATTACATTCGGCGTTGCGCCAGCGCTGCTGGCCTGGACCTGGGGTTTCCACCTGATGCCACCCGTGTTGCTAACCCAAGGACAGTGGCACATCAAGCTGACGCAACTGGGTGCCATCGCAAGCTTTCTCTTCGTTATTGCCGGAGCGAGCCGGTTGGCGCGGTTCAACATTACGTCGAATCCGCAACCGTCAAACCCCGGCCGTCCGGGGAAGAAGTACTTCGTAGGAATGCCGATTCCTGCGGGTGCCGGCGTGATTGCCGCTGTCGTCCACTTCGCGGACGGTGACCCGCTGGTGTCCTCGTATACAGCTCTCGCGTGGTCCGCAATGGTCACCACGGTGGGTTATCTCATGGTGAGTACGTGGCGCTTCTACAGCTTCAAAGACATTGATTTCCGCTCGCGCCATCCGTTTCGTTTGATCGTTCTTTTGGCAGCCTTGTTTGCCTTGATCTTTTTCTTCTCACGCAAAGTGCTATTCGCAATCGCGCTACTTTACATGATCTCAGGAGTTTTCTGGCGCTTGCAGTGGATTTTCCGCCGCCGCTCGGGTCCGCCGCCTCCTTCTTACAAGGAAGCTTCGCAAACCTCATGAACGATTTCCTCAAACCAAGTCCGGCATCGACCGGGTTAGCTTCGCGCGGCAAGCTGTACCGCGCCGCGATTGTTGGGGCGGCTTCGTTGAAGGGTAAGGAACTCGCCGAGTTGCTGAACGAGCGCAACTTCCCGGCCGCCGATATTCGCCTGCTCGACGACGACGAGTCGCTTGGGCAGCTGGAGGCGATGGGCGACGAGATCAGCTTCATCCAGCGTGTCCGCGCCGAGCAGTTCGAACACGTGGACTTCACCTTTTTCGCTTCCGATCAGGAGAGCACGCGTCGCAGTTGGAGAGATGCCCGCGACGCCGGCAGCGCGATCATTGACTTGTCGGCGGTGTTGGAAGATCAGCCGGGAGCGACGGTACGCTCCCTCTGGATCGAACGCGAGCGAGGCCAGGTGGCGCCGCCGGAATTGCAGCCGGGACCCTGCGTGACAGCGCACCCCGTTGCGGTCGTGCTGGCATTGCTGTTGCTGCGCGCGCGGAAGGCGGGTGTGATCCGACGGGTGGTGGCTACCATGTTCGAGCCTGCTTCGGAGCACGGGCAGCGGGGAATGGATGAACTGCACCAGCAGACCGTGAATCTGCTTTCGTTTCAGCCGTTGCCCAAAGAAGTCTTCGATGCCCAGGTGGCTTTCAATCTGGTTGCGCGGTATGGCCAAAAATCGCATCCCTCGCTCGATTCCGTCGAAAGTCGAGTGCTTCGTCACTACCGGTTGATTGCTGGCGCCGACGCTCCCCATCCTTCTCTGATGCTGCTGCAAGCGCCAGTTTTTCACGGGCATGCCCTGGCCCTCTTTTTGGAGACGGAAGCTGCGGTGGATGTGGCTGAGTTATCGCGTGCTTTAGCTGGGGACCACGTGGTGGTCACAGGCAGCGACGAGGATACTCCCAGCAACGTGAGCTCCGCCGGACAGTCGGATATCCAGTTGTGGTTGAAACCTGATCCCTTGCAGCCAAAGGGCGTGTGGCTCTGGGCCGCGGGCGACAATCTTCGCATTTCGGCTGTTACCGCCGTGGAATGTGCCGAGAGCATGATGGCGACTCGTCCGACGGGGAAGATTCAATGAAGTGGAGGACCGTCGCGCTGCTTACGGTCCTGTGCAACTTGGGATGTGGATATCACACCGCCGGGCACTCGGTTCAGATTCCCCAGAACGTTAAGACGATCGCGATTCCGGCGTTCAAGAATGAGACGCTCACTTACCACATCGAGCAGATGCTGACTTCGTCGGTCGTGCGCGAATTCAACACCCGCACCCATTACCGTATTCAGAATGATGCGGCCGACGACCCTGACGCCACACTTACGGGGACGGTTCTGTCGACGGCAGCCACTCCACTTACATACGACACGGCGACGGGACGGGCTGCCAGCGTGCTGGTGGTCGTGAGCATGCGAGTCCAACTGACCGATCGCCACGGCAAAGTGCTCTACCAGAATGGGGCGTATCTGTTTCGCGAGCAGTACGAAGTTTCCCAGGACCTCTCCAGTTTTTTCGAGGAAGACACACCGGCATTCCGTCGGCTCTCGCAGGATTTTGCCCGTACCCTGGTCTCCAACATCCTGGAGGGTTTCTAGAGTGAAGAGGCTCTATCTATTGGCTGCGTTCCTGATCCTTGCGACTGCAGGGTGTTATACCGGGTCGCGGCCGCAGCATGTAGGCTCTGCAGCGAAAGAATTTACCGTGCGGGATTCCGATCACCAGGTGAGCCTGAACCAGTTCCGCGGCCAGGTCGTGGTGTTGAATTTCTGGGCGACCTGGTGCCCGCCGTGTATGCAAGAGCTGCCATCGATGATGGATATGCAGAACCAGTTGCGATCGCGTGG
>DATKEN010000053.1:0-2699 GCA_035512155.1 Terriglobales bacterium | reverse complement strand
GTTCTACGACATCACGACGCTCCTGAAAGACAAGACGGGACTCGCCATGCTCATCGACAAACTCTCGGAGCACTACATTGCCCAGGACATCGATCTGGTGCTGGGGATGGAAGCTCGCGGTTTCATCTTCGCGCCTGCGCTCGCCTATCGTTTAAACGCGGGATTCGTTCCCGTCCGTAAACCCGGCAAGCTTCCCGCCGAATGTGTGAGCTACGATTATGCTCTCGAGTACGGCTCGAACACGCTCCAGATTCACAAGGACGCGATCCAGAAGGGCCAACGCGTGCTCATCGTCGACGACTTGCTCGCGACCGGCGGCACCGCCGAAGCTACCGCGAAGCTGGCGGAATCCCTCGGCGCGAAGATCGCTGGCTTGGGATTCGTCGTCGAACTTTCATTCCTCAATGGCCGCGACAAGCTGAAGAAGTACGACGTGATGTCGCTGCTTCGCTACGACCAATAAACATCTGAAAAACCAAAACGGGGCCAGCGCTGGTTGACGCTTAGCCCCGTTTCGTATTCGATCGAGGAAAATTCGCCCTCTACTTCGCATTTCGTGCAATCAGGAGTCCCACTCCCGCCCAGAATCCACCGCTGATCGCGAACGACAGCGCCAGCCCCGCGATCGCACCCCAATTAATACGCCGGCGACGTTGATCCGAATCGTTGTCATCGCCCAGCCATGAACTAAGAAATCCACTTCTCCCCAGACCACTGTCCAGACACATCCAGCGCACCGGAACTCGCATCGCACGGGTGCTCGCTTGAGGGGGAAAATTTAGCAGCTTGAAACTCATCAAGCACCTCCTCGTGTCGGATTGCAACTCGTCTGCCATTTCCGTCTTGGCGCAAGCGCCTGATTGTAAGAGGAGTATTCCCACCCCGAGGGTTGCCATAGTCCAAACGCACGTCAAAACTCCCGAGCCTGCGTACAAATTTCGCGTAATTTTCTTCAAGTGAACTCGACGCGTTCCGCGAGCCTTTATTTTTCCACTAGTAGTAGGTGAGAACCCTTAGGGAGATAACCCTTCCGCCGAAACCAGTCCTCCATGGAACCCCTTAGATCGTCGAGGGGGACGCCCGAGCCGATCTCCAGCTCTCCATCGGCCACCGGAAGCGTATCGTCGAACACGCTGAAATTCGTAAAGCTTCGCATGGAGAATGAGTCCAGCCATTTGAGTGGGCAGGGAAGCGTGCTGCCATTCTCCTCGTATTCCACGCGAATCTTGCGGGCGAACATCAGTTGATTTAACCACACACCGGCTGCGCATTTTCCAAACCCGCGAACCATGCGTGGTGTTTGACAGTGGTGTTTGACAAACGATAATTCAGCCCGTACTCTCCTCGCGTCACATCAGGAAAGGAGCGCTCCGCATGATCACGAATCTAATTTGGTGGATCGTTGTGGGTCTGATCGCAGGCTGGGCCGCCGGCAAGCTCATGAAAGGCGGCGGTTACGGCGTGGTGATGGACATTGTCCTGGGCATCGTTGGCGCGGTGGTTGGCGGCTGGCTGATGGGTCTGCTCGGCATTCACGCGGGAGGCTTGATCGGCACCATCATTGTCGCCATCATCGGTGCCGTCTTCCTCATCTGGCTTACCCGCTTGCTCAAGAAAGCCTGATTCGCGGATCTGGGCCCCACACGCGGGCCCAGACATCTTAAAACTCCAAACCTGAATCTACGGCTCCAGACACCCAACCGCTGGATGCTCACTGGCGTTACGGATAACGAAATAAAATTCTTCCTCGATCAGAAGATGATTAATCCCGAGATGGAAAATGCGCTGCGCAGCGTCGTGCAAAAGAAGAACGATATCTCGGTGCTCGATGCGGTCATCACCGGACGACGTGCCCAGGTGACGAACATTTCCGACGACCAGCAGCGTGTCCGCGAGAACATGAAAGCGCTGAAGGGAAGTGCCGAGGAGAAGGCGCTGATCGAGCGCTACGTCCGCGAACTCAATGAACAGGAAGACCGCGTCCAGGCGCTAAGGAAAGAAATCACCGAAATGCAGCAAAAACGCGACGCGGCGCAAAGCGCGCTGACCACGATGATCGAAAACCTGCAGATTGAGGCCACGCTTTGAGATACGGTGAATTGATGATTCTTGATTCTTGAATGAAAAACGCCGGCCCAGACCGGGGACGTTGTGAAACTCGGTGTTAAGCGGCAATGATAGGAGAGCCACCAACTCCAGCCGCGTAGCGGCGGGATGTGAAAGCCCGGCACGCAGTGCCGGGTAGCCGCAAGTGCAACTTTAGCGGACGGAATGAGTTTCGTAACAGACTCCGACCGTTCCGCTTTCCGCCCAACAATCAAAATTCAACAATTATCTCTGCGCCTTCGGCCCCGCCGCCTTAACCTCCGGCGGTGCGTCGAAGTTCTCGAAGTTCTTTGCGAAGCGGTTGCGCAGATCCTCAGCGGCCCTGTCGTACGCTGCTTTGTCGAGCCAAGCATTGCGCGGATTCAACACCTGTGGCGGTACTCCGTGGCAGAACTTCGGGACGCTGAATCCGAACGTGGGCTCAATTTCGAAATCCTGGTGGATCAGTTCTTCCTCGACCGCCGCATCCACCATTGCCCGCGTGTACGGAATGCTCATGCGCCTGCCTACACCATAGGGCCCGCCCTGCCAGCCGGTGTTCACCAGCCAGCACTGCGCGTTGTGTTCGCGCAGCCGGCGCCCCAGCATCTCCG
>DATKEN010000052.1:0-2775 GCA_035512155.1 Terriglobales bacterium | reverse complement strand
CAAGGCAAGCGTTTTGTGATCGGGTTATCCATCAGTCCTTTTGACACTCGGTCAAGCGTTGACCGTGGCGCGGGCCAGGAAGCGTGGATTCGCGCGCTCGCTGAGTGGGACGGTAAGCATCCCGTGGGTAGGGTCGAAACGAAGCGTGAAGTGAGTGGAGCAGGCGTCGCAGAGCCAGAAATGTTCACGCCGGCGGAGCTTCCGCCGGTTGCCGTCGAAAGCGCCGCTGGCGTCAGAAGGGAAAGTTTCGGCCAGAAACAGCTTGCCTTCGCGCAGGGATCGAAAGGGAACCGTGCAGGCTGGGTTTGCACATTTATGAAGCATGGCGCTGTGTCCAATCTTCTCTTCTGCGGAAGCTTGGCCAGAGAGATTCCTCCGACAGTGCACGCCAGAGGCCGAAGAACCAGCAACCACATTAGAAGTCATTTATCTTTGGTTCCAGCGGCTTAGACGGTGAAAGAAGGGTCTAGATCACGCCGCCGCTGAGCGCTGCTGACGGAGCGCAGTCACGGCCGCCGAATGACCGTCAGCATTGGCAAGAAACTGACTGGCAACACCGCCGGTACGATGTGGACGCACGCCATCTGGTCGTTTTCTAGCGCACGATCTTCTAGCGCACAATCCAGACCGACGCGGCGACGAGAACTCCGGCAGCCGCCATAAACAGGCCGAGGCGCCAGAATATGCGGCGGCCCGAGAGCAGGGTGATTGAGCTGACCACCAGCGCGATCTCCAGACAGACTTCGCTGAGATCGAAGCGGTCGGCTTTGCGGCGGGTGAGTTCGCCATCCTTTTCCAGTTCGTGGGCCTTGGTGTCGAGTTCCTTCTGCTCGTCTTTGTAGCGGTCTGCTTCGGCCTGGTATCTTTCGTGCAGTTTGGCAACGGCTTCCGCGTCTTTGCTGGCAACCACGGTGGTCAGATCGGCGAACAATTCGTCGGTGTGACGGCGGATATTCTTGGCCTGATAGAAGGCCCATTGGTCGCTGACCCTATTCTGCAAAATGATTTCTTCAGTATGGGTGCGATGGCCGAGCAGCGACACAGTCGCCACCAGGACAGCCACCACTGCCATGGTGACGGTCACGGGGGCGAGGTCGGGATGCTCCCGGGCGTGTTCGGCATGCTCTTCCAATTCGGTGAGTTCTTCGGTCATGGTAATCGGCTCCCAAACTTTGTTGGTGGAGAGCCGGGCGTCCCCGCCCGGCCGCGATGCTGCTGGACCCTTCGACCGCGCTCAGGGCAGGCTCGCGAGACGCCCGTCACTCCACTTCATAACTCGTCACGCCAAAACGAACTATCCAGCAACGAACTATGAGGATAAACCAAGTTGCCTATTCTCCCATGACTTTAATGATGACTCTTTTGTCGCGCTGGCCGTCGAATTCGGCGTAGAAAATCTGCTGCCATGGGCCGAAATCGAGTTTCCCTTTGGTGACCGGAACGATGACCTCGTGGTGAATGATCAGCGATTTCAGGTGCGCATCTCCGTTGTCTTCGCCGGTCTGGTGATGCTGGTAGTTCTGCCGGAAGGGAGCGAGCGTTTCCAGCCACTGGTCGATGTCCTTGATGAGCCCGCTCTCATTGTCATTGACGTAGACTCCAGCCGTGATGTGCATGGCGGAGACCAGGATCATGCCGTCTTTAATCCCAGACTTCTTGAGGGCGCTCTCGACCTGCGGCGTCAGGTGGACGTAGGCGCGCCTGGTTTTTGTGTGCAGGGTCAGGTACTCGGTGTGGAATTTCATGGGTCTATCTTAAATACAAAGCGCGGTAACCACAGTGGCACGCCCGGGCTGCCAATCCCAAATAAGAAGGTGCAATCGCTTAACTCTTCACTTATAGTGGGGCGACTTTTGTCTTAGGAACAGCCGTGGACAACCAAGAAAGCGACCTGCACATTTTACGTACGCTGGTTCGAGACCTCGTCGCCCGCGTTGAGCGATTGGAGCGCCGCGCCGAAACCAGGGCAACCGTGCCCTCCGAGCCCTCGATGCGCTCGGATACTCAGCCATCGGCGGTCCTGCCCGCTCCATCCAGGCCTGCTTCATCGCAGGTTGCCGCAACCGAGACTCCGGCCATTCCGTCGCCGGCGAACACCTTCCCGGCCAGGCCATTGCCCCCGCCGAGGCCCGGTCCTCGCGATACCGGTCCGCACTTCGCCACGGCTAAGCCGGAGATTGATCTGGAATCCCGCATCGGCTCGCACTGGTTAAACCGGATCGGTATCTCAGCCGTGCTGATCGGTATGTCGTACTTCCTCAAGCTTGCCTTCGACAACAACTGGATTGGTCCGACCGGACGCGTGTCCATCGGACTGTTGGCGGGGATCGGCGCCATTATTTGGAGCGAACGTTTCCGCACGCGTGGTTACAACCTGTTTTCCTACTCGCTCAAAGCAGTTGGTGTGGGAGTCCTGTATCTCTCTTTGTGGGCCGCCTTCCAGGTCTATGCGCTGATTCCGAGTCCCGTCGCCTTCCTGGCCATGGTGATTGTGACCGCCTCAACCGCGATGCTGGCGATTAAACAGGATGCCGAGATACTGGCCGCCATCGCCTTGGCCGGCGGTTTCTCGACGCCGTTGCTGCTTTCGACCGGGCAGAACCATGAAGTAGAACTGTTCTCTTACGTGGCGCTGCTTTGCGCTGCGTCCGTGGCTTTGGTTGCCGTCAAGCCCTGGCGGCGATTGCTCATCCTCAGTTACGCGGGCATGCTGGTGCTCTATGTTGGATGGTACTCGGAGTTTTATCGACGGCCCGAATTCGCGGTCACACTGTT